>JBPOIU010000045.1:0-80824 GCA_052034255.1 Planctomycetota bacterium | reverse complement strand
CGACGTCGACCGCACCGTCGGGCAGGGACTTCCAACGGCCGGCCTTCGACGCGCCGATCACGCGCTGCACGTCCTTGCCGAGTCGCGGCCCGAGCAGCTTGGCGTTCACGGCCAAGGCGAAGTCGCCGAGCACCGCGGCGCTGTCGACGAGCGCCACGTCCTTGACGTTGACTTCGTCGCCGATCAGCGAGGTGTACGGCGCGAGCGCGGACGCGCCGTCGCCCGCCACGGTGAGCGTGCGTAGCGGCAAACGCACGCGCAGGTTCTTCGCCTTGCGCAAGCCGAGCGCGGCCGAGCAGACGTCGCGCGCCAAGTCCATCGAGCGCACGAGCTGCGCATCCTGCGGGAAGGCGGACACGTCCGGCCAGTCCTCGAGATGCACGCTGTCCTTGCCCGTGAGGCCGCGGAAGATCTCCTCCGCGATCATCGGCAAGAACGGCGCGGACGTCTTCAGCACCGTGATCAACACGGTGTAAAGCGTGTCGTACGCGTCTTGTTTGTCCTGCGTCTTCTCGCTCGACCAGAACCGCTCACGGCTGCGACGGATGTACCAGTTGTTCAGCGCGTCGGTGAACGTCTGGATCGCTTGGCAAGCCGACGGCACGTCGTAGCGGTCCATCGCCGCTTGGACTTGTTCGACGAGTTCCCGCGTCTTGCCGAGGACGTAGCGATCGAGCACCGCGGTCGCGTCGACGCGTTCCTTCGCCTTCACGCCGTCGGCGTTCGCGTACATGCAGAAGAACGCGTACGCGTTCCACAGCGGCAGGATCGCCTGCCGGATCACGTCGGCGAACACGCGACCCTTGCTGTCGATCGACAGGTTGTTGCCGCGCAGGATCGGCGACGAGATCAAGTACCACCGCAGCGCGTCGGCGCCGTGCGTGTCGTAGACCTCGTCGGGCGCCGGGTAGTTCTGCTTGCGCTTGCTGAGCTTCTCGCCGTCCTCGTCGAGTACGACGCCGTGACAGATCACGTTCGTGAACGGCGGCTTGTCGAACAACGCGGTCGCGAGGACCATCAGCGTGTAGAACCAGCCGCGCGTCTGCGCGATGTACTCGACGATGAAGTCGGCCGGGAAGTGGTCCTCGAACCACTGCTTGTTCTCGAACGGGTAGTGCACCTGCGCGAACGGCATCGAGCCCGACTCGAACCAGCAGTCGAGCACGTCCTCGACGCGCCGCATCGTCGACTTGCCGGTGGGGTCGTCGGGGTTCTTGCGCGTCAGACCGTCGATGAACGGCCGGTGCAAGTCCGTGACCTTCACGCCGAAGTCGCGTTCGAGCTCGGCGATGCTGCCGTAGACGTCGACGCGCGGGTACTTCGGGTCGTCGCTCTTCCACACGGGGATCGGCGAGCCCCAGAAGCGATTGCGGCTGATCGTCCAGTCGCGCGCGCCTTCGAGCCATTTGCCGAACTGGCCGTCCTTGACGTGGTTCGGCACCCAATTGATCTGCTGGTTCAACTCGAGCATGCGCTGGTTGAACGTCGAGACCTTCACGAACCACGAGCTCATGGCCTTGTAGATCAGCGGCTGATCCGTTCGCCAGCAGTGCGGGTAGTTGTGGAGGTAGGTCTCGTGCTTGACGACGACGCCGCGCTTCTTCAGCGCGTCGATGATCGGCTTGTTCGCGTCGAACACGAGCTGGCCTTCGTAGTCTTGCACTTCGCTGGTGAACCGACCGCGATGGTCGACGGGGCAGACGAGCGTGATGCCGTTCGCTTCGCAGACGCGCTGGTCGTCCTCGCCGAAGCCCGGCGCCATGTGCACGACGCCGGTGCCGTCCTCGGTCGACACGAAGTCGCCGGCCAGCACGACGAACGCGGGGCGGTGCTTCGCGAAGTACGGGAACAGCGGCTCGTACGAGCGACCGACGAGGTCCTTACCCGTGAGTCGCCCGACGAGCTTCGGTTCCGGGATCTCCTTCGCGTACTTGCCGAGCACCGATGCGCCGAGCACGAGGAAGCGACCGTCGTGTTCGACGATCGCGTACTCGATGTCCGGACCCACCGCGAGCGCGAGGTTGCTCGGCAAGGTCCACGGCGTCGTCGTCCACGCCAGCAAGTGCAGCGGGCCTGGATCGCCGGGGCGCGGGTCGAGCTTGAACATCACGGTCAGCGCCGGGTCCTGACGTTCGCGGTACGCGTTGTCGATGCGCGTCTCGAAGTTCGAGACCGACGACTCCGCGGCCCACGAGTACGGCAGCACGCGCATGCCTTCGTAGATCAACCCCTTCGCGTGCAGCGTCTTGAACGCCCACAGGACGCTCTCCATGTAGGAGACGTCCATCGTCTTGTAGTCGCGCTTGAAGTCGACCCAGCGCGCTTGGCGCGTGACGGTGCGTTCCCACTCGTGCGTGTACTTCAGGACCGACGTCTTGCAGTAGTCGTTGAACTTGCCGATGCCGTACTCGAGGATCGCCAGCCGACCGCGGATGTCGAGGTCCTTCTCGGCCGCCATCTCGGCGGGCAGGCCGTGGCAGTCCCAACCGAAGCGGCGCTCGACGCGTCGCCCCTTCATCGTGAAGTAGCGCGGCACCACGTCCTTGACGAAGCCGGTGACGAGGTGGCCGTAGTGGGGCAGGCCGTTCGCGAACGGCGGACCGTCGTAGAACACGTATTCGTTCGCGCCGTGTTCGCCGGTTGGACGGCCATCGACGGAGCGCTGGAACAACTGCTGTTCCTGCCAGTACCGAAGGATGCGCTGCTCGATCTCCGGGAAGTTCGGCTGCGGCGCGACTTCGGGGTAGGGCTTGGCGGTCGGCGACATCGGCTCGTTCCTGCGACGGTGCGAAACCGCGCAGGATAGGCACGGAACGTGGTGCGGGCTACCGCGGCGTCACAACACCCGGCGCGCAGGCGGGCGCCGAACGGTTCAATCCTCGGCCGAGCGGCTCGACTCGTCGGAGTTCCCGGCGATCTGCGGGTACAGCACGACGCGATTGCGGCCGCGGCGCTTGGCTTCGAGCAGCGCGGCGTCGGAGCGGCGCAAGAACTCCTCGGGCGAGGACTCCTCGATGCCGTCGAAGGTGCTGATGCCGATGGACAGCGACACGGTGGTCGAACTGCCGTCGTGCTCGAACAGGTATTCGCCGACGATCCGACGGATGCGCTCGGCGATGCGGACGGCCTGATCGAGCCCAGTGCTCGGCAACAGCAGCGCGAACTCGTCGCCGCCGAGGCGAGCCGGGATGTCGATGTCGCGGATCACCGCGCGCAACTTCTTCGCGAACGCCAGCAGCACGAAGTCGCCGAAGGCGTGGTCGAAGTTGTCGTTGATCTCTTTGAAGTTGTCGAAGTCGAGCATCACGCACGAGATCGCTTGGCGATGACGTCGGGCGCGCGCGAACTCCTCGCGCAATCTGCGGTGGAAGTAGCGGTCGTTGAACGTGCCGGTCTTGAAGTCCGTGACGCTCTGGCGTTCCAGCGCGGCTTTCTCGTCCTCCAGGCGCCGCACGCGTTCGAGGCGGCCGAGTGCCACGACCGCGCGGTCGAACAGCCGGTCCGCGCTGACGTCGTCGCGCAGGATGATGTCGTCGACGCGTCCGCTGAGCGCGAGCAGCGCGTCCGCCTTCGGCGCGTCTTCGAGCACCAGGATCAGCGCCGTGAATTGGATGCGGTCCTTCGCGGACAACAGACTGCCGACCTCGGGCCCGTCCGCGTGACGCGACAGGGGCGCGAGGATGACGAGATCCGGCCGCTTCTCCCGCATCGTCTCGAGGGACGACAGCGCGTCGTCCGAAGAAAAGACGCTATGCCCGAGGGCCTCCAGCCGAGACTTCACGTCCGGGAGGCGCTCGGTGTGGTGGTCCGCCAAGAGGATGCGGCGCGGCACCATGGAGCCGTTCAAAGCCAATGGACTCGAAACATTCACCCGGGTGTGGAAAGCAGGAAGCAGCAACGGGGCGATCCTGAACCAGTCGGAGGATAACCGGCAAATGCGGCGCGGGCTCGGACCCGCGTCCAAACTTCCGATGTCTCCCCGCTGTCGGTGAACGAGGGAACTCGGGCCCTACTTCGCAACTCGACCCCGTGACAAAGCCGGATATCGGCCCCCGCGTCCCGTCTCAGCGGCGAAAAATCGAGAAAACGGAGCGCTTTCACTTCAGTTTTTTCGCTTTCGCGTCGTCCGCGGACGGGGACTCGGGCGCCGGCGCCGCGGCGATCCTGCTTCGCCGCTCGGCTCGGCGTCATGGCTTGACACGCCAACCTATCCCCGTAGTCTGTCCCGACTTTCTTTCGCCCCGCGATGTGCGGAGCGGACGGAACGACCCGACGGGCCGAGGCCTTTCGCGGCGGCGAGACGAACCCAACCTTCCTGCGCTCGCCGCGCGCTCCTCGAGGACCCGACCCTTTCATGTGCATCCCAGGAAGGTGACAGGATCCCCCTCTCATGGCCGCCATCTCGGTCCGCGAACTCGTCGATGCAGGCGTTCACTTCGGTCACCACGCAAGCCGGTGGAACCCGAAGATGTCGCAGTTCATCCACGGCAAGCGCAACCTCATCCACATCATCAACCTCGTCGAGACCGTGAAGGGTCTGACGCGCGCCCGCCACTTCTTGAAGGAGCTGGCGTCGACCGGCCGTCAGATCGTGGTCGTTGGCACGAAGCGTCAGATCAAGAGCACGATCGCGACCGAGGCGCAGCGCGCGGGCATGCCGTACGTCAACGAGCGTTGGCTCGGCGGCACGCTGACCAACTTCACGACCATCCGTTCGCGTCTGAAGCGCCTGGAAGAGCTCGAGCAACTCGAGCAGTCCGGCGAACTCCTGCTCTACACGAAGAAAGAGCAGGCGATGGTGTTGCGCGAGCTGAAGCGCATCAAGAAGAACCTCGACGGCGTGCGCGTGCTGAACAAACTCCCCGGCGCGCTGGTCGTCATCGATCCGGCCAAGGAGTACATCGCGGTGCGTGAGGCGAACCGCCTGCGCGTGCCGATCGTCGCCGTGCTCGACACCGACTGCGATCCGGACCTCGTCGACATCCCGATCCCGGCGAACGACGACGCGATGCGCTCGGTGTCGTTGATCCTCGCGAAGCTGGTCGACGCGATCGTCGAAGGGCGTGCGAACTATCGCGAAGGCGTTTCCGCCGTCCAGGACGAAGAACCTCAGATCGAGATGAAGCGCCGCGAGAATCGTGGTCCGCAGCGCCGCCAGGGTGGGCCGAAGAAGGGTGGTCGTGGCGAAGGTCGCGGCGAGGGTCGAGGCGCGCCGGCACCGGCCAGCGAAGAGGCTCCGGAAGCCGCGAGCGACGCCGCTCCGGCCGCCGATGCGGGCGAGACCAAGGCCTGAGATCGATCGCGAACGCACCGAACACGCAAAAGGAATCGAGACATGACGAACATCGACGCCAAGGACGTGATGCGACTGCGCCAGGAGACCGGCGCGGGCGTCAACGACTGCAAGAAGGCTCTCGGCGAGACGAACGGCGAATTCGAGAAGGCGAAGGACCTGCTGCGCAAATGGGGCAGCAAGATCGCCGAGAAGAAGGCGACCCGCGCGACCTCGTCGGGCGTGATCGTGACGTACCTGCACCCGACGCCCGAAACCGCGCGCGTCGGCGTGATGGTGCAGCTGAACTGCGAGACCGACTTCGTCGCGCGCAACCCGGAACTCCAGGTCTTCGTGCGCCAGGTCTGTCAGCACATCGCCGCGATGAACCCGCAGTTCGTGTCGCGTGAGGAAGTGCCGGCCGACGTCATCGATCGCGAGAAGGACATCTACCGCGAGCAGGTGAAGGACAAGCCAGCTCCCGCGCAGGAGAAGATCGTCCTCGGCAAGCTCGAGAAGTTCTTCGAGGATCACTGCCTCGTCGACCAGGTCTTCGTGCTCGACAACACCAAGAAGATCCGCGAAGCCCTGACGGCGATGATCGCGAAGATCGGCGAGAACATGAAGTTCGCGCGCTTCGCCCGCTTCGAGATCGGAACCTGAGCATTGACTGACGCCATCGGCCGCCGCCGCTTCCAGCGCGTGCTGCTCAAGATCTCCGGCGAAGCGTTCGGGGGCAGCGGCGTCAATCTCGACGTGAACAAGCTCGCCCGCATCGCGGAGGACATCAAGTCCGTCCGCGATGCGGGTGTCGAGATGGCTCTCGTCGTCGGCGGCGGGAACCTGCTGCGCGGCGCCGAAGTCGCCGCCAGTGGCATGAACCGCGCCAGCGCCGATCAAGCGGGCATGCTCGCCACCGTCATCAATGGCTTGGCGCTCCAGGACGCGCTCGAGCGCATCGGCGTCGCTACGCGTGTGTGCTCGGCTCTGACGATCCAAGCGGTCGCCGAACCGTTCATCCGCCGGCGTGTCATGCGCCACATCGAGAAGGGGCGCGTGCCGATCCTGGTCGGCGGCACCGGCAATCCCTACTTCACGACCGACACGACGGCCGCGTTGCGCGCGAAGGAGATCGGCGCCGAGGTCGTGTTGAAGGCCACCAAGGTCGACGGCGTCTACACCGCGGATCCGAAGAAGGACAAGACGGCGACGCGTTTCGAGACGCTCACGTTCATGGACGTGCTGCAACGCCGTCTGAAGGTGATGGATTCGACGGCGATCGCCATGTGCCAGGACAATCAGATCCCGATCGTCGTGTTCGACTACACGGTCCCGGGCAACGTGCTGAAAGCAGCGCTCGGCGATCCCTCCGTGGGTACGCTCGTCAGCGATTGAGAGAACGTGAGTTCAGCCGAGGAGAATCCACTCGCGGCGCGAGAACTCTCCACGGCCTCTCTGGAGCTCGTCCATGCAGTACACGCAGATCATCAACGACGCGAAGGCCAAGATGTCGAAGGGTGTGGCGCACTTCGTCGAGGAGACGAAGGGGCTACGCTCCGGTCGCGCGACGCCAGCGTTGATCGAGAACATCCGCGTCGACTACTACGGCAGCCCGACGCCGCTGAAGCAGGTCGCCTCGATCTCGATCCCGGAACCGCGCGCGCTGCTGATCAAGCCATTCGACGCGAGTGTCATCAAGGAGATCGAGAAGGCGATCCAGAAGAGCGACATCGGCATCAACCCGCAGACGGACGGCAAGGTCATGCGCCTCGTCATCCCGCCGATGTCGGAGGAGCAGCGCAAGAAGCTCGTCGGTCGCGTCAAGGAACTCGCCGAGGCCGCGCGCGTTTCGCTGCGCAACCTGCGCCGCGATCTGAACAAGGCCGTCGACGACGCGACCGAACTGACCGACGACGACATCACGAAGGCCAAGGACGAGATCCAGAAGCTTCTGAAACACGCCGAAGCCGAGGTCGACCAGAACGTCGCGGCCAAGACCAAAGAGATCATGGAAACCTGAGCGGCCCGAGGCGTCGCCGTGCGACGCTCCGTTCTGTCCTGTCCAATACGCGCACGGAGTCGAATCGAGGGCATAGCTCAGTCGGTAGAGCAGCTGCCTTTTAAGCAGCGGGTCGTGGGTTCGAGTCCCGCTGCCCTCACCATTCGCAACTGTCGCGCGCGGAGTACCCCATGACCGTCAACAAGGAACTGGTCGTCGATGTCCTGAAGAACGTCTTCGATCCGGAGATGCCGGTCGACATCTGGAACTTCGGGCTCATCTATCACGTGAACGTCGACGACGCCGGCAAGGTCGGCATCATCATGACGCTGACGTCGGAATCCTGCCCGTCGGCGAAGCAGATCCCGAGCGACGTCAAGAAGAAGGTCGAACAGCTGGCCGGTGTCACCGGCTGCGACGTCACCGTGACGTTCGACCCCAAGTGGACGCCGCAGCGCATCACTCCCGAGGGCAAGAAAGTGCTCGGTCTCGACGAGGAATGAGCCCGTCACCGCGCGTTCCTTGAAAGTTCCGCGCGCGTTCCCTAGCTTCCCACGCTTGCTGTGGCCCTGTCGTCTAGCCTGGTCCAGGACATCGCCCTTTCAAGGCGGTAACACGGGTTCAAATCCCGTCAGGGTCACCATCTTCATTCCGCTCGGCGTCGACGCCACAGGCGCGCGCGAGCCCCCCGGACGTCGCAGCGAGCCACGGACGCGTGATTCCTTCGGAACCGCGCAGCGCGTCACTTCGTGAACGGCTTGGCGTGCGCATCCGCGCCGGCCTCGATGTACGCGAGCAGATCGAGGATTCGTTCCAGCTCGAGGGCGTCGAGCAAATGCTCGGGCATCGGGGAAGTGGTCACCGGGCGTCGCGAGCGAACGGCGTCGGCGCGCAACGTCTCCCGTCGGTTCGCCAAGGCGTCGGTCACGATCGTCAATTCCTTCGCCGATTCGTCGACCAAGCGCCCGATGACGGTGCGCCCATCGAACGTCGTGAACTCGGTCTGCGCGTACTGATCCGACACGACCTTCGACGGCTCGAGGATCGCCTCGAGCAGATCCCGCCGCGTGAACCGTCCCGACGCACCGGTGAGGTCGGGGCCGATTCCGCCGCCGGCACCGGCCATGCGATGGCATTCGGCGCAGCGCGCGGTCTGGAACGCCGCGGCGCCGTGCTCGAACGACCGTCCGGCGTCGAGTCGCGACGCTTCCGCGAGCAGGCTCGCGACCGTCCACGCGGTCGCAGCGCTGGCCGGCGACGGCGATGCGGCGGGCACGGCAGCGAGGGGCGCCGGCTGTTCCTGCGGCGGGGGCTCGGGCAGGAACGTCCCGACGTAGCCCGTCATGCTGTAGCCACCGCTCAGTCCGCGCAGCGGTTCCACTGCAGCGGCGAATCGCGCCTGCTCCTCGGCGTCGAATTGCGTGCGGGCATCGCGCAACACCCAACCCCACCAGATGCGCTCGCTCGATGCGGTCGCGCGTTCGAGCAAACCGAGCGCGCGTTTCGCGAGGGCCGGCGCGGCGAGTGGAGCGAGCACGCCGTACAGATCGCGATCCAGCGTGAACGAGGCGCTCGGGAACGCAGCGTCGAGTCGCGCGAGGAGCCGTTCGCGCGTCGGATCGCTGGGCACTCCACCTCGCGCGAGAGCCACCGCGAGCACGCGCAGTTCGCGTGTCGCCGCGGCTTCGTCCGCCGCGGAGAACGGGGCGCGCGCGAGCGCCTCAGCGATGGCGTCGATCGCGGCCGGCTCGCTCCGCGCGAGGGCGAGCAACATCTCGAAGCGGGCGCGCGGCCGGAGTTCCGCCAACGCCAACGGCCGCCACGCGTCGATCGCCTGGTGTTCGAGCACGACGCGTGCGGCGTAACGCACCGCGGGATCTTCGGCGTCGAGTGCTTCGAGGATTTCGGGCAAGCGCGCGTTCGCCGGGGTCGCGAGCATCGCTTCCAACGTGCGGCGCCGCTGCACGCTCGGGTCGACGGCCGGCGCGACATACGACGTCGGATCGCTCGTGCGCGCGTCGATGCGGTACAGCCCGGACTGCGTGCCACGTCCACCCGTCAGCACGTAGAGCGCGCGATCGGGACCGACGACGAGGTCGGTGACGTTCAACGGCTTGCCTTGTGCGAACGGGGTCACGCGGCCGGAGTACGTGGCGCCGCGCGCCTCGAGCGTCACCGCCAGGATGCGACCGTACGTCCAATCGCAGATCAGGAACGCATCGCGCCACGGCGCCGGCCAATCGGTCGCGGTCGCGAACGCCACGCCGGTGGGGGATCCGAGACCGACGTCGACGACGGCTCCCTTCGAGTCGAACCAGTGCGCCGGCCACTTACCGGATCCCGAACGCCAACCGAAGTCGGCGCCGGGAACGACGTGACAGACGCGAGTCGGTCGATACCACGGCAGCCCGACGTCCCATTCCATGTCCGAGTCGTACGTGAACAGCTCGCCTTGGGCGGAGAACGCTAGGTCGTACGCGTTGCGAAAACCGCCCGCCACCAGTTCGAGGCGCGCACCGTCCGGCTCCATCGACACCACGACGCCTCCGGGTGCGATGTTGCCGACCGCGTGCCCGTTGGGGTCCCACGCGCGCGGCAACGTCAGGTCCTCGTCGTACAGCGTCAGCGGCGACGTCGCCGCGAACGCAGCTGGGGGGTGCCGTCGACCATCTTGGATCGCCTGACCGTCGGCGACGTCCGTGACGTGATTGCCGAGCACCACGTACATGCGGCCATCGGGGCCTTCGCAGATTCCGTGCGCCCCGTGTTCACCATCGGGGCCACACGCGAAGATGCGATCGACCGCTTCGTAGCGTCCGTCGCCGTCCGCGTCGCGACATCGCCAGACGCCGCCGTTGCCGCCGAGCTCGGCGTTCGCGACCACGTACAACGAATCGTGCGCCCACGTCAGCCCCTGTGCGTGCCCGAGCGGGAGGTCGACCGGCTCGACCAACGGCACGCGCCCGGGCTTCGTCGGCAGCGTGATGCGCAGCAAGTTCCCGTATTGCGGGGACACGATGAAGCGGCCCTTCGGATCGCAGCACAGCGCGACCCAGGACCCTTCGCCGGGACCCGCGGACACCAGGCGCTCGACGTCGAATCCGTCTTGCACGGTGATCGAGCTCGCGGGCGTCGCTTCGGCGGCGCCGATGACCGCCGGCCACGGACCGAGTGGTGCACTGACCGGGCCGAGGCTCGTGACGGTGCGGGGACCGGCTGGCGCCGCGTCGCAGGTCCAATGCGTATCGGTGACGATCATGTCGTGCCGACCGCCGTCGAAGTCCAACTCCAGACTCGCGTGGACGCCGGCGGGACCGCCTTCATTGGCGGCCTCGATCGTGATCACGTTGTCGCCGAACCGTAGGGCTCGCGAGACGTCGAACGATCCGGGTGTCGACCAATCGTCACCCTCCGCGACGCGGCGGCCGTTGATCCGTGTGCGATGGCGATTGTCCGCAGCGATGGTCAGGCGTGCAAAACGCGGAGCCTCGTCCAACGCGAACGTGCGCGACAGCGTCGCGGTGGCGGGCAGTTCCGCGTCCCCCTGCGCCCAGATCCACTCCGGCTCCGCCGCCGCGGTCGTGAGCGGCCGAATTCGGACGTCCGCGAACCGCACCTCCATCGGCGGGCCCTGGTGGAGCTGCAGCGCGAGGTGACCCGCGCGCGCTCGATGCGTCGGATCACGGTCGATGACGTCGACGACGGTGACACCGTTGATGCGATGGATGAGTCGCGGTCCGCGCGCGACGACGACGTAGTCGTTCCAGTCGTGCTTGCGGATGAACGTCTGCAGCTTCGCCGCGTCCCCGAGCCTCAGACCGACGGTGCGCGTCCCGTCGGTGCCGAACTCGATCGCGTCCCCGCGCATCGCCAGGATGCCGCGGCCCTGCTCTTCGTAGAGGATCCCGGTGTAGTTCGGACCGGCTTCGATGTCGGCCTGATACCCCGACACGGTGAAGGCGCCGCGATCGCGGCTGCGGTACTGGATGCCCGAGTTGCCACCGTGAATGCGGTAGCGCAGGCGCAACTCGAAGTCCCCGAACACGTCCTCGTGGATCAGGAACGTGTTGTGCGTCAGTGGCGTCGCCGCGCTGGTGCGACCGACGATCGCGCCGTCCTCGACCGACCAGAACGCCGGATCACCGCTCCAACCCGCCAACGTCGAGCCGTCGAACAGGCGCTCGAACGCGGCTTCGTCCGAGGTGGGCGGTACGGTCGGGGCATTGCGATCGAGCAGGACGGCGAACAGCACCAGCAACACGGCGGCAAGGAAGTGCATGCGGGGATCCGGGCTGTGCAATGGGGGAGCCGGATCCTAAATCGAAGTTCCCGAAACCGGCAGCACTGCCGCCCTCTCACCGCGACGGCGACCGGGTTGCTTGTTCACGGCAAGAACGCGTCGCCGGCCGCTCCGGCCGGCAGCGTCAGCACGAGCTCCACCGCGAGCTTGTGCTTCGTCGACGTCAACCCCGATACGCGCAGCGTGTACTCGCCGGTCTCCGTCAGCGCGACGTTCGTCAGTTGGACGCCGTGCGCGCCGAGCTTCGCGACCGATCCCGTCAGATCGACCGGAGCCAGCGACGGATCCAGCAACTCGACCGTGACGTCCTTCTTCACCTTCGAGTTCGGCACCAGCGACCCCGCGAGGCCGGTCCCGGCGACCGCGTCGAACACGAAGTCCTGCGCGGGGCCGCCCTTCTTGCCCTTCAGCATCACGGACGGCGATTCGTCGGGCACCGTCAACGAGGTCTCGATGGCGAACGAACCTGGATCGTCCGAGATCGACTCGAAGCGCAACAGGTACGTGCCGCTCAGATCCATCGGCAACGTGACTTCATCGGCGGTCGCTGCCAATTCCGCGACGACGGAGCGCTCTTCCTCGAGCGCTGGCGTGATCAGCTGGATGCGCACGCGAGCCGTCGAGTCGTCCGATGCGCACGCGAGATGCAACTGCGCGCCGGCCTGGCCGACGAACTCGACCATGCGGACGTCGCCGAAGCCCGCGACGTAACCGCGCAGCGTTTGGCCGATCTGGAACGTGTCCGCTTCCGTGACGCCGTTCGTGAACGACAGCGACCCGACCGCGAAGTTGTCGAACGCGATCGCCGAGCTCGCGGACACGCGGAACTTCGACAGCGGTTCGCTCGAGAACAAACTCGAGATGTCGACGAGGTCGATCGACGCGGCGTGCAGTTCGCCGAGGGGCCGACCCCCGACGCCGAAACCCTGGACCGACAGAGTCGGTCCCATCGGGATCTGCGGATTGATGTCGAGCACGACGTCCTCGGCGAGGAAGCCGTCGAAGTCGAAAGTCAGCCACTCGCCGAATTCGACGTTGGCATTGCCGCCGAGCACGCCGACGCCGGTGCCGTTCGTGAACAGCAGCAGCTGCTGCGCGCCGCCCGCATCCGCGCTGACCTTCACGCCGCCGCTCGCATGCGTCAACGTGGCCGACGTCGCGACCCCGGTGTACGAGACGGTTGCGGCGGTGGCTTGCGTGGCTGCACCGAGCGAGGCCACGAGGACGAGGAACCGGGTCGGATTGCGCATGGGGAGCCCATCGGCTGCGCGGGGGGCCGTCTTGAGAACTCGTTTTGCGAATCCCCGCGCCATGTAAGGAGGGATCCGCGCCGCGCTCGAGTCGTCACGGCGATTCTCCGTCGGCCGCGGGACGCGACGGAACACCCGGAGCGCATTCGAATCCTCGGTGCGAATCCTCGGTGCGAATCCTCGGCGCCGGCTGTCCGCGCCGTGGCGACTTCGCCAGAATCCCCGCATGAAGACCGCGCGCATCGCTCTCGCTCGTTCGACTCGGCCGCCCACCATGCCGCCGTGGGTCACTCGAAGCGGCGTCGCGACGACGGACGCGCGCGCGCTGGCCGGTCTCGACGAAGGTGCGGTCCTCGACGTCGTCGATGCCGAATCGAAACTGGTCGGACGCGGTCTGCTGTCCACCGAAGCCGACATGTTCGCGTGTCTGCTGTCCAAGACCGCCGTGCCGATCGACGCCTCGTTCTTCGCCGCCGCGATCGATCGCGCGCTGCGGTGGCGCAAGCGCCTGGCGCTCGGGGACACGGACGCGCTGCGGCTCGTGAACGGCGAAGGGGACGATCTGCCCGGACTCGTCATCGACCGCTTCGGCGAGTACGTCGTCGTCCAGCCCTATCGTTCGTGCTGGCGCCCGTGGCTGCCGACGCTGGTGCGCGCGCTCGACGATCAACTTCGACCGCGCGGGATCCTCGTCAAGAGTCGCGAGCGAAGTCAGGACGGCGGCGGCTTCGAAGTCGCCGCGGGCGAGCCGATGGACCCGGGCGCGTTGGTCCGGGAAACGGGACTGAACTACCTCGCGACGTTCAAGCAACACGGCAAACCGGGCTTGTACCTCGATCAGCGCGAGACGCGCACCGAACTGCGCGGGCTCGCGGCGGGGCGACGCGTGTTGAATCTGTTCTCGTTCACCGGAGCGTTCTCCGTCGCGGCGGCCGCCGGTGGAGCACGTGCGGTCACCAGCGTCGATGCCACGAAGGCGTGTGCGGAAACCGCGTGCGCGAACTTCGCGCTGAACGAACTCGATCCGGAAGCGCACGAGTTCCTGATCGGCGACGTGTTCGAGTACCTACGCGAGGCGCGGCGACACGCGTTCGATCTGGCCGTCGTCGATCCGCCGTCGTTCGCGCAGACGAAGTCCAGCGTGCTCGGCGGAGCGAAAGGACTGGAAGCGTTGTACGGCGGCGTCGCGCGCGTACTCGCTCCAGGCGCGTGGTTGATCGCGTGTTCGAACCATGCGCAAACCGATCCGAAGACGTTCGCCCAACTCGTCGCGCGCGCTCTGCGCAAGGAAGGGCGCGCGTTTCGACTGATCGGCACGCGAGGATTGCCGGCCGATCATCCGACGCACCCGGCGTTGCCACGGTCGCGGTACCTGAAGGTTCTGGTCGGTTCCGTCGACTGATCGAGCGCGCGCGCCCACCGCGTACGCTACTTCGCTGTCCCCGCGAGCTTGGCCTTCACGGCGTCGCGTGCGCGGACGACGTCGGCGTCGTGGGCTCGAGCGAGTGAGCCGTCGTACGCGAGCAGTGCTTCGTCGAAACGACCGGCGTCGGCCAAGGCGTCACCGAGCCGCGCGTAACCGTCGGGTCGCCCGGGCGCGGCCACGCACGCGCGCGTGAACCACGCGATCGCGCCGTCGTGATCGCCCGCGTCCTGCGCGAGTCGCCCGAGCACGTACGGCGGCGCGAAACGCGTCGGATCCGCTGCCGCGGCGCGCTCGACCGTTTCGCGGACCGACGCGTCGTCGCCGAACGACCGCAGCAAGTGCAAGACGATCGCGAGGTTCTCCGGAATCAACTCGGTGCTGCGCGCCGCGAGCAGATGATCGCGCATGCGCGTCAGACGATCACGGTCCGCCGTGAGCGCCGGGTCGGCCGCGTGCGCGTCGAGGAAGGTCTTCACGTCGGGCGTGACGAACGCATCCGAGCCGCCGGCGACGCCGTCCTTCATGCGGAGGACGAGGCGCGTGAACTCGGCGTCGACCGGATCCGCGGCAGGACCGCACGCGCAGAGCGTCGCCGACAGCACGAGCAAGGCACGAAACGTCCGCATGCGCATGGCTCATTGCTCCTGGAACTGCAAGCGCACCAGCGCGGCGTACAGACCGTTCTTCCGCAGGAGTTCTTCGTGACTGCCCTGCTCGCGCAGCTTGCCCTTGTGCAGCACGAGGATCCGATCCGCCCTGCGGATCGTCGACAGGCGGTGGGCGATGACGATCGACGTGCGCCCTTCGAGCAGCTTCGGGATCGCGGCTTGGATCGTCGCTTCGGTCGTCGGATCGACGTTCGCCGTGGCCTCGTCGAGGATCAGGATCGCCGGATCCTTCGCGAGCGCGCGCACGAACGCGAGCAATTGCCGTTCGCCGGCGGACAGGTTCTGCCCGCGCTCCGCGAGCGCATGGTCGTAGCCGCCCGGGAAGCGGCGGATGAAGCGATCGGCGTCGATCGCGCGCGCGGCCGCCTGAGCGCGCTCGACGCTGACGCGATCCGACAAGCGCAAGTTGTCGATGACGCTGCCGGTGAACAGGAACACGTCTTGCGGCACGTAGGCGATCAAATCGCGCAGGTGCGCGCGCGGGAGATCCTTGACGTCGACGCCGTCGACCAGCACACGCCCCGCGGTCGGTTCGTAGAACCGCGCGAGCAACGCGGCGATCGTGGTCTTGCCGCCGCCGGTCGCTCCGACCAGCGCCAACGTCTCACCGGGCTTCACCTCGAACGAAATGTCTTCGAGCACCGGGCGGCCGTCGACGTACGCGAAGTCGACGTGCTCGAACCGTACGCCGCCGCGCGGAGGGTTCAGCGTCGCGGTTCCGCCGTCGCGATCCTCCGCGATGTCGAACAGCGCGAAGATGCGCTCGGCCGACGCCATCGCCGACTGCAGGACGTTGTAGCGCTCGGCCAACTCGCGCAGCGGCTCGAAGATGAAGTTGAGGTAGTACCAGAACTGCACGAACTCGCCGAAGCGCAGGCGTTCGCCGGCGATTTCGATCCCGCCGATCCACAGCGTGCCGGCCTGCGTCCCAAGTCCGATGAGGTCGACTACCGGGAAGAACAGTGCGAAGTAGAAGATCGTCCGCACGTGCGCGCGGAAATGCTCGGCATTGCGCTCGCCGAAGATCCGCTTGGCCTTGTCCTCGCGCGCGAACGCTTGCAGCACGCGCACGCCAGAGATCGTCTCGCCGAGGTACGACGTCACGCGGGCGATCGCGGTCCGCGTGGCGCGATACGACTGCCGCGCGCGCACGCGAAAGTACGCCGACGCGAGCGCGAGCACCGGGATCGTCGCGAGCGCGAGCAGCGCCAACTTGACGTTGACGAGGAACAGCACCGCGAGCATCGCGACGATCTTCACGACGTCGCCGACCAAGGTGACGATGCCGGACGTGAACAACTCGTTCAGCGTTTCGACGTCGGACGTGACGCGCGTCACCAGACGGCCCGTCGGCGTGTGGTCGTACGTCTTCACCGGGACGCGCTGCAGGTGCGAGAACAGCGCGCGACGGACGTCGTGTAGCACGCGCTGGCCCGCCTGCGTCAGCACCATCGTCTGTACGTAACGAGCGAGCAGGATCGACAGGCCGATCGAGACGTAGAACAACGCGCAGGCGCCGACGAATGTCGCCGCGAGTCGCCACGTGGCGGTCGGAGCGGCGGCGACGAGAGGCGCACCGCGTTCCTTGATCGTCGCCACGCCGTCGATCGCGACCTTGAGGACCCATGGACCCGCGATCTCGAGTCCGGTGATGACGAACAGCAGCAGCAGTCCGACGACGAATCGACTCGCGTAGGGCCGCGTGAACGGCCACAGGCGGCGCAACAGTTGGCGGTCGAACGCTTTGCCGACGGCTTCGTGGTCTTGGTTGACGTCGACGCTCATGCGAGCCTCTCCAGCGCCTCTTCCGCCTGTTGGCGCGCGAAGAGTTCGGAGTAGGGGCCCTTGGCCGCGAGCAACCGCGCAGGCGGACCGCGTTCGACGACACGGCCTTCGTCGAGGACGATCACTTCGTCGCACAGCCCGAGTGCGGCCACGCGATGCGAGACGAGCAGCGCGGTCTTGCTCAGGAGCGCGCGCGTCAGCTCGGCGAGGATGCGCGATTCGGTCTCCGTGTCGACGGCGGAGAGACAGTCGTCGAGCACCAGGATGCGCGGATGAGCCGCCAGAGCACGCGCCAGCGTGGAACGTTGGCGTTGGCCGCCCGACAACGTCACGCCGCGTTCGCCGACGATCGACTCGTAGCCGAGCGGTAGCTCGGATAGTTCGGCGTCGACGTGGGCGTGCGTCGCCGCTTCACGCAATGGGTCGAGGGCGTCGTCGTCGCGGCCGAGCGCGAGGTTCGACCGCACGCGATCGGCGAACAGGAAGGCCTCCTGCGGGACATAACCGATCGCGCGGCGCAGAACGGTGGGATCGAAGCGCGTGATGTCGACGCCGTCGACGAACGCCATGCCCGGTGGAACGTCGACCAAGCGCGGCAACACCTGGGCCAGCGTCGACTTGCCCGAGCCCGTGCGGCCGGTGATGCCGAGCACCGTTCCAGCGGGAATACGCACCGAGACGCGATCGAGCGCCACGCGGTCGCCGAGCTTCACCGTGAGCTCGTGGAACTCCACGTCGCCGGCGATCGTCGCCGGTCGATGCGGATCGCGCGGCATCGGCAGCGCGGGCGTGGCGGCGAACAGTTGTTCGAGCCGCGCCATCGAGGCCTTGCCGCGTTGATACATGCCGACCATCCAGCCGAGCGCGACCATGGGCCAGAACAGCAGGCCGAGGCACCAGTTGAAGAAGAAGAACTCGCCGACGCTCAAGTGATCGAGATAGAGCTCGATGCAGCCGGCCCCGATCAACACCAGTACGCCGAAGTCCTTCGCGCCGAGGATGAACGCCCAGGAGCGCGCGCGCATGTCGGCGACGCGGACTTGCTGCTTGCGGTAGTCCTCGGAAAAACCGGCGAACCGTTGCGACTCCACGCCCTCGCGCCCGAACGCGCGCACGACGCGGATGCCGGCGAAGTTCTCCTGCGCGACGTTCGACAGCGCCGACAGCGTTTCTTGCGCCTTCGTCGATTCGACGTGGATCGGTTCGGCGTAGTGCTTCATCGCCCATGCGATCAACGCGATCGGAACGAGCAGCAACAGCGCGAGCCGCCATGAGTAGATGGTCAGCATGACGAGTACCGGCGGCAGCAGCGCCAGCGTCTCCGCGACGTACATCGTGCCCGGCCCGAGGAACATGCGGACGGCTTCGAGGTCCGACGTCAGTCGCGCCATCAAATCGCCGGTGCGCTGCGACTGGAACCAGGCCGGCGACAGCGTCAGCAGGTGCGCGTAGAGATCGTCGCGCAGATCCTGCTCGAAGCGCCGCGAGGCGCGGACGACGTACCAGCGCATCGCGAATTTGAGGACGCCCTTCAGCGTGGCGAGACCGAGCACGATCGCGAAATAGGTCGCCAGCGCATGCCGCAGGTTCCCGCGCTGCAGACCGTCGATCGCCTGCATCAGGAACCACGGGATCGCGAGCTCGGTCGCGCGCGCGAATGGGATCGCGCCGAGGCCGAGGACGAGGTCGTTGCGGTAGCGAGGGGCGTACGCGAACGCGCGCCGGAAGTCGTTGCGCATGGGCGAAGGGACCGCGGGTCGCTCAGGCGACGGGCGAGGCCTCCGCGTCGTGGACGGTCGCGCTGTTGGGGCGCGGGGCGACGGCGAAGGTCTTGTTCATCAGCCGATCGCCGAGGAAGTGCATCGAGTCCTTCGGCTTGTCGGCCGGCAGCGGGAAGCCGCGTTTGAAGTGGAAGCACAACTTCGCGTCGACGCCGCACGCGTGGCAGCGCGGCCCGAAGCAGTCGGCCGACGGCTCGGCGCGGCCGGAGCGTTCCCACTCCTTCAACAGGAACTTCTTCTCGACGCCGGGAGCGATGTGGTCCCACGGCAGAGGCTTGCTCGGGTCGAGTGTGGCGTTGACCATGCGCTCCACGTCGAGTCCGGTCTCCGCGAACGCCGCCTGCCATGCTTCCCATCGGAAGCCCTCGTCCCACGCATCGAAGCGCGCGCCGTGACGATGCGCGGCGAGCAACGTCTTGCCCAAGCGACGGTCGCCGCGCGCGAGCACGGCTTCGAGCGTCGACGACTCGGCCTTGTGGAACTTGAACGCGACCTTCCGGTTCGAGCACGCGGCGCGCAGCATCTGCTGGCGCTCCTTGATCTCTTCGATGCCGAGCATCCGCGCCCACTGGAACGGCGTGAACGGCTTCGGCACGAAGTTCGACACCGTGACGTTCACGAATGCGTTCGGCTTGCTGGTGCGCTGGCGGCGCAGGCGCGAGACCTCGTCGGCCATGCCGTAGATCGCCAGGACGTCCTCGGCGGTTTCCGCCGGGTTGCCGATCATGAAGTAGAGCTTCACCAGGTCCCAGCCGTGATCGAACGCGGCCGCGGCCGTGAGCAGCAGGTCTTCGTTCTTGATCTCCTTGGACAGGATCCGGCGCAGGTGATCGGTGCCGACTTCCGGCGCCATCGTCAGTCCGGCCTTGCGGACGGTCTTCATGCGGCCGGGGAGCAGCGCGAGCTGCTGCGTGACGCGCAGGCTCGGCAACGCGAGCCCGACGCGGACTTTCGCGAACTCCTCGTCGCACAAGGCCAAGAGGTCGAGGATCGCCGGGTAGTCGCCCGACGACAAGGACTGCAGCGAGACCTCGTCGTAACCGGTGTTCTTCAGCGTCTCGAGTGCGATCTCGACGATGCGCTTCGGGCTGCGCGCGCGCACCGGACGCTTCAGCATGCCGGCTTGGCAGAAGCGGCAGCCGCGCGTGCAGCCGCGCATGATCTCGACCATGACGCGGTCGTGGACCACGCGCGTGGCGGGGACGATCGGAGCGGTCGGGACGTAGCAGGTCTCGAAGTCGAAGACCTGCGCGCCTTCGATCACCGTCGGCACGTCGTCGCGGAGCGGGGTCAGGCCGGCATACGCGCCGTCGCTGTCGTAGCGGGGTTCGTAGAAGCGCGGCACGTAGCAGTACGGGTGGCGGCGCGCGACTTCGAGCAGCGTGTCGGCGCGCGAGGCGCCAGCGGACTTGGCGGCGTCGATCGTCTTCAAGAACTCGAGCACCGCTTCTTCGCCGTCGCCGACGAAGAACACGTCGACGAAGTCGGCCAGAGGTTCGGGATGCGTGGCCCCCGAGCCGCCGGCGATGACGATCGGATCGCGCTCGCCGCGCTCGGCAGCGAGCAACGGCACGCGACCGAGTGCGAGCATGTGCAAGACGTTCGAGTACGTGAGCTCGCTCTGCAGCGAGAAGCCGAGGACGTCGAGCTCGGACAGCGGGGTGTGGGATTCCCGGGTCGCGAGCGGGATGTCGCGGCGCACCAGCTCGTCGCCCATGTCCATCCACGGGGCGAAGGCCCGCTCACACCAGACGAAGTCGAGGGTGTTCATGACGCCGTAGAGGATCTTCAAGCCGAGGTGGCTCATGCCGACGTCGTACGAGTCGGGGAACGCGATCGCGACCCGCAGCCGCACTTGGGTCGGATCCTTCACCACCGCATTCCATTCCTGTCCGACGTACTGGGCGGGGGTCTTGACGCCAGCCAGGAACGGACGGATACGATCCAACACACTCGACATGAGGAGCTCCGCGAACAGGGTTCCGACCGGGGTCCGGGCGGACGGCTCCCATTTAAGAGGAAACGTGGGCGGGACTCGGTTGGCAAACGTGACGGTTCGAGTCGTGGTCGCCGCGTCCTGCGTGGCCTTCCTTTACGGATCGCCTCGAACGCGGGCCGCGAGCCAAGTCGCGCACGCCCAGGTGGGACCGACAGCGGCAGGCGCGGCGACGCCGCCACCCGGGCCAGCACCCGGGCCAGCACCCGGGCCAGGACCCGGGCTGTCACTCTCGCCGCTCGCGTCGCCGGTGCCGGTCGCCGGTGCGGCCGATGCGTCCGACGCCGCCGCTGCGGTGCAGCGGGTGTTGACGCGCGTCGAGATCCTGACCGGCCGGGGCTTCGCCTCACGACCGGAATGCGAAGTCCTCGACGCCGCCGCATGGGGTGCTCGAAGCCGCGAGCGGTTCGCGCAGCGCATGCGTCCGTCGACTCTGCACGGCCTGCAGACGGTGTTGCGCGCGCTCGGCGCGGTGCCCGCCGAGGTCGACTTGCCGGCGGTGTGGCAGGACTGGGCGACGCCGCCCTCCGGCGCCTACCACGACTCCGCGCGCGACACGATCGTCGTCCATCTGGGCGAGACCGAACCGCTGCGCGACCACGGTGAATTGGTGCGCGCCGCGCTGCTCGCGCTGCGCGACGAGTCGATCGACTTGACGCCGCTGGATGCTCCCGACGCATCGCTGCTGTCGGATCGCGCGCGGGCGTTCGAGTGCTTGGCCGAAGGCGAGGCCCGGTACTGGACGCGGCGTTACGGCATGCGATTCTCTGCCGAGTTGGCCGACGAGTTCGTGGGTCGTGCGAACGCGGAGTGGACGCACGAAACTCGCCCGCTCGCACCGCCGCAGGTCCCGGCGTTCGTCGTCGCGACCTCGACGTTTGCCGCCGATGCCGGCGAGCGGCTCGTCGAAGCCTTGCGCGATGCGGGCGGAGAGGCCGCGCTCGAGAAGGCGTGGCGCCTCCCGCCGCGGTCGACCGAACAGGTGCTGTGGCCGGAGAAGATCCGCGACGCCGAAGGCGTCGACGAACCGCATCACGTCGAAGCGCGTGACGTCGTCGACTTGCTGCCGCCCGGCTTCACGGCGTGTTTCGACGGGGAGTTCGGCGCGGCGGGAACCGAGACGGTGTTTCGACTCTGCGCCGATCCGACCCGCGCATTGCTCGCCCAGCGCGGCTTCGGCGGCGATCGCATGCGCGCGTACTCCCATGCCGACGGCCGCGTCATCGTGGAATGGGTCATCGCATCCGACACGACCGCCGACGCGATCGAGACGTTCGACGTCGCGTGCAAAGTTCTCGAACGCCTGTACGCGCCGACGAAGGACGCGGCGAATCGAGTGATCGTCGACGCCGAGCGCGCCGATGCCCGCGCGACGACCCTCGCGAACGAAGTGCTCGGCGGCGTGCGGCGCAAGGCCGAGACGGTCGTGCTGTACACCGGCCTCGACCAGACGATCGATCTCGAAGCGTTGGCTCTGCGGGTTCTCGAGTGACCGGAACGCCGGCCTGCAGGCGCGGCGAACGAGCGTCGTGGCTCGACGGTTCGGTCAAGCTCCCGGGCGCGGAGTGAACACGCGTCGCGCCGGATGCGCGCCGTAGTTGCCGAGCAACAGCAGATCCTTCTGCGGCACGTACCAGCGGTTCAGCGTCTTGCGGTCACCCTCGTCGCCCTCGAGTTGGATCATCGAGTCGATCAGCTCGTCCGCCAACGCTTCGGCGGAGCGCGTGTCGCGCTCGACGTGCGCCAGACGCGCATCCTGCGCCGAGCTCGCACTGAACTCGAACCGCTCCTCCCACGGCAGCCGCACGCTGGTCGCGAACTGGCCGACGAGTTCGGGGCAGATCGAATACGACAGCCGCGGATCGAGCGACAACGCGAACGTGTCGCTGCCTTCCTCGCGGCTTTGCAACTCCTCGAGCACGGCTTGCGCGTCGCGCGGGTCCTTCAGCATCACCAACGTCTGACGGTCGTGGTCGGGGCGATACGCGCCGGGCTCGGCGCCGATGCGCTCGGCGAGCGCGAGCGCGAGCGGCATCATCGAGTCGTTGATCCACTGCACGCGGCCCGGGACGACGTCGACCGCGGCCAGCAAGCTCTCGAGTCGCCGCAGCATCCCGGCGAGCCAATCGAGGCCCGCGGTGAACGCGGGCAACGGATCGCGCTCGTTGCGCGCAACGTGCAGCAGCGCCGCGCCGTGCGCGACGAACAACCACTCGCGCGGGCCGTACGCGCTCTTGCGCGTCATGCGTTCGGCGCGCGCCAGCAGTTGCGCCAGGGCGTCGATCTGCGCATCCGCGTCGGCATCGCCCTGCGCGGCCGACAACCGATCGAAGTCGGCGCGCGCCGCGTCGAGCTCGTGGGCGAACACGTGGGCCTGGACCAGCAGCGAACGGGCGGCGAAACCCATCGCGCCATGCGATGCGTCGTCGTTCGCGACGCGCTCGAGCAAGGGCACCGCGCCGCGGAACTCGCCGGACGCGCAGCGGGCGTACGCCAGCTCGTACGCGACCTGCCGTTGCTCGGGCATGGCGGCGTGGCAGCGTTCGAGGAATGCGCGACCGACGCGGGGCAGTCCCGACTCGACGAACCAGTACCCGAGATCGAACAGCGCCTGGACGTCGTCGGAATCCTGCGCCAGGGCTTCGAACAACGCGGTCTCGCGTTCGGCGGCAAGGCGTTTCGCGACGCGGGCCGCCAGCGCCAAGGCATCGCCATGCGTCGGCTCGCTGGCGAAGACATCGAACAGCAGGCGCAGGGCGTCCCTCGGCGCGGCGTTTTCCATGGCTTGGGCGCGGGCGACCAGCGTCGGGACATCGGGCGGCATGGGTTCCATCCGGGCACATTACCAGTCCGGTGGGGGCTGCTGCCGAGCCTCGAACGTCGGCCCCGCGTTCGGAATCGTCCGAACGCGGGGTGCGATCGCGGACCGTGGGCCGGCGGATGAATCCCGCCGGCCGATCCGTACACTGTCGCCCTTCGCGTCCGGAGCGGGCCCTTGCGCATCACCGCAGTGATCAACCAGAAGGGTGGCGTCGGCAAGACGACCACGACCGTGAACCTCGGTGCGGCGCTCGCTCGCAAAGGCCTCCGCGTGTTGCTCGTCGACCTGGACCCGCAGGCAAACCTGTCGGCCCACTTGATGATGGACCACGCGCAGGTGCGTTCGACGACCTACGACCTGCTGATGGGGAACGCGCCGCTCGCCGACGTCGCGCGGCCGACGTCGACCGAGGGGCTGTTCCTCGTCCCCAGTGCCGGCGATCTCGCCGGAGCCGAAGTCGAGCTCGCGAACGAATTGGGGCGGGAGTACTTCCTCAAGGACCGGCTGCAAAAAGCCGATGAGAGAACCGCGGTGTTCGACGAAGTACTCGTCGACTGTCCGCCGTCGCTCGGCCTGCTCGCGATCAATGCGCTCACGGCCGCCGACGAGGCTCTGATTCCGTTGCAGGCGGAGTTCTTCGCGCTGCAGGGAATGGCGCGGTACCTCGAGGTGCAAAACCTCGTGAGGGGCCGCCTCAATCCGAATCTGCGCCTCGGCGGCATCGTGATCTGCATGTGGAAGGGGCAAGCCAACCTCTCGCACGAAGTGCGCGAGGAAGTGAAGAAGTCGTTCGGCGAAGTGTTGTTCGAGACGGTGATCCGCCAAAACGTGAAATTGGCCGAGGCTCCGTCCGCCGGGAAGACCATCTTCGAGTACGCGGCGGACAGCAACGGCGCGCAGGACTACGAGGCCTTGGCCGAAGAGTTCTTGGCGCGTCGCGGCGTGCCCAAGCCGACCGCGTGACCCGCCGCGCCTCCGCGCGGCACAGCGCGAGGTGCGACGATGAAGCGGTTGTTGTCGATGTCGGCGGTGGCGGCGATCGTGGTGGCAGGCTGCGCGACGCTCGCGGGCGAAGCGCACGGCGGCGACAAGGTCGTGCGCGGCGCGAAAGTGGCGCCGGCACGGAAAGCGAAGGCCACGGCCAAGGCCGACGCCAAAGCGAAGCCGGTGATCTCGATGGTCACGGCCGGCGCGGACGGCGCGCCCGGCGACTTCGTGTCGTACCAGGTGAAACTCGTCACGAACTGGGGCGAAGAGTTCACCGGCGTCGTGCGCCGCACCAAGACTCTCGACGAGAAGTTCGACGACGACGCGAAGCAACCGGGCAGCGCGTTCGCCGCCGACGACTTCATCGAGCTGCGCTGGTTCAACGGCCTGAACGGGTCGATCGGCTTCCGCTTCCGCGACGTGCGTTCGGTCGAGCGCCTCGAGAAATTGACCAACGAGCACATCGCGAAGATCGAGACCAAACAGGGCGACGACCGCGCGAAGCGCGTCGAGAAAGAGAAAGTTCGCCTCGCCGTGGTCTCCGAGCAGCGCGCTGCGAAGAAAGCGGCCGAAGCCGATGCCGCCGCGAAGGCCGCGCAAGCGAAGGCGGCGAAGGCCGCCGCGGATCTCGAAGCGCCGCCGCAATACAAAGCGTGGCTCGATCGCTTCCCGCCGGAGAAGGGCTGGATCCCGGCGAAGAAGTCGCAGCTCTACTACAACCAGGTCGTGCTCGGCACCGGCGCGCTGAACCCGGACGAGAAGGACTGGCTCGAACACTACGAAGAGTGGAAGGCGGCGTACGACTGGTGGAGCGCCGAACAGAAGGCGTTGACCGGACAAGAACCGCCGGCGGGTACCGACAATCCCGGGCACGCGACGAGCGCCATCGACGGCGACAACGCACTGAAGTTGCGCGAGCTGCCCGCGACGATCGAGCACGACGGCAAGACGCCGCCGGCGCCCACGGACGCCAAGGAGAAGCCCGAGACGCTCGATCCGGCGGTGCCGCCGCCGATCAAGACCGACGGCATGTGACGACATCGGTTCCGTCCAGCGCGGGTTCGGTCACCGTCCGCCCGCGGCGGCGGAGATCGGCAGCCCGCGCCGCAGCGCCGGGTTCCGAGTGCCGGCCGACTTTTTCAACGGGCTGCTAGAGTCTGCGCGTTCTCCTGGGAGCGCGAGGCTCGGTCCTGAACGTCGAATCCCGCACGCGTAGTTCCGCATTCGTCGCTCTCATCCGCCGCGCGACCGGCGGCGAGCAAGGTGTGGGTCCGACGTTGCTGCGCGCCGTGTTGCGCGTCGCGTCGCTGCCGCACGCGTGCGTCCTGCGCGCGTACCACGCCGCGTTCGATCGCGGCTGGCGCACGCCGCGCCGCGCGCCGGTGCGCGTCGTCTGCGTCGGCAATCTCACGGCCGGAGGGACGGGCAAGACGCCGGTCGTGACGTGGCTCGCCCGTGCCGCGCTGGCGATGGGAAAGCGCCCCGCGATCGTGCTCCGCGGATATCGGCGCGGCGGCCGCGACGGGGCGGAGTCCGACGAAGCGCGGCTCTACGCGCGCCTGTTGCCCGGCGTGCCGGTCCTCGTCGACGGTGATCGCGTCCGCGCGGCGCACGCGGCGCATGCGCTCGGAGCCGATGTCGTACTGCTCGATGACGGGTTCCAACATCGGCGGCTGCATCGTGACGTCGACGTCGTGCTGCTCGACGCGCGCGATCCGTTCGGTGGGGGCGCCGTGTTGCCCCGCGGATTCCTGCGCGAGAGCGTCGGAGGTCTGTCGCGCGCTCACGTCGTCGTCCTGACGCGGAGCGATCGCGTCGACGCCGATGCGCTGTCACGGCTCGAAGCGCGCGTGAAGTCGTTGGCGCCGCGCGCGGCGATCGTGCGCGAAGTCCATGCGCCGACGGAACTCGTCGCGCTCGACGGCACGCCGCTGGCGGGGACGGCGGAACTCGTGGGCAGGAACGTCACCTGCGTGTCCGGCATCGGCGATCCGACGACGTTGGCGGAAACACTTGGGCGGCTGGGTGCTCACGTCGTGCGCGCCTTCGACTTCGGCGATCACCACGAGTTCACCGCGTCGCAAGTCGCGGACGTCGTGCGCGAGTCCGTGGCCGCCGGCGCGCACTCTTGCGTGACGACCGAGAAGGACGCGATGCGCATTCCGGCGCCGCCGGAACGGAAGGCGATCGTCGTCTTGCGCATCGTGGCGCGCTTCGTCGACGAGGCCGACGCCGAGACGCTCCGCGCGGTGCTCTGATCGACTACGTCCGAAAGTCGTCGCGTCCAGCGACGATCTTCGGACGTAGTCGATCCCGCACAAGGAGTCCGAGGCGGCGCCCCGCTCGCTTCGCGACCGGGGGACCTCCTCGGACACCTTGTGAGTTCGGCCGTGGATCGATCCGATTGATTCACGGCGTCTGAACGTCGAGGGTGTGGCGCGGAGATTTCCGCAGCCGGAAACGCGCGAGTTCCACACGAAGACGGACCGAGTGACCGCGCGTCGGAATCGCGGCGCATGTTCCGTCGCATCGACCGACCCCGACGCGAGTTCGGACTTCGGCGCGGTCGCGAGCGCGCGCTCCGTCGTCGTCGTGCACTGCGACGCACCACGGGATCTGGTGCGCTTCTTCGCGGATTCCGAAACCTTTTGAGGCTCCTGCGGAGAGGGTTGGGCAATCGGGGGCGACGGACACGACGCAATCGCCGCGCGCGCCCGCCGGGATTCCACTCGACAACCAGGAGTAGCCATGACGTCGACGTCCAAGTCGTCCGTTTCGGTCTTTGCATCCATGTTGCTCGCCACCGCGGCGAGCGGGCTCGCCTTCGGGAAAGACACGCCGACGGAAGCTCCACCGCTGACGTTGACGTGGCCGGGGCCGTCGAATGGCTTGCCATCGGCCTGTCAGATCCTGCATCGCACCAGCATCGGGCGACACGCCGTGCTCAGCGAGCGCGGCGGTGTCGTGCGACTTCATGTGAATCCTTCGACGTGCGACGCGTCGGTGGTCGTCTCGTCGACCGCGACCGACGCATGCGTCGTGCGGAATGCGACGCAGGACGGTGACGTCGGATTCGTCGCCGACGCGAACGGAGTGTTCGCGGTCGCGCCCGATCCGGCCGCGCCGCTGGGTTACGTGGTCGCTCCGGTCGCCTCGTTCGAGCATGGCTCGATCGTGCGCCTCGTCGGCGGAGATCTCGGCCTCGACGGCGCTCACGGGCTGTTCGCGATCGATCAAGCAGGCGTCGTCCAGGTGGTCGCGGTCGTGCCGAGTCCGGGCATGCCGCTCGGGATCGACACCGTGCGTCTTTCGACGTTCGCTCCGGTCGGCGCGAACGGAACTCCGCTCGCCGTCGACGACGTCGCATCCCTCGACTGGGATGGGGACCCGTCGAACGAAGCGCAGCTCGTGCTGCGCGCGCAGTCCAAGCTCGTCGTGTGTTCACTCGACGGGAGCGTGCTGCTGACGCGCGACGCCGGCGCCGCATCGGCCGTGTTCTCCGTGGTCGCCACCAAGAACGGCAACGACGCATTGGCGTGGTGCGCCGTGGACTCTCTCGGTCGCAACGTGTTGCGCTTCGAAAGCGCGCTCGGCGCGGACGTCGACGTCCTGCTCGGAACGACGTCGGTGCGCGCTCTGGTCGCCGGCGATCGGGATGGCGATGGCGACGACGACTTGCTGGTCGCGCACGCGAACGGCAGCACGTGCCATCTGGTCACGAATGCAGCGCGTGCGGGTATTCCGGCGCCGACCAACGCCTTCGCGCACTATGACCCGAGCGTCGCGAGCTCGTTCCAGAACCTCGTGTTCGAGACGAACACGCCGACCTTCGCGACACCGGCGTTCGCGCCGATGTTCGACGACTGGTCGTCCGGGGGCACCGTGGTCTACGACATCGCGATGCCGATGGAGTCGAGCGACGTCATCGAGGTGCGCGCGCTCGCGAATGGACCGTCGGGTTCGGCTGCGTTGAACTCGAGCCACGCCGCGTTCGGCGCCTCGGAGTTCTTCGCGAGTTCGGTCACCGCTCCGTCGCCGTCGCCCAGTGACTGGTCCTCCAACGGCCATCTCTACATGACCGTGCGGGATGCCTGGTCCTCGATGCAAACCAAGTCGCACGTTCAAGTGACCCTGTGGCATCGTGACGTGGGTTCGGACACCGACGACGTCGCGCTCAGCGACACGTTCCACGTCATCGGGTCGGCGTCGTTCCCACTGCAGATCCGCATCGACGTTCCCGAAGTCGCCGTGCAATCGGGCGGTCAGTGGGATGGGTCGTTCCCCGACATCTACTACGCCGAGGTGCGGGCCGTGAACGCGACCGGATCGCCGCAGTCGGGGTACACGATCTCGTCCGCTGGGCGGACCTACATCGTCGCGCTCGCGATGGACGGCACGACGTATGACCCCAACACCGCGCCGACGACGTCGCTCGAAGTGCTGCTCGACGAAGAGCCGTCCGCGGATCTGCTCGCGAACTTCTGCTACCGGTTCACGTGTGCGGGTCAAGTCTGCGACCCGACGAGCGTGATGCTCGTGGGGCCGAGTCGCGGAATGGTGCCGGTGCCGCGCATCCCGTACGCCGCGAACGCGGCGCCGCGTGTGCCCGTCGGGAAGAAGCAACAGGACGTGAATCCGCCGGTGCCGTGCTCGTCGTGACCTCGAGCGTGTCGTCCGACGGCATCACGGATCGAACGCGAGACCATGGACGGCGAGCAGAGCCCAGCACGACGGCAACGCGAAGTCGGAGCTCGACCACATGGTCTCGCGTGCGGCGCGGACGGCTTCCGCCGGACACCTGCCCGCCGCGAGACCCTCGTGCACGAGACGACCGAACTCGAGGGTCGCGTCGAGCTCGATGCGCTGATCGGCGGCGATGACGCAGCGTGCGCCGGCGCGAAAGCTCGCCCCGACGAACTGGCCTGCGCCGTCATCGCCGATCCGTACCCGTCCGCGCGCCGCCGCGCATGAGGACAAGATCACGATGTCGGCGCGCAACCATGAGTCGCCGTCGGCCGGTGAGACGAAGCCCGGGGCGTCGCGTTCGCCCGCGAGCACCAGCGTCGAGAAGTCCTCGCGATCGAGTCGTTCCATCGCGTGAGCGAGAACGTGCAGGATGCGCGGAGGGCGCGCGGCTCCATCGCGGAGGACGCGCAGCGTCGCGTTTGGCCCGACGTGCGCGTCGACGTCGGACGCGGCGAACGGTCCGATCCAATGACGAAACGTGTCCGGAGTCAGCGTCAGCGGGGAAAGCGGGCCCGCGAGCTCGGCCGTCGTCGGATCGAGCGTGGGCGCTGCGATCACGCGCAATAACGCGGTGCCGGGTCCGCTTCCGAGGCGCGCGCGCCGCGCGATCGCCAGCGCGACCGTCATCGACGGGATGCGCGCGATCGCGCGAGCGACGCCGAGCGGTCGGTCGTCGAGCAACAACGCGTTGAACGGAGGATGCCCGAGCAGTTCCAAACCCGTGACGTAGCACCCATTCCATTGCCGCAGTTTGTCGCGA
Organism: Planctomycetota bacterium; assembly: GCA_052034255.1. Lineage (GTDB taxonomy): Bacteria > Planctomycetota > B15-G4 > B15-G4 > JADJEK01 > JADJEK01. The sequence goes on along the minus strand of JBPOIU010000045.1, from coordinate 51,033 downwards.
ATCACGTCGGGCAAGAGCAGTGCGGTCCAGCGTTGCGCTGCGTTGCGCACGCGTTCGACCTGGGCCGCGACCGCGGCGGCGTCCGTGCGCGGCAGGACCATCGCGACTTCGTTCCCGAAATCGTCGCGCAACGGCTCGGAGAGGTACCTCCAAGGGATCTCGGCGTGCACGATTTCGTCGTGATCGACCGCGAACACGTGCGTCGTCTGCCACGCGGGGACGAAGGCGATCCAGCCGACACCGGGGCGCAGGACTTCCGTCCGGATCGACGCGAGCGTCGCGGGAGTCGCGTGCAACGCGCGCGCCAGCGTGCCGACGGCTTCCGCGCGAAACACTGGTTCGAGGACTTCGGCGTCCAGCGGCGCATTCTCCGCGCGCGCGACCAGTTCACCCACCAGCTCGCCGAGGGCGCTGCGTCGGCCCGAGTAATTGAGGAAGCCGACGCCGCCCGGACGAATGCGCGAGGAGCCCCATGCGGCGAGAGCGGCGTCGTTGGCGTCCCGCAGTCCACGGAGCGCGACCTCGCGCTCCGCGGCGGATGCACCCGTCGCGCGCGCCAGGCGCATCGCATGCACGGCGAGGAGCGCGCGTTCGTCGACGTGCGGGAGCCTGCCATCGACGGTTTGGCCGAGGGACGCGAGCCCGCGCCGGACCTCGTCCCAGTCGCCCCGCAGCGCTGCGAGGTCCAGCAGCGTGATCGCCGTCAATCGGCGCAGGCCATCGCTGGGCGCGAGTCGCGCAGCTTCGCGGAGATCGGCGTGCGCGGCGTCCATGAACTCGGCGTCGTGCAGCGCGAGTTCGGCCAGCGCCACGCCACGTCGCGCGAGCAGGAGACCGCGCGCCGTCGGACTTGCGCGGCGGAGGACGTCGTCGCTGAGGTTGCGGACGACGCGCCGGCAGCGCTCGCCCGCCAGGGACGCGACCGCCGAGAGATCGAGTTCGACGAACTCGCGATCGGGATTCGATGGTGCCGTGGCGCCGCGACCGCGGAGCAGCCAGCGATTCGCCTGGTCGGCGAGTCCCATGTCGGCGTAGAGCACTACGTACGCTTGACGCAATACGTCCCTGCTGTCGGGGAGCCAGGCGTCGAGCGCAGGGTCCTCGGCGATGTCGGCGGCGATGTCGGCGGCGTTGTCGTCCAGGTACGCGGAGAGCAGGTCCAGATGCGTCTCCGCCTCGTCGAAGTGCCCGAGCATGCGGGCGGCTTCCGCGGAGCTCGCGCGCAGTTGAGGCAAATAGAACGCGTCGTTCGAGACTTTTTGCAGTTGGAGCGCGCGTCGACAGAACGCGCGCGCGTGTTCGTAGCGGCCTTCGTTCAGCGATCGCTCGCCGGCGGCGAGCAGCAGGGCTTGCGCCGCTCGCGCGTACTCCATCGAGCGCGCGGGATCGACTCTGGCGACGGCGATCGCGGCGAGTCCGCGCGTGAGTCCACGCTCGATCCAACGCGGATCCGCGGATTCGTAGATCTGCGTCGTGACCAGTTGCGCCGACGCGCGCACGAATGTCTCGGTCACCTCGTTCGGCCAGGTCTGGAGCGCAGGTGCGGTGTGGATCACGCGCTCGAGCAGGGTCTCCACGGGTGCCAGAGTGTCGAGGTCCGCGTAGCTCTGCCGCGCCGCAAGATCATGGAGTTCGCTCTGCAACTCGTTCCACGTCGCGACCGTCGACGGAGTTTGGCCGAACGCCGGCGCGATCGAGACCAACGCGATGGCGACGAACTCGCCGCAGAGGCAGCGTCGTCCAGTCGATCGTCGGGGCATCGCAGGGGCTGTCGGGGAGCCCATCCGCACGGGAATCAGCGCTCGCGGAGCGTCGCGTAGGCACGCCCGAACGACGTCGTCGACGAGCCGAAATCGTCATGGATCCGGACTTCCCATTCGATGGCGGAACCGAGCGTGTCGCGTTCGGCGGCGGTCAACGTCGCCGTCGATTCCGATAGGTCGACCTTTCGGATCTCGATCGCCGCGCCGTCCGCGCCCACGCGATCCGTCGACCTGACGATGAGCGAATAGGTCTGTTGGGTCCCGAGCTGCGCGGTCCACTTGAACGTGTCGAATGCGGTGACCGCGCCTACCGGCGCGTCGCAATGAACGCCTTGAGACGTGGACGACAACATGATCGGCGGCGCGGCCACGGACTTCGGTGGGTTCGACCGTGCGAGCCAGAACGCCACCAATGCGAGCGCGGCGGCGGAGAGCGCCGCGGCCGGCATCAGGAAACCGCGACGCGGACGGCGGGCACTTTCGGGCAGGAAGCCGGCGCGGATTCCAGCCTCGATCACGTCGTCGCGCGATCCGGGGGGCGCGAATCGAACGGCCGCGAGGATCTCGTCGCGCGCGGCGTCGACCGCCGACAGATCCTCGTCCATCGCCGCTTCGATGTCGCTCGCGGTGGCCATGAACTCGTCGATGCGTTCCGCGCAAGCCGCGCACTCTCCCGCGCGGTTCGCGAGCGCGAGCGGATCCAATTCGTCCTGCGTCAACATCCGCTCGAGTTCGAGCTCATGCATTTGATCGTGCGGGCTCATGCCGTTTCCCACTCCTGCGTCGTCCGAAGCAGGGCTTGGACGTCCTGTACGCCCCGGTAGTACAAGGTCTTGGCCGTATTCAGCGGCATGCTCGCTCGCATGGCGATCTCCTCGAATTTCAAATCGTCGAGGTGCCGGAGGCGAATCACGTTGGCGCGGCGTCGGTCGATGCTGTCGAGAGCGCGACGCACCCGCTCGTAGTTCTCGGGGGGTGTTCCACCGCCCGGCGCCTGCAACTCGGGAAGTTCCGTGAGGCGCGCGCGGCGTGTGCGCGCGCGCAAGGCGCCGAGCAATTCGACGCGGCAGAAACCGAAGGCCCACGCTTCGAGACGTGTATCGCCGGTATACGTCGGCAGCTTCAACCACATCGAACTGAGCGCGTTCTGCGCGGCCTCGTCGACGTCGTCGGCCGGCAGGGGACGCGGCAAGCGCGCATTCATCATCGTGATGATCGGAACGATGCAGCGCAGCCGCTCGACGAGCGTGTCGATCGCGGTGCGATCTCCGGCCCGTGCCCGCTCGGCGAGATTTCGATCGGTGAGCGATGCTTCCATCGGGCCGCAGGGTAACTCCGAATCGGCTCTCCGTAGAGGCCCGCGTGGAACAGTTTTCACTTCTTCGCTTTTTCTGAAACTTTCGAGACACGTGAAATCGAGGAGTCGTGCCACGCATCGTCGCGTGGTCACGCGCTTCTGGCTGCGCGTGGAAGATCGTCTGGCGGAGTCCGGTCCCTTTACGTCACAGGGGTGGCGTGATGGGGCCGGCTCCCATTATTTCGTACTCCCCGATCTGAAAGTTCTTTTCAACTTCGGAGGACGGGGCCTCGCCGCCGTTTTGCGAATTCGATGGTTCGCGCGCGGCTTCCGTCGGCCTGCGCGGCCCGGTTCGTTCGAAACGTTCAGTCGAAGGTCAGAACGTCCCCGTCTTCGAGGATGCGCATCGGAGCGGCCAGCGCTCGCAGCTCCGCCAGGACGTCGTCGCGATAGAACGGCTTGACGTGACTGACGAGCAATTCCGCCGTCGGATGCAGCGGCAACGCCGGAGCCAGGAATTTCGGCACCACGTGTCCGGCGATGCGGCCGAGTTCTTCCATCCGATCGGGCCAGGACACTTCGAGCACGATCGCCTTCAACGTAGGACGGTCCGCGCAGTACTCCCGAACGGCCATGGGATCGCTGGTGTCTCCGGCGATGAAGATCGACGACGTCGCGTCTTCGATGAGGAATCCAAAGCAGGGGACGGGGTGCACCATCGCATGAGCGGTCACCTTGAGATGAGCGACCGGGAACGGTTGGTGCTCGTGCACGATCTGCAATTCGAGCGCCACCGACTTTCGATTCTTCAATTGGGTGAAGTCCGGCCAGATGCGGTTGTTGAACAGGCCGAGCTTGAGGTCATCGAGCGTCGCTTCGCCACCATAGAACCGGATCGGGCGGCGTTGGCGCGCGAAGCGATTGTCGAGCAGGAACGGCAACGTCGCGACGTGGTCCAGGTGACAGTGCGAGATCAGGACGTGATCGATCCGTTCCTGTCCCTCTTCGCACAACACGGTGGTGATCGCTCCGCCGTCGACCGCCACGCAGTCGTCGATCAGGAACGAAGTGGGTTGGTGGCCGGGCGCGGAACCGCCCGAGCAACCGAGAACATGCAGCTTCATCGCGTTTCCTCGAGTCGACGCCGGTCGGACCCGGCTGGCGCACGATAGCAGCCACGCCGCGACCGCCGCGGACTCGTTCCGCGGTCTCGGCCGGATGTACCGCCGGGATTTGTCGCTACAACACGGCCTTTCCGCTGGCCACCTACCACCGCGACGTCGTGCCCACGGCGCCCGAGAGGGTTCATGAACACGCCCAACGACAGTCACACGGGACCCGTCGTCGGTCCCGAACGCACGCTCGACGAAGTGACCGTGAAGGGTGTGCTGCTCGGACTCGTGCTCGCGGCCCTGCTCGCGGCCGCGAACGCCTACCTCGGCTTGCGCGTCGGCATGACCGTCGCCGCTTCGATCCCGGCCGCCGCGGTCTCGCTCGGCGTGCTGCGCATGTTCAAGCGCTCGACGATCCTCGAGAACAACCAGGTCCAGACCATCGCGTCGGCCGGCGCGTCGGTCGTGTCCGGCGTGATCTTCACGATCCCCGCGCTCGTGATGATGGGGGCGTGGGATTCCTATCGGTTCTGGCCGATGGTGGGACTGGCGTCGCTCGGCGGTGTGCTCGGCGTCGTGTTCTCGGTGCCGTTGCGGCGCGCGCTGATCGTCGACATGAACCTCGCGTTCCCCGAAGGCGTCGCGACCGCGGAAGTCCTGAAGACCGGACCGGTCGACACCGCGACCGACGTCGAGAAGGACAGCAAGCTCGGCAAGCAGGGCTTCCGGCTGTTGCTCGAGGCGACGGGATTCGCGGCGGTGTTCAAGCTGGTCGAAGGCGGCTTCCACCGGATGGCCGAAAGCGTCGCCACCGCGAAACTCTGGTTGTCCGGCAAGTGGCTGTTCACGGCCGACGCGACGCTTGCGCCGTCGTTGCTCGGAGTCGGCTACCTCGTCGGACTCAACATCGGCACGCTCGTGTTCATGGGCGCGGTGATCGGCACGATCGTCGCAGTGCCGATCCACTGGTGGCTGCACACGGCGGAAGTCCTCGGCGACGCGGGGCTCGATCCGACACTCGCGATGTCCGCGGTTCCGAGCGAGAGTTGGGGCGACGTCGCGGGCGCCGCGTTCAAGGACTGCCGTCGCATCGGCGTCGGCGCGATGATCGTCGGCGGGATCTGGTCGATCTTGAACCTGTTGAAGCCGCTCGCGGCCGGCGTGCGCGCGAGCATCCACGCGATGAAGTCGAGCACCGCGGGTGGCGGCGGGATCCCGCGCACGGAACGCGATACGCCGTTCCCGATCCTGTTGATCGTGCTCGCGGTCACGGTGATTCCGCTCTACTTCTGCTTCTACTCCGTCATCGAGGGCGTCGCATCGCGCGAACTCGTCGCGGGCGTCATGACCGTCCTCGTGTTCGTGTTCGGGTTCCTGTTCACCGCCGTCGCTGGCTACATGGCCGGCCTCGTCGGGAGCTCGAACAACCCCGTTTCGGGCGTGACGATGGCCACGGTGATCGCATCGGCGCTCGTGCTGTCGGCGTTGATCGGTACCGACGGCGACATGGCGAAGATCGGACCGTCCGCGGTCATCGTGCTGGCATCGATCATCTGTACCGGCGCCTGTATCGCCGGCGACAACCTGCAAGACCTCAAATGCGGACACGTCGTCGGCTCGACGCCGTGGAAGCAGCAAGCTTGCCTCGTGCTCGGCGCCGTCGTCTCGGCGCTCGTGATCCCCGGGGTCATGGCGACGCTGGATGCGTCGCAGGGCATCGGTCGCGCGATCAAAGAGGGTGTCGTGCCGTTCGGCGCGCCGCAGGCGAACCTGATGAAGGACGTGTCGACCGCGATCTTCGGCGAAGGTCTCGACTGGCGCTTCATCGGCGTCGGCTGCGTGCTCGCCGTCGTGCTGATCGTGCTCGACAAGATCCAGGAAGCGCGCAAGTCCGACTTCCGCTTCCCCGTGCTCGCGGTCGCGGTCGGTATCTACTTGCCGTTCGGTCTGTCGGTGCTGATCTTCGTCGGTGGTGTCCTCAACTGGTGGGTCAACCGCGCGTCGAAGTCGCAGCCGGCGCAGGTGCGCCAGGATCGCGAGAACGTCGGCCTGATCCTCGCGTCCGGACTCGTGACCGGCGAGTCGCTGATGGGCGTTGCCGTGGCTCTCGCCGCCTCGAACGCGAGCGCCGAGTTCAAGAATTGGCGCGCGGACTTCGCCGATCCGCTGACGATCGTCGTCATTGCTCTGATGTGCGTCTACCTCGTCGTCCGCACCCTCAGGTCGTCGCGCGCCTGATCCTCTTGCCGGAACGCCCCGCTCCATGACCGACGTCCTCGTCGCCATCGTCGCTGCTTACGCGTTGCTGCTCGGCTTGAAGCTCGGGCTGCGCAGCAAGGGCGATCTGCGCACCGCGGGCCTGTTGCTCGCGTTCGCGTGGATTCCGCTGGTCGCCCTCGACCGCTGGTGGCCGAACCACCTGCCGAGCGGAGTCTGGCACGCGCCCGGCAAGGACGTCCGCTACGTCGACCTCGCGAAGGACGCGCTGCTGATCCTCGTCGTCACGCACGCCATCGTCGCGGCGTCGAGCTGGTGGCGCTGGCGCAAGAGCGGCGAGTACTTCCTCGCGCTGCATCGCGGCGTGCTGAAGATCGGCATCCTGCTGGTGCTCGTGCCGATCGCGCTGAAGCTGCGCGCGCCCGAGATCGAGTTCGGCACGCTGCTGGCGTCGGCGACCGTGGGTTCGATCATCCTCGGCCTCGCGTTGCAAGAGACGCTCGGCAACCTGTTCGCGGGCTTGTCGCTCGAGGCCGAAAACCTCTACCGCAAGGGCGAGTACATCCAGATCGGCGACGGCGGGTTGAAAGGCATCGTCGTCGAGAAGACCTGGCGTTCGACGCGCATCCTGACCAGCGACGGCCAGATGGTCATCGTGCCGAACAACAAGATCGCCGGCGAAGTGATGCTGAACTACGACCGCCCGACGCCGGTCATCGCGCTGCGCATCGACATCGGCGCGAGCTACGACGATCCGCCGCTGGTCGTGAAGGAAACGCTGCTGTCGGTCGCGAACGCCGATCCCGACGTGCTCGACCAACCCGCGCCCGAAGCGTGGACGATGAGCTACGGCGACTTCGCGATCAACTACACGCTGCGCATCTGGATCCACGGCTACCGCAAGCACTGGACGGTCGAGGACCGCATCCGCACGAACATCTGGTACGCGTTCCGGACCAAGGGCATCTCGATCCCGTTCCCGATCCAGACCGAGCACCAGATCGACTACACGGAGCTGAAGCAGATCGCGCAGGAACGGCGCGACAAGACCGAGCTAGTCGTGAACGTGCTCGAACGCAACGCGACGTTCCTCGCCAGCACGACGCCGTCGGATCGCACGTTCCTGGCCGAGAACGCGATGCTGGTCACGTTCGAGCCCGGACACGCGATCGTGAAGAGCGGCGAGCGCTCGGACGCGGTCTACTTCGTGCGCTTCGGCAGTTGCGAAGTCACGCTGCAAGACGGCAGCAAGCGTTCGATCGAGCCGGGCAACTTCTTCGGCGAGATCGGCGTGCTGCGCGGCGTGCCGCGGACCACGAACGTCGTCGCTGGCGCCGAGGGTGCGGAAGTCATCCGCGTCGGCGGCGAGGCGCTGCTCGACTTGTGCACGCGTCGCCCCGAATTGCGCGCGGAGCTCGACAAGACCACGACGCAGCGGCTCACGGAGTTGCGCGGCGCGACGGTCGACTCGATCACGCCGCAACCGCCGGGGATCTCGTTCGGTCAATTGGTGAAGGCGGCGCTGCGCGCGCTGCTGCCGTGGTGAACGGATGAACGCAGGAGCCGCCGCGCCACTGTCCGGCCCATTCCGACTGCTGGCTTGGTTGGTGTTGTGCGTGGGCATCGGCTACGGCGCGTGGTCGACGTGGGTGCCCGTGACCGAGCCGTTCCGCTTCGGCTTCCTCGCGCACAATGCGGCACGCTACGCACTCGCGGGGCGCAATTACGTTCGCGACGGCTTCCTCGCGCACGGCGGAGTGCCGAACCTCACGCCGGGGCGTGTGCCGCGCGACGTGAGCTCTCCGGATGACGTCCCGCCGCGCATTCCCTACGTCCACCATCCGCCGTTGGCGCCGATCGTGGTCGGACTCGCGTTCGCCGCGCTCGGCGAGAGCGAGCGCGCGGCGCAGCTGCCGTTCTGGATCGCCGGCGCGTGCGTCCCGCTGCTGCTGTTCGTACTCGCGCGGCGGTTGCTGCGCGGCATCGGCCCGCACGTCGCGGCCGCGGTCTGCGGCGGCCTGCCGATCGCCGCGATCTACGGCGGTCACGTCGATCCACAAGGGCCGTTCGTCGTGCTCGGCGTGCTCGTGATGTTGCTCGGTTGGCTCCGTTGCCGCGCGCGCGGCGGCGCGAGTTGGCCCTGGCTCGCGGCCGGCGGATTGATGCTCGGGCTGCTCTCCGACTGGTCGGCGGCGTACGCGGCGGGATTTCTCGCGCTCGCCGAGTTCGTGCGCCGCGGCACGCGCGCCGATCGTCGCGTGCTGCTGCTGCCCGTGCTGTGCGTCGCGTTCGTGCTCGCGTTCATCGCGTGGATCCGCGCGAGTGGTCTCTCGGTCGGCGGCGACTTCACCGGCTCGGCCGGGATCCGTTCGTGGACCGCGTTGACGCTGCCGGGAGTGAAGCTCGGCGCCGAACTCGCGAAGTGGTTCGGTGGCGTCGTGGCGATGTTCACGCCGGCGGCGCTCGTGCTGACCGTCCTCGCCGCGATCCCGGCGCTGCGTCGCCGCGCGCGCGTCGAAGGCTCCGAGTTCGAACGCGTCCTCGCGGTGTTGCTCGCGACGGGGTTCGCGCACGTCGTGTTGTTTCCGGCCGGCGCGTTCATCCACGATTACTGGACGTTCTTGTTGGCGCCGGGCGTCGCGCTCGCGTGCGGCGCCGTGATCGAGTCGATGCGCGCCGCGGCGGAACGTCGGTTCGGCGAGGGCTTCGGCGTGTTGGTCGTGCTCGCGTCGCTCGCGGCGATCGGGGTGTCCGCGGTCGCATCGCGCGAGGCGTGGTACGGGCGCGAGGGCGATCCCCGCCATGCGATCCATGCGCAGATCGGCACGCAAGTGCGTGGCTCGATCGCGTTGACCGAGCGCGTGCTGACGAACATCCCGTTCTACAACCCGACGCGATCCGACCTGCTCGTGTACCCCGAGTTCAGCTTCGCGGCGGATCGCGTGGTGCGCGGCAACGTCCGGACCGAGGCCGACGTCGAACGAGCCATCGCGGAAGAGGGCCCGTTCGACGTGTATTTGTCGGCGACGTGGACGGGAGTCGAGGAAGCTCCGGTCGTCGCGTCGTTGGCGAGCAAACACCCGGAGCGCGCGGGCTACGTGATGGGGCAGCGGGTCCGGATCTTCGAACTCACGAAGACGCGTTGACCGCGAACGCGGTCGTCCGCGTCAGCCCGGTCGTCCGCGTCAGCCCGGCCGTCCGCGTCAGCCCGGCCGTCCGCGTCAGAGGGACGCGTCGAGCACGGTCAGCTCCGACCCCGCGCCGAACGCGCAGCCGTCGACCGGCGAACAGAACGCCGCCTGCGTGAACACGGCAGCGGCCTCGATGCCGGGGGGCAGCATCGGCATCGGGATGGACAGGCCGACCGAACCCGCGGGACCGAGCGGGACCAACGCGACGTACGTCGAAGGCGAGAGCAGCGTGGACCCGAGCGGCGTCGCGGCCGGACCGGTCGCGAGCGAACTGCCGACGAACAACACCGCCGCACCGTTCGCCGAACCCGTCAACGACAGCGTCGTCGATTGCGTGGCGCGCGTCGGTGACGACAGCGTGATCGAACCACCGCTGAAGTCCGAGGTCGTGACGCTGCCGGAGACGATCTCGATCGCACTGCCGGCCGCGCCCGGGGTGAGCGGCCAGAACAGGCACGAGCCGACGACGCTGCCTCCGGGACCTCCGACGACGGACGTATTGCGCAACGTCGCCGAGGATGCCACGACGCGCAGGCCCACGCCGCCGTCGCCGCCGTTGAAGCAATAGATCTGCGCCACGGAGCCCTCGCCGTCACCTCCCGTTCCGCCGACGACGGTCGAACCTTCGAGCCACGCCGTGGCGCCCGAGTCGAGTACGAGCCCGCGGCCCGCGCTCGTGGATCCCGAGGGACCGAGTTGCGTGAACGAGAAGTCCTTGCCGTCACCGCCGATGAACGCAGCGCCGGACGCGCACAGATTCGAGCCGACGATCCACGCCGCGTCGCCGGTCGGGATGAACGTGTGCGCGGCCTGGTCGACGTAGCCGTGCAGGCCTTTGACGGAACCGCGGACGACGTCGACGCGCTCGCATCCGCTCGCGCGGAGCGCCGGCGCCGTACCCACGACGCCGCAATCCTCGATCCAGACCGCACCGTCGCAGTCGATGAGTTCGAGCCCACCGATCGTCCAGAAGCCGCGGAACACGACGCGCTCCCCAGCGGGCACGTCGCGCACGACGTTGTGGAACGACAGCGGGCCCATGGTCTTGCTGAACGAGAACCCGGCGGCCAAGTGCACGAACGCGCCCGCGTCGGCGATCAGTGTGATCCCCTTGCCCGCGATCGTCACGGAACCGTACGAACCTTGGCGGAACAAGATCACGTCACCGGGTGCCGCGGCATCGACGGCGGCTTGAGCACTGGTGAAGTCGACCCCGGGTCCCGGAGCGAACGAGACGACGTGGACGTTCGCGGCGAAGCTCGACACCGGAACGCACGCGAGACTCGCGGCGAGGAGAACGCGTCGGAGATGCATGGTCGACTCCTGGCGGGCCGGGATCGTGCGTGCGGCAACGCGATCCGCCCGGGCCGAGTACGGTATTCCGCGCGACGAGGGGCCAGTAATTCTCCGATTCGAGTCCGCGCGACGCACGTCGTGACCTCGCTCGAGGCGGAACCGCGGCGCGGGGTTCCTCGCCCCTTGCGCGCGTGGGCTCGTCTGCCGTGGAATCCACGCATGGGCGACATCACGGCATTGCTCCACCGCATGCGCAATGGCGATCGTGAAGCAGCCGACGTCCTGCTGCGCTCCGTCTACGACCAGCTCAAGGCGATCGCGGCGTCCCACGGTCCCGCGGTGCGCGGCCGGTTCGGCGCGACTCCGACCTTGGGGCCGACCGCGCTCGTCCATGAAGTGTGGGTCAAGCTCGCGGGCGGAGGGTACGGCGACTACGAGGATCGCCGGCACTTCTTCGCGGTGGCCGCGAGCGCGATGCGCAGTGTCCTCGTCGATCACGCACGCGCGCGTGCGGCGTTGAAGCGCGGTGGCCATGCCGCGGTCGCGTCGTCGACGTCGTCCGGAGCGAGCGTCGTCGACGATGCGGCGGTCGTCTGCGGCATCCATGACGCGCTTGAACGACTCGAGCGGCTCGATCCCGAACTGGTCCGCGTCGTCGAATTGCGCTTCTTCCTCGGCCTCAGCGTCGAAGAGACGGCCGCGACGCTGGACACGTCGGCGTCGACCGTGAAGCGACAGTCGCGCCTCGCTCGCATGTTCCTCTGGCGCGAGCTCGATCCGATCGATTCCGAACCGAACCGCGACGACACGGAGACTTCGCCGTGAACGACTCGTCGTGGGCGCGCGTGAAGTCGATCCTCGATCGCGCCCTGGAACTCGATGCATCGGCACGCGACGCGTTCGTGGCGGCCGCGTGCGACGAGCCGTCGTTGCGCGCCGAGGTCGAGGCGTGCTTGGCACACGACGACGGCGACGACGGCGACGCTGCGTGGTGCGCGATCGCGGCACGCATACGCGCGACCGCGTTGGCCGACGCGGCCGCGGGTCCGCCCGCGCGCGTCGGGCGCTACACGATCGTGCGTGAGCTCGCGGCCGGCGGCATGGGCGTCGTCTACGAAGCCGTGCAAGACGAACCGCGACGGCACGTCGCGCTGAAGGTCTTGCGTGGCTCCTTCGGTTCCGGCGCGTCGTTCTTGCGCTTCGAACGCGAGGCGAAGGTCCTCGCGCTGTTGGATCACCCGGTCATCGCGCGGATCCACGAGGCCGGCACGCACGTGGACTCGAACGCCGGAGTGAGCGCGAGGCTGTCCTACATCGCGATGGAGCTGGTTCCCGGGGCTCGCGACGTCGTGTCCCACGCGCGCGCCGCGAACGCGACGCGCGATCAATGCATCGACCTCATGCTGCCAGTCTGTGACGCGGTCGGATTCGCGCACGAACACGGAGTCGTCCATCGCGATCTGAAGCCGTCGAACGTGCTCGTCGGCGCGGACGGCCGCGTGCGCGTGATCGACTTCGGCATCGCGCGCATGTTCGACGACCCGTCGATGACGCGCAGCGGTGAACTGCTGGGCACGCTGCGTTCCATGAGCCCGGAGCAACTCGATGGCCCACTCGATCGCGTGGGCCCGCCCTCGGACGTGTACGCGCTCGGCTTGATCTTGCACGAGTTGGTATTGGGCCGCAGCCCGTCTCCCGCGGCCGGCGCGAGCCTCGCCGAATGCATCGCGCAACGCCGGCGCTTGCCGGCGCGACCGCGTTCGCTGGACCCGACGCTTTCGAAGGACCTCGAGAGCATCCTGCTGAAGGCGCTCGATCCCGACCCCGCACGGCGTTATCCGACCGCGAGTCGGCTCGCGCAGGACTTGCGCGCGTTGCGTTGCGGCGAACCGATCACGGCCCGCGATCAAGGACCGTTCGAGCGGATGTGGCGCCTCGCGGCTTTGCATCGCGTGGAGGTCGCATGGATCGCGGCCTTCGTCGTCGTGCTGATCGCGGGCTCCATCACCTCGACGTGGGGCTGGTGGCGAGCCACCGTGGCGCGCGAAGACGCGCGTCGCGCCCAACTCGACGCCGAGAGTCACGGCGAAGACGCCGTCGCGGTCGCCGCGTTCCTCGGCGACGTGTTCGCGGGAGCGAGTCCGAGAGAAGGGCGGATCGACATCACCGTGCGCGACGCGATGGAACGCGCTGCGCCTTGGATCGACGAGCGGTTCGCCGACCGGCCGGGAGTCCGCGCCACGCTGCACTTGAGATTCGCGGACGTGTTCAGCGATCTCGGCGTGCCGGCGCGCGCGATCGAGCATTACGAAGCCGCGGCGGACGCGATCGAGGATGCGCCGACGTCGAACGCGCGCGATCGGTGCATGGTCACGCAGCGGCTCGCTCGAGCGCTGCTCGATTCGGGCGCGATCGCGGAAGCGAGGGCGACGGCCGAGTCGGTCGCCGGGGATTGGCGCGGGGGAACTCGACCGACCGGGATCGACGAGCTCTTGGCGCGGGACATCGTCGCGCAGTGCCTACGGCTCCAGCAGCGCTACGACGAAGCCGTGGTGCTCCATCGGCAGTTGGTCCATCTCGCGGAAGAGGGTGGGTTCGACGCCGAAGTCGTGGACCTGTTGCGCGGTTCGTGCGCGGTGGCGCTCCGCCGACAGGGAGCGACCTCGGATGCGATCGCGTTGCTCCAGAACATGTCGCGACTGCGCGGGAAGGAACAGCCCGCCCCCGACGAGCCGGACACCAGTGCCCTGGTCGAGTGGACCAACCTCGCGATGGCGCTGATCGACGCGGGGGAGTTCCACCGCGCCGAGCGCATCCTCGGCATCGTGTATCCACAGCAGGTCCTGCTGCTCGGTCATGGACATCCCGCGCCGCGCATGACGCTCGGCGCGCTCGCGTTCGCGATCGCCAGCGCCGGTCGGATCGAAAATGCGCGGGCGCTCTACGCGCGGGCCATCGACGCGGCGAGAGCCGTGGGGGATGAGCGCCAGGTCACGCTGCTGCGGACGAACCTCAGCGCGCTCTTGCTGCGATTGCGGCAGTTCGCGGACGCCGAGCGCGAAGCCGCCGAGGCGGTCGCTTCCGCGCGTGCCGCCGCCGACGACGCCCTGCGGCTCGAGGCCACGCCCCTGCTCGGACGAGCGCTCGGGGAACAAGGCAAGTTCGTCGAGGCCGCCGCGGCGACCGAGGAGTGCGTGGCGTTGTCCCGAGCCGTGCTCGGTCCGGACGCAAGGACCACGATGATCATGCGATACAACCACGCGCGCATGCTGGCGTCATGCGGGCGGCGCCTCGAATCGAAAGCGCTGGTGGAGGCGCTGCTCGCGGATCCCGCCGTCGACCGCGAGACCCGGGAGCTCGCGACCGAAGCTCTGGGCGAGCTGAACGAGGCGCTGGCGCGTACCGACGCGCCGAGTGCCTCGGGCTCGCGGTGAGGGGTGGATTGGCCGAGCCCCCTCCAGACCGACGCAAAAACGCCCCGCGCCTCACCCCGCTGCATTGCGCCGCCCCCTGCGGCGTTTGATCGCTCGCCTTGCCCGTCCCCTGGATCGTGGGGTAAGCTCCGCGCTTTTCGACCCCAATCCTGAACTCGGAGTGCCCGCGATGAGTGGCGCTGCGGCTGGTGCAGAACACAACCCCTTCGAACAGTTCAAGAAGCGTTTCGACAACGCGGCCAAGTACCTGAAGCTCGACCCCGGGCTCGGCGACATCCTGAAGACGCCGACGCGCGAGCTGACGGTCGCGGTCCCGGTCTTGATGGACGACGGCACGTTCCGCGTCTTCACCGGGTATCGCGTCCAGCACAACACCGCGATCGGCCCGGCCAAGGGCGGCATCCGCTACGACTCGAAGGTCGACATCGACGAGGTCCGCGCGCTCGCGGCCTGGATGACGATGAAGTGCGCCGTCGTGAACGTCCCGTTCGGCGGTGGCAAGGGCGGCATCATCTGCGACCCGAAGGCGCTGTCGCAGGGTGAGCTCGAACGCATGACGCGTCGCTACACCGCAGCGATCATGGACATCATCGGCCCGGACAAGGACGTCCCGGCTCCCGACGTCAACACCAATGAACAGGTCATGGCCTGGTTCATGGACACGTACTCGATGCACGTCCGCCAAGCGACGACCGCGGTCGTCACCGGCAAGCCGATCGGTCTCGGCGGATCCGCCGGTCGTTCGGCCGCGACGGGCCGTGGCGTGCTCGCGACGCTCGAATGCGCCGCGGCCGTGAAGAAGATGAAGCTGAAGGGCGCGAAGGTCGCGATTCAGGGCTTCGGCAACGTCGGTGGCTGGGCCGCGACGCTGATCGCCGAGCAAGGCGCGAAGATCGTCGCCGTCTCCGACATCCAGGGCGCGATCCACAATCCGCTCGGGCTCGACGTCGCGAAGCTGCACGCCCACGTGAAGGCGACCAAGTCGGTCGTCGGCTTCAAGGGCAGCAAGCCGCTCGACGCCGACAAGCTGGTCGAAGTCGAGTGCGACGTGCTGGTGCCGGCCGCGACGGAGAACGTCATCACGGCGAAGAACGCGAAGAACGTGAAGGCCAAGATCATCGTCGAAGGCGCGAACGGCCCGACGACGGCGGACGCCGACGCGATTCTCGACGACAAGGGTGTCCTGGTCTGCCCGGACATCCTCGCGAACGCGGGCGGTGTCACGGTCTCCTACTTCGAGTGGGTCCAGGACCGCATGGGTTACTTCTGGGACGAAGAGCGCGTGAACAAGGAGCTCGTCCAGAAGATGCAAAAGGCGTTCGCCGAGGTCCACGCCACGGCCGAGCAATACAAGACGAACATGCGGACCGCGGCGTACATCGTCGCCGTCGACCGCGTGGCCTCCGTCACGAAGAAGCGCGGACTCTATGCCTGAGAGCACGATCGTCCCGGCCGCCGGTGTGCGCCGTAATTCCAAGCTGCGCAACATCGCGATCATCGCGCACGTCGACCACGGCAAGACGACGCTCGTGGACCGCTTGATGCGGTACACGGGCGCCGTCGAAGCGCGAACGGTCGGTGACGAACTCGTGCTCGACAACAACGCGCTCGAACGCGAGCGCGGCATCACGATCCTCGCGAAGAACACGTCGATCCGCTGGAACGACGCGAAGATCAACGTCATCGACACGCCCGGCCACGCCGACTTCGGCGGCGAGGTCGAGCGTGTGTTGAAGCTCGCCGATTCGGCGCTGCTCGTGGTGGACGCGTTCGAAGGCCCGATGCCGCAGACGCGGTTCGTGTTGAAGAAGGCGTTCGAGCAGAAGCTGAAGCCGATCGTCTGCATCAACAAGATCGACCGTCCGGACGCGCGCCCGCACGAGGTGCTCGACGAAGTGTTCGACTTGTTCGTCGAGCTCGGCGCCGACGACGAGGCGCTCGATTTCGCCGTGTGCTACGCGTCCGGCAAGAACTCGTTCGCGACCCGCGAGCTCGACCACGAGCGCAAGGACATGCGCCCGCTGCTCGAAGTGATCATGGAATCGGTGCCCGCCCCGCGTGCGCCGATCGATGAGCCGCTGCAGTTCCAGGTCACGTCGCTCGACTACAACGAGTACGTCGGGCGCATCGCGATCGGCCGCGTCTACGCCGGCGTGCTGAAGACGAAGCGCCGCGTCGCGGTGCTGCGTCGTGACGGGAAGCGCAAGGACGTCAACGTCGGCGGGCTGTTCTCGTTCGAAGGCATGGAGCGCAAGCCGGTCGACGAAGTCGAAGCCGGCGATCTGTGCGCGGTGCAGGGCATCGAGGACATCGACATCGGCGACACGATCGCGGACCTCGACAACCCGATCCCGATGCCGCTGATCACGATCGACGAGCCGACGATCTCGATGGTGTTCTACGTGAACTCGTCGCCGTTCGCCGGCCGCTCGGGCGACTTCCTGACCTCACGCCACTTGCGCGAGCGTCTGTACAAGGAACTGCAGAGCAACGTCGCCCTGCGCGTCGAGGACACGCCCGATCCGGATGCCTTCAAGGTCTCGGGCCGCGGCACGCTGCACCTCGGCATCCTGATCGAGAACATGCGCCGCGAGGGCTTCGAGTTCGCGGTCGGCAAGCCGCGTCCGATCTATCGCGAGATCAACGGCAAGAAGGCCGAACCGATCGAGATCCTCGTCGTCGACGTGCCGCAACAGCACGCCGGCAAGGTCATCGAGGTCCTCGGTCCGCGCCGCGGCGAAGTCGCGGTCATGGACACGAAGAACAACCTCACGCACCTCGAGTTCCACGTGCCGTCGCGTGGTTTGATCGGCTTGCGCACGCACCTGCTGACCCTGACGCAGGGCGAAGCGATCATCCACCACAGCTTCTATCAGTACGAGTTCTTCAAGGGCTCCATCCCGCACCGCATCAACGGCGCGCTGATCTCGATGGAGTCGCATCCGGTCACGTTCTACGCACTCGAAGGCCTGCAAGACCGCGGTGTGTTCTTCGTCGGTCCGCAGGACGAGGTGTACGTCGGCCAGATCGTCGGCGAGCACTGCAAGCCGGGCGACCTGACGATCAACGTGGGCCGTGAGAAAAAACTCACCAACATGCGGTCCGCGGGTGCCGAAAAGAACGTCCGTCTCGCCCCGCCCCGTGTGTTCGCACTCGAAGAAGCGCTCGAGTACATCGACGACGACGAACTCGTCGAGGTGACGCCGGACTCGATCCGGTTGCGCAAGCGCTTGCTCGATGAAAACGACCGCAAGAAGGCGAAGCGCGTGGGGGGCGGCGACGATCTCGTTCTCGAAAACGAAGGAGCCTGATCCTGAGCCGCAAACGCTACGTCGTCGTCGGTGCCGGACTGTGCGGACTGACGACCGCTGAACGCCTCGCCGCCGCTGGCCACGAAGTCACGCTGATCGAACGCCGCGACCGCGTCGGCGGGCTCGCCCGCTCGTTCGTCGACGACGGCTTCGTGTTCGACGTCGGTCCGCACTACTTCTTCTTGAACGTGCGCCCCGACGTCTCGGACTACGCGCGCCGCCTGGTGCGCGGGCCGAAGGACGAGATCGACTTCCGCATCAGCGCACACTTCAAGGGCCGCGAGATCGCGTGGCCGCCGACGGTCGGGTCGCTGTTCAAGCTGCCGCCCGCGGCGATGATCCACAACTTCAAGAAGCTCGTGAAGAGCGAGCATCCGACCGAGCAGGACTTCCAGGGATTCACGAAGTTCCTGTACGGCCAGTCGATGTACGACACGTTCTTCGGCCCGTACATCGAGAAGAAGCTGCCCGCGATCAAGGGCGGCGAACTCCATCGCGACTGGTGGATCCTCGCGCGCCGCACGATCGCGAACGAGATCGACACCGGGCAGGACCGCTATCTGTCGAAGGTCGCCGGGCAGCGCGTGGCCGCGAAACCCGCGCCGCCGTCGCTGAAGAAGAAGCTGATCAAGTCGATCGACATCGCCTACAAGATGTGGCTGAACCTGCGGTCGAAGAACATGCCGCGGGTCATGTACCCGCACGGCGGCATCGGCATGATCGCCGAGGGCATCAAGGACGAGTTCCTGCGCCTCGGTGGCACGCTGATCACGAACTCCGGCGGCACCAAGATCAGCCGCGACGGCAGCGGTCGCATCACGCGCGTCGAATGGGGCACGGGCGCGATCGACCAACCCGATCACGTGGTGTGGACGGGCTCGATCCACGAGCTCGCGGACTGTCTCGAAGTGCCGCGCGCGAAGGTCGACTACTTGTCGATCGCGCTGGTCTACGTGACGACGAAGAAGCCGATCACGAACGCCGACTTCCTCTACACCTACTACGGCGAGCCGGATCTGATCTTCAACCGCCTCTACTTCCCGACGCGCGCGGTGAAGTGCCTGGCGCCGGCGGGCAAGGACTCGGTCTGCGCCGAGTACTCGCCGCCGCAAGGACTCGAGGACATCGACCGCAAGGACCTCGAGAACAAGGTCGTCGACGGCTTGGTCAAGCTGAAGCACCTGAAGCGCGAGGACGTCGAGTCGATCAAGGTCCGCGTCGCGAAGGACGCGTATCCGATCTATCCGATCGACTACGTGGCGCGCCTGAATGTGCTGTGGGACAAGATTCGCGCGGTGCCGAACTTGGCCGCCGTCGGCCGAACCGGGCAGTTCTACTACAACAACATGGCGCTGACGGTTTGCCTCGGGCAGGACCTCGCCCGCAAGCTGCTCGGCCAGCCGACGTACTGGGAAGAGCAGCGCGACAAGGCGGCGTCCACCGCGGCCGCTGCGCAACCGGTCGCGCTCGAACGCGATCACTGATCGCGAAGAGGCGGCGCGTCCGCGGCGTCACGAGCCCAACGCACCGCCGAACTGCTCGCTGCTGGCGGGTGTCGCTCCGATGACCGCCGACGATTCGTCGACGAAGTGGCCGCCGTTCGTGGCGACACCCGTGAGCGATCCTTGCAGCACCAGCACGGCGCCGGCGGAGTTAAAGCCGGCGGCCTCGTGGAACGGCATGCCGCAGGCGACGTCGACGAACGAGTCGCCGTTGAAATCCGCGGTCGCGAGATGGGCGCCGAGTTGATCGGCGGCGTCGTTGACGCCGGGGATCGTGCCCGTGTCCTGGTCGATCACGACGTCCGTGACGGCCGTGATGCCGCTCGCCGTGCCCAGGAAGACCTGGACGGCGCCCGAGGCTTGAATCGCGCCATCGTTCTGTCCGGGCACGCCGACTCCCAGATCCTCGAACCCATCCCCGTTGAAGTCGCCGCTGGCGAGTTCCTGACCGAAATACAGGCTCGCCTGCGTGCTGCCGTTCACGAGCAATTGCGTGCGGTTCCAGAGGTGCGTCGCGCTGGCGTCCAGACCGGTCGACGTCGACGTCATCACGTAGAACTGCCCGCACAACGGTTGTGCGTTCAGCGTCACGCCTGGACTCCCGATCGCGAGATCGTCGCGCCCGTCGCCGTTGAAGTCGCCGGCCGCGAGCCCGGACGTGAATCCCGTGTAGCTGCCCGCGGCGGGCCCTCCGAGCGTGGCTTCGTCGAACCACTGCGCGCGCGCGCGATGCAGGCCCGTCTTCTTCTTGCCGTAGAGCACGGAGAACGCGCCCTCGGAGTCGGCGTCGAACGTGTAATGATCCGCACCAGCGACGAGGTCGTCTGCGCCATCGCCGTCGAAATCGCCCGCGGTCAAGCGCAGGCCCCACGCGGCGTCCGCCTTCGGATCGCCAGGGATGCCCTTCGAGCCGAGGTGCCAGAGTTGGTTCTTCTTGGCGCGCAGTCCCTTGGCGGATCCGTACAGAACGTGCACGGCGCCCGCGCCGGACAGGACTTGTTTCTTCACCTTGATCGACTCGATGACGCCGATGGCCAGATCGTCGTATCCATTGCCGTCGAAGTCCGCGCAGCACATCGCCGACCCGAAGAGCTCGAAGCTCTGCGTGGGCTGGTGCTTCGCATACGCCTCGACCTTGTCCTTGATGCCCTTCGAGTTCTGGTGGAACGCCTGTACGCCGGCGGTGGACAGCCCGAACTGCGAGCCACGCAACACGACCACGATCCCGGCGCGCGACTTTCCGGCGACGGCCCGGCCCGGGACCGCGATCGCGGCGTCGTCGTAGGCGTCCCCATCGAAGTTGCCGACCGCGATGCTCGTGCCGAGGCGGTCGTACGCGCCTTCCTCGAGGCCGATCAAGGGCAGGATGAACGTGCTCGCCGGGGTCGTCGCGATCCCAGTCGCCGATCCGTACATCACGAACGCGCTGCCCGCTTCGACCGCGGATCCCACGGTCTCGTGGGGTGCGCCGACGACGAGGTCCTCGTAGCCGTCGCCGTTGAAGTCGCCCGCGACGACCTCGCGGGCCCCGAGAGCGATGGAAAACACCAGGGAAAGGGCGATCTCTTTCCGGACAGCGAGCGTGCGCATGGTTGGCTCCGGCCGATGGGCAAGAAGGGCTCCATCCGGAACGCACGCGGAGCGTCACGCGGAATTTCGTGAAAGCTCGCGCGCCCGTCAGCGCGCCGCGAAGCCCGCTTCGGCGACGAATCGCGCCACGGCTCGCGCCGCGAGCGCGCACCCTTTCTCGTTCAGATGATGATCGAGGGCGCTGGTTTGCAGCGACTCGGCGGGTTCGTGGCGCAGCACGTCGTGGAGATCGAAGCAAGGCACGCCCGCCTGCGCGCAAGTCGCGCGCAGCAACGTGTGGACCTCCGCGAGCGGATGGTCGTCGAAGTCCTCGACCAACGGGAACAACACGACGGCGACGTGCCGATCCCCGTGGCGCGCGCGCTCGAGCAGTCCGATGAACGCCGCGCGCTGGGACCAGCGTGCGCCCGAGGGCGCGTCGTAGAGCCGGCGCAGATGATCGAGGTACGACGCCTTCGCGCCGCAGCGCACGCACACGGCGACCAACGCGGGCTCGAGCCGCCGCCACAGCGCGCTGTGGCGCAACAGCACGTCGGAGATCAGGGGCAGCAGGCGACTCTGCTGCACGTATTCCTGCTTGCACGCGTTCGACTCGGCGTCGTTCACGAACCACGCGAGCAGCACGAGGTCGGGATCCACGCGCGGCAGTGTTTGCTCGAGCACCGCCAACTCGCGCTCGCTGTCGGCTCCAGGCACACCGGCGTTGAACACGTCGGTCGGATGCGCCGAGCTCAGTTCGGCTTCCAACGCGGCGGGGAACGTTCGCGCACGATCGTCGATGCCGAACCCGAACGCGAACGAGTCGCCGATCACCAGTACGCGACGTTCGCCACCCGCTCGCGGCCGGTCGAACGATTCGTCGCGGAATCCGTCGGCGTTCTGTTGCGGGGCGACGCGGCGCATGAACTCTCGCGCCTCCGCTTCGAAATCGTGACCTTGGCGCACGACGTCCTGACGCATCTCCAGCAGCCGGCACGTCGACTCGAGCGCGAGCACCGCGAGCACGAGCGCGAACCCCGCGACCGCGAGCTTGCGCATCAGTAATGCGTGTCGCGCGAGCATCGGTCCGAGCGTGGGCGCCGCGCGCCACGCGAGGGCGCTGACCACCGCGAAGAGTCCGGCGCAGCACGACGCGATCATGCGGTAGATGCCGAGCCACTGCAGCGTGTACGGCTGCAATGTTCCATCGGAGCTGGCGCGCCGCGCAAGGAACTCGGGATCGAGACCGAGCGCCACCCCAAACGCTCCGACCGCCACCAAGCCGCACGCGGCGGCGAGGCGTCGAGCTGGAGTCCGGGCGTCATTTGCGGCTGGGGCGGCTGGGGCGGGCATCGGGGTTCGGTGGGGGTGCGGAACTCGATCTCGACGCGACGTCGGGATCGCGCTCCGGCGGGCGGACGAGGCGCGCCACGATATCGAGCCGAGTTCACCTTTCGTCGTGCGCGGGCTGGTCCAGGTCGAGGCTTGGTCCTGAAATTTCGCCGCTCCCGTGAACCCGAACGCGCGTCGGCGACGCTGGTCCCTGCTGTCATGGCGACGATGGACGATCCGTTCGAATCCCTGATGCGACACCGCGCCTTCGTGCGAGCGATTGCGCGCGCGGTGCTGGACGACGGCGCTCTCGCCGAGGACGTCGTCCAGCAGACCTGGATCGTCGCCCGTGACGCTGACGTCGCGTCGCCGGGTTTCTTGGCGACGATCGCGCGCCACCTGGCGATCAACTTGCGCCGGTCGCGGGATCGCCGCGCCGCGCGCGAACTCCGATACGAGGCGCCTCCGGCCACACCGTCGCCGCAGCAGATCCTCGAACTGGAGGAAGAGCGCCGCCGCGTCGTCGGCGCGGTGCTCGGGCTCGAGGAGCCGTACCGATCGGTCGTCTTGCTGCGCTTCTACGAGGACCTACCGCCGCGCGCGATCGCGGCGCGACTCGGGGTGCCGGTCGAGACCGTGAAGACGCGCTTGAAGCGCGCGCAGCAGCGATTGCGCTCCGCGCTGATGCCGGGCGAATCGGAACAGCCCCATCGTGCGCTGCTCGCGCTCGCGGCCATGGACGTGCCCCAGTTGCCCTGGATGGCCACGCTCGGAGGACTGCTGATGGGGGCGAAAGGTCTCGCGGTCGTGGGGGTGCTCGGGGTGGCCGTGCTGTGGTTCGGCGCGCGGGACCGCGAGGGCGAATCGCCGACGCCCGCCGCGCCGACGGTGCAGGTCACCGGCTCCGGCGCAACCGCGGAAGCACCCGAAGTGGCCGCCGCGCCGACGAGGGAACGCGCGGATGGGATCGACCAACCCCGCGCGCCTTTGGGACTCACGGGCCGCGTCATCGACGAGGACGGGGACCCGATCCATGGCGCCCACGTGCGCCTGTGGAGTGATTCGGGCGCGGACTGGTCGCGTGCGACGGAAACCGAGGTCGACGGGAGCTTCGGGTTCGTGGGGCTCGACGACGCGCCGCGCGACGGTCCATGGGTCGTCGGAGCGAGTGGCGCAGGTCGCGTGGCGAAGTCGATCAAGGTGGGGGCCCCGGAGTCCGGTGTCCTGCATCTCGGCGTCATCGCCCTCGAACGCAGCGGCGCGATCCACGGCCGCGTCGTCGACACCGACGGAGTTCCGGTCGCGGGTGCGCGAGTGGTCGTCGCCTCGTCGTGGACCGAGGTGCATGCTGCTTGGCTTCGATTCGACCTCGACGGCGGCGTGCGGGCGGTGACCGACGCCGCGGGCCGTTTCCAGATCGACGGCATCGAGCCCGGTTGGGTCGTGGTGGGTGCGCGCGGTGAAGACTCGTGGATCGGCGCGGTCGACGCGATCCCTGTCCGCGCGCGGCGGATCACCGAGGACGTCGTGATCATCGTCGAGCGCCCGCGCTCCGGCATCCGCCTCCGAGGTCGCCTCGAGGACGAACGCGGTGCGCCCATCCCGCATGCGTCGCTGCTGTGGAGCGGCAAGGGTCGTGATGGCACCGCAGTGGGGAAATGGAATTGGTCGAGCACGCTCGCGACGGACGACCGGGGTGCATTCGATCTGACCTGTGGCATCGATGCCGTGCATGCGCTGCGGTACACGGCGCCGGATGGCCGCACCGTGCAGCGCGACGGTCTCGTCGCCGGCGGTCCGGACGTCGTGCTGCGCCTGCCCGACGCGCCGCGCGTCACCGTCCACGCGGTCGATGCGACGACGCGTGATCCGATCGTCCTGCGTTCCGGTCGGGTTTCGACGGAGGACGAAGCCGGTGGCTTCGCCGTTCGCGCAACATCCACCGGATTCTTCGTCGCACCTCCCGCGGCTCCGTGGTCCTTGACGGTGCGGGCGAGCGGCTACGACGTCGTGACGGTCGGGCCGTATCCAGCGAACATGCCGACTGCGCCGATCGAGGTCACGATGCGCGCGACACCGCGGGTGCAAGGAGTCGTCGTCGACCCCGACGGTGCCCCAGTCGCGCGTGCGACCGTGACTTGGTCGGAGCCGCTCGCCGCGCCGATGGAGGCGATGGGCTTCGTCGTGCACTGGGCGCAACACCGCACGAGCTCGGTCCGGACCGCGGAGGACGGATCGTTCTCCATCGAAGTCCCGCCTGAACTCGAACGCGCGGCGCTGGACGTCGCCGCGCCGGGTCTGGCGTCCGCTCGCTCCGAGCTCCTCGATCTTCGAGCGCGGGTCGCGGACGCGTCCCCGCAGCGGATCCGCATGACACGCGGTGGCACGATCACGGGAGAGGTGCTGACGCCGACGCGCATCGAGCGCGCGGGCATCGTCGTCGCGGCCTCGTGCGGCGATGGGGTCCCGCGGACCACGCGCACGGACGAGATGGGGCGATTCGTGCTCCACGCGGTCCCGGCTGGGCGTTGGAGAGTCGAGCTCCGCGAGGACGATGTCTTCGGCGGATCGCTGTACGGCACGATCCGCGCGGCTCCGGAGCCGAATGCCATCGTCACCGAAGGACTGACGATGCGCATCGATCTCGCACTGCACGATCGCATGGACCCGACCGTGGTCGGCGTCGTGCGCATCGATGGCGCGGCGCGGCCGCTCGTACGCGCCATGCTCGTCGAGAGGAACTCCGAAGGAGAAACGTCGGCCGAGGACGCCTGGCAATTCGCGCACGTCGTCGCGGAGCCGGTCGAGGCCGACGCGGACGGCGCGTTCGAACTGGTCTCGAGCCGGAGCGGACGGCAATGGTTGGAGATTCAGATCGCCGCGGGTTCGACGAGTCGCGCGCTGCGCTATGACCAGTTCCTCGTTTCCGGTGAACGGCGTGTGGACGTCGACGTCCGCACCGGCACCATCGAACTCGTCCCGCGGGCCGACGCGTCCCCTGGCCGCCTGCTGTTGTACGGCGTCGCCGAAGACGGGGCGCGCATGCGCATGGATGCGACTCTCGATGGACCCGGCGTGTTGCAACTGCCTCTGGTCCCCGCCGGCACGTGGACGCTCGTGGCTCCAGAAGGCCCTCGGGGCCCATTCGAGGTCCGCCCCGGTGAGACCACGCGCATTCCCATGGATTGACGCGGGTAGGAAGAAGCCGAGGATTTCCGGCGACCGGTTCCGGTGCGCGTGGTGTCTCGGCTCTCGCAATGACGAACGACTCCGTCTCGTTGGAACGCTGCCTCGAACACCGCGACTTCGTGGTCGCGGTGGCGCGCGCGGTGTTGGCGGATCAAGCGCTCGCGGAGGACGTCGCGCAGCAGACGCTGCTGCGGGCGTGGTCGGCGCGGATCGACGTGTCGCGGGCATGGTTGGCGACGGTCGCGCGGCGACTTGCGTTCAACGTGCGGCGTGGCGCACTGCGCCGTGACCGTCGCGAGCGCGATGTCCCGCGTGGCGAAACATCGACCCCGCAGCGCATCCTCGAACTCGAGGAGGAGCGCGGCCGACTCGTGCGCGCGGTGCTGGAACTCGCGGAACCACTGCGCACGACCGTGCTGTTGCGGTTCTACGACGACCTGCCGCCGCGCGCGATCGCGGCGAAGCAGGGCGTGCCCGTCGAGACGATCCGCACGCGGCTGAAGCGAGCGCAGGAACTCCTGCGCGAACGCTTGCTGCCCGCAGACGAAGCGACGCGGCGCGAGCGCGTGCAGGGTTTGCTCGTGCTCGCGGGTGCGCGCACGATCGACGGAGTCCTCGTCGCGACCGGAGGTGCGATCGTGGCGACGAAGGCGTGGATCGCGGCGGCAGTGGTGGTCGTCGTCGTGGTGGGGTTTGGGTGGTGGGGTGGGGGTGACGACGTCGGCGCGCGTCGCGACCTCGCGAGTCTCGACTCGAATACGGTCGATCGCTCAGACGGTGAACCGACTGCGATGGAAGGCACGTCGCGAGAACCGGAAATCGCGCGGAGTGGCCTCACGGACCTGCGTGAAGACGAAGCTTCGCGTTCTTCGCCGACACGCGCTTCGTCCATGGAAATGCGCGGTCGGGTCATCGACTCGAGTGGGCACGCGATCCGCGCTGCCGAAGTCTCGATGGAGCTCGATGCTGGCGGTTCACCGCGCGCCCGTCATCGTGTTCGTGCGGACGGCACGTTCTCGATCCCGGTCACGAACCGCGCCGGCGACGAATACGCCCGATTCGAGATCCGCGCGCCGGGTTTTCGCGGCCTGGTCCGGTCCGTGATCCTGAGTGCGGGCGTCGACGTCGTTCTCGGCGATCTCGTGCTCGAGGCCGGCGCGTCGCTGAGTGGCCGTGTGGTCGATGAAGCGGGCAATCCGGTGGGTGGGGCCTGGATTCGCGCGACGACGACGCGAGAGCGTGCGGCTTGGAGCTCGCCCTGGTCGACGGCCGGCGTGGATGACGTCGCGGAAGCGACCTCGGCCGCGGACGGATCCTTCGCGTTCGACGAGCTTCGATTCGAGTGGTACGACCTCGTCGCGGGATCCGATGCGCACGAGCCGATCCGCGTCGATCGTTTGGCCACATCCCGCCAACGGGGACAGGACGTCACGATCGTCCTACATCCAGCCCAAGGACCGCTGTGGATCGAGGGTGTGGTTCTGGACGAGAACGGCGTGGGCCTGCCGTTCGCGGCCGTCGAGCATTCGGTCGGCAGTGGTGACGGTTCGTTCTCCGGCATCCTTCATTCCGGATCCGACGGGACGTTTCGCGTGATCGCACGTGCGGCGCAAGCCGTGGGCATCGCAGTGCCCGCGGAGGTGCACCATGAGTTCACGCTGCGGTGGGAGGACGGACGACGAGTACGAGCCGCCGCGGACGGGCCGCAGAATGGTCCCGTCATCCTGCAACTTCCCGCAGCTAGACCATGTTCCGTGGCATTCGTGGACGCGTCGACCGGAGCACCGATCCGCGCACTCGCCTCGCTGACACTCGAAGCGGTCAACGACGTTCGCTACGTGGCGGTGGAGTCGGACGATGCCGGCATCGCTCCCATCGCGGCGCCCCCGACGACGTTCTCGATCGTCGCGAACATCCAGGGTTTCTCGACGACGCGCGTCGGGCCTCGGCAGGCGATCGACGGCGAGCCGATCGAGATCCGGATGGAATCGACGGGGGCCCTGCAGGGTCTGGTCGAAGCCGCGGGGCGAGGCGTGGCCAACGCGCAGGTCACGATTTCCCGTGCCGATGCCGAGGAGCACTACGAGAGCTGCGGCTTCGTGACCGAGCGACACGAAGAGACTGCATCGGCCGTGACCGCAAGCGACGGCTCGTTTCGCGCATCGTGGAACTCCGTCAATCCCGACGACCGTGTCGTGATCTGGGTCCTGAGCCGCGGATACGCCGATCGAACGATTGGGCCAACGACGCGGCGCGAGCTCGATGCTGCCGGGAGTCTGGTCGTCGAACTCGATGCTGGTGGATCGATCGAGGGAACGGTGACGTCGAGCGACGGATCGTCGGTCGCAGGAGTGTTTGTGGCCGTGAACCGCGGCGACGGTCGAGATTGGCTAAGGCCTCGGCGCCACACTCGGGTCGCGGAGGACGGCACCTACCGCATCGATCGGCTCGAGCCGGGGCCTTGGCGGGTCGAACCACGCTTTGACGTGGCGGACGTGACGTCGTTCGGGTCGTTCAACCGAACGGACCGGGCGATCCCACCTCCGAACGCAGTTGTGGTGTCCGGAGCGACCACGCGCGTCGATCTCGTCGGCGCGCGCGCCCCGACGGTGTCGGTACACGGTGCGACGACCATGGATGGGGGTCCGAGCAGCGGACTCCAACTGGAGCTCTATGAGGCGCTCGATGTCGCGGAGCCGCTCGCACCCGACTTCGGCTGGCGACGGGGCGCCATCGACCTCGTCCACGCTGCCCCCGACGGCACGTTCGAACTCTGCGCCCACCGTCCCGGGAGGCACGTTCTCTTCGCGTTCTTGCCGGATGCGACCCAAGAATCCTGCCTGACCCGCGTCGTGGATCTCGCCGTCGGGACGACCTTCACGCGCTTCGACGTCACGACCGGTCGGCTCGAAGGCACGCTCGATCCGCCGCGCGAAGCGCGCATCGACGTCGAACTCCACATCGACGCGCAGACGGTCGCTCGCGCGATCGCCATCGCCGGGCCCGACGGTCGCTGGTCGACCGGCCCGGTCGTCGCGGGCAGCTCCACGGTCCTGGTTGACGGCGAACTCCTGGCGACGGTCGACGTCGTCCCGGGCGAGGTCACGACGGTTGGCGGAACGAAGGACTGACTCGACCGGCTCGGAGTCGGGATCGGGGAGCAGCCAAGGACCGCGGAAGATCGCGTGACCCATCGGTCGGTCGAGCGGTGTTGAATCCCCGCCATGACGACCGCCGACGTGACCCTCGACGTGCTGCTCGCGCACCGTTCGCTCGTGCGGCGGATCGCGGCCGACTTGCTCGTCGATCCCGACGCTGCCGACGACGTCGTCCAGCAAACGTGGTTGGCGGCTCTGCGTCACGGAGCGCGGGGCGGTGACGTCCGCGCTCCACTGCTGTCCCGCATCGCGCGACGCTTGGCTCTGAATCGCAAGCGCGACGCGCACCGCAGGCTTACGCACGAGCGCGCTGCGCCGCTGCTCGAGGCGATGCCCGATCCGGCGCGCATCGCCGAGACCGAGGAGCTTCGCGGTCGTGTCCTCGGCGCCGTGCTCGCGCTCGAGGAGCCGTTTCGTTCGACCGTGCTGTTGCGCTACCTCGACGAGTCCTCGGAGGCCGAGGTGGCCGCGCGGCTGCGCGTCCCGGTCGAGACCGTCCGCTCGCGCTTGAGGACGGCTCGGTCGTCGTTGCGCGAGCGCTTGAAGGACGACGCTCCGGGCGCGACGGCGCGTGGGCTCGTGGGACTGGCGGGGTCGTCGCGTGCCCTCGAATTCGTCGTCGCGGAGGGAATCACGATGGGTGCGAAAGTCTGGGCCGGCGTCGCGGTCGCGGTGTTGATCGGAGCGGCGTCCTTCGTCCATGTCTTCGTCGATGGGTCCGATCGCGATCCGGTGATCGGCACGCCCGCACAGGAAGTCGGCCGCGTCATCGAAGGCACGCCGGCAAACGTGCGCGCGGATGCGCAGACTCCGACCCGCAGCAACGTGGCAGGAGAAGCGAGCGCCGTGCCCGTCGCCGCGCTCGATCGCGTCGCACTCACGGGAGTCTGCGAAGCGCCCGACGGCTCCCCGATCGAGGGGGCCGTGGTCCGCGCCGGATCGGACCCACGATCGCCCTCGAGCACGACGGGCGTCGACGGCCGCTTCCGCGTCGAGTGCGATCCGCCGGTCGAGCCCGGCACCGCGTTCATCCAAGACGTCGTCGCGCGCGCGGTCGGACGCGCAACGGTGACGAAGCGCGTGCGGTGCGACGTCGGCGAAGTGCGGGAGCTCGGTCGCGTCGTGATGCCGGCGGGTGGCGCGATTCGCGGGCGCGTCGTCGATGCGGCCGACCGTCCGATCGTCGCGACTCTGCGACTGCACGAGGGCTTCCTGAGCCAAGACCAATGGGCCGTGGGACTCGACGACGTCGTCGCACGCGTCGCGACGGATGCCGATGGACGCTTCGCGTTCGAGGGGTTGAGCGAAGGTTGGTACGCACTCGTCGCGGAGGCTCGCGACCACGGAGTCGATGCAGCGACGCCGGTGGGCGTCTCCGCGGGCCTCGATGCGGACGTGCGCATCGCAGTCCGCCCGCTGCGCAACGACGAGTCGATCGTCGGTCGTGTCGTCGACGAATCCGACCACCCGCTCGCGGACGTCCCCGTGCGTTGGACGCGGTTGGTCCAATCGAGTGCCGGCGGATTCCGCATGGGGACGCACGTCGTTCGCAGCGATGCGGACGGAGCGTTCCGCTGTCGTGCCGATGCCGACGCCGAGACGAACTTCTTGGCGACGTTCGAGGATGGGCGAACCGCGACCGCACAACGCGTGCGTGGCGGTGAGCGCGATGTCGTCCTGCGCAAGCCCACGACGCCGACGTTCGACCTCACGATCCTCGACGCGGACACGCGAACCCCATTCGCCGGCGCCACGGTGATCGCAACGTGGGACGACGGTTCTCCTGCCGTGCTCGGACGGAGCGAGGGCGCGCGCGCCTTCAGCGTGAGGTCGGGCGACGACGGGATCGCGCGCGTTCCGACGCCGCCGCGCGAGTTCACGCTCAGGATCGAGGGTCACGATCGCACGCCCGTGCAACTCGGGCCCTATCGGGGGGACCACGATCCCGCCCTCGACGCGATCCTGCTACGGGTGGTCCCGAGCTTGCGTGTCGTCGTCGAAGGCGCCGAAGCCTCGGCGGGGCCGATCCATCTCACGGTCGCCCGCGAGATGGGCGGTGCGTCCGGCTGGGAATGGGGTGGTTTGGCGACCCGTGCCGCGGAGGTCGTTTCAGTGCGGACGATCGAGCCCAACGCCGAGGTCAAGGTCGGCATCGGCGATCTCGCGCAAGGTGAGCACTGGTTCTTGCGCGCGACGTGCCGTGGGTCAGCGCCGGCGCGGCACGACCTCGTCGCGGCCGATCTCTCGCCCGAGCGGATCGTCCGCCTGCGGTTGACGCGCGGCGGTGTCGTCACGGGACTCGTGCGCGTGCGTGGGATCGAATCCGCCACGGGCTTGGCCGTGCTCGCGAGCGATGGCGTCGGCGAACGCAAGGCGACGCGCGTGACGCAGGACGGGACGTATCGCTTCGCGGGCCTCGCGCCCGGCCGTTGGGAGTTCGCGGTCGCGCTCGAGGACGACGTTCCCGTGCGGAACGCGGATCGACCCATCGCTCCGGCGGGCGACGTCGTCGTCGCCGAGGGGACGACGTCGACGCTCGATCTCACGTACGACGCTCCGGCGCGCGTGGTCGTCGAGGGCGTCGTGCGCATCGGTGATGCGAACACGTACGGCATCGCGATCGCCCTCGTCGAAGCCGACGATCGCACCGCCGCGAGTCTCGACGCACGCATGATTCGATCGAGTCTCCGCGGCGCGGCGATCACACCGTCGGGCGCGTACCGCATCGAGCCCGCGTCGGTCGGCCCGTGTGTACTGAAGGTCTCGCTCCCGACGAGCTCGGGTTCGACGTCGATCCTGCGTCCCTGCACGATTGGAGTCGGTCACAACGTGGTCGACGTCATCGAACGCTGCGGTTCCATCGTCGGATCGCGAACCGGAACGCGCATGCGCATGGTCCAAGCGCGCGCCGAGCGAGCCGATGGCACCGTCGTGTTGGTCAACGCGCGTTGCGATCCTTCGACGGGTGAGTTCACGATGCCGCTCGTTCCGGCCGGTTCGTACACGCTGCTCGCCGACGACCGCGCGGACCCGATCGTCGTCACGGCGGGAGAACGCGCCGTCGCGCCGGATCCGTGACGTCGGTCGAGCGCGGCGCAGCAAGACTCGGCGGATTGGGCATGCGATGCATTCCGCATCGCGGAACGCCGATCCGAACTCCGACACCATGTCCGCCGTCTTTCGGTGCACATCGTGTTCTGGCTCGGCACGCGTAGCGTCGCCCGAATCGGCGAGTCGCGAGACGCGACCTCCGGAGAAGCCACGACTCGCGACGGGAGAGCTCGACGGAATCCGGCGCGGGATCAACCCGCGGCGTCTTCGTTCATCTTCTCTTGGCCCTTGTTCGACGTGCTGCGACGGGACGCGTCGCTGACGCGATGCGCTTCGTCCTTGCGTTCGTCGGCGCAGGACTCGTCGTCGGCGTCCGACTTCGCCTGCATGCCGGCGGAACCGGAGCGGGCGCTTTCACCGCGTTCGCCCGGGCGCTGGTGCTTGTCGTTCGCGCTCGGGTTCGACGCACCGGAGCTTCCGCGCTGCGCGGATCCGCCCTGCTCGGCCTGCGCCTGGCCCGGCGTTCCGCGGCCCTGGTCGGGCATGCCGCGCTGCGTCGCGTCGCGGTGCTTGTCGCTCTCGTGCGCGGCGCTCGGGTTCTTGTCGCGTTGCGTGCTGGGCGCAGTGCGCGGCGCGTCGGTCGCGGCCGGTCGTCCGCCGGTCGGTGTGCCGGACTCGCGGGACACGCCTCCGACGTTGCCGCCCGCCGCCTTGCCCTGATTGCCGTGATCACCTCGGGCGCCCTCATTCCCCGGTTTGCCCTGATTGCCCTGATTGCCCTGGCTGCCCTGATTGCCCTGGTTCTTGGTGTCGTTCGGATTCTTGCCGGTCATGGCTCCTCCTCGGTCTTGGTTCATCGGGCGCCGAACGGATTCGCTCGGCCGAGGGAGCTCTCAACAACGCGCGTGCCGATCTCGCAGCTCGGGTTGCATGGAGGAAGCTCCCGTGACCGAGCAGTTTCGTTTCTACAAGTGCGCCGGCCGCCGACGCCCCACACATGCCAATGGCCGACGCTTCGCGCGCGCTGACAAGGTGCGCGGCGTTCGGCAAGGCGCTTGCGGAATGGCGAGTCGCAGGCGTTGCGGAGCTTCCGCTCACCGCCCGCACGTTTCTTCACTCGGCATGAACCGGTCGAAAGACCAAGGAGACCTCATGACTTCGCACCACACGAACGCGATCTCGGCCAGCTCCGTGATCGGCACCAACGTCATGAATCTGCAAAACGACAGCCTCGGCAAGATCGAGGAAGTGATGCTCGATGTCGTCAACGGCCGCGTGATGTACGCGGTGTTGTCGTTCGGGGGATTCCTCGGCGTCGGCAACAAGTTGTTCGCGATCCCGTGGGCGACGCTGCGCTACGACGACACGGAGAACTGCTATCGCCTGTCGATCGACAAGGAGCGTTTGAAGAACGCGCCCGGATTCGACAAGGACAACTGGCCCGACACGAGCGACGTGTCGTGGGCCAACGGCCTGTACGACTTTTACGGCGTCTCGCGCCCGGTGTGATCCGGTAACGCGTGGCCATCGGCGGCGCGCGATCGGGATCGAAGATCCTGGTGCGCGCCGCGCGTCAGGTCTTCGCCGCGACCGCCGCTGGTTTGAACGCCTTCTTGGCGTTCGCCAGCGCGTGGTCGACCTTCTGCTCGATCGCGGGATCGAGCGGCAGACCCTTCTGCTTGATCAGGAACGGAGCGAGCGGCTTCAAGCAGCTCGCGCAGGTGTAGCGCGCGTCCATGTCCTGCGGCGCGATCTCGAAGTTCGCGTAGCGACGCACGAGCTGGTAGTCCGGACCGTTCCAGATGTCGTTGATGTCCGTCGTTTCGGAGAACTTGCCGAGGTCGTAGCTCGGCTTCGTCGTGCCGTCGCAGCACGGCAGGATGCCGCCGTCCCAGTTGAAGTAGATCGAGTAATACGGCCACGAGCAGCTCTCGACGTTGATGCGCGGCAGCTTCTTGCCGGCCGCGGCGGGCGCGGGCGCCGCCTGGGCGACCGGAGCCGGAGCCGCGGGCGCGGGCGCCGCCGCGCCGTTCTTCTGCTGGGCGTTCGCAGGCGCGTTCGGCACCGGTTGGTAGTCGGACGCCTCGCCTTCGGCGCGCGGCTTCCACTCCTCTTTGAACTCGGGCGGAATGTTCGGGTAGATGAAGCGCACGAAGTCGACGCCGATGTCGTCGGCCATCGCCTGCGCCTTCTTCACTTCGTGCTGGTTGTGGCGGAACAACAAGAACTGCCAATCGATGAACGGCAGCTTCTTGCCGAGCCGCTTCTTCGCTTCGACCAGCTTGCGCATGTTCTTCGTCACGCGCTCGAAGTTGCCGCCGATCATGTACTTCTCGTAGGTCTCCTGACTCGCGCCGTGGCACGACACGATCAGGTGCTCGATGCCCGACGTGACGACCTTCTCGGCCATCGCGTCGTCGAAGTCCCGCATCGACAGGTTCGACGAGATGCGCACGCCGACGTTCTTGTCGGCCGCGTAGCGCATCATCTCGTACGCCTCGGGGAACAGCAGTGGCTCGCCCGACCCGTACATGTTCACGTTGAACGCGTACGGACCGAGTTGGTCGATGACGCGCTTGAAGAAGTCGGCCTTCATGCGCCCGAAGCCGCGCATGCCGTCGCCCTTGAACTGCGAGCGATCGCGATCGAGGCAGAACGGGCACTCGAGGTTGCAGATGTTCGTCGACTCGATCTTCAACACGAACGGGAAGCCGTCGACGGTGATGTCGCCGCGCGCACGGGCGCGCCAGACCTTGTAGGCGTTCCACCACTTCTTCGGAGTGCCGTGACGCAACGCCGCGTAGGCGTAGCGGCTCGCGATCTTCATCTGGGTCTTCATCGACCCAGTGGTCGCGAAGATGCGGTTCAGGGGGCCGCGCATGGTGCTGTCGTCCGTTCGAGCCGAAGAGGTGGAATCGTGGCCGGATCGCCCGGCGTCGATGCATGGCGCAACGACCGGAATCGGGCGAGAAAGGCCCGGAACTATAGCCCGGAATCCACGCCGAGGCGGCCTGCAGGTCGGTTGATTTCGGTCTGCGCGCGGCGCTCGAGGCGCCGCGGAGCGGGCGACGCAAGCTACGCGTGGAGCCGAGGATCCGACGGGAGGTTCGATTCCGCCCGGATTCCCCGATGCGACCGCGCGCAGCGCGATTCGACGAGAACGTCGGTCGCCGCGGCAACGGTTCAGGTCGGTTCGAGAGCCAGCAACGTGATCGTGACGTGAGGCGCCGTCTGTACCCGAAGGATCTCCCGCGACCCGATCCCGACTCGTGCGAGAGCGGCCACTGCCGCGTCGACCGCGAAGTCCTGGCTGTCGATCACGAGGAAGTCGACGCGGGTCAGGAACGACAGGTCTCCGCCCGGCCGCAGGGCCGCCGCCCAATCCGGCACCACCTCTTCGATGGAGCGGCCGAGCAGCTTCGCTTCGTGCTCGAGATTCGGTCCGCACAGGTACATGTGCGTGGTCGCGACGCGCGGCGGGCGTGACGGCGAGTGCTCGAGCATCGCACGCGTGACCGCGGTGATCGGCCACGACTCGGGAGTGCTCGACTCGATCATGAAGCGCTGCCGCGGCAGATCGGTGATGAACCAGTCGACGCGAACCACGACCGGCAGCGGACCGAGCGCGAAGCCCGCGACGTCGCGCGACGGAGGCCGTAGCACCAGCGCGAGTCCGAACAGCGCGGCGGCCGCGGTCGCGATGGACGCGACGCGCCGCGGCACCAAGCGCGCGCTGTCCGCGATCGTCAGCGCCAACAGCAGCACGCCGAGCGGGACGTAGATCAGCACGTACTGACTCTGCGCGGCCGTCTGCCCATACGTCAGCACCGGGAAGCACAGCGCGGCCGACGCCGCCAACACGAGTCCGGCTTCGCGCCGCCGTGGGTCGCGCGCACGCTTGCGCAGCCGCGTGAGCGTCACGACGCCCGCGCCGGCGATCAGCAGCGCGAGCGGAGCGCCGAAGCCGTTCTCGTACAGATGACGCGGGTAGTACGTCCAACGCGTGAAGCTCGTCTTGTCCGCCATCTGGCGCAGCGCGATCGAGTCATCGGTCGCGCTCTTCGTGTAGGTCATGAGCTTCGGGTATGCGATCGCTTGCCACGGAGCGAGCAATACGACGACGACCAGCGTCGCCACGCCGAGGTTCTTCAGCGTCGCGCGGCGCCGTGCCGGATCGACGAGTCCGAATGCCGCCGCGGCGAGCGCGGCACCCGCGAGGTACAGCGGCGCAATCACTTTGCACATCGTCGCGATCGCCGTCGCCGCGGCGAAGCCGACGCTGGACCGTCGACAGGCGAAGCCACGGCTGCGCACGAGGAAGTCGAGCGCGAGCAGCGCGAACGCCTTCATCGGGAACTGCGGATAGAACGGCCGCTGATACGCGACGACGACCGGACAGCACAGCGTCACCGCCGCGACGCACCACGCGAAGCGTGGCGACCCGAAGTTGCGCGCCAGCCGGTAGCTCGCGATCGTGAACACCGTCGAGAACGCGGCGATCGTGATCCACATGTGGATCGGCTGCACGCCATGCGCGCTGCCCGCCGCGACCAGGCTGACCGCGGCGGGGAACAGGAACGTGCGGAACTCGGCCTGCGTGAAGCACGCCTTCGCCCACGCGAGCACACCGTCGTGCTGCAGCACCAACAGCAGGTCGAGCGCGCGGGCGCGGTAGTACGCCTGCTCGATCGTCGGTGGGCGCTCGAGGAAGCCGTTGGTGTGCATCCACGCCGCGCTGATCGCCGTTTGGACGATCAGCAGCAGCGTGACGAGGAGCCACGCCGGCAATCCGAAGAAGCCGCGTCGCCCGGGGTCGTTCAACGAGTCGTGTCGAGCGCGAGCAGCGCGTACGCCGTCGTCAGGACTTTGTTGCCTTCCATCCAACGGGCGGAGCGCTGGTTGATCCAATACCCGTCGGTCGTCTGCTGCGAGAGCACGGCTTCCGCGAGCTCACGCTTCCACGACCGCTCCTTGCCCGTCTTGTCGGTGATGGTGTCCTGACCGTAGGCCTCGAGCGCGCGACCGAGCGTCACGTAGTAGTAGTAGAGACCCTGGTACTCGGCGCCCTTGCCTTGCGTGAAGCCCGGATTCACGTCGAGCGTGAAGTTCTGCTGGATCCAACCGATCGCCGCGGCCACTTTCGGATCCTTCGGATCGAGACCGGCGAACAGGTACGACTTCAGCAGCGCGTACGTCATCGAGCCGTAGCTGCGCGGAGACACCGTTCCATCCGGATTGGTCACGTCACCCGCCTTCGAATCACCCGGGCGATACTGCGCGCCACCGTCGGTGCCGGCGACGGCGACCTTGCCATCCGGTCGCGTGATCGGAATCGGCCCGGTCTCCTTCAGGTTCTGACAACGGCGCAGGAACTCGACGGCCTTCGAGTACGCCTCGCGATCGGTCGGCACGCCCGCGGCGTGCAGCGCTTCGATCGCGAAGTGACTGTTCGACAGGTCCGGGCGCTCCGCAGAGCCGTAGCCGAAGCCGCCGTAGTAGTTGTCCTCCTCGGCCGAATAGCCCTCGCCCTCGTCGAGCTGCGTGAGCTCGAGGAACGCGACGGCTTTGTCGATGCTCGGGCGGAACTGCGGGTCCTTCGACGTGGCGAGCGCTTCGATGGCGACGCTCGTGATGTAGTTCTTCAGGCCGTGCTCGTAGATGCCGCCGTCTTCCTTCTGCAGCGAGGCGAGCCAGGCGAGACCGGGCGCGACGTACGCCGGATGCGGGCGGCCGAGTTCTTCGCTGATGCGCATGACGGCGGTCAACGTGATGCCCGTCACTCCCGCGTCGGAGTCGGCGTCGAAGCCGAAGCGGCCGTCCTTCTGCTGGGCCTCGAGGAACTTCAGTGCTTCGTCGATGCGGGCGATGCGCTCGGCATCGTCCTTCGGCAGCGCGCGGCGCGGCGCGTCCGGAATCGGCTTGTCCTCCGGCGTCGCCTTCGGTTTCGCCGCAGCGTCGCGCTCGACGGCGTCGATCACGGCGATGAGCACGTCGGCCATCTCGTGCGCGTTCTCCGGCGTCACCGCTTGGGCCGCCAGCGCTTCGAGCGCCGCCGTGTCGTGCGAGTCGGCGGCGCTCCCGCCCAGTCCGCCGAGCGCGCGGTCGACGGCATGGTCGGCGTCCTTTTGGTTCAGTGCGCGCGTCGCCTCGGCATCGAGGAACGCCTTGGCCTTCGCCTTCGGCGCGTCGTACTCCGCCGTCTTCGCGACCAGGTCGAGCGCCTTCGCCGCCTCTTGGGTGATGCGCAGGCGCAACGGCTCGTCGGGGCCGGCGAACGAACCGTCCGCCTGCTGGTGGCTGAGCAGCGCCGCAACCCCGTTGCGGACGAACGGGCCGTCCTGCGTCGTGTACTTCTCGGAGCAGCGGCCGAAGCCCTGCAGCGCGCGCGCGGTCGCGAGAGGTTGATGCTCGGGCGCGCCGTAGCTGCCATCCGCGTTCTGCGCGATGCGCAGGCCGCGGACGATCGGGTTCACGGCCTTCGCGAGGTCCGCGAACGCGGATCCGACGCATACCAACGACGACACGGCGACCACCAACGCTCGGATGCTCATGAGTGCCTCGACGAATGGGACGGACAGGGGGATGACTTGCGTTCGCGGAGAAGCATCATAGGTTCGCTCCCGCCGCGAACGGCTTCAACGCATGGGGCGCCGCGCGGTTCGGTCGAACATGGCTGCGGATTTCACCTTCATCGTCAATCCGATTTCGAGCAGTGGCAAAGCGCTGCGCTTGGCGGAGGCCGTTGCCGACCGGATCCGGGCGGTGGGTACGACCGCGACCGTGAAGATGACGCGAGCTGCCGGAGATGCCCGGCGGCTCGCGGCCGAAGTCGAGCACGGGGTCGTCGTCGCATGTGGCGGTGATGGAACGTTCAACGAGGTCGTCGTGGGCAAACGCGGTCCGGAAGTCCCGGTCGCGATCGTGCCGGCCGGGCTCGGGAACGTCGTGGCCAAGGAGTTCGGCCTGCCGCGGGACCCGGGCGGCATTTCCCGCATGTTGCTCGCCGGTCGCTCGGTGCAAGTCGACGCCGGACGCGTGGCCTGCGACGGTGGCGTCCCGCGCTCCTTCTCCTTCCTGTTCAGCGTCGGCTTCGACGCGCTGACCGTCCAACGATTGCACGAGGCCCGAACGGGTGCGCTGACGAAGGTCGGCTACCTGCGGGCGGGACTCGGCGCCGTCGCCGCCGCGGATGGAACCGCCGTCGATGTCCACATCGACGGGAAGCCGTGGCTCTCGGCCGCGCGCTACGTGGCGGTCGCGAATCTGGCGTCCTACGGCGGTCCGCTGCGGGTGATGCGCAAGGCGCTGTTCGACGATGGCCGTTTGGACGTCGTCGCGATTCCCGGGGCGCTCGGTCCGCGCATGCTCAAACTCATGTGGAATGGGTGGTTACGTGGATTCGAAGCGATGCCCGATGCCCGTCGGGCCAGCGCGGCTCGGGCCACGCTGCGCTGCGCGGTGAAGACCTGCGCTCAGGTCGATGGCGACGTGTTGGAGGGGCAGTCGTTCGAGGTCGAGGTCGTCCCTGGGGCGATCCGGCTGCTCGTGCCCTGATCGCGGGGATCGGGTGCTCGCGTGCTCGCCAGCACGGGCGGTGATGCCATGCGCCGCGGCGGTCGCGTCGGTCCGCCGATCGTCCCCAACAAGTTTTCCACAGCCGAGTTGGGTTCTCGCCGCCGTGAACGTATCGTGCCCGTGCGGGGTAGCCCCGCCCCGGCGTCGGCATATGGAAGGGACCCCTCGCGCATGAACGAACAGGTGCGGCGGATCTGCGCACTGTTGAAGAAGGACCGCCCGGAGTACCAGTGCGCCGCGGCCGTGGTGCTCGGCGAATTGAAGGTCCGGGACAGCTTCGTCGTCAAAGAGCTCGGGCACCTGCTCGGAAACG
Source organism: Planctomycetota bacterium (assembly GCA_052034255.1). GTDB lineage: Bacteria > Planctomycetota > B15-G4 > B15-G4 > JADJEK01 > JADJEK01. The sequence continues at coordinate 11,723 of JBPOIU010000045.1, read as the reverse complement.
GCCAAGACCGTCACGTGAAGGGCTACGCCCTCGCCGCGTTGGAGAAGATCGCGTCGCGGGAATCGATCCCGTTCGTGCTGCCGATCCTGGCCGGGGACTCCGAGCTGCGAGAGCAGGCGGTGCGGGCGCTCGCTGGGCTCGGAGCGGGCGTGGCCCGTGACCTCGCCGCGCGTTTCAAGACCGCGTCTGCGGCGGAACGTCGCGGGATCAATCTGGTGCTGGCACGCGTGCGCGGCGGGGATGCGACCCGGCTGTTGTTGGAGGCACTGCAAGACGACGACGAAGCCGTCGTCGAGGAGACTCTGCAGGGCATCCGACGCGAGATGAAGACCGCGAGCCCGCGCGACAAGCGGGCATTCCTCACCCAGATCAAAGCGTTCCTCGGCGGCCGCGCGGTCAAGGGCAACAAGCGGGCGAAGACCGCCGCGCTGCGTGCGCTCGGCTTCCTCGACGACCTGAGCGCGGAAGCGCTCGCGCTGTCGTACCTCGGTCCCGCGCACGACCAGACGATCCGCCACGCTGCGTTGGTCGCGTTGCGCACGATGCCGCGCGCCCCGCGCGCGTCGGAATCCCTGCTGAAGAAGCTTCTGCCGTTGTTGTCCGAAACCGATTTCGCGCACATCGTGGCGCCGACGCTCGACGTGCTGCGTCCGATGACGCTCGGCAAGAGTGCGGCGTCGTTGCTGCAAGACCTGACGCACAGCCAGCATCTCGACGTCCGCCGCTTCGCCGTCACCAAGCTGCGCGAGTTCGACACGCGGGAGTCGGTCGATCTGCTCGGCCGCTTCCTCGAGGACCACGACCCGACGATCCGCGATCTCGCCTCGGATTCGCTGATGGCGATTCCGACCGCGCGTTCGGTGCTGTTCGAGCGCCTGTTGCGCGAGACGCACATGGAGCGCGCCTGGACGTTCGCGCGCATCCTGAAGCCGCACGGCGCGCAGTTCTCGAAGGAGCAGGTGCGTCGCCTCGGCGACAAGGTCACGCGCCTGTTGGACGCCGACCAAAAGCTCTACGAGCCGAACCTGTTCCTCCTGCGTTCGGTCTCCGAGGCCTCGGCACGCGACGCGATGGTGAAGCGCGCGCTGCGCCGCAAGCGCACCAAGCACTTCGACGATGCCGCACGCACGCTGCGTCTGTTGGAGCGCCACGGCATCCTCGACGACGACGTGCGTTTCGAACTGGCGGTGATGCTGCTGAAGCTCTCGCCGCGCGATCCGCAGAAAGACGCGCGCGACACCGATCCCGCACTCGAGCACCTGACGACGGTCGTCCAGAACCCGAAGTTCGGCCTGTTCGACCGGCTGCGGCGCGAGACCGTGCTGACGGCGGAAGATCTGTTCTTCGTCGGCTGGCACTTCGTCGAGGGCCAAGGCGTCGCGAAGGAGTTCGGCGGCAAAGTGCTGCACCTCGTGTTGCGCAAGGTGCCGAAATCGCCGCTCGCTCTGCGCGCGCGCGAGAAGTTGAATCGCGAAGGGGTCCGCTGACGGACCGCTTCATGCGCGATCGATCCGAGGTCCAGGTCTCCGCAACGGCGTGCCGGAACCGAGCTGCTCCGCGACCCTCGGCGTCGTAGGACTCGCCGCCCGGTTGGTAGGGTTCGCCTTCGTTCTCGTGCTCCGAGGAGATTCCCGTGCGACACCTCGTCGTCCTTGCGACGTGTCTGGTGGCGTCGTTCGAGGCGGCTGCGCAAGAGCGCGGCGCGCGCGGCGGCGAGAAGGCAGCGCCGCAGAAGTCCGTCCGCATCGTCGTGTGGGACGGCGATCAGATCCTGACCACCGAGCGGATGTTCCGGTGGACGGACTTCGTCGCGCCCGCGGCCACGCCGGCGGCGCGCGGCGGACGCGGTGACGGCGGCGGTCGCGGCGAGGGTGGAGGCGGCCGCGGGGACGGCGCCGGAGGGCGTGGCAACGCGTTCGCGCGCGCGGCCGGCGCGTTCTCGACGTTTTCGCTGGCGATCGGTCTGGATCGCTCCCGCGATCTCGGCCGGCTCGATCGCATCGAGGTCGACGGCGACCTCGAGTTCCAAGCCAAACCCCCGGCGCGCACGTTCGCTCGCGTGAACGGCACGTCGTATTCCGGCGGCTACGGCGGACTCGCGTTCGACGTCCCGGCCGGCTGGGTGTTCGCGGACGCGACCGACGTCGCCGCGACGGTGCTGAAGCGCGCGAACGACGGCGAGATCGTCGGGCGCGTGCGGGTTTCGATCCGCGCCTTCGGTGACGGTCAATCGCTGCGCATCGCGTTCGACGACCAGGCGGTCGACGCCGAGCGCTTGCTCGGCGCGTCGTACGTCGGGCGATTCGAGACGATCGAAGCCGACCTGAAGGAAGAGCCGATCCAGGACGACGGCACGCGTTTGAAGCGTTTGGGACGCAAGGGTGTCGAAAAGGGCACGCGCGCGCCGCTGCACCTCGAGGGCAACTTGGTGCTCGACGGTCCATTCGTGCCGCTGGTCGAACTCCTGGCGCGCGGCGACGAGCGCGACGCGATCCTCGCCGAAGCACGCAAGGTGCTGACGTCGGTGCGTTTCGATCGCGGTCAACCCGCGCCGGTGCACGACGAGACTCCGGCCGGGGAGACCACCGCGCCGGCGCTGCCCGACGACGGCGGCGGAGGAGGCCGAGGCGGTCGCGGCGGCGGTCGAGATCCGATGGCGCAGATGCAGCAGGTCCTCGACGCGATCAAGCCGCTGGCAAGCAGCCCGTTCGTCGTCGATGGCGTCTACACCAACGCCAAGCTCGGCCTGAAGGCGAAGGACCCACTGCCCAAGCCGCTGTTCTTCACCCGCGCCGACGAGTTCGGCTTCACCGCGTTCCTGCGCGGAGAGGACCAGTCCGTGGTCGAACTCGCGGCGGTTTCCGTCGCCGTGTTGTGGGGTGAACCCGGAGTCAAGAACAAGCAGCAGTGGCTCGCCGAGCGCTACACGGACGGCTTCCTCGGCGCGCCCCAAGACGGCGACAAGCCGCCCAAAGCGAAGCCCGCGACGCTCGGGAGGCTGAAGGGCAGCCACCTCGAGATGGAGCGCGAGGTGCCGTTCGCGGGCGAATCCGCGCTCGACGTGTGGTTCATCGAGGACAAGGGCCGCGTCGTCGTGTTCGTGATCTCCGCGGTCGGCAGCAGTGGCGATCGCGCGAAGAACGTCAAGACGATCGAGAAGTGGCTGAAGTCCATCGAGTTGACGCGGTCCGAGGGTTGAACGCGCGCACGCCGTCCGCCGCGGCCGGCTCGCGTTCGCTCGGACGATTCGCTGAACTCTGGGCGTGAGCCCGAAACCCGTCGCCCTCCGCAGCACTCCCCTCGGTGACCGCGCGGTCCGGTTCGTCCTCGGCGATCGCATCGACGCCGACGTGACCGCACGCGTTCTGGCGTTGGCGACGCGCGTGCGCAACTGCGGGCTCGCGGGCATCGTCGACGTCGTGCCGGCGTACACCGCGGTCGTCGTCCACTTCGATCCACGGGCCTGGCTCCGACGCGAACTCGCGCCGGGAGTCGCGTTCGCGTCCGCGCTCGACGCGCAGCTCGCGACCGCGCCCACCGAGCCCGAGTCGACGCCGCACGATGCGCGGGAACGTGTGATTCCGGTCGCCTATGGCGGCGAGCACGGCCCGGACCTCGCGCACGTCGCCGCGCATTGCGGCCTCACGCCGAGCGAGGTCGTCGCGCGCCACCATGCCGCGACGTACACGGTGGCGTTCCTCGGCTTCGCTCCCGGCTTCCCGTACTTGCTCGGACTCGATGCGGGGCTCGCGACGCCGCGGCGCGCCACTCCGCGGACTCGCGTCGCCGCGGGCGCGGTCGGCATCGCCGGTGCACAGACGGGCATCTATCCGTCGGCGACTCCGGGCGGTTGGCAGATCATCGGCTGCACCCCGCGTGGCTTGTTCGACGTCACGCGCGAGCCGGCGACTTGGCTCCAGGCCGGCGATCGCGTGCGCTTCACGCCGATCGAGGCCGCGCGGTTCCACGACGTGGAGGTCGCGTGGGACGCCTGACCGTGCTCGCTCCCGGCCAATGGACGACCGTGCAAGCGCTGCCGCGGCGCGGCGTCCTGCACTGGGGCGTCACGCCCGGCGGCGCGGCGGATCCGCTGTCCCATCGCGTCGCGAACGCACTGCTGCGCAACGACGACGACGCGGCCACGCTCGAATGCACTCTGGTCGGTCCACGCCTGCGCTTTTCCGTCGACGCGGCGATCGCGCTGTGCGGCGCGGACCTCGGTGCGCGGATCGACGGCGTCGACGTTCCACGTTGGCGGGCGCTGTCGGTGCGGCGCGGCACGGTGCTCGACTTCACGAAGCCGCAGCGCGGCGCGCGCGCATATCTCGGCATCGCCGGAGGCATCGACGTGCCGTCGGTGCTCGGGAGTCGCGCAACCGACCGCACGGCGGGTTTCGGTGGATGGCAGGGGCGCGAGCTCCGGGCGGGCGACGAGTTGCCGATCGCGTCGACTCCGTTCCCCGCAGCGGAGGGGAAGGGTCCGTTCCTCGCGTCGCCGCGCATCGCCGTGTGGGCGCGTGAGCTCGATCTCGTCACGACGCCGATGCTGCGCGTCGTGCCGCACGTGCCGGCCGACGTCGATCTCGATCGACTCGACCAGTTCGTGCGGCGGGAGTTCGTCGTCGATGCGCGCGCGGATCGCATGGGCGTGCGCCTCGGCGGGGCGCCGCTGCGGGCCGAGGACCTCGTCGAACGCATCTCGAGCCCGGTGACGGCGGGCACGATCCAATTGCCACCCGATGGCCATCCGATCGTGCTCCTCGCCGATCACCAGACCACGGGTGGCTATCCGGTCATCGGCACGCTCGCGAGCGTCGAGCTCACGCGCGCCGCGCAGTTGCGCCCCGGAGAACGAGTGCGCTTCGCGTGGATCGGTGTCGACGAAGCGCAAGCGCGCTGGGTCGAACGGGAGACGGCGCTCGCGCGGCTGCGCGCGGCTCTCGCGGGTCGCTCCCCATGACGTCGATCGATCTCAATGCCGACGTGGGGGAGGGCTACGACGACGCCGCGCTGTTGCCGTGCGTCAGCAGTGCGAACATCGCCTGCGGCGCGCACGCCGGCGACGATGTGACGATGGAGCGCACGATCCAGATCGCGATGGCTCAAGACATCGCAATCGGAGCGCATCCGGGTTGGCCCGACCCCGAACACTTCGGTCGCCGCACGCTGGCGATGCCGCTGCTCGAGGTGCGAGCGATGGTGCGCGCGCAGATCGAGCGGCTCGCGGGTCACGTCGCGAATGCCGGCGGTCGTCTACGGCACGTGAAACCGCACGGCGCGCTGTACAACCAAGCCGCCGCCGACGCCCGCCTCGCGCGCGCGATCGTCGATGGTGTGCGCGACGTCGATGAGGGTCTCGTGTTGGTCGGGCGCAGTGGCGGTGCGCTCCTCACCGTCGGCGTGGCGGCGGGGATGCGCGTGCTCTCGGAGGTCTTCGCCGACCGTCGCGTGCTCGCGGATGGTTCGCTCGCGCCGCGATCCATGGAAGGATCGTGCATCGACGACGCCGATGCCGCGGTGCGCCAAGTCCTCGGGATGCTGCGGGACGGAGTCGTCGATGCCCTGACGGGCGAGCGAATCGAGGTGCGCGCGGACACCGTCTGCATCCATGGTGATCGCGCCGATGCGGCAGCATTCGCGCGCGCGCTGCGCGCAGCGCTGGACGCCGCCGGGGTACGCATCGCCGCGCCGGAGTTCCGATGAACGCGCTGCCCCTGCTCGCGCTCGGAGTCGTCGTCGTCGGATTCGTCCTGCGCGTGCATCCCGTGGTCGTCGTCGTCACGGCCGCGCTGACCGCGGGCGCGTGCGCGGGCATGTCGATCCTGGAGCTGCTCGCCACGATCGGGGAGGCATTCCTCGGCGCGCGCTTCCTGCTCGTCTTCGCGTTGACGCTGCCGGTCATCGGACTGCTCGAGCGCAATGGCCTGCGCGAGCACGCGCAGCGCGTCGTGCTGCGCCTGCGCGGCGCGACGGCGAGTCGGTTGTTGACCGTGTATCTGTTCCTGCGCCAGCTCGGCGCGGCGCTCGGACTCACGGGCCTCGGTGGCCATGCGCAGACCGTCCGCCCGTTGATCGCGCCGATGACCGAAGCGGCCGCGAACCGTGCTCACGGGGAACTGCCCGAAGCGGAGACCGAGCGCTTGAAAGCGCTCGCCGCCGCGACGGACAACGTCGGACTGTTCTTCGGCGAAGACATCTTCGTCGCGTTCGGCGCGGTGCTGTTGATCCAGGGCTTTTGGCGGGACGTGGGCATCGCGCTGGAGCCGATCGAGATCGCGCTGTGGGGGATTCCGACGGCTCTCGCCGCGTTCGTGATCCACGCGACGTTCCTGGCGCGACTCCCGCGGCGGCTCGAACGCGCGGCGCGTCGCGCGCGGGAGGAGGGTTCGCGATGATCGGCCTCGCTCCGGTCTACGTCGCGATCGGTCTGTTCCTGATGTTCTGCGCCGTCGGTGTGGCGCGAGATCGGGCGAATCCGCGCCGGCAGCTCGCCGCGACGTTCTGGGCCATGCTCGGCCTGCTGTTCGTCGCCGGTGATCGGCTGCCGAAAGCTCTCGTCGGTGCGTGCGTGCTCGGCATTGCGGCAATCGCCGGTTGTGGCGGAGTGCGGGGTGGTCGCGCATCCACGACCGACGCCGAGCGCCGAGAACGCGGCGCGGTGCGTCTCGGTCATCGATTGCTCGTTCCGGCGCTGCTGATCCCGGCGCTGACGATCGGCGCGCTGTTCGCGACGCAGGCGGCCGCACGCCGCGGCCACGTCGTGGTCGATCCGAAGCACGCCACGCTGGTGTGTCTCGCGCTCGCCTGCGGTGTCGCGTTCGTCGCCGCGAGTGCGCTGACGCGCGAGTCCCCACGCGTCGGGCTCGACGAAGGCCGTCACATCCTCTCGTCCATCGGCTGGGCTGCCGTGTTGCCGCTGCTGCTCGCGATGCTCGGCAGCGTGTTCGCGAAGTCCGGCGTCGGTGCGGCCTTCGCGGATCTCGTCGTTCGTCACCTCGCGCTCGAGAACCCCACCGGCGCAGTCGTGCTGTACGGCGTGTCGATGGCGGCGCTCACCGCGGTGCTCGGCAACGCGTTCGCGGCGTTCCCGGTGATCGCCGCGGGCATCGGCGCACCGCTCCTCGTCACGAAGCTCGGGGCCGATCCGGCCGTCGTCGGCTCGCTCGGCATGTTGACGGGGTATTGCGGCACGCTGCTGTCGCCGATGGCCGCGAACTACAACGTCGTGCCCGCGGCCTTGCTCGAATTGAAGGACCCGCACGGCGTCATCAAGGCCCAAGCCCCGACCGGGATCGTGTTGCTGGTCGTGAATCTCGCGCTGATGCGGTGGTTGGCGTTTCGCTGAGCTCGTCCGCTCTTGCGGGTCCCGCGCGTGGATGGCATGGTCTGCCCGCCACACGTATTGGATTCGGGGAAGTCCGCGTTGTTCGACCACGATCGTCGGAAGTGGATCGGCGTCGTCCTGTTCCTCGGCGGCGTCACCGCGGCGCTGTCGCATTGGAGAGCGCAGGTCGACGCCGAACGCGCCGTCACGTGGACGCGCGTCGCGGGCACGGTCCGCGGCGTCGATGTCATCGACGTCAAGGCGACCGATCGCGCGTACTTGCGCGTTTCCGTCGAGTACGCGGTCGACGGACAGCTCTACACGACGTCGCGGGCATCCGTCGCCGCCGATCACGCGCGCTCGCACGCGGAGATCGACGCATTCGTTTCCGCCCATCCCGTGGGCTCGACGATCGACGTCTACGCCGATCCGGAGGATCCGGCGATGGCGGTCCTCGATCCCACTCCGCCCCCGATTCCATTCGAACGGTGGGCCGCGATCGGAGTCGCGTTGGCGCTGGGCCTCGGACTCATGTGGCTTTCCCGCCGCGCACGGGGTGGAGCCGAGCCCGCGGTGGCGGATGCAGAGCGCGAACACCAGTTCATCGCCCGGGTCGAAGCGGTCGAGCGTGATGCGGCGCGCGACTTCGCGCGGCATCGTCGCGACGTCGCCCGATTCGCGGCGTTCGGCGATGTGAGTGTCGTGGGGATCCAAGTCGCGACGATCGCGCTCGTCGTCGTCCTCGGAGCGCTGGTCGTCACGGAGCCGAACGTGTCGCCTGCCGCTCGTCAGGGATTCGTCGTCGCGACGTTGCTCGCGACGTGGGTCACGCGCTGTCTGTGGAATCGAATCCCGCCGGTCGTCGCGCCCGAGATCTCGCGGGAATGCGCTCCCGAACTCCACCAAGCCGTCGACGTCGTGCGTCGACGCATCGACGGCCCGAAGGTCGATCGCGTCGTGATCGGCGGAACGTGCGCCGTCGCGCTGCGCCAACGACCGCGCCTCGGAGTCTTCGGCTGGACGGAGACGACGATCGAGTTGGGGCTGCCGCTGTTGCTCACTGCGTCGACTCACGAGGTCGAGGCGCTGATCGCGCGCGAGTTCGGGCGCATCGCCGGAGCGAGCGATCGCGTGCGAGCTCGAGTGGTGCGGCGGCGTCGGTTCTGGATCATGTTCCGATCCGCGATCGAGCAGCGACGGCGACCCGCCGACGGTTGGTTGTGGCGGTTCGCCGCGTGGTTCGCTCCCGAACTCGAGGCGCGGTCGATCGTGTTGGCGCGCGCACAAGAACGGGAAGCCATGCGCGTGATGCGAGACGCCGCGGGTGCTCGCGTCGCGGCCGACGCGCTTCGTCGACAGCAGATCGTCGAGGACGAGATGAATCGGCGGTACTGGCCGGCGGCCTGGAAACGTGTGATCGACGTCGCGGCACCCGAGCTCGTGGCGCCGTACGCAGGCCTCGAAGCCGCGCTCTCGCGCGACCGCGCCGGAGTGGCGTCGCAGTCGCATTGGCTCGCGGAGGCCGAGGCACGGGTGGCGCATCCGACCGACGCCTGCCCGGATCTCGCGAGTCTCCTGCGCGAGCTCGGCGAGTCATTCCTCGTGCCGTCGCCCGTGCGGACCAGCGCGGCGGAGACGTGGATCGGTGAAGCACGGCATGATCTCGCGCGCGGACTCGACGCGCTGTGGGTCGCCGCGGTCGCTGCGGAGTGGTCGAAGCAGCGGGCACGATGCGAGCAGCGGCGCGCGCGTCTGGCTGACCTCGACCAAGCGGCCCGAGTTCGGAAGCTGACGCCCTCCGAGATCGACGAACGCGGAAGTTTGCGTGAAGGATTCGAGGGAGCGGCGGCAGCGCTGCCGATCGTTGAAGACCTCGTGCAGAGCGATCCGCACCGAGCCGAGTACCGCATGCGCTTTGCGCTCGCGACGTTGACCGTGGATCCGGCTCGCGGTGTGGCGGCGACGGAAGCCGCGATGTCGCTGAATTTGGAGAATCGGCGCCGTGGGTTGTGCGCATTGGCCGAACACGCGGAACAGCGCGGCGACATCGCGGAGGCGCAAGAGTATTTCCGCTGCGTCCGCGAGCACGACGCCGTCCTGGCGCGGGCGCGAGCGGAGCGCGACCTCGGATTCGACCGCATGGCGTACGCGCCGCACGGATTGGCGCCGTCCGATGTGCGGACGCTGGTCGAGCGCGTGCGCTCGGTCCCCGGCGTCGAGGCCGCGTGGTTGGCGCGGAAGGACCTGCGCTACGTCCCGGAATGCCCGATGCCGGTGTTGGGAGTCCTGCGGCGGCTCACGGCCGACGAATCGGCGGAACGACGCCAGGCCAACGACGTGGCGCTCTGGCGCGAGCTCGAGCATCGCATCGCCGGGCCACCGCTGGCCATGCCGTACGGGTACTACATGAACACGCTGAACGCGATCGACGACGCGAAGCTCATCGCGCCGCTCGAGCAGCACGCTCAGCGCATTCTGTGAATCGTCAGCCGGAGGGTCGTCGTTGACTACGAAGAGACGTGTGCTCGGAGCCGTGCTCGTGCTGTTCGGTCTCGGGATCGCGGGGCTGTACGGCTTCGTCGTGCTGCGGGGGCGAGCGGCGGAGAACTGGCCCACGACGCCGGGTCGCATCGTCGATCGCACGGTGACCCGCACGACAACGAAGCGAACGAAGTACCGTCCGGTCATCACGTTCGCCTTCGAGTGGGAAGGCAAGGAAGTGCGCAGCTCGACGTTGAGCGGCGACTTCATGCAGCCCACGTACTCGACGGAGCAGGATGCGGCCGCGGCGGCCGCGGAGTACGCGCCAAATCAAGCCGTGACGGTGCATGTCGACGAGTCGAATCCCGAGCGGTCCGTGCTGCTCGTCGGCGTGCAGCCGGAAACGCACGCGCTTCTGGTGGGAGTCGTCGTCTGTCTGCTGCTCGGCTGGCTGAACCTGCGCAGCTCGCGACCGAGCTGAAGCATCACTCCTTGCCGATCCAGCGCGCCCGATACCGATCGCGCGTCGCGCGGATCGGCTCGGGTTCGATCTCGAGGTACGAGAACGTCTCGATGTCCTCGGTCGTTGCGCAGGCGAAGTCGAGCAGCGTGGCGCCGTTCTCACCCGCGACGAAGCCGTGGATCCCGTCGCGCGAGCGCGTCAGCGACGTCGTTCGTCCGGGAGTCAGCAGCGCACGCTTCGTTTCGCGCACGCTGAACGTCGTCCCGTCGATCGAGGTGCAAGGCGGAGCGTCCGCTTCGGGTTCGTAGTGGCGCACTTCGCATTCGCCTTCGAGCGCCAACGTCACGACCACTTGCGGTGGGTGATTGTGAGGACGCAGCACGGCGCCGGGCTCCATCTGGAACTCGATCACGATGCCGGGAGCAGGAAACCAGCAGGGTCCGCCGAGCAGGCCGCGGAACGGCTTGCGTTCGCCCACGTCGAGCCGTGGCAACCGATCGGGAGGAATGCGACCGATCCAAGCCGCCAACTGAGCCGCATAGACCTCGTCGATCGCCAGAGCCGATGCGGCCAACCGACGGCCGGACTCCTGCCAGCGCGCCGCGAACTCCTCGCGCGTCAAGGGACCGAACGACTCGTCGCAGGGGGTGGGGAGGTCGTCGTCGGCGTCGACGGCGCCGACTGCGACTCGAGCTCCCATCCAAGCCGCACCGAGTGCGAAGGGAACGAACAAGGCCGAGCGGCGCACGACGCGAATGCCGGGCTCGAGCGAAACATCGGAGACGTCGGAAGACATCAGGAATTCCAAGTGCAGCGCGACACGTACGCAGCGCCCAAGCAGGGTGTTGGAGAACGCGCGGAGTCGACGCGCGGGAACGAGCCCGCATCTCCGAGCCAATCGCTCGCAACCCAGGAGGACCGCGCCGACCCGGATCCGCCGAAGCCCAGTCCTTCAATCAAAACCCGGAGCGCCAAAGGCGCGAGCCAAACTTCTCCCAGGTCTCAAAGCCGGCGCGCTCCAGCCCACTCCGTCGCCGAATAGGTCCCCGGACCCGGCACGACAGCCGGCCCTGGCCCGCGGCCTCTCGCTCGTTCCGCACGGATGCGGCGATCCGCGGGCAAGGGGACAGTCGGGGGACAGATCGGGGACGGGGGCGCCTCCGGCCCCGGCCTCGTCCGGGTACCGATGCCTTCCACCGAGGCGATGGAGCGCCAAAGGCGCGAGCCGTCCGTCTCCCCGGTCTCAAAGCCGCCAGGCTCCAGCCCACTCCATCGCCGAATAGGTCCCCGGCCCCGGCACGACAGCCGGCCCTGGCCCCCGGCCTCTCGTCGTTCCGCACGGATGCGGCGATCCGCTGATACGTCTCGTGCTGGAGCCCCAGCTCAACCGCGTTCTTGAGGGGTGGTGCTCAGTTTGCACGCGGAAGAAGCCGCCCCGTGCGTTCGAGAGGCCGG
>JBPOIU010000065.1:0-19681 GCA_052034255.1 Planctomycetota bacterium | reverse complement strand
ATGCGGGGTCCCCCGATTGCTTTGCAGGCCTATTGCGATGCTCGCCAATCACTCGATTCCCGGCTTGGGCGTCAGCCTTGTCTGGCACAGCGCCCGCCATCGCGTCGAACAGTTCCAGAATCACCCGTTTGGTCCGATACTCCCCCCATCGCTTCTCATCGTTGCGCTTGACGATCGGGAACGTCTCAAGAATGTAGTCGGCGTCGTCGCGCGCAATCCCATAGAGGTGAAAGAACGCTGCGTCGAGTTCGCAGCGGAGGCGAAAGCGACGCTCTTCGTTCCATTCGAACGGCGGACCGTCGTGGCCGATCGATTGCGCCAGCGGCTCGAGATCCGCCGCCGTGTGGAGGAGTTCAACGGCACGTTCTTGAACCCAGTCTCCTACGGATACTCCGGGGTCCCACGGGGCAAGAGCTTTGTACGTCTTCGGAGGAAGCACACAGAGCTGCTTGAAGACGTGATATTTGAGGTGAGTTCCGCCGATTTTCTGCCTCGCAGCGTAGTCGGCGACAAACGAGTTCAGACATGCCGGTAGGGCGAATGCGGCTAGGTTGGGTTCCGACGCGGGAAGCATAAGGAGCAACGTGTCGCCGCACCCCACCCGCGGCACCACACTCGCGATCACGGTGCGCTCGTTCGTGCTGTTCGTGATATCCCGCCACCCGATCAACCACTCGCGGTCCCATCGTCCCACCAGGCGCTTGTCGACTTCGGCCTTCGGAATCCAGTACCTCGGCAAAGCGACGCACGCGGGATCGGCCTTCTCGGCGTCGGTCAGGTCCCGAGTCTCGAGACCGTCGTACGTCGCCCAGCGATGATCGAAGTGGTGGATCATCTTGGCTTCGTAAAGGGGGAGGTAGCGGTCCTCGCCCTTCACGAAGACGTTGCCGTCGAGCTTCCAGTCGTCATGTTCGAGATCAGCGCGTGTACGGAATAAATTGGATGCCGTGTTCATCATGAACATCAGCAGTCCTTCGAAGCCCCACGGATTGCCGCGGTCGCCGAGGGCCTCGTTCACGAGGATTGGGACACGACGATAGATTGCTTTTGTGATCTCGGCGTCGCGCCGGCTCCGAAAGACGGGGCAGGTCCTCGTGTTGGGATTCAGTAACGCAAAGTCTTCGGCCGTCAGCGCGAACCGTCGCTCCGCGTCGTTGAGGTCGTGGGTCCGCAGCGCGAAGAACGCGAACTCTGCGATTCGCGCGGGGGCGCCGATGCCGGTGAGCGTCAGTAGCGTAAACTTGAAGCTGCGATGGACTCCTGGAAACAGTGCCTCGCGATTCTCGAAGTCGAACAGCGACACGAGGGATTCTTTATCAATGATGTCCTTGAACAAATATTGATTAAAGGAATCCGTGGCAATCCCCGATGGGACGATGATCCCGATTCGCCCGGAGATTTTGATTAGACGCCTCGCCTGCTCGACGAATAGCGGGGCGCTGTTTAGTCGGCCAAAGCTGGAGTGCTCAAACAGGCCAGAAGCATGAATGACATGTTGTGTCGCGTCATTGATTCTCAGTTCTTCAAGATACAGCCCGAAGAGTTGTGGGTTTATGTTGCGCAGCTGTTCGATCGCCCGAGTTCGGGCCGTTGCGTGCTGTTGATTTGCGACATCGGGCGCCAATATCGCAAAGAACTCTTGCGGGTCGAGCTGTAGCTGCTCCCACGGCGGATTCCCGAGCACGCAATCGAACCCACCCACCCATCCCGCGGCCGATGCCTGCGCATCGCCCTCCTTCACCTCGAACACCTGCGGGAACTCGACGCACCAGTGGAAGAACGCGTACTGCCGCCGCAGGCGCTCGACCGTGCGCGCCTGCTCGGACGACAACACGGCCTCGCCGCGCACGAGTCCGCGGATGGTGCCGGTCGTCAGGCCCTCGGGTTCGGTCTTCTTCTTCGGCCACACGAATGCCGCGCACCATGCGTCCGCGGCGAGGCGTGCCTTGAGGTATTCGGGCGAGTCGTGCAGCCGGCGATACCCGGCTTCCTTCGCGCGAACGCCCGCGATCGAGCGGTCGTCCAGTGCGTCGAGGTTGCGAGCTTCGCGCGTCAGGTCGGCGTAACCGACGCCGCCGGCTGCGCCGACCGCGAAGTTCAACTGGGCCTGAGCTTTCGCTGCTTCGTCGACGTTCTTTTGTTTGAGCGTCTCGTCCCTGTTCTTCGCCTTGAGATTGCGCGCCAGCGCCTTGTCGTCGTCGCCGATCGCATCGAAGGCTTCGGCGGGAAGCGGTTGCCGCAGCAGTGCCGGGGTCGCTCCGAGCAAGGCGTCACCGACGAGGATGCGGTCGTCGAGGAAACTCAGCGGTTGGCCTGACGTCAGCGATTCGAGCCAGAGGCTGACTTTGCACAGCTCGACTGCCATCTCGTTCTTGTCGACGCCGAACAGGCAGCGGCCGATGACGTCGCGCAACGCTTGGCGGTGATCGGCGGGCGCGGGTTCGTCGTCGCCCGTCCGCGCCTGCGCGACCCGCTTCGCGATGCGGTGTGCGGCCGCGATGAGGAAGTGACCGCTGCCGCAGGCCGGATCACAAACCTTGACGGCCAGCAACCGATCCGCGAGAGGCCGCCGATCGTCCGCGCGCACGATTGCCTCGAGGACCGGCTCGAGCGCCGAGTCGAGCAGACACTGCACGAGCGCGTCGGGCGTGTAGTAACTGCCCGTGCTCTTGCGGTCGTTGCCGGCCGCTGCAATCAAGTCGAACCGGGCGTCGTCGAGATGGAGCTCGGGATGCAACTCGAGCAGCGACTCGTAGACGCTGCCGAGTTCTTCGGCTCCGAGATGTTCGAAGTCGACGGCGCGACGCGTGTTGCCATCGATCGCGAACGCGAGGTGATGGATCGCGTCGAGGAAGGCCGCATTCGTCAGTTCCGCGCCGATGATGTCGGGCACCGCGGCGTCGGACCACAAGAAGCTGCCGAGTGCGGGCAACGCCAGCGCCGGGCCGCCACGATCGTCGCCGAGAAGGCGCCAGACGACTTTCACCATGCGCCAGAGGTCGTCGTGGCGAGAACCGCGCCGCTTCTCGGCGAGACGCCGCACGCGGGACAACGAGTACCAAGCGGTGTAGCGCCCGCGGGCCGCGGCGTCGGCGTTGGGATCCTGCAAGAGCCCGCGATCCTCGGCCACGGCTTGAAAGATCAACCGATACGCGGCGCGCAGCAATTGCCGGTAGTACGCCTGCGGCGCAAGCCGCCCGTCGCGCAACGCGTCGCGCAATCGCGTGTTCGACGGATGCGCCAGGAAACCGCGGCCGAGGTCTTCGATCGCGGCGCGCACGCCGTCGCGAAGTCCATCGAGGACCCGCGTCCCTTCCTCGTCCGCGGCCTTCGACCAGCGCTCGAGCGCGCAGTCTTCGATGCGCTCCGATTGGAACGGCTCGAAGCGCGACTGATGACAGACCAGCCAGAACAGCGCGAAGTCCGCGAACGCGCCGCCCTCGAAGATCGCGGCGAGGTCGAACTCGATGTACGCCGGACGCGACAGCCGCACGCTGTCGCGCAGGAGGCGCAGCGTCTTCCCGTTCGAGACGATGCCCCACAGCGCGTCGTCGCGGCGATTCAAGAACTCCTGGACCAGCCCGTGCGGACTGGTGCGCGACGCGCCGACGACGTGTTCGCTGCGCCGGTCGATCGGGACGTTCGCGCCGACGAGATGGATCGGCACCGAGCGCCAGCCGTGCGAGATCGCATAGCTCTTGCCCTCGATGTCGACCGCCGTGCGCTTCTCGAGCCGGCCGAAGCCCAGCTCTTGGAACACCAGCCCGAGCCATTTCTCGCGCGTGGTCGTGGTCGCCGGATCGTTGGGCGGCAGCTTCGCGAGCGCATCCTGGAACGCTGTCCACGCCGACGCGAGCCGGGACCAGGATCGGCTGATCGCCTCGCGTTTCGTCTCCCCGTCGCCGAGGTGGTAATCCGACGCGGCGGTGGCCGCGAGCTTGGAGTCACCGTTCGCGATGCGGACCAACAAGTCCGGCGGCAGCAGGCCACCCTCCGTGCGCACCGATGCGAAGGAGCTCTTCCCGCGGAGCAGCATCAGATGCCCTCGGCAGGCAAATAGACGAAGACGCCGAGCACGTCGGGCGGGAGTTGTGGTTCGACGCGATAGCGACCGCGGGCGGCCGCGGCTTCGCGGACACGCCGATGCGCGGCGAGCAGCTCCTCGGCGAGCACGCGGGCGCGCTCATCGAGGGCGCCGCGCAGCGCGTCGAACGCGTCGAGCACGCGCGCGAGATGCGTACGAGCGACGTCGGGCGGCACGTTGCGCGTGGGTGTCGCGGCCAGCAGCGCTTCGGACGTCGCCGTGTCGAGCCAGCGCGGCTCGGTCGGCGCACCCTCGAAGGCGAGCAGCCGACAATCCTCGGCTAGCAATGCGGTCTCGTCCTGCGCGCGCGTCGTCACGAGATGGAAGCGGAAACGCACGAGCAGCGCCGTGGTGCGCGTCGAGACGCCCTTGGTCACGATGACACCCGCGCGTCGCGCCGGACCGACCGGCTCGCGATCGAGCGCGCCGTCCATCACGTACGACGCCAGCGCTTCGACGGCGGGATGCGTGCGCGACAGCAGGACGTCCCCCTCGCGACACGGCAGCGCGAAGCGCGCGTTGAACGGATTTTCCAAGTTGGCCGCTTCGATGCGTTCGCGCAGCGCGCGTGGCACGTCGGGCGTGAGGGTGAACTCGACTCGCTCCGGATCTCGCTCGCGCACGACGGCCCCGCACGCCGACAGGGCGTCGGTCACGAAGCCGCGGACGTTCACGCCCGATCCCACCGCGTCCCGGGCCGCCTTCAGCTCCGCGGCGACGATGCTCGGATCGAGAGCGTGTTGCGCGAATAGCGTGCGCGAGCGCTTCTCTCGCTCGAGATCGGCGTCCCAACGCGCGTGGAGACGCGTGCGGTCGTCGTCGGGGAACAACGATTGTTGGCGGGGATCGGACCAACTGCCGCGCAGCAGCAAGCCGTTCAAGATCGTCTCCGCGATCGCATTCGGATCACCCGGGACGGCGACGGAGACTCCCAGCGCGGAGCGGATCTTGCGGTGCTTGCGCAGCAGAACGTCGAGCACGACACCGTCGATGAGATTGTCGACGCCGAAGAACGTCACGATCTCGATCGTGTCTTTCGGTTGGCCGTAGCGATCGACGCGACCATCGCGCTGCTCATGTCGCGTGGGATTCCACGACAGGTCGTAATGGAGGACGGCGTCGAAGTGTTGCTGCAGGTTGATGCCTTCGGAGAGGCAGTCGGTCGCGACCAACACGCGATTGCCTTCCACGGGCGTCGCGAGTTCTTCGATGCGCTGTTCGCGGTCCGCGGGCGCGAGCATGCCGGTGACGGCCGCGACGGCCGTTCCCTTGGGGAGCGCGGCGCGCAGCGCGTCGGCGACGTACTCGGCCGTGGGGATGAACCGGCAGAACACGATCGGGCGACGGCCCGTCTTGACCAGATCACGGACGACGTCGATCGCGGCTTGGAGCTTCGGATCCTTGGCGCCTCGCAAGTCGTCGGCGAGCTTGGCAAGCTCGCGGAGCGCGCGACGCGCCGGTGTGTCGCCGGCATCCGCGTCGGTGTCACTGCCGCCAACGAGATCGATCGTGCCCTGCGGCGAGTCCTCGGGAGCCTGATCGAGAACGTACTCACGGCCGGCGCGATCGACGCTGGCCTCGTCGGGCGCGTCGAGGGTTCGCGCGCGTTCGCGCAACGTGGACGCGGCGGCTGCTGGACTCGAAGCCACCGAGCGAAGCAACGCCAGCATCGACCAGAAGTGGACGCGCTGACGGCGGCGATCGCCGCTTGCGCTCTGGACGGTGGCGCGCGCGAACTCGAGCACGCGGTCGAGCAAGACCTTCGCGCCCTGCGTCAGTCGCCACGTCGCTTCGCGTTCGACGCGCTCGGGGAACGGCGTGGCTTCCTGCATGTAGTGCCGGATGTCGCCGCGGCGGCGCTGCACGAGATGCTGCGCGAGCCGTTTGCGCTGCGGCTCGTGGGCCGCGCCGCTGAGATCGTGCGGGAGGTTCGCGAACGCCGGGTCGAGCAAGGCGAGCAGGGAGCGGAACTCCTCGTCCTTGCCGCTGTGCGGCGTCGCGGTGACGAGGACGAGATGACGGGAACGATCCTGTGCCAGCGCGTGAACGACTTGATGGCGCTGGTGTTTGCCGCGATTCGCTTCGGTGTCGAACGCGCAGGAATGCGCCTCGTCGACGATGACGAAGTCGGGGCAGGAGCGCAGGAAGTCGTCGCGGCGCTTGTCCGACTTGATGTAGTCCATCGAGACGATCAGCCGGTCGAACACGTCGAACACGGACTCGTGCTGGCCGAGCTTCGATTCGAGCCGAGAGGCCGTCGACGCCAGCAAGAGTTCGGCGTCGATGTGGAACTTGTCACGCAGCTCGGCTTGCCACTGTTCCGCGAGGTGCGGTGGACACAGCACGGCGAGACGCTTGGCGTCGCCCCGATCCAGGAGTTCGCGCGCGATCAGTGCGGCTTCGATGGTCTTGCCGATGCCGACGTCATCGGCGATCAGTAGGCGCACCGGATCTTGCTTCAACGCGAGCAGCAGCGGAACCAGTTGGTAGGGCCGCGGCTCCACCGCGATCCGACCGAACGAACGGAACGGACCCGCGCTCGAGCGAAACCCGAGACGCACGGCATCACGAAGCAGGCGTGACGATCGAAAGTCTCCGAGCGCCTTGGTGCTTGGCGCATCGAACTGCGCGGACTCAACGGGTTCGAGCGGTTGGTAGATGCCAGCGACTTCGTCGTCCGCGCCGCCCAAGGGACGCAGCACGAGCAGATCGCTCGTCGATTCGGGCAGCACGACCCATTCGCGCCCTCGGGCGCGGACCAGTGACCCGACTGCGAACTCCATTCACGTCCCCCGTGCGCTTCGGTGTGCGCGCGTGCCCTGGCAAGCACGAGCGCACGGAGGTTAGCCGTGCTCACGAGCGCCGTGAAGCGGTCACATCTCCAGCGATCACGCAGCAATGCGCACGACGCGACGACTTTCCTTGTTTCCACCTCGCGAGAATTGCGTCTTGACGCCATGAACCCACGTCGAAGACCATGCGACCTCCTCACCGACGGGAGTCGCACATGGCGAAGAAGGAGAAAAGGGTGCCCAGAGTCGACAGCAAGGCGAGCGAGCGGGATTCTCTCGCGGCCCGGATTCGCTCACTCGAATCCACGCGAACTTCCGATGCGTCGACACGACGCTCCTCGTCGCCAAGCGACGTCGACGGCATGTCAGCAGCGGAATGGGCCGAGATCGATCGCCGAGTGGCCGCGCATCACGCTGACCCAGGCAGCGCAATCCCGTGGTCGACCGTCGAACGCGAGATGAAGGCCGTCCTCGGCGCATCCGCATCCGACCCGAAGCGCGTGAGGAAATCCTCGCAGCGTTGATCTGGTATTCGGAGCGCGATCCGAGAGTCGCACGTGAGTTCTCGCACGCTCTGCGAGCCTGCCTACGCAGCCTGCGTCGGTTTCCCCACCAGTACCCTGTACTTCGCTCAACGAGCCGAAGGGCGTGGGTCCGACGCTTTCCCTACAAGGTCCTGTACTTCGTCACCCATGACGACGTCGTGGTCACGGGGATTCGACATACGAGCCGAGACGATTGACGAGTCCGACGCTCATCGCGGTTCGGAGATGACGTTGCTCAGGAACGGACTGTGTTGTCCCACCCACGTCACGCACAAGTGATCGCGCGGGCGTGTCATCGCGACGTACACCACCTGGCGCTGCTGCTCGCGTTTGTCCTCACGCTCGGCGGGATCGTCGATCTGATTGACGAACGCCGGCGGCACGAGGTCGGCTGAAACGCTCGTCACGAACACGGCGCGAAACTGCAGGCCCTTTGCGCGGTGCATCGTGCCGATGCCGACGCCCATTTGGGTCGCCGCATCGTCGTCGTCCCCAATCACGTGATTGGGGACATCGCGCGCGCTCAGGTCCTGGGCCAGCGCCTTCACGAGGTCGTTGGTCGGAGCGAAAACGCCGATGTTTTCGTAGGCAAAGCCTTGCGCGTGCAGCTCTCGCACGCGGCGCGCGACGAAGTCTGCTTGCGACTGCCCGTCGGCAAAACCATGGAAGCTCGGGAGCGGTCCTCGCAACACGCTTCGTGTTCCACTTCGTGACTCGCGGCCGTCGTCAAGATCGTCGACTTCGTTCGGCAGGATCCGATCAGCGGCGCGGCGAATCTGCTCCGTCGTTCGATAGTTGATGCGCAGGACGAAGGAGCGACCGCGGACGTCGATGCCCGCCGCCTTCAGACTCAGGCCACGCGGCTTGTAGATGCGCTGTCCGGCGTCGCCAACCAACATGATCTGCCGGCGATCGCCCGCGAGAGCTGCCACGAGTCGCAGCTCCTCCGATCCAAGATCCTGCAGCTCGTCCACGATGATCGCGTCGTAGCGGCTGTCGACGGACTTGGCTTCGAGAGCCTCGCGCGCGCGTCGACACACGAACGGCCATGGCACTTTCCCGGTTGCCTCCATGGACGCAATGACCGGCTCGAAGATGGACCAAATCTCCTTTCGATCCCGGACGGACAGCGGACGGCCGCGGCCGACGCGCGAAGCATCTCGATACTCGTCCCACGTGCGAAGCGCGGAGTGTGCGACGACCTGCTCGAACTCGGACACGAGGAAGTCGGTCGGGAATTTCCCGCCCGCTCGCTTCGCCGCGTCCCGAACAGCGGCACGTGACTCTTGGTCGAAACAACCTTCGTAGCGGTACTTCGCGCGCGCGCAGAGATCGCGGGCAACCTTGTGAACCGTTTGGACATCGATCCGCGAGCGTGTCACCTCGTCGCAGAGCGCGGCCATGCTCCGCTCGATGTTCCGAACCAAGGTTCGCGAGAAGCTCGTCAGCAGAACGCGATGCCCGCCGCGCGCGAGATGGGCGGCTCGATGCATCGCGACGACGGTCTTACCAGTGCCTGCGGAGCCCGTGACCTTGATCGACCCCTTCGCTTCGCGTTGCACGATGCGGTGCTGGCTTGGGTGCAGGTAGCGCGCCCACTTCTCGAACGGTGCACTCAACAGGAACTGAAGGTCGTCCTCGTCGCGCACGACGCGGATCTGATCGGGACTCGCCGCGGCTTCGATCGGCACCGTCGCCGGCATGGGTGTCGGCGGCGGAACCAGTTTTCCGTCCGCAAGTTCGATCAATCGATCGACGACCGTCTGCGGCAATCTCCCTTCGATATCGAGAACCTGCTCGGCGTCCTCGATTTGACGCAGGAACGGGAGCCAGTCGCGCGGCACACCGAGGCTTAGAAGGTAGTCGTCCACGTATTTGGCAAAGAGGTGCTGCCGGGGCGGAGCATCATTCGTCTTCGTCGGCGAGGTGGGAGGTGTCGGCGACTCGGTGCCTTCGGGCAACGCCCAGAACTGCAATTCGCCGGTGACCTCGTGTCGATCCAGTCGCCGACGGCTCGCCCATTCGTAGGCCGGATCGTGCTCGTCCACCCACAAGAGGACGCGCGTTTCACCATCGAGAGCAAAGATGCACCGCAATCCGCCCGTCGCGCGAGCCGACCAGATGTTGGGCGACTGGGCCTTCTTCACACGTTCGAGACTCAGGCTTGGATGCGTTGGGCTCTTTTGGAACTTCCGCATGAAGTCGAACACGTGGGCTCGATCCTTCGCATCGAGTCGGTCGACTGCCTCATCGAACGTCTTCGTCGTCGCGAGCTTCATGCGGGTGCAATCTCCAGTTGGCTACGCAAACGCTCGAGAGCGTCGCTCGCCAAAGGTGCGACGCGAACGAGGGGTGGACCACCGAGCCGCTGTGCGTCGTCGACCGTCTGCGCGTCGCAGCGGTCGGCATCGATCACGCGAATCTGACGGGCTTGGAATCGCAGCGTCGCGACCGATTGCGCGATCACGCGGCCATCGACGACGAGATCGTCGCCCGGCTCGACTTCGACGTGATGATGCGTCGCCAGCGTCTCGAGGATCGTCCTCCATGGACCGGGGAAGAGGTCGGGGTCGAAGCCTCGGTGGTGCTCCGGTTCAGGTCGCACTTCTTCCCCGAATACGGATCGATGCTGCTCGACGATCGACTTCCAATCGTCCTCGTGCCGGAAGCGCAGCACCAGCACGCCGAGATCGTCGAGGCAACTCTGTTGCCGTTCGTCGCGCCGTTGACGTTCGGGGTAGTCGTGATGCGGACCGTCGACGTAGATGGCCGCGTTTACGTGGTCGTAGAAGAAGTCGGGACGCGTTCCACACTTCTCGACACGTCGTTGCGCGTGCGAGGGCAATCGCAGTCCACGCGCTTTCAAGAATCGAAGAAACCGCTTCTCGAGCTCGCTCTGACAGGCGCGCAGCAGGACGTCGAAGTGTTCCGCGGCGCCCATCGGGGACGGCGACGGAGTGCATCGCCCGTCACGAAGCGCCATGAGGTCCCGAACGACGATGTGACGATCGAGCAATTCGTGATCGCGCTGGTTCGTGTAGCTCATCAAGCAGTCGTAGCAGGCCTGCGCACAGGGCTCGGACGCATGTTCGGCCTTCCCTCGGTCCTCTCCCGTCTCGGGATCGAAGTGGCAAATCTCCATCGCCTGCCGCGCGAGCGCCGCGAGTGCATCCTTGTCCTGAACGAGCTGCCGCAACGCGCCGGCGCCGCCCTCGGCCGCTTCGTAGAAGAGGATTCTCGTCCGGGGAGCGCCTTCACCAGGCAGTGGTTCCGCAGCCACCTCCGAATCCTCGAGTTGATAGCGCGCCTGAATCGCGCGCTTCAGCGCGGCCTGGAGCGATGCCATGCGCGGGTCGTCGATCATGCCCTTGGGCTCGAGGACGAGGCTGTTGCGCCGGTCCTCGACGTACGGAATCACAGTCAGGACGCGACCAACCATTCGATCGTCGTCGGCCTCGTCGTCATCGTTCGACTCGCGTTCCCAGATACCGCGTTCAACGTCGAGTCGAAACCCGAGCTCGCTCTTGTTCTTGCGCTTGCGCCAGCCTTGGTTGATCCGCCAAAGCGTCGCTGCCGGGCCGTAGCGCAGCGTCCAACCCGCGCCACCCTCGCACTCCACTTCAGCGGACGTGAACGTGGGACGGCCTTCGCGCTCGGCGAAGCGCAAGACCGTCCGCATGTCGTATCCCAGCTTGAGTCGCTCTTCCTCGTCGGAGCTGATGCGGTCTTTGCGCCGCGTCGACACGTTCGTGAGGCGCAACAAGTTGGTGTATCCGCACGAAAGCGGGACTCCGCAGTTCTCGCACATATCTGGACTCACTTCGTCGGTGCGCGGGTGGAGATAACCACACGCCTCGCAGATCGACGCGGCTCGCGTCACGCCTTCGGCCGACGGCGGCAGGATGACGCGTTGCACCTGATACCGGGCGCCCTCGTGATAGATGAGGCTTCGCGGCCCGAATTCGTGGATCGCGAGAAAACGCGGCCGCGACAAGAAATCGTCCTGCTGCTTCCGGGTCGAACGCGACGGCAGATACGCGGAAAGCGGCAGACGCGGAAAGCTGTAGCCGGGGAGGAATCCCTCGCTGGCGAGGTAGCGATATGAATAAAAGTCCGATGTCGCGCCGGTTTCCTGACGCAGCAGATTGAGCTGCGAATAAGCCTCGGAATGCAATCGCTTTGCGCGCTCGCGCTCGTCGGCCGTGCGTGAACTGTCGAGGAGGACCTTGTTCTGGCGATCCGTCTGGTCCATCGCGGAGCGATACAGCTCGCGCCACCGCGCGCATGCGTCGTCGAGACTCGTGAGCGCTCCTTGCAGGGTGCGCGCGAGCCAGCCGCTCGAATACCAATCCGCCTTGGACAGCTCGTCCTCAATCGATGCCAAAACACGTTCGGCGCGCGCTTGCGCCTTGGCGATCGTCGAGGTCTCGCAGAGCGCGTCCCGGACCTGCGGCTGCAGGCTCAGCGTCGGACGCTCGCCGCCGACGTCGAGCACGCCCGTCAAGCTCGTCGCGAACTCCAAGCCCGATGTCGCCAGCAGAATCGCGTGAACGTGCGAGCGAACGAGATCCTCGTTGGCCAATTCGAGGGCAGGGGGTTCGACGGAACCACGGACCATGAGCTCCGGACGGCGGAAGAAGTACTGATCGTGTGCCGATCCGGATGAACAGTAGGTGAAGACCAAGGCGGGCTGCCCACTGCGCCCGGCTCGACCGCTGCGCTGCGCGTAATTGGCGGGTGTGGGCGGGACGTTGCGCATGCTCACCGCGTTGAGCGTCGCGATATCGATGCCGAGCTCCATCGTCGGCGAACAGAACAGTGCTTCGAGGTCGCCCTCGCGGAACCTCTCTTCGCGCTGCTCGCGCAACTCGTGAGGAACTTGCGCTGTGTGCTCACGCGCCTCGAGCCCGACCAGCGTTGCCGCCAGCTGTCGATAGAACGCGACGAAGAACTCGTTCGGGATGCCGCCGTCCTTCCCGCGATTGGGCACCCGGATCGGGTCGTGATAGGCCTGCGTGCCGTCGCCGACCACCCACGTCATCGCGCGCGCCGGAATGCGGTATCCCGGCGACGAGTCCTTACCGTCGGCGGGCTCGACGATCTGGACAAGCTGCGCTTCGAGCAGCGCGGCCATGACGTCGTCGATGACTTGCCTGCGCTCCGCGACATCAATCGTTCGACCGAGGTGCGCAAACGTCTGCGGGCGAGACAGAAACCGACCGACCGCGCTCCGCGGCGAGATGCCCATCACTTTCGCGCGCCGATCGCGCGTCGGTGGTGTGCCGGGAAATGCTGTCGTCGATTTCTCGAGGTGGTCGGATTCGCGCTCGTCGAATCGCCACGGTTCGATCAACGACTGCGAGACGCGCTGACGCATGGACTCCTGGAACGTGGCGTCGAGGAAGTCGACGTGAATCGCGAGTTCACGGCGAAGGTGGTCGAGGAGAGCGTGTGCGACGACCCTCCGCACCTGAGGGCTCGCGTCGCGCAGCGCCGGATGAGCATTCGCCCAGATGTCCTGCGCCGCACAGAGTTCGTCGAGGGATGTGTATCGAATCGACAGCAGTCCGCACTGCTCGAGATTGGGAGCGGTCAGGCGCCATCCTCGGCGCAAATCGACGTACACGCGATACGCGATGAAGTCGCGCAGCGCCCGATCTGTCTCCTCGCGCTGATGGAACCGGACGTTGGGGTTGACCGCGTACGCGTCGAGCGGCAGCCCGAGTGCGGCGAACACGCGCAAGGGCAACAGATCGTGCGGAATCCCCGCCGATCCCGCCTCGTGGACGGCCCGCCACAACGCGCTGCGCAGGACGGCGATCTGAACGAAGTCGTTGAAGTGACCGGCCTGAAGGGATGCATCCTGCCGGTTGTCCGTGAAGCTCAGAAGTTTGCGCGCTTCGGGGTGAATCCCTTCCAGCTCGGCGAGCCCGCGTAGCGTCGCGAGGGTGAGGATCGTGACGGCCGTGCTGCGACCTTCGGAGCTGAGCCGCGCGAGCTTGCCGAAGTCCGCCTTCTGGGTCGTGTCGTATGAGACGCCGCAACGCACGCAGAACAGGAATGGGGCCGGGATAAAGGCTGCGTCGATTCCGTCGCCTCCCTCCTGGCCGTCGGGGACGACGCACACCGGCTGCGGCAGTCGATTTTTTCGATCCGACCGAATGCGCTCCTTGCCAGCGACCTGCTCGAACCAGTCGTCGGGGATTCGCTCGCGGTTGTGTTCAGGGCCTCCCGTCCAGGGCAAGTCGTCACTGACGTAGAGATATCCAGCGCGCGAATCATCGTCGTCGTGGCGATCCGAGATCTCGCGTTTGAAGTAAGTCGTCGACTTGCGATCGTCGACCTGTCGCCAGACGCAGTAGTAGTCCTGGCCGCACTCGCGGCAGAACACGAGCGGGAGAAGCGTCTTCGTGGAGTCTTCCGGTGCAGTGAGCTGCGCGTGGATCGTCGCGTAGCGGACGCTAGGTGACTCGATCGTCGCGTACACCGTGTCGCCGCGGCTCACGAACTGATGAAGGCGAAACGCGAACGCTGGCGCGTTGGACTCGGGGTTCTTGATCAATGTGAACCCGTTCAACAACGCTTGCTTCAGTCTTTCGGTGCTGTGCTCGATCGACTCACCCGTATCGGCGGAAAGCACCCTTCCGAGGCCGTCTTCACCCTTCAGTCCACGCGGACGCGCCCTGACGAGTTCGCCTGTCGCAGGTTGGCGCGCGAGTCCAAGCGTCCACTCGATCCATGCGGTCAGTGGATCAGCGCGAAACTCGTCCCACGTCTTCGGATGCTTCGCGGTGCCCGCGATGCGCTTCGCGAGGCGTGCTCTAAACTCCGCGTCATCGGGTTCGGGGCGCGCTGTCACCGACCGCAGCGTTTCTCCGATGACATGTTGCGGCTCCACGCGATCCCCAAACAGCCGAGTCGCCACTTCGGCAACGCGCTGCCGCTGTTCGCTCGGGGTCCCGCGACTTGCGATCGTCGCGGACGTGCCGACGCACTGAAGTCGTTTCGAACCCACTGCTTCGCGCACGCGACGCACGAGCATCGCGACATCCGCCCCTTGCCGACCTCGATAGGTGTGCAGCTCGTCGAGCACGAGGAATCGCAGATCGCGCGCGCCGTGCACCAGTTGCTTGTCGCGCTTGCCACGCGTCAGCATGAGGTCGAGCATCACAAAGTTCGTGAGCAGGATGTCCGGTGGGTTCGCAGCAATGCGATCGCGCGCATCATCGTCGACCTCGCCCGTGTAACGCTCGAACGTGACCGGCCGCTTGCCGCCAAAGCGCGGATGGTCGAGGAAGCCCTTGAGGGCTTCGCATTGACTGTTTGCCAATGCGTTCATCGGATACACGATGATCGCGCGAATGCCCTTGCCGCTACCTGTACGCAAGACTTCGTCGATGATCGGAACGAGGTAGGCGAGGCTCTTTCCCGATCCGGTGCCCGTAGTCAACACGTAGTTCGCACCAGTCCTAGCCGCGCGGATTCCGTCCACTTGGTGTCGGTGGAGCCGCAACTCCGCCTCCGCGGGAGGCTCTCCTTCGCGCTTTCGGAAGATCTCGCGGCACGTCGGATGCAATTCGCCTATCTGCACGAGCTCCTGCAGCGATTCGCCGGGCTCGAAATGCGGGTTGAGTTGGAGCAGCGGATCTGGCCAAAGTTCGCCCTGGGCCATGGCCGTGGCAACCACTTGGTGGATCCGCGGATCGCGAATGCGGACGAAGCTCCGCACGAAGCTCTCGTACTCGGAAACAAGACGCTCTCGAAGTTCGAATACGTTCATGCGGACCCCCTGAGGTGCGAAAGCCTATCCGACCTCGCCTTCGATCCCTCCCCCCGTCACTCCAACCCCAACTCCACCCTCCGATCGAAACACATCACGCGATCCGCCCTCGCGTCCAGCGTCTCCAGCACCGTCGCTACGTTCGGCTCCGGCTTCCCTTTGTAGATCTCCTTGCCGTTCACCGTCACGACGACGTCCTTCGTGACGTCGATCATCGTGGGGTTCAGGAGGACGTCGAACGACTTCCAATCGGCGTTCTTGATCTGGAGGTCGAACGTGTTGCCGTCGCGCGTGGCGACGACCTTCATGTTGTCCTTCGGGTCCTTGCAGTGGAGCCAATAGAACCAGTGTTTCTGGAGGCGCGGCAGCGGGGAGTTCGGTTCGGCCGTGGGAAACGGTTCGGACGCGTATTCCCACACCAGCTTCGTCGGGAACGCGTTGCGCTTCTTCGTCTCCAGCCAGCGGATGCCGTTCTCGGGCTCTCCGGGCGGAAACGCGTGCTCGAGCCCTTCATAGGTTTTGAACACGAACTGCTCGTAGCCGCCCGGGTCCTGCTTGCGGAGTTCTTCGATGCGGTCCCACACGTAGAGGAACGTGCCCGGCATGCAGTGGTCGTCCGCGAGACCGATGTAGGAATACATCGCGAGGTTGCGGACGTTGGGGACGAGGCCGTGCTGGAGTTGCTCGACCTCTTCCTTCTTCCATAGTTGGCTCTTCGGCGACGCCATCAGGACACCGGCGCACGGCGAGCTGCCGGCGAGCAAGTCCGGATGGCGACCCGCCATGAACCACGAGCCCGTGCCGCCCATTGAGAAGCCCATCGTGTAGACGCGGTCGGGATCGACGTCGTGGACGACTTTTGCGTACTCGATCAAGCTCAGGACGAAGCGTTCGCCGTGGACCGTGTTCCACGTATCGTGGACGAGCTGAATGCCCTGCGGGTACAGCCCCATGCAGTCCTTCGCGATCCAGCGCGTGGCTTCGGCTGCATCGCCGGCGCCTTCACCGCCACCGTGCAGGCCGACGACGAGCCCGATCGACTTGCCCTTCTTCTCCTTGATCAGGAACTTCGCCTTGCCGAACGGAGTGTCGAACGCGTTGCCCTTGGACCCGCTCGGTTTGAACGCGTGCTTCTTCCACGCGCGCCAGAACAGGTCGCGCACGGGCTCGAGCCCGCCTTCGTCGAACGATCCGAACTGCTTCGCTTGCAGCAGCAACGCGGCGCGCACTTGCGGATCCCACGTCTCGAACGCGGTCTTCGGCCGCGCTTCGAACCATGCTTGTGCGAGCGGCTCGAGCTTCTTCGCGTCGACGGGACGACCGTCCGACAGCGCCAGGACGACGACGAGTGCGAGGAAGAACATGCGGACGTCCGGCGCGGCCAACGGGAGTCCGGAACGGTAGCAGTCCCGCTCGCGCGCCCGACGCTTGATTCACGGTCGCGAGCGCGTCAGGGCTTCCCGAGGAAGAGGTGCCAGGCGCTCGTCGCCCCCGGGCCGACCGCGTCGGCCGCATTCGTCGAGAACACGAAGCGCTTGCCGTCGCCCGAGATCGCCGGCCAATGGCAGTCGTCGCTCAGCGCTCCACCTTGGGCGTCCTTCGTCGCGTGCTGCAGCGCGCCGGTCTTCGGCGTGCACAGGTAGACGTCGGTGATCGAGGGGCCGAGATCGTCGTCGCTCAGCGTCGACGTGGACAGCAACGCGACCCGCCGGCCGTTCGCCGAAACCGAGAGTCCGCTCGGCGCCGTTCCGATGGCGAGCTGGAACGTCGTCGAGTTCGCGACGGGTCGCAACGAGCCCGTCTTGCGGTCCAGCCAGAACGCCATGCCGTTGAACGAGACGCCCAAGCCGAGCGCGTCAGAGCTCGAGGAGAACGTCACGAACCGACCATTCGGGGAGACGTCGAACTCGTCGATGCCGGTCGGGAGTTCACCATTCACGCCGACGGAAACGCGCGTCGTCGTGCCGAGCTTGCGGTCGCGGACGAACAGGTCTCGGTCGCCGTTGGTGTCGTTCGCGACGACGTCATTGGCCGTCGTCGCGAAGAACACGTAGCGGCCGCCCTTCGAGATCCGCGAGACCACGGCGTCGGCGTTGCATCCGCCACCGGTCGTGTCGACGCTGATCAGCTCCGTCGTGCCGAGCTTCAGGTCGCGTAGATACGTTTGGTAGATCCCGCCGGCGATCCCCGGGACGACGTTTGCCTGGTCACTCGCGAACGTCGCGAACCGGCCATCGGGCGAGATGCGCGTTCGATACAGATATGTGAGGACCGGCGCGCCGGTGGTCGTGAAGGCGATGCCTCGAGTCGTCTTGAGCTTGCGATCACGCACGTAGGCGATCAGGTCGCCACCGGCGACTCCCGGGGCGATCCCGGTTCCCGCGGAGAGGAACGCGACGTAGCGGCCGTTCGTCGACGCGCCGGAGACGTAGCATGGTGACGCGATCGGCTGGTCGTCATCGGTCAGCGAGACGCAATCGAACGTGCGCTTCTTCAAGTTGAGGACGAGCACGTCGTCGGCGGAATCGACATCGTTCGGCGCGAGATTCGAAGCCGTCGAGCCGAAGATCAACTCCCGTCGGCCCTTCACGAATTGGCCTTGGAATGACGACCCGTTCGCGAGCACTCCGTCGGCGTTCCTCGTCAGCAGCTCGATCGTGCCGGCTTCCGTCGTCGCGCCGATCGCGCTGGCAACGAGGGAAGCGACGAGTCCGAGAGTGATCCACGACGTCGAAACGTGCGTGCGCATCGAAGTTCTCCACGGCGCGAAGATGCGCGCCCATAGGCTGTCATCCGTGTTGCCGACGGTCCGTCACGCGAAAAGGCCCTCGCGCCCCGACGTCGGCCGGGACGAGGCTCGTTTCCCCGAGAAACGGTCGTTCGGACAACACTCGTCGGGCTTTGGCGTATCAGGTCGGACGTTTCTCCGTCGTCGGACCTCTCCGCGAGTCTCTTCCACCTTCGAAGGACGATCATGCTCGCCTCCATCCTCACCGTCTTGTCCCTTTCCGGCGTCGTGGGAACCGACGCGGACGCCTGGCTGAAGGCCCACGCCGTCGCGATCCGCACGACGGACATCGACTCGGCGGACGACGCGGACCTCGCGGCGCTGAAGGCCGCGATCGGCGACGCGCGCGTCGTGCAGATCGGCGAGCCTTCACACGGCGACGGCACGGGCTTCCTACTGCGCGGGCGGATCTTGAAGTACCTGCACCGCGAGCTCGGCTTCGACGTCATCGCGTTCGAGTCGGGCACCTACGACTGCACCGTGATGATGGACAAGCTGCGGACGGACATGGCCCTCGACGAGGCGCTGAGCTACGGCGTGTTCTCGATCTGGGGCGCCAGCGCGCAGTGCCGGCCGTTCTTCGCGTACGCGCGCTCGACGCTCACGACCGACCGCCCGATCGAACTCGCGGGGCTCGACCTGCAATTCTCGGGGCGCGGCGGCGAGGAGTTCGGCGCGTACGTGAAGGCGTTCTTCGATGGGCCCGCCGCCGGGGCGGTCGACGACGCGACGCGCAAGGGCGTCGACAAAGCGATCGAGCGGCTGTTCGAGCCGCCGTACATGCCGTCCCCCGAGCAGCTCCAGCGCGACCAAGCCGCGATCGCGGCGGCCGTGGCGCAGCTGCGCGCGAAGCAAGACGAGATCACGAAACGCGTCGCGACGCGCGACCTGGAGCTGTTCGTGCGTTGTATGGAGAATCTCGCGCTCCAATCGGAGTTCCGATTGCTGATGCAGACGAACAACGATCCGATCCAGACCGCGAATCTGCGCGATCAGCGCATGGGCGAGAACCTGGTGTGGTTCGCGAACGAGAGGTACGCCGGCAAGAAGATCGTGGTGTGGTCCGCGAACGGTCACTGCGCGCACGACGTCAAGCGCGTCGACACGCATTCGAGCGCGACGAATGCCGCGCAGCGGATCTCGATGGGCGACGTCGCGCACAAAGCGCTCGGCGACGCGATGTACACGATCGTCATGACCGCGCGCACGGGCTCGTTCGCGATGGTGAATCAGCCGGCCGTGAAACTCGACGACGCGCCCGCTGGGTCGCTGGAGGCGGCGGTCGGTGCGCTCGGGAACGCGTTCACGTTCGTCGATTTGCGCGCCGCACGCGGAGTCGAGACGGAGTGGAGCAACGCGAGCTTCGTCGCGCGACCGTTCGCGTACGCACCCCGCGAGGCGAAGTGGTCGACGATGGTCGATGCGTTTCTCGTCGTCGACGTGATGGAACCGAGCGGCCTGCCTTGAGCTCGGGCCGCATGGCCGGATCGTGCGGACGATCCACCCCGGTCGGGGCCTTGGCCCCGACACCCGCATGAGGCGGGGGCTAAAGCCCCAGCCCCCCAGCCTGATGAATGCGGGGGGACTTCGTCCCCCCGCACCCCCTCGTGGGGGCCGGGGGCCGGGGGGCGCCCCAATAGGGGGCGGGCCAACAACGGGCGCCCCCCCGGGGGAAAAACCCCCGCCCCGAGG
>JBPOIU010000173.1:0-16542 GCA_052034255.1 Planctomycetota bacterium | reverse complement strand
AAGCCCGGTATTCAACGGGGTTCGGCGGGGTTGCGGAAGGGGGAGGTTGCGTTGGAGTGGGTCGGGGCGCGCAGGCGCGGCTGAACGCTCCCGGGCTGCGCGGGTCTCGGTGCCTGAGCCCGGCGTTCGCTGACTCCCCGTTTCCACTGGCTCCCTGAACTCCGGATTCCACTGCTCACTGCATCCCTCGTCACCTGACTCCTCGTTCGCCATCCAACGACGTCGGCCGGGAGGCAGGTGACGAGGGATGCAGTGAGCAGTGGAATCCGGAATTCAGGGAAACAGGGAAACAGGGAAACAGGGAAGCAGGGAAGCAGGGAAGCAGGGTTTCAGGGCAACAGGAATGCAGTGACTCTGCTGACTCTTCACTGGCCCGCTGTACTTCGGCTCAATCCCTGCGCGCGGCCGCCCTGCCCGCATCGGCAACCGCGACGTCCTCGTCGCTGTCCGACTCCGCGAGCCGCTCGAACACTGCCGTGGCCCTCGGATCCCGCGTCGTGCCCGCGAGCTTGGCTAGCGCGATCCTCGCCTCGCCCTGCGCGGACTCGAGGTCTTGCAGGATTTGCGGGATCGCCTCGCGGCCGCAGGCGCGAGCCATGCGGCGCACCGTGGCTCCGAACTCCTCGTCCTCGACGAACTCGCCGACCTTTGGCAACCACGCGCCCAATTGACCGAGTCGATCGCGGAGCCCGCGGCCGACGGCGGCTTTCACGCGGTCGGTGCTCGTCTCGCCTTGCATGGCGCGCTTGATCGCGGACAGGGCGGCGCCGACGTTGTCGCCTTGCAACGTGCGCGACAGGTCGGCGAGTTGCGCCAGCGCGTCCTGCGCCTGTTTCGCCTCGAGCGGCAAGAGTTCGAATTGCCCGGTGCTCGGGTTCATCGCGCCGAACTTCACGTTCGGTGCGTAGCGCTCGAGGAATCCTTCGGCCCCGGCGTCGGCCAGCGCGCGCAGGCCGGCGGCACGGGTCTTGTCGTTCTGCGTGGCCGCGAGCGCGCGATCGACCGCGGCAACGGCTTCGGGAGTTCCGATCGCTCCGAGCGTCAAGAACGCGAGCGCGCGATCGTCGTCGACCGTGGCCGACGCCGCGATCTTCTCGAGCGCGAGCACGAGCGACTCCGCCCGCAATGCGCGCGCGAGCGCCAGCGCGGCGCGACGCACCGTGTCGTCCTTCGCGTACAGGGCGATTTCGCATTCGCGCAGCAACGCCTCATCGGCGGTGCCCGCGAGCACGGCCGCCGCGGCGAGCAACAAGCGCTGCGCCGGATCCTCCGTCTTCGCGTGCGCCGCGACGAAGCGCGCCGGATCGAACGACAGCGGCAGGTCGAGCAATTGCGGCGTCAACTGCGCGAGCAGCTTCGGATGGCCGTCGTCGATGTTGACGAGGCGCGCGAGCACGCCCTCGGACAACACGCGCAGCGCGCGCAGCGCGAACGCCGACGGCGCGTCGAACGGATCGCCGACGCCTTCCTTCGCCATGCCGAAGAACAACTGATCGGCGAGCGTCTCGGTCCACTTCGAACTGCGTCGCACCCATTCCGGGCCTTCGATGACCGCCGCTTCTTTCAGCCAGTCCAACTGGTACGCGTGGACGTACTCGATGTGGAACACGCCGGCGGGCGGACGCGTGCCGTCTTGCAGCGTCGCCGTGGGGTGGACGAACATGCGCACCGCGTAGGACGCCATGATCGACGCGTCGCGCTCATCCTCGTACGTGAGCACGTAGTCGATCACCTGGAAGCCGCTCGGTCGCAGCGTGCGAACGCTGCGCGTGAAGTTGCGATGCAGCGGCGTCATCGAGATCTGTTCGGCGCCGATGTATTTCTCGCTGATCTCGACGTGGTAGTGCTCGTGGTTCAGTTCTTTGGTTGCGGCCGCGCGACCGCTGCCGCTCGGCATCACGTTCGGCACCAACGCGCGCAACGGCAACAGCGCCACGTCCGACTCATGCACGATGCGCGTCGCGACGTTCGCCAGGTCCTCGACGCCGTTCATCTCGACTTGCCCACCGGCGGCGTCCTTCTCCTTCGACAGGCGGAACGTCAATCCGGTCTGCGGCGACAGCGTGCGACCGGTCGCGTCCTTCAGCGCGAGGTCGGTCAGCATCACCCACGTCGGGCCTTGATTCGGCCAGTAGTGGACCTTGCCGCTGAACACCTCGCCGCGACCGGATCCGAGCCCGAGCGCCGAGTACGGCACGAGGATCGTCACGTGCATCGACGCGGCGTCCTTCGGCTTGCGCTCGGGTTTGGTCGGATCAGCGAACGTCGGCCGTGCGGCGAACGCGCACAGCGATGCGACGACGAGGACGGCTCGATGGAGGGTCTGGATTCGAGTCATGGCGCTCACACGTTCCGCAGGTCGTTCTTCAGCCACTCGCGCACGGCCTGGTCGAACGCCGCCCAGTCCTCATCGGTCTCGAGCCCGAAGATCTCACCGAACAGATCGCCGTCGGCGGTGCCCGCGATCTCGGCTTCGAAGTAACGGTCGAAGCCCTCGCGGTACTTCCCGTTCTCCGCGTAGTGCAGGTACATGATCAGGCCCCAGCCTTGCGCGTAGATCATGCTGACCAAATGCTGCGCGTCGGAGTCCCCGGCTTGGTCGGCCTGCGCTTTCCAGAAGCGCGGGTAATCGATGTGCACGAGGTCGTGGACCGAGAACGCGGAGCCGCCCTGGATCGCGCCGAGCAACGCGCCGGAGCGATCCTTCAGGAACTGCCCGAGCTTGTACTCCTGGACCACTTGGCCGGAGACCGGGTCGAGGCGCTGCTCGATCTTGTGGCCGTTGAAGAACTCGGCGATGCCTTCTTGGAACCACGGCGAGATGAAGCCGTTCGGGCACGTGAAGTGGACGAGCTGGTGCGTGCCCTCGTGGAACATGACACCGATGAAGCCCGTGTCGCCGGTGTTCCACAACATCAGGCGCTTCAGCGCGGGCAGATAGTACGCGCCGATGAATTGGCTCGCCGGGTACTGCGGGTTGCGCTTCTGCCAATTGTCGTAGCCGGCCTTCGACGCGAAGATCACGACCGCGATCGGCTCCTCGACTTCCTTCAGGCCAAAGCGCTCCGCGTAGCGATCGAAGTACACGCGATACAGCGAGCCGAGCGCGGTGCCGAACCACTTCTCGTTGCCGTCGAGATCCGCGCCCGCGCCCTTTTGCATCGCGGCCACGTACGGGCGCGGCATCACGCCGTCGTCGAAGCGGTAGTCGAATTGCTCGTCGGGGAACTCGTCTTGCATCCGCGAACGCAGCGCGGCGACGGCTTCGCGGAACGCGTCGGGCCGCGACGACGACCGCGACGACTTGCCGAGCGCGAAGTCGCCGAGCTTCTCCGCGGCGACCGCGAGCCCGTAATCCTCTTCGGTCAGCCACTTGCCCTGGTATTGCCGCGCCGGGCCCTCGTATTGGCGGAAGCCGAGCGCGAGGCGGGCTTCGATGTCCGCGGCGTCGAGCAACAGGACCTCGCGCGCGAGCCGCTTCGTGAGCTGCGCGTCGGAGCCGGACTTCGCCTCCGCGAACAGCGCCTTGCGCGCGTCGAGGTCGTCGGGTGCCAAACGCTCGAGGCGCGTCGCGATCGGCAAGGTGCTCGAGGTCGCGCCGGTCGTCGCGTTGGCGCCGGAGTCCGCGCCGCTCGCGTTCGCATTCGCGTTGGAGGAGGAGTTGGTGACGATCGGCGCCTGGCCTTTGCCGCCGTCGCGCGTGAAGTACACGCCCGCCGCGACGCCGAGGACGACGACTCCGCCGACGATCGCGAGCAGCGGCTTCTTGCCCCCGGTCGCCGCGGGGGTCGGGGCACCGCGGCGAGCGGTGCGACCGGACGTGCCCGCGGCCGCCGGCTTGCCGGCCGCATCCGCCGATCGCCGCACGACGCCGCCCTTCGCCGCGCGCGGCGTCACCGCGGGACGCGGCGCGGCCGGCTCGGGCGTCACTTCTTCCGTCAGTTCATCGCCCGATGCGATCGGCGCGGCGGCACTCTGCGCCGCTGGCTCCGCGACCTCGAGTCCGGCGTCGAGTTCCTCGAGCGCGGCCGAGCCCGGCACCGTGATCGTCCCCTGACGGCACTTCGGGCACTGGAACATCGACCCCGGCGCCTTCCCCGTCACGTTGAACGAGGTGGCGCAGGCCGAACACGTGGCGTTTTGCACGATTCCTTCCCTTCGGCGGACGGCGGTCGCGGCGAGGCGCGGAGTATAACCACGGCCCGCGCGGGTTCTCGTTCTCGCCCGCCCCAATCGCTTCTCTTCGTCGATTGAGATCCCCGTGATGCGCGCGCTTGGTCGCTCGTCGTCGTTGCTCACGTGCCTGCTGTTGGTGACCGGGTGCGATCCGGGTCCGCCGCCGGTGCTCGAGACCGCTCACACGGCGGTCGACGTGGCGCCGGACGCTCGCGCGCACGCCGACCTGACGATGGCTGGCGGCGACCTCCAGATCTTCGTGGGGGAGGGCGGCCCGGCCGCGGAAGCGCACTTCCAGTTCGACTGGGCGCCGATGCGTCCGGTGCTCGCGCTCGACGCCAACGCGACGCCGCCGCTCGTGCGCATCCACCAGCCCGAGCTCCCGGAAGAAGCGCGCCGTTCGCACAACATCTGGAAAGTCTCGTACGA
This sequence comes from Planctomycetota bacterium, assembly GCA_052034255.1. Lineage (GTDB taxonomy): Bacteria > Planctomycetota > B15-G4 > B15-G4 > JADJEK01 > JADJEK01. Next base: position 11,937 of record JBPOIU010000173.1, on the reverse strand, counting down.
CGGCTCGCGCGTGACGCGGCTCGCGATCACGCAAGGCGTCGGCGCCTGTTCCTTGACGGTCACCGGATCGCGCACCGAAGAGTTGGACGTCCGTCTCGGTACCGGCGCGTTGTCGATCGACCTGACCGGCGTCGTGCGTTCGCTGAAGGCCCGCATCGAGCTGAACAACGGTCGCCTCGTGCTCGCGCTGCCACATCGCCACGGCGTGAAGGTGCATCGCAAGATCGTCATGGGTTACGCGACGCTGAACGGCGAGGAACAGAAGGACTCGGTCTGGACCAGCGCGAACTACGACACCGCGCCGATCCGCGTCGATCTCGACGCGCTGGTGCTCGGCGGCGAGATCGAGATGAAGACGCAATGAAGAGCGGAGCGCGCGGATTCGCGTTCGCGTTGGGCTCGGCGTTGGCGTTCGCGTTGATGGGTTGGTGCGTCCGCCTCGCCGGCGATCGCATGCCGCCGCCCGAAGTCGCGTTCGCGCGCGGCCTGGTCGGATGTGCCGTGCTGATGCCCCTCGTGGGCCGCCGCGTGTCGGTGTTGTTCGCGCGGCGCGCCGTGTGGCTGTGGGTGCGCAGCGTCGCCGGCGCCGCCGCCGTGCTCTCGTTCTTCTGGACCGTGCATGAGTCGAGCATCGCGTCGTCGCGCGCGCTGACCGACCTCGCGCCGGCGTTCGTCGTGTTGCTCGCGTGGCTGACGCGCATGGAAGCGCCTCGCCTCGGATTGGCCGCGATCATCCTCGCAATGACGGCGGCGGCGGTGTCGCTGAACCTCGACGCGACGGCCGGCGTATCGAGCGCAGTGCTCGGCGTCGGCCTGTTCGGAGCGCTGTGCGCGAGCATCGCGTATCACGCGCTGCGCCAGGCGGCGCAAGCGTTCTCCAGCCGACTGGTGGTGTTCGGGCTGGCCGCGGCGATGACGTTGGCCGCGCCGCTCGTGCCGTCCGCGCCGTGGGTCGTGCCGGACGCGCGCGGCCTGGCGTTGGTGATCGGGGTCGGTGGGCTCGGCATCCTCGGGCAGATCTGGATGACGCGTGCGTACGTCGATCTGTCGGCCTCCGTCGCGTCCGCCCTCGGAACGACGGCACTGTTGTGGAGCGTGCTGATCGACGTCCTGTTCCAAGGCCAGCCGCTGACCCCGCACGCGGCCTTCGCGTACGCGGTCATCGCGGTCGGGGCCGCGTCGATCCAGTGGGTCGAACGGCGCTCGCGAAGCTCCTATCCTGCGCGCACCAAGCGGACCGTCGGGGCATCGGCGTGAACGAGTCGCTTCCATCCTCGGTTGCGTCGCATCGAGCGCGCGGCAACGTGTTGCCCGCGGTGTTCTTGACGATGTTCGTGCTGATCCTGCTCGCGTGCCTGCGTCGGGACGACGTCGCGCCGGAGCGCATGGACTGGCAGCCGGTCGAAGCCGCGAACGCGAAGCTGCCCGACGCCATCCGTGTGTTCGCGTGGGAATCGAAGGGGCCGCCGTTGCGCGCGTGGTACGTCCGCGTGCGCGAGAGCGATCCCGCCGTGCGGACGCGCGTGGTCTCGGCCACGGGCGACGACGATCGCGAAACCTGCAGCGAGATCGCGGCGCGCACCGGCGCGGCCGTGGTGCTGAACGCCGGATATTTCGGCGCCGACGAGCGACGGACGTATCCGAGCGGCCTGTTGCTCGAGGACGGGCGGATGATCAGCGCCGCCGCCGATTACCAAACGCGCGAGGACCCGAACTCGAAGGAGAAAGTGCGCTACGAGCTCACGCGCGGCGCCATCGGGTTCTTGGCCGACGATCGTGCCGACATCGCGTACTGCGTGACCAAGGACAAGAAGGTGTTCGAGGTCCCGGAGCCCGTGCGCAACAAAGCGGGACGTCCGGCGACGCGCGTCCCGAGCGATCAGTGGCGACCGTGGGCCGTGGTCGATGCGGTGCAAGCCGGTCCCATGCTGGTGCAAGGCGGCGTCGTCGACGTGACCGACGACGAAGAGGTGTTCTTCGGCACGACGATCCCGCTGGTGCATCCGCGTTCGGCGGTCGGCGTCACCGCGGACGGCGACGTGATCCTGCTCGTCGTCGATGGTCGTCAACCGCGGAGTCGCGGAGTCGATCTCTCCGAACTGGCGTTGATCCTGCATTCGCTCGGGTGCGTCGAAGCGTTGAACCTCGACGGTGGCGGCTCATCGGCGTTGGTCGTGAACGGCGAGCGTCTGAACCTGCCGTGCGGCGAACCGAAGGAACGCGAGGTCGCGTCCGCACTCGTCGTCGAATGGACGCGCTGACGCGCCGCGACGATCACTTCACGGCCCAGCGTGCGACGCCGTTCACGTCGGGGTCGATGCCGAGCACCGAGCAGCGGATCAGCTCGATCGGGATCGGCCCGAGCGTCAGCACCGTGTCGTGGAAACGCTTGTCGGTCCACTCCGGGCCGAGCTCCGCGCGCAACTGGCGCAACTGCAAGCCGCCGATCATGTAGCCGCATTGGTAGAGCGGCGAGTAGTCACCGGCGATGTAGCGCCGCACTTCGGAAATCGCCGCGAAGCGCTCGTGTCCGACCTGGTCGACGAGCGTGTCGACCATTTGGTCGGGCGTCATCTCGCCGAGGTGGAACTTCAGGCTGACGAGGATGCGGGCGCAGCGGTGCGCGCGCCAGAACAGCATGCCGACGCGTTCCTGCGGTGTGCGCGGGTAGCCGACGTCCCAGAACAGCATCTCCCAATACAACGCCCAGCCCTCGACGAGGAACGGCGTCGACAGGATCTGCCGTTCGGGCCGTTCGCGCCGCGCCATGAAGCCCTGGAGGTGGTGGCCGGGGATCAACTCGTGCGGAGTGACGTTGCGCGTGAAGTGGCGGTTGTTGCCGCGCAGCGACATTTCCTTGTCGGCGTGGTCCATCGCATCCGTCGGATACGAGACGCCCATCGCTTGCGGGTTGTAGACCGCGTACGGCAAGACGCGCTGCGTCTCGCGCGACAGCATCTCGACGCGCCACGTCGCTTCGCACAGCGGCGGGATCGTCACCAGGTCGCGGTCCTTCAGGAACTGGATCGCGAACTTGGCTTGCTCGGCGACGAGGTCGTCCTGCGCGCCAGGGTCCACGTGGTCGGCTTTGGTCGCGGCGAGCGCGGCCTTCCAATCGTCGCCGAAGCCCATGTCGCGCGCGGCGCGCTTCAGCTCGCTCTCGCACCACTTCATCTCGCGTTCACCGATCGCGATCAGTTCCTCGGGCGTCGTCGCGAGCATCTCGCCGCGGAGATCGGTGAGCAGCGCGTCGCGCCCGATCGGATCACCGATCAGCGGATCGTCGTCCTGGCCGTGCAAGCCCGCGACGTCCTCGCGCAAGAACTTGGCGTAGTCGTTCAACGCTCGTGTCGCGTCGCCGACCGGCTCGCGCAACCACCACCCGGCGAGCGGATCGAAGCCGTCGTAGAACGCGAACCATTCGGAGAGGACCCAGCGCAGATGCTCGACCGCTCCGGCCGCGCGGCGCGCGAGCACGGCCGAGGCAACCGCCGCTCCTCCCGCGCGCTGCTGCTCGAGCTCCATGCGCAACGCGTCGATGCGCCCGGCCAGCGGCGCCACGATCCCGGCGGCCTTTTGCGGCTCGATCGGCACCAAGCTCCGGCGGTCGTGCTCGAGCCCGAGCACGACGTCCGAAAACGGCAGCAGATTCGCCATTTCGTCGCGTTGGCGGCGCGCGAGATCGATCGCGGCGGCTTGGTTCCGCAGCGCGAGCAGCAGCACGACGCGGTCGACCTTGCCGGTCACGTCGAGCGTCGCGACGTCGATGGCGTCGACGCGGGCTTGCCATTGCGCGAGGAACGCCGACTTCGCATCCCAGGTTCGTGGGTCGAAACGCAGGTCGTTGAACTGGTCGAAATCGCCGACATCGACCTGGAACGCACGCAACAGCGGCGCCACGGGCGCTGGAACGCCGGGGGCGGCCACGCCCGCCGGTCCGGGATCGGCGAGGGCGGGCATCCAAAGGACGGCCGACGCGACGACGAAGGCGGGCGCGAGCATGAGGGGGCTCCGGTGGCGAACGGGGGGCGGCAGCGTAGCAGCCCGTATTCGACGGGCTGCGCGCGGAGTCGATCGCGGGCTTGTGCGGCGGCTCGCCGCGCGCACAATCGCGGGTCCCCATCCACCGGAGCTTCCCATGAGCCCCCAGGCCGACGTCCATCGCAAAGCCCAGGAATACGTCGCGGGTCGCGACGTGGTCGCACTGCTCGCGGAGCTTCCCGCCAAGCTCGAAGCGGCGATCAAGGGCCTCGACTTCAAGACGCGGCATTGCCCCGAAGCGGTCGGCAAGTGGTCGATCCACGACGTGGTCACGCATCTCGCCGACTGCGAGGTCGTCTACCGGTTCCGCATGCGCGTCATCGCGGCCGAGCACGAGCCGACCCTGCAGCCGTTCGACGAGAACGCGTTCGCGGCGCGACTGCATTACGGCGAGACGCCGCTCGAGGAGTCGCTCGCGGTCTTGCAGACGCTGCGCGCCGCGAACGTGCGCTGGCTGAAGACGTTGAAACCCGACGACATGGCGCGCGCCGCGCAGCATCCCGAGCGCGGCCGCGAAACGCTGCGCGACGTCGCGACGCTGATCGCGTGGCACGACGCGCGTCATCTGGCGCAGATCGCGCGCATCCGCGCGGGCTTCCTCGGCGGTGTCGGCGCTTGAGGTCGGCGGTGCGTCGCCTCGTCACCGCGTCCGCGCGCGCCGTCGCGATCGGCTCGGTCCTGTGGAGCGCCGGTTGCGCGGTGACCCCGGAGCCCTACACGCCCGAAGTGGTGCGCGATCCGGTCGAAGTCCGCTACGCACTCACGCTCGAGACCACGCCGAAACGCCTCGTGCGCATCGAAGTTGGAGTCGCCGGCTCGAGCGACGGCATCACCGAGTTCGCGCTCGACGAGGGATTCGGCGGCGTCACGCAGGCGGGCTCGGAGTTCGTGCGACCGGAAGCCTCCGACGAGCGCGGGGCGCCGCTGCAAGTCGAGCGACCCTCGTCCTACGCGTTCATCGTGCGTCACGCACCGGGCGCGCACGTGACGCTGCGTTACACGTTGCCCGAGACCGCGCCGAAGACTCCGTTCGTCGAGAGCGGCCAGTTCCGACCGGTGTTGACCGCATCGCTGCTGCATTTGATCGGCGACGTCGCCTTGGTGACGCCACGGCATCTCGACACCGGGACCGAGCGCGTCATCGACTTGGAGTTCATCGGCTTCGACACGGTGGGTTGGAACGGCGCGACGTCGTTCCGTCCGGACTTGGCGCCGATCCGCATGCGGCGCTCGTTGAGCGCGTTCCGCCACTCGGTCGTCATCGCCGGTGACGTCGACGTCGAGTGCGCGCCGGTCGGCGGGCGGCCGGTCGCGGTCGCGATGCAACGCAACGTCTTCGCGTTCCAGACCGGCGAGTTCGCGACCCGGGTGCGCCGCATCGTCGAACTGCAGCGCGCGTACTTCGCGGACGACGACATGCCGTTCTTCCTCGTCAGCGCGATCGGCATCGAGGGGCGGCGGGAGAACGGCTTCTCGCTCGGCGGAACCGGGCTGACGCAGAGCTTTGCGTCGTTCCTGCCGCGCGACGCCGCGTTCCGCGCCGAAAACGACGAAGCCAAGATCATCGATGGCTTGCTCGCGCACGAGATGGCGCACCACTGGATCGGCGGCATGGTCGCCGTGAAGCAGCCCGAGGCCGCGCACGCGTGGTTCACCGAGGGCTTCACCGAGTTCGTCGCGCGCCGGGTCCTGGCCGATGCCGGACTGCTGACGCGGGCTCAAGCGCTCGACGAATTGAATGCGACGCTGGTCGAGTACGCGCAGAATCCGGAGAAGAACGCGCCGGCGACGCGGATCGCCGAGGCGTTCTGGACCGATCCGAACGTCGGCGACTTGCCGTATCAACGCGGCAACTTGATCGCGATCGTCGTCGATCACGCGATCCGCGAGCGCTCCGGCGGCAAGAGCAGCATCGACGACCTGCTGCGCGAACTCGTGCGCGACGCGAAGGCGCGGCCGTTGCTCGTCGACACCGAGGATCTGCTGCTGCGCATCAGCGCGTGGGGCGGCAGCGACGTCGCGCAACGCGTGCGTGCCTGCGTGGTGGCGGGCGCGACGGTCGAACTCGATCCGCTCACGTACGCACCTGGCCTGCGCTACGTGCCCGGGGATCCGCCGCAGTTCCTCGACACGCAAGCCTCGCCGTCGCCGTGACGTCGAATCAGCGGCGCACGAGATGCCGCGCGCACAGCAGCCCGAGACCCGGGACGACGAACGCGACTCCGATCGTCAACGGCAGCGCCAACGCGGTCTCGCTGCGAGAGCCCGCCCACGCGTAGAGCGCCGCGACCGGCACGGTGCCGAGCGTCGACCACGCGAAGAAGGGGCCCGCGCGCATGCGCCCGAGCCCCGCGCAGCAACTCACGATCTCGGTCAGCATCGGTACGGAGCGCGAGAACACGATGCCGAGGGGGCCGTAGCGTTCGACGAATGCGACCACGCGCGGCAGCTCGTGCGTGCCGATCAGGCGCTCGAACGCGGGCATGCCCCACGCTCGACAGAGTCCGAAACCGAGCGCCGAACAGGCCAACGACCCGGCGGCGTTGACCGCGGTGCCGGCCGTCGCGCCGAGCAGCGCGCCGGACAGTGTCATCAGCACCGACGAAGGCAGCGGCAGCACCAGGTCGACCACGAGCAGCACGAAGACGACCAGCGCGGCGACGACGCGGCCGTGGGAGGACTCGAGCGCCGCGATGCGCTCGTGGATCCATGCGTCGCCGAAGCCGAGCGCGTCGGCGGCCACGAACGCCAACGAACACAGCAGGAACAGCGTCAGGACCAGGCCGAAGAAGCGTCGCACGATGCCTCGCGCGGGAGCGGGTTGTCCGTAAAGTAGCGGCCTTTTCGCGTTCCGTGGCGGCAGCGCAGGAAGCGGCAGCGATGAATCTGTTCGACGAATTGGAATGGCGCGGCCTCGTCCACCAAGCGACCGAAGGGGCGCGGGAGCACGTCTCGACCGGCAGTCGCACGATCTACGTCGGCTTCGACCCCACGGCGGACAGCCTGCACGTCGGTTCGCTGTTGCCGCTGCTCGCGCTCAAGCGCATCGCCGATTGCGGGCATCGGCCGCTCGCCGTCGTCGGCGGCGCGACGGGCATGATCGGCGACCCGAGCGGCAAGTCCGCGGAGCGCACGCTGCAGACGGTCGAGCAGGTCGAGCACAACGCACGCTGCTTGAAGGAACAGATCGCGCGCATCTGCGCATTGCCTCCCGAGCGCATCGTGTTCGAGAACAACGCCGACTGGCTGACGAAGCTCACGCTGATCGACTTGCTCCGTGACGTCGGCAAGCACTTCTCGCTGGCGTCGATGATCGCGAAGGACTCGGTGAAGCGGCGGCTCGAAGGGCAGTCGGGGATCTCGTTCACCGAGTTCACGTACCAGGTGCTGCAGGCCTACGACTTCCTCGTGCTGCATCAGAAGCACGGCTGCACGGTCCAAGTCGGCGGCTCGGACCAATACGGCAACATCACGGCCGGCATCGATCTCGTGCACGCGCGCGCCCAAGCGCAGGCGTTCGGCATCACGTGGCCGCTCGTGACGTCGAGCTCTGGCGTCAAGTTCGGCAAGACCGAGGCGGGCGCGGTGTGGCTCGACGCCAAGCGCACGTCGCCGTACCGGTTCTTCCAGTTCTGGATGAACGTCGAGGACGAGCAGGTCGTGAAGTACCTGCGCCTGTTCACGTTCCTGTCGAAGGACGAGATCGCGGCGCTCGAGGCCGAACACGCCGCGAATCCCGGCGCGCGCGCCGCGCACAAGCGCTTGGCCGAAGACGTCACGCGTCGCGTGCACGGCGACGAGGGCCTCGCACGCGCGCAACGCGCGACCGAGGTGTTCTTTGGTGGCTCGATGGACGCGCTCGACGTCACCGAATTGCTCGACGTGTTCGGCGACGTGCCGTCGTCGACGCAGGCGCGGTCCAAGTTGGACGGTGACGGGATGGCCATGCTCGACGTGCTCGTCGACGCGCAACTCGCGACCAGCCGCAAGGATGCGCGCCGCGCGATCGAGAGCGGCGGCGTCTACGTCAACAACCAGCGCGTGGAGTCGCCGGACGCGAAGGTCACGCACGCGCAAGCGCTCGGCGGCCAAGTGATCGTGCTCCGCAAGGGCAAACGGAGCTATCACGTGGTGCGCTTGGACGGCTGAGCGCTCCGTCCGCGCCTTCGATCCCTCTTTCGCGCTTCGCCGTGCTCGCAGGTCCTTCCCGATGAAACCCGTCGCCCGCCATCTCGACGCTTTGGCCGCCCCGTCCACGTCCTCGTGCGAGGTGGCCGTCGTCTTGCTCCATCGCGGCGGTCCGCAAGCGAAGGACGAGATCGTGCCGTTCTACGAGCGCCTGTGGAGCGACCCGACGGTGTTGCCCCCGCGTGGGTTGTTCTCGCGCGTCGACCCGAAGGGCGCGCTCGCGGAAGCGACCGAAGCGCTGCACAAGGCGTACGGCCTCATCGGAGCGCGCTCGCCGGTCGACGATCTCGTGCGCAGTCAGGCGCGCGCGCTCGAAAACGTGCTGAACGGCGAACCGCTGCAAGCCGCCGTCGCGCCCGGGCGCTTCCGCGTCTTCGCGGGCTTCGTCGACGGCGGCCGCAATCTCGAGCAGGTCGTCGCCGACATCGCGGCGTCCGGAGCGCGGCGCGTCGTCGTGATCCCGCTGTATCCGCAGTTCGCGCTCTGCCTCGGCGGCGCGTGCATCGCGGCCTTCGAGGCGGCGGCGGTCGCCGCCGGCCTGCGGGCGCCGCGCACCGTCATCGAATCGTTCCACGACGATCCCGCGTATCGCGCGGCGTTGTTGGACAAGACCGCGTCGGCGTTCGACCTGATCCCGCCGGACCTGCGCGAAACGGCGTTCCTGCTGTTCTCGATCCACGCGCCGACGAAGGGCCATGAACGCGCCGAGGATCGCTACCTCGCGCAGGCCGACGCGACGGCGACGTGGCTGATGCAAGCCGTGGGCTTCGACGAATCGCGTTGCGCCGTTGGATACCAAGGCTTCGGTGGTCCCGGGGGTGTGCTCGAGCCGATCGTGCACCAGCTCGGCATCGATCTCGCGAAGCAGGGCCATGCGGCGATCGTCGTCGTTGCGCTGTCCTATGCGACCGACGGTTTCGAGACGCTGCATGACCTCGACATCGAGCTCTACACCGCCGTGCGCAATGCCGGCGCGAAGCAGGTGCGTCGCGCGCCGTCGATGAACGCGGCGCCGGCGTTCATCGCTGCGCTGGCGCGGCGCGTGCTCTCGAGCGCACGCTGATGGTCCGAGTCGTGGTCGTCGGCGGCGGACTCGCCGGTCTCGCGACCGCGTGGTTCCTGGCGGAGACCGCGCCGCCCGACTTCAAGCTCGACGTCCGCGTGTTGGAGCGAGCGCCGCGACCCGGCGGCGCGGTCGCGACCACGCCGACGCGGTTCGGTCCCCTGGAAGACGGGCCGATCGCACTCGACGCGGCGGCGGAGGATGCGTCGCGCTTGCTCGGCGCGCTCGGCCTCGACGCGATCGATGGGCGCCCCGAATCCAAGCTCGCGCTGCGCGTGCACGGACGGTCCTACCCCTGGCCGGCGTCGGCGTGGGCGATGTTGGCGCGCGGTCCGTTGTCGTGGGGCGCGCGCGCACGACTGTTGCTCGAGCCCTTCATTCGCGGTTCCGATGCCATCGACGAAAGCGTCACCGAGTTCGCCACGCGCCGCCTCGGCAGCGAGGTCGCGCAACACGTGGTCGGCCCGCTGGTCGCGACGACATGGGGCGGTGATCCGCGCAAGTTGTCGGCGCGGCACGCGCTCGCGGGGTTGTTCGCGATGGAACGCCAGCACGGGCGCATCGCGCTGGCGTGGCTCGCCAAGCACGGCCGCGGCAAACGCGCGCTGCGCGAGCGGCGGTTCTCGACGTTCCGGGGCGGGCTCGGGACGCTTGTCGACACGCTGGCCGCGCGCCTCGGGGATCGCGTCCAGTGCGGAACGACCGTACGGGCCGCGTGGAGCGACGACACCGGCTACGGGCTCGAACTCGAAGGCGGCGGTGTCCCGGTGTTGCGCGCGGACGTGCTCGTGCTCGCGATCGCGGCGCGTGACGCGGCGCGCATGGTCGACACCGCGAAACCCGATCTGGCGGCGATGCTGCGCACGATCCCGTCGATCCACATGGCCGCGGTCTGGGCGGTGTGGAAGCGCGACCGCGTCGGCCAGCTACCGACCGCGGCCACGACGATGTTGGCGGCCGATCCGACGCGCCGTGCGATCACGGTGGATGCGCCGAGCGTCGCGTTCCCGGGCCTGTTCGCCGAAGAGCACGTCGCGCTGCGGTTCGTGTTCGCGGGGAAGCCCACGCTCGATCCGGCGACCGCGTCGGATGCAGCGTTGATCGTCGCCGCGCTCGACGAAGCGGCCGCCGTGTGTCGCACGACGGGGGAGCCGGAGTTCACGCGCGTCGTGCGCATGCCGGATCGCGCGCAGGCGACGCTCGGCCATCACGGCCGGCTCCTGGCGATCGATTCGATGCTCCGGCACGAGCCGAACTTGTTCGTCACGGGCAGTTCGTATCGCGGGATCGGGGTGGACGACGCGATCCGCAACGGACGCAAGACGGCGGAGCACGTCGTGCATCAGTTGATGCTGGGCACGGATGGAAGACCAGTAGGGCTGTGAGGGGGTGTCAGACGAAGTGTGGACTTGGGTCGGTCGCGGCGGGCTCCGGTACAACCACAACGGAGTCAATGCGATGACCAAGAAACGAACGAAGCAACCCACTGACTTTGACGCGATTCCGGAAGAGCTGGTCGAGCGGCTGCTCGGCAATCGTTCGACCGCCGAGGAGTTGTTCGGCGAGCACGGGCTGTTCCAGCAGCTGAAGAAGAGGCTGGTGGAACGAGCTCTGCAAGGCGAGCTCACGGCACACCTCGGCTACGACAAGTACAGGGGGAGGCCGGCGACGTCGGACAACGCCCGCAACGGCACTACGTCGAAGACGGTGAAGACCGACGACGGCGAGCTCGAGATCGAAGTACCGCGCGATCGCGTGGGCTCGTTCGAGCCGCTGTTGGTGAAGAAGCGTCAAACGCGCCTGACCGGTTTCGACGACCGGGTCATCGCGCTCTACGCGCGCGGCATGACGACCCGGGACATTCAGGCTCACCTCGAAGAGATCTACGGCGTGGAAATCTCGCCGGACCTCATCTCGCGCATCACCGACGCGGTGCGCGAGGACGTCATCGCCTGGCAGCAGCGTCCGCTCGAGACGATGTATCCGGTGCTCTACCTCGATGCCCTGGTCGTGAAAGTGCGCGACCAGGGCGTGGTGCGCAACAAAAGCGTCTACCTCGCGCTCGCCGTCAACATGCGAGGTGAGCGCGAGGTCCTGGGCATGTGGATCGAGCAAAACGAAGGCGCCTTGCTCTGGACCAAGATCCTCACCGAGCTGAAGAACCGTGGCATGGAGGACACGCTGATCGTCTGCTGCGATGGCCTCAAAGGCTTCCCGCAAGCGATCGAAAGCGTGTTCCCCAAAGCGACGGTCCAGACCTGCATCGTCCACATGGTCCGTCACTCGCTGCGCCACGTCGGCTGGCAGCACCGCAAGCAGCTCGTGAAGGACCTGCGCGCGATCTACTCGGCCGTGAACCGCGAGGGCGCCGAGGTCGCGCTCGTCGCCTTCGAAGAGAAGTGGGGCCACGAGTATCCCCAGATCGGAAAGTCGTGGCGCACCAACTGGGAGCGCATCGTGCCCTTCCTCGAGTTTCCCCTCGAAGTGCGCAAGCTCGTCTACACCACCAACGCGATCGAGTCGCTCAACTCACGCGTACGCAAGCTGGTCCAGTACCGTGGCCACTTCCCCAGCGACGATGCCGTGCTCAAGCTGCTCTACATGGCCATCTCGCGCTTCCACACCCTGTGGCAGAAGCGAGTCGG
>JBPOIU010000042.1:0-7194 GCA_052034255.1 Planctomycetota bacterium | reverse complement strand
GTCGGCCGGCATGCCTTGCTCGCTCACGATCTTCTGGACTTCCTTCGCGGCGCGTTCGGTGAGCTGCAGCATGAACGTTACTTCCCTAGGTCTCGCTTGGACTTGCGTCGCCGGGTACCGCGTCGTCCCGCAGCGCTGAACGGCCGTGCTCCGCGCACGCCCGCTTCACGAACGCGCGAGTTATAGCACGGCGAGCGACGAAGCGCCTGACGCGCCTCCATCGGGTCGATTCACGTTCGATCAATGACCGAACGACATCGCGAAGAACTGGTGTGACGCGACAACGCCGAACGCACCTGGGTACCAGTACTGGTTGTTCGTCGTGGTGAGTCCCGCGTTCGAACCGAGCAGCACGGTCATCGTGCCGCACAGCGCAACGCCGAAACCCGTATCGAACGGCGCGCCGATCGCGAGGTCGTCGAAGCCGTCGGCATTGAAGTCACCCACATGGACCGAGGAGCCGAATCCGGCTTGGGCGACGGCATCGCCGATCACGCCCGACGTCTCGCGGGTGAAGACTTTCGAATCGAGGAGGTCCCCGTCGCCGCCGAGCTTCACCGTGACCATCCCGGCGCCGAGAACCGTGCCGACGTCGAAGTACGGTGAGCCGAACACGAAGTCCGAGCGACCGTCCCCATTGAAGTCGCCGGTCGCGACGTCCTGACCGGTCTGCGTCAGGCCGAATCCGGATGGGCCCATGAGGTAGTTGTTCGTCGACGTGAACGCGCCGGCGGCCGATTTCGCCAAGTAGATTGCGCCGACGTTCCCCTGCATACCAGGGGCTCCGATGACCAAGTCGCCATCGCCATCGAAATCGTAGTCGCAGACGGCGATCGACTCGGCGAAGCGGCCGTTCTCGTTCGGCGTGGTCGGGTAGACATCGGTCAGGTCGAGGATCAGGTTGTTCTTCGACGTCAGCCCCTTCTTGCCGCCGCGCAGAATCGCGATCGCTCCGAAGTGCGTGTTGCCCTCGTGCGTGCGCTGCTCGCGCCGGACCTGGACGACCAGGTCGTCACGGCCGTCGCCGTCGACGTCACCGATCGCGAGATTCGAGCCGAACTCGTCGTCGGTCTCGGCCTTGTCCTTGATGCCCGCAGAGTTCTGGTGCCACAGACGATCCTTGGAGCCGGTCAGCCCGTTCACCGAACCACGAAACACGTGGACCGCGCCCGCGCGCGTCTTGCCGTTGACCTTTTCGAACACGCCGACCCCGCCGGTCCGGAACGGACGAGCGAGGTCGGCGCAGGCTGACCCGAACGCGGCGGCATCAGCGCGTCAATGTAGGTTGAGCCCCAACGTCTGGAAGTTCTGGGTGGCACCGAACGGCGCACCGAACCACCACTGGCTGTTCGTGGTCGTGATCACGCTGGTCGACGAGCCGCGCAGGACGTTGATGCCGCCGCACTGCTTGGACGCACCGATCGTGTCGTACGGTGCGCCGATGGCGAGCTCCGAGCGACCGTCGGCGTCGTAGTCGCCTGCCGCCAGGGATAGACCGAACGCAGCGAACGCGGTCGCGGCCCCGAGGACGTCGGGCGCATTGCGTGTCACGTACAGGGCGCCGAGCGCATCGAGTCCGGTCGCACCGCCGCGCATCACGACCGTCAGGCCGGCCTCGACGACCCCCGTGATGAACTTCGAGTCCGGAGCGCCGACCGCGAGGTCGTCGTAGCCGTCACCGTTGAAGTTCCCGACCTGCAGCGCGAATCCGAAGAACCCGGCTTCGGCGAGTCCGAACGACTGGTGCCCGGCGAAATCGACCGAGGTCGACGTGATGGGCACGAGGTAGATCGCTCCATCGTTCGTATTCGGCCCCGACCAGTCCCAAGCCGGCGCCCCGATGACCAGGTGGCGCTTGCCATCGCCGTCGAAGTCACCGAATGCCAGCTCGAGGCCGAAGCGGCCGGACGGATCAAAGTTGCTCGGATTCACGTCGGCGTTGTCGAACAGCGCGTCGTTCTTCGCGGTCAGACCCTTCTTGCTGCCGCGCAACAACGCGACGGCACCTTCGACTTCGATGCCGCCGTGGTCGGTTTCTTCGAACGGGACCCCGATCGCCAAGTCATCGAAGCCGTCGCCATCGGCATCGCCGGCGGCCAACGACGAGCCGAACGCGTCGTCGGCCTCCGCGACGCCGTTGACGCCCTTCGAGTTCTGGTGCCAAAGCTGGTCCTTCGCGCCCGTCAGGCCCTTCTTCGAGCCGTAGATCACGTGGACCGCGCCTGCCGTTTCGAGCTTGCCGAGGGTCTCGAACACTCCCGCGGCAAGGTCCGCGAAGCCGTCGTGATTGAAGTCACCGACCGCAAGCGACCAACCGAAGTACTCGCCGGGTTCGCATTTGTCCTTCATCCCGCCCTTGTTCTGGTGCAGCACGGTCGAGAACACGAGGCCGGTCGGCGAACCCTTGAAGACGTTCACGCAACCGACGAGGGGGATGTTCTTGAAGTTCGCCTCGTACGACGAAACCGCGAGGTCGTCGAACCCGTCGCCGTCGAAGTCGCCCGAGGCCATCGCACGACCGAATCCGGTGGAGACCGTGTACGAGATCACCGGCGTCTCTTGCGCAACGAGCGTCTGCATCCCGTTGGCGCTGAGGCCGGCCGCCGTGCCGAACATGACCTGGACCACCATTTTCGTGGCGTCCGGGACCGCGGACAGCGCCAAGTCGTCAAAGCCATCGCCGTTGTAGTCCGCAGCGCACAGCGGAGCGGCGGGGGCGAACGTAGAAGCCAGCACGAGCACGGTTGTGAGTTTCATGGTCGATCTCCTTTCCCGGCTTCGCGTGGAGCGGGCGAGGGATCGGCCACGAATTCCCGAAAATCGTGACGGCGCGCCTCTCACGACGTCAGCGCGATCCGAACACCCGGTTCGCGTGGTCAGGCTGGGTGTCGCCGGTGCAGTCGGACGCGCGCGCCGCTGCGATACGGCTACGTCAGCGCCCCTTGCGCAGCTCCCACAGCGGCGAGAGGTCGCGCAACCGCGTGACGCTGGCGACCACGAGGTCCGAGACCAGGTCGACGTCGGCCTGCGTCGTGAAGCGTCCGAGGCCGAAGCGCAGCGTGCCGTGCGCGAGCTCGGCAGGAAGTCCGATCGCCGTCAGGACGTGCGAAGGCTCGAGGCTGCCCGAATGGCACGCGGAGCCGGACGACAGCGCGACGTCCGGCATGTCCATCATCAGGGCCTCACCGTCGATGCCGGAAAACGACAGGCTCAGATTGCCGGGGAGGCGCTGGGTCGGGTGGCCGTTTTGCCGAACCTCGCTCAATCGAGATTGGATGCGATCCGCCAGTCGCGTGCGCAGCTGCGCCAAGCGCGCGGACTCGGTCGCGAGCTCGGCGACCGCGAGTTCGACGGCCGCGCCAAGACCGACGATGCCGGGCACGTTCAACGTGCCGGAGCGCAAGCCGTGCTCGTGCCCACCGCCGTGCTGCTGGCGATCGAGGTGGACGATCGGATCCGTGCGCCGGACGTAGAGCGCGCCAACGCCCTTGGGTCCGTACATCTTGTGCCCGGTGAACGCCGCGAGATCGACGCCGTCTTGCAGCACGTGGAACGGCAGCTTGCCGACGCCCTGCGTCGCATCGGTCGCGAACAAGACGCCGTGCGCGTGCGCGATGCGCGCCAACTCGCGCAGGGGATGCGTGGTGCCGATTTCGTTGTTCGCCGCCATGAAGACCGCGAGCGTCGTGCGCGGGGTCAGCGCGCGCTCGAACGCGGCGAGGTCGACACCGCCGTGCGTATCGACCGGCAGCAACGTGATCGAGAAGCCCTTGCTCGCGAGGTCGGCGAGCGTGTCGAGGACAGCGGGATGTTCGGTGACGCAACTGACGATGTGTTCGCCGCGCGCGCGGTTCGCGCCGGCCGCTCCGCGGATCGCGAGGTTCAGCGATTCGGTGGAGCCGCTCGTGAACACGATCTCGTGCGGTTGAGCACCGATCGCCGTCGCCACCTGCTCGCGCGCACGACGGATCGCGGCGTCGGCTTCGATGCCGTAGAGGTGGCTCTTGCTCGACGCGTTGCCGAAGCGTTCGGTGAAGTACGGCAGCATCGCGTCCAGAACGCGCGGATCGACCGGCGTCGTGGCTTGGATGTCCATGTAGATCGGTCGCTTCATCGTCCACCTCGCCCACGAGTCCGTGCTCGCCGCGCTGCCGGGCGTGCGCCCGTGGAACGCTCGCTCGCGGAACTGCAGATTCGCCATTTCGTGCCCCCGCGGGAAGGGGGGAAACAAGGGGCGAATTTCCGCGGGCGCGATTTGCCGAATGCTCGGCGAATCCTTGCGCAAACGCCAAAATCGGCCACCGATCCGCGGGCGGTCGCCGCCGCCAGAGCGGTCAGCGAACGCATTGATTCCAGCTCTCAGATCGGACGGTTCTCCCGCTCCAGACGCGCTTTAGGTCCGCGATACGAAACCGAACAAAGCAATGCTTGCCAACCCCAAGATGTCGACTATCGTTCGCGCCGCTCCACCAGAGGTTGTGGTTGAGCCCCCCTCGAGCCCCTTGTTGCGATCCCAGCGCCGTACGGCCGGACTAGGCCTTTTCACGGCGCGTTTCGCTTCCTTTGGGCCCGGGGACCGGAACGAAGAAGAACCGTCGGCAAACGTTCGAACAAAACCCCCAAATTTCGGGGAGGGGCCATGGTCAGCAAGCCGGACACGAAGAACCGCATCGCAGGAGTCTCGGACGACGCGAGCGATCAGGGCATCCTGACCGTCAACGCGATCCGAGTTTTGGAGAACCGCTACCTCAAGAAGGACGAGAACGGACACATCGTCGAGACGCCGCGGCAGATGTTCGAGCGCGTCGCGACCCACGTCGCCGCGGTCGAGACCAAGCCGGAGCAGTGGTCGTCGAAGTTCTTCGACATCATGTGGTCGGGCAAGTTCGTCCCGAACTCCCCCACCATGATGAACGCCGGCCGCCCGCTCGGCATGCTGTCGGCGTGCTTCGTGCTGCCGCTCGAAGACAGCATCCCGGACATCATGGAGACCGCACGCCAGATCGCGCTGGTCCAGCGCGCGGGCGGCGGCACCGGCATCGATCTGTCGAAGCTGCGGCCGAAGGGGTCGATCGTCCGGAGCTCGGGCGGGACGACCGAGGGACCGTTGTCGTTCCTGCGCATGCTGTCGGGCGTCACGAACGCGATCCAGCAGGGCGCGTTCCGCCGCGGCGCCAACATGGGCACGTTGCGCATCGACCACCCGGACATCCTGGACTTCGTCCGCGTCAAGGAAGACCTGTCGCAGGTCACGAACTACAACCTCTCCGTGACGATGACCGACTCGTTCATGGAGCAGTACCGGACCGAGCCGAACGCCCTCCACATCGTCGTCAATCCGGGCACGGGTCGCCGCGCGTACTTGCGCCGCGAGAACGGCGCCGCCGACTACGAGACGTTCGATCGCGGCATCAGCGCGAACGAGAAGGAGAAGCTGTGGACGGTCGGCCAGCTGTTCGACTTGATCATCGAGAAGGCTTGGCTGTCCGGTGAGCCGGGGCTGATCTTCATCGACCGCGTCAACGAGTACAACCAGACGCCGAACGTCGGCCCGATGTGCACGACGAACCCGTGCGGTGAGCAGCCGCTGCTGCCGTACGAGGCGTGCAACCTCGGCTCGCTGAACCTGTCGTCGTTCGTCCGCGCGGACAAGACGATCGACTGGGACGGCATGAAGGAAGCCATCCACCTGTCGATCCGCTTCCTCGACGACGTCGTCGAAGCGAACAACTACCCGACGCGCGAAATCGACGAGATGTGCCGCGCGAACCGCAAGATCGGTCTCGGCGTGATGGGCTGGGCCGACATGCTGTTCATGTTGGACATCCCGTACAACTCCGAGGAAGCGCTCGCGCTCGCGCGCAAGGTCGGCGGCTTCATCCAGAAAGAAGGTTGGGACGCCGACACCGTGATCGCGGAAGAGAAGGGCGTGTTCGCGAACTGGCAGGGTTCGGTGTGGGACACGAAGTTCCACCGCAAGATGCGCAACGCGCACTGCGTGACGATCGCTCCGACCGGGACGATCTCGATCATCGCGGGCTGCTCGGGCGGCATCGAACCGATCTTCTCGCTGTCGTTCGTGCGCCAGGTCATGAATGGCCAGACGCTGTACGAGACCAACCCGGTGTTCAAGAAGCGCCTGGAAGACCAGGGCTACGACCAAGCCACGATCGATCGCATCCTGAACATCGCGTGCACCGAAGGCACGGTGCAGAACGCGGCCGACCTCGAGCCGACGGTGCGCAAGACCTTCGTCACCGCGCGTGACATCGATCCGAAGTGGCACGTCAAGATGCAGGCGGCGTGGCAGGAGTTCACCGACGCCGCGGTGTCGAAGACGATCAACTTCCCGGCCGAGGCGACGCCCGAAGAAGTGAAGGAGGCGTACCTGTTGGCGTTCGAGACGCGCTGCAAGGGCATCACCGTCTATCGCGACGGCAGCCGTCAGAACCAGCCGATGGCGCTGAAGACCGACAAGAGCATGAAGGGCGGCACGGCGGCGACGGACAAGACGCCGGCGGTCACCGCGACCGAGAGCGGCAAGATCGAGATCGCTCCGGTCAAGCTGCCGGAGCTGATGCCGGGTGTCCGCATCCGTCAGATCACGCCGTTCGGCAACATGCACGTAAAGCTGTCGGTCGACCCGAAGACCGGAATCGAACGCGAGATCTTCGCGCAGCTCGGCAAGGGTGGCGACGTCGCGACGTCGGACCTCGAAGCGATCTGCCGCATGATGTCGCTGTTCTTGCGCTGCAACGGTCCGATCGAGCTCGCGCTGAACCAGCTCGAGGGCATCGGCTCGAGCTTGTCGGTGCCGAGTGCCGACGGCAGCGTGACGTCGCTCGCGGACGGTCTCGCGAAGGCGATCCAGAAGTACCTGCGCGTGAAGCGCAAGTTCGGCCTGAAGGCGATCTTGCTCGGCGACGCCGACCTGAATGCGGTCGACGAGCCGGTGGCGGCGCACGCGCCGGCGGCTCACGATCCGCTGCACCAGCACGCGCGCGTCTCGCAAACGGCCTTCAAGGTGAAGTGCCCCGAGTGCAAGGGCGTGCTGTCGTTCGAAGAGGGCTGCGTGAAGTGCCCGAGCTGCGGATACTCACAGTGCTGAGGCCAAACGGCGGCAAAGCCGCCGGGCTCGCCAGGTAGGAGTCGTGCTCAAACGTGAAGCGGGCCGGCTGCGCGCAAGCGCAGCCG
>JBPOIU010000126.1:0-16133 GCA_052034255.1 Planctomycetota bacterium | reverse complement strand
TCGGTTCAGTCCGGCTGCTGCATCTTCTGGACGCGGCCGGCGTGGCGTCCGCCCGCGAACGCCGTGGCGAGGAACGTCTTCACCATTTCGTCGGCGAGGCCGGGGCCGACGACGCGCGCGCCGATGCACAGCACGTTCGCGTCGTTGTGTTCGCGCACGAGGCGCGTGTCGTAGAGATCGCGTGTGCACGCCGCGCGGACGCCGGCGTGCCGATTCGCGCTCATCGCCATGCCTTGACCGGTGCCGCAGACGAGGACGCCGCGCTCGGCGTCCCCACGCGCGACCGCACGCGCGACCGCATGCGCGAAGTCGGGGTAATCGACCGATTGATTGCCTTGCGTGCCGAGATCGGCGACCTGATGGCCCGCGGCGACCAACGCGTCGCGCAGCACGTTCTTCAAGTCCACGCCGGCGTGGTCCGCTCCCATCGCGATCTTCATAGGGCCTCCGCGATGCGCGCGATCTTCGCTTCGAGTTCGGTCGCGCACCGTTCGTATTCCGCATCCGAGCCGCCGAACGGATCGACGATGTCGCCGCCGTCGGGATCGACGAGACGCACGCGCTCGGGATGCGGAGCGAGGCGGCGCAGGGTCTGGAACAAGCGCTGCGTCATCACGAACACGTGGTCCTGCGCGGCGAGCAGCGGCGCATCCAACGGTCGTGAGCGATGCGTCGACAGGTCGATGCCGCGTTGCGTCATCGCCGCGCGTGCGCCGCTCGATGCGAAGTCGCCGGGAGCCGCGTGGAGTCCCGCGCTGGCGACGACGTAGCCCGCGGCGGCGAGACGCTCCGGATCGACGCGAAGTTTCGTCGCCAGCGCGCGGCGCAACAGCGCTGCCGCCATCGGACTGCGACACGTATTGCCGGAGCAGACGAACAGCACGCGCGTCTGCGCCACGCGCAGGATGTCGTCCGCGCCGAGCAGGCCGCTGCGCAGGATCTCGAGCGTCCCGACGTCGCAGTGCACGATCGTCGACGCCTGGCCGATCGGCGCGCGACCGCCGTCGACGATCACGTCGATGCGGCCGTCGAAGTACGCGAGTACTCCGGCCGCGTCGACGGCCGGTGCATCACCCGCGGGATTCGCGGACGGCAGCCACGCGCCGCACCGTGCGAGTTCGAGGATGCGCCGCGTCGACGGATGTGCCGGAACGCGCAGGCCGATCGTGCCGCCGTCCGCCGTCGGCAGGACGAGCGTCAGCGGACCTGGCCAGTAGCGCGCGGCGAGTCGTTGGGCCGTCAATGGGACGCGTGCGGCGTGCGCGAACGCGATGTCGCGCGATGGGCATGCCAGCGTGAACGGCTTCTCGGCGTCACGGCCCTTCAGTGCGCGCAGGCGAGCGCCCGCTGCATCGGAGTCCGCACGCGCCGCGATGCCGTAGACGGTCTCCGTCGGCAGGGCGACGAGTTCGCCCGCCGCGAGCCGCCGCGCGGCGTCGTGGAGCGCGGGATCGTCTTCGCGATCCGCTTCGGGCTTCAGCACGGTCGTTGCCATCCGCGGCATTCTGCCCGGCGTCGACGAGGAAGGAAGCGTGCGCCTCGTCCGTTCTCGCGCGCTCGCCGGCTCGCCGGACTTCCTCCCCGGGTTGCTAGGCTTCCCCGGCCACGGAGGTGGCGATGGCTCCGTCCGAACAGCGCAAGAAACACAATCGCATGGCGTTCGTCGGCACGCTCGCCGGCGGCTTGGCGCACGAAGTGCGCAATCCGCTGTCGTCGATGAAGGTCAATCTGCAGTTGCTGCGGGACGATCTCGCCAAGCCGGTCCCGGAGAACGCCGCGCGACTCGTCCGCCGCGTCGATCTGCTCGAACAGGCGGTGCGGCGGCTCGAGGAGATCGTCAACGACTTCCTGAACTACGCGCGCGGCTTCGATCTCGCGCGCGTCCCGTGCGACGTCAACGCGGTCGTCGAAGAAGTGGTGCTGTTCGTCGAGCCCGAAGCGAAGCACCACAAGGTGTCGCTACGCACGGCGTTCGACCGCACGTTGCCGCAGGCGCCGATCGACAAGAAGTACATCCAGCAGGCACTGTTGAACCTGCTGTTGAACGCGCGCCAGGCGATCGAACTCGCGAAAAAAGGAGGCGAGATCTTCGTGACCACGCGCTCGGTCAAAGGACACGTCGTGATCGAGGTCACCGACACCGGCCCGGGCATTCCGGCCGATGTCTTGCCGAAGATCTTCGACGTCTACTTCTCGACGAAGAAGGGCGGGACCGGACTCGGCCTGCCGATGGCGAAGCGCATCGTCGAGGAGCACGGCGGAGCGCTGACCGTGCACACGGAAGAAGGCAAGGGCACGTCGTTTCGGATCGCGCTGCCGCTGACGG
Organism: Planctomycetota bacterium; assembly: GCA_052034255.1. Lineage (GTDB taxonomy): Bacteria > Planctomycetota > B15-G4 > B15-G4 > JADJEK01 > JADJEK01. The sequence continues at coordinate 13,807 of JBPOIU010000126.1, read as the reverse complement.
CGCGCTGACGGCTCCCGGAGTCCACACGCGTCACCGCGTTCCCCGCGCTATGCCAAACGCGTCATCGGGCGCGTGGGTGGGGTGTCAGGATGTCGTGGGGCGGCGGGGAGGGCGTGTTGCAACGCGCGTCGAATCGCCCTAAGTCGAGATTCGACAAATGCTGTAAGCCTGCTCGACCAGTGCAGCGAGGAGCGCCGCGGTTGGCTTGGAGTTTGCTCACGACCCGAGTTCGCCCGTAGTTCCATCCACTTCCTATCGCCCCCAGCGCATCGACCTCTCCGGGAGGGATCATCCATGGCAGCCGGTAACTCGAAGATCATCGGGATCGACCTCGGCACGACCAACTCGGTCGTCGCGATCATGGAAGGCACGCAGCCGACCGTCATCACGAACGCCGAAGGCGCCCGGCTCACGCCGTCCGTGGTCGGATTCCTGGAGAACGGCGAGCGCATCATCGGCGCGCCGGCGCGTCGTCAGGCGGTCACGAACGCGACGAACACCGTCTACTCGATCAAGCGCTTCATGGGGCGCCGCCACCGCGAAGTCGACTCGGAAGAGAAGCTCGTCCCGTACAAGGTCGTCGGCAAGCCCGACGAGCTGGTCAAGGTCGAGATCCACGGCAAGACGTACACGCCGCCGGAGATCTCGGCGATGGTGCTGCGCTCGCTGAAGGAGACCGCGGAGGCCTACCTCGGCGAAACCGTCACGCGCGCGGTGATCACCGTGCCCGCGTACTTCAACGACTCGCAGCGCCAGGCGACGAAGGATGCCGGCGAGATCGCCGGCCTCACGGTCGAGCGCATCGTCAACGAGCCGACGGCCGCCGCGCTCGCGTACGGCATGGACAAGCGCAAGAGCGGCAAGATCGTCGTGTACGACCTCGGCGGCGGCACGTTCGACGTGTCGGTGCTCGAGATCGGCGACGGCGTGTTCGAGGTCAAGTCGACCAACGGCGACACGCACCTCGGCGGTGACGACTTCGACCAGCGCTTGATCGACTTCGTCGCGGACAAGTTCCAGAAGGAGAACGGCATCGACTTGCGCAAGGACGCGATGGCGCATCAGCGCCTGAAGGAAGCGTGCGAGCGCGCGAAGTGCGAACTGTCGACCGCGAACCAGTCGGCGATCAACCTGCCGTTCATCACGGCGGACGCCAAGGGCCCGAAGCACCTGAACGAGACCATCACGCGCGCCAAGTTCGAACAGACCGTCGAGGATCTGATCGAGCGCACGCGTGGACCGTGCGAGCAGGCGATCCGCGATTCCGGACTGAAGGTCGCGGAGATCGACGAAGTGATCCTCGTCGGCGGATCGACCCGCATCCCGGCCGTGCAGGCGATGGTGAAGAAGATCTTCGGCAAGGAGCCGAACCGCTCGGTGAACCCCGATGAAGTCGTCGCGGTCGGCGCGGCGATCCAGGCCGCGGTGCTCGCGGGCGACGTCCAGGACGTGGTGCTGCTCGACGTCACGCCACTGACGCTCGGCATCGAGACGCTCGGTGGTGAGCGAACGGCGCTGATCGATCGCAACACGACGATCCCGACGTCGAAGAAGAACGTGTTCTCGACGGCGGCCGACAGCCAGACGGCGGTCGACATCCACGTGCTGCAAGGCGAGCGACCGATGGCCGCGGACAACCGCACGCTCGGCAAGTTCCGGCTCGACGGGATCCCGCCGGCGCCGCGCGGAGTGCCGCAAGTCGAAGTCACGTTCGACATCGACGCCAACGGCATCCTCAAGGTCTCGGCGAAAGAGCTCGGCACGAACAAGGAGCAGTCGATCAAGATCGATCGCGCCAGCTACGGTCTGTCGAAGGACGAGATCGAGAAGATGCGCCACGAGGCCGAAGCGCACGCCGACGAAGACCGACGACGCAAGGAACTGGCCGACCTCCGCAACGAAGCCGACGCGGTGTCCTACGAGTCCGAGAAGATGCTGAAAGAGCACAAGGACGCCGTGAACGCCGACGAGAAGTCGTCGATCGAAGCGGGTCAGAAGAAGGTCAAGGAAGCGCTCGGTGGCGACGACGTCACGACGATCCGCGCGGCCGTCGACGAGCTGAAGGCCGCGGTGACCGCCTTCGGTCAACGTGTCCACACGCAGCAGCAGGGCGCAGCCGGCGCGCAGGGTCAGCAACCGCCACCCGGTGCGGCCGGTGGCGCGAAGGCCAAGTCCGGCGGCGATGAGAACGTGATCGACGCGGACTTCGAAGTGAAGAACTGACGCTCGCCGGCTCGGCCCGGCGCTTGCGTTCCGGCATCGAAGCGGGGGGTGTGCGTTCGAAAGCGCACGCCCCCCGCATGCGTTCACGCGGCATCCCCACGCTTTCGTCAGGGCCCTCGATACCGCGGCGCTGCGAGCCGCTATAACGCGCGCCATGATCGAAGTGCGCAATCTGGTCAAGCGCTACGGTGACGTACTCGCGGTCGACGACATCTCGTTCGACGTCGGTGACGGAGAAGTCGTCGGGTTCCTCGGACCCAACGGCGCGGGCAAGTCGACCACGCTGAAGATCCTCACGTGTTATCAACCCGCGACGCGCGGCTCCGTGCGCGTCGCCGGCTTCGACGTGCTGACGCAATCGCTCGACGTCCGCACGCGGCTCGGCTACCTCCCCGAATCGGTGCCGGTCTATCCGGACATGCGCGTCGAGGAGTACCTGCGCTTCCGCGGCCTGCTGAAAGGCGTGTCGCGGCGCGACATCGGTCGCCGCGTCGAGGCCGCGCTCGAACGCTGCCAATGCAGGGAGATGCGACGACGCATGATCGGCGGCCTGTCGAAGGGATATCGCCAGCGCGTCGGACTCGCGGACGCGATCGTACATGACCCGCCGCTGCTCGTGCTCGATGAACCCACGTCGGGCCTCGACCCGAATCAGCGACTCGAAGTACGACGGTTGATCCAAGAACTCGGCAAGGACAAGACGGTGATCCTGTCGTCCCACATCCTCGCCGAAGTCGAAGCCGTCGCCGAGAAGGTCATCATCATCCATCGCGGTCACGTCGTCGCGCGCGGAGCGCCGAACGACATCGTGCGCGAGCTCGGTGGTTGGAACCGCATCCGCATCGAAGCGAAGGGCGACGCCGCCGGGGTTCGTGCCGCGTGTACGGGCATCGCCGGCATCGGCGAAGTGCGCGTCGAAGCCTTGACCGACGGTTTCGTCGAGATCGAGATCGACACCACCGCGGCGCTCGACATCCGGCCCGACGTCGCGCGCCGACTCGTCGAGCACGGCTTTGCGTTGCGCGAGTTGACCCGTCCTGGACTGAGCCTGGAAGAGATCTTCCGCCGCCTGACGACCAGCACGAGCAAGGAAGACGCCGCATGAGTCAGACGCGTGCGTACCTGATCCTCACGGCGCGGGAGATCGAGAGCTACTTCCTCGCACCGTTGATGTTCCTCGTGTTCACCGTGTTCCTGGTGCTGAACGGCTTCGCGTTCTACCTGAGCCTCGGCGACGCGGCCGGGAACGTCGACATGGCCGTGAGGAACTTCCTCGGCGGTTCACTGCTGTTCTGGATCAACATCCTGCTGGTGCCGCCGCTGCTGACGATGCGGCTGGTCGCCGAGGAGAAGCGGACCGGCACCATCGAAGGCCTGATGACCGCGCCGGTGCAAGACGCGGTCGTGGTGCTGGCGAAGTTCACCGGCGCGCTGTGTTTCTGGCTCGCGCTGTGGGCGCCTTCGATCATCTACCTGTTGATCCTGCGCGGCTTCGGGTCGCTGCCGGATCCCGGCATCCTCGCGACGTCGTACCTCGGCGTGCTGTTGCTCGGTGCGCTGCTGCTCGCGTGCGGGCTGCTCGCGTCCGCGGTGTCGCCGAACCAGATCGTCTCCGCCGTCCTCGCGGTCGTGTTCGACCTGCTGCTGTTCTTCTTTCCGTTGCTGTCCATGCAAATGCCGCAGGGCGCGTTGCGTCGTGGACTCGAGCACATCTCGGTGCTGTTCCACTTCCAGACGAGTTTCGGCAAGGGCGTGCTCGACACTGGAGTCATCGCCGTCTACGTCGTCGGTTGCGCGCTGGCGCTGTTCTTCGCCGTGCGCGCGGTCGAATCGCGGAGGTGGTCGTGAGCCCGACTCCCCCGCGCGAGACCTTCGGCGCCAAGCGCAAGGCCGCGATCTTCGCCAACGTCGTGTTGATGGGACTGCTCGCGATCACCGCGGCCGTCATCGTCGTCTACCTGACGGGCTTCACCACGATGAAGGCCCGGTTCGACCTGACGCGGCAAGGCACGTACACGCTGTCGGCGGAGACCGAACGCCTCCTGACGTCGATGGAGCAGGACGTCGAGATCATCACGGTCTTCGATCGCAGCCGCAATTTCTGGTGGGACACCGAGCAAGTGCGCGTGAAGGCGATGGACTTCGTCGCCGACCTGCTGCAGGAATACAAAGTGCGCGGCGCCGGCAAGGTCGCCGTCACGCATCTCGATCCGATCACGCAGAACGCCGTGATCCTCGATCTGTTCCAACAGCTCGGTATCCGCGACTACAACGTCGTGATCGTGCGCAGCGCGACCGGTCAGCGGCGCGTGCTCGGGCTCGAGACCGATCTCGCCGATCTCGACTTCGGTTCGCCGGAGCCGTTCCGTCCGATGCGCCTCCTCGCATATCGCGTCGAGGAAGGCTTGTCCGGCGCGATCTTCGAAGTGACGCAGGGCAAGCCGGCGAAGGTCTACGTGACCAACGGACACGGTGAGTTGTCGCTGAACGACGCGCGCGACCGCGGGCTGACCGCGGTCGGAGCGCTGCTGACGCAAGACAACGTCGTGGTCGAACCCCTGGCGTTGAACGTCGTCAAGAACGTGCCGGCCGACGCGGATGCCGTGATGATCCTCGGTCCGGTCGAGCCGTTCCTGCCCGATGAACGCGCGGCGATCGAGGCGTATCTGCGCAGCGGTCGTGCGCGAATGGTCGTGTCGATCGATCCGTTCGGCGACACGTCGCTCGACCCGTTGTGGCAGAGCCTCGGCATCGCGCTCGAACGCAACGTGATCTGCCACGATCAGGGCGGCACGATGCAAGCCGTCGGCGCTTCGGAGATGGTCATCGGACCGCAAGCGCCCGGCCGCTACGGTTCCCATCCCATCGTCGACGCGTTGAACGAGAGCCAGCGCTACGTGGTGATGTCGCGTTCGATGGGGCTGAGCGCGATCGCCGGCGCCGAGAACACGTTCACGTCGTTGATGACCTCGCACGCGGAAGCGTGGGGCGATCTGGCCGCCGCGTCGGGCGGGCCGGGCAACTACAAGTGGGACGCGAACCAAGAGACGAAGGGGCAGCGCACGCTGGCCGCGGTGATCGAACCGCGCGGGCCGTTCGTCGGCGCGAAAGTCGTGTTCTTCGGGTCCGACCGCTGGGCCTGGAACGCGTTCATGTCGGCCTCGTTGAACCAGCACGCGCGCGGTCACTTCGATCTCGCGCGGCGCACGGTCTCGTGGCTCGTCGGCCGCAAGAAGTCGATCGAGCTCGCGCCGCGCCGCGTCGACCAGGTGTTCTCGGATCTGCGCCCCGAGGAGTACGACGACATCCTGCTGTACATCGTCGTCTACCTGCCGCTCGCTGCGTTGGCGTTGACGATCCTCGTGTGGTTCGCGCGGAGACGCTGAGACATGAACTTCAAGACGACGATCGTCTTGCTCGTGCTCGTGCTCGGACTCGGTGCGTTCCTGCTGTGGAAGCACGACGAGGTCGTCGCCAAGCCCGAGACCGGCATGACGCCGCTGCTGCCGTTCGCGGTCGCGCAGGTCGATTCGATCCGCCTGAAGCTCGGTACCGGCGAAGAGCTGGCGATGAGCAAGCAGGACGGCGAGTGGTGGCTGACCGAGCCGGTCAAGGACATCGCCGAGCAGGACCGCGTGAAGGAATTCCTGGCGCTGATGGCGCAGGCGGTTCGCTTCGAACTCGAAGCCTCGCCGTCGCCGGAAGCACTGAACGCGCTCGGGCTCAGCGGTCCCGACTCGCGCGTCACGCTGACGGCCGGCGCGACGACGTGGAGCCTGCGCGTCGGCAGCCGCGATGCGTCGGGCGCGTTCGTACACGTGATGGAAGAGGGCGAGCAGTCCCTCGCCCGCACGGGCGCGAATCTCGGCAACGTGCTCGCGCGCGCGCGCAACGAGTGGCAGAGCCGACGCTTCGTGCACGGCGACGGCGCGTTGGTGAAGCGCTTGGTGTTGGAGCGTCCGGGCAAGCCCCGCGTCGTGCTGACGCGCTCCGGCGTCGATTGGTTGCTGGAAGAGCCGTTGTCGTTCCCGGCCGGCGCCGGCGCGCAACGCCTGCTGGCGGTTGCGATGGTGACGATTCGTGAGTTCCTGCGCGCGTCACCCGCTCCCGAGGAGTTGCTGCGAACCGGTCTCGGCGACACCGCCACGGTTCTGACGCTCGATTGGGGCAATCGGCAAGTCGTCGCGCGGTTCGGGATCTCGAACGTCGTCGACGGACAGCCCGTGCGCTACGCGACGGACTCCGTGCGCAACTACCTGTTCATCCTGCAGGGTCCGCAGCTCGAACAACTCGAGAAGGACGCGAAGGACTTCCGCGATCCCGAAGTATGTCGAGCCCTGCCGACGTCGACGCGCAAGGTGCGCTTCGTGAAGGACGGCAGCGAGCGCTTCACGCTCGAGTTCGACGTGACCTCACGGCGATTCGACGTCACGTCGCCGTTCCAGTTCCCCGCGACCGATGATCGGTCGTCGGCGCTCTACGAGTTCTTCCAGGACGTGTCGGCGCTGAAGGCCGCGAGCTTCCTCGACGAAGACGAGTTGCCGCCCGAATTGGAGCGGCCCTACGAGTCGCTCGGCCTCGATCCGCCGCGCGCCGTGCTGACGTTGGACAAGGTCGAGAGCACCGGGATCGCGCGCGAGGCGATCATCGAGTTCGGCGACCCCAACGGCGATGGCACGGTCGCCGTGCGACGGCGCGATCGTTTCGAACACACGGTGTTCAACGTCCCCGAAGCCGACGTCGCGCGGGTCGTGGGCGCGGATGCGCGCCAGTTCCTCGCGTTGACGCTGTTCCCGCAGAACGTCGCGACGATGTCGGAAGTCACGATTCGCGCGGGCGGCAAGACGCGGACGTTGCGCCGCGACAAGAACCCGGAAGCTCCGTTGTGGCGCGACGTCGCCGATCCGAACCTCGAGACCGGGTTGTTCCAGCAGTGGATCTCGGCGCTGCCGGGATGGCAGCCCGATCGCATCCTGCCGCGTGATCCGATCGCCGCCGACGGGTTCGGGCCCGATGAAGCCAGCGTGACGATCAAGACCGACGATCCCGCCGTGAAGGGGGGCGTGCTGCACGTGACGTTCGGCGCCAAGGCTGCTGGAGGGCGCCACGTGCTCGCGCAGAGTGACGCGTTCCCGGCGCGTACGGTGTTCGAGCTGCCGGTCGCGGTCATCGACGAGATGCTGAAGCTGCTGCAGTGACTACCCTGTGCGGCGCATGAAAGCCCCGCGGGTCCACCTCCTGATCACCGGCGCGTTGGCGCTCTGCGCGGGGCTGCTCGTCTCCGGCTGGCGTCCGTACGACCGCACGACGTGGTGGCTCGAAGTGCTGCCGGTCCTCGTCGGGCTGCCCCTGCTCGTGAAGACGTATGCACGCTGGCCCTGGACCGACCTCGTCTACGGCGTGCTGTTCGTGCACGCGCTCGTGTTGATCGTCGGCGGCGCGTACACCTACGCCCGCGTCCCGCTCGGGGCGTCGGTGGCGGAATGGTTCGGACTCGAGCGCAATCCGTTCGACAAGCTCGGCCATTTCCTGCAGGGCCTGACTCCCGCACTCGTGTGTCGAGAAGCCCTGCTTCGCCGGGGATCCGTCCGCGGACGGAGGTTGCTCGGCGTCCTGTTGATCGCGATCGCCCTCGCGGTGTCCGCGCTGTACGAGCTCATCGAATGGTGGGCGGCACTGCTGCTCGGCCAGGGAGCCGACGCGTTCCTCGGCACGCAAGGCGATCCATGGGATACGCAGTCGGACATGATGTTCGCCGGCATCGGCGCCAGCGTCGTGGTGTCGTGCTTGTCGCGCATCCACGATGCTCACCTCGCTCGACTTGCGCATCGGAACGAACGGCCGGCAACGCGGGACGAAGGCGAGGCGGAGCGGGGGAAGCGCGATGCGCGTTGAATCGCCGGCGACGGTCGACGCCGAGGATCCGGCGTACCTGACCGAACAGTTGATCACCTGCATCGGCAACAAGCGCGCGCTGTTGGAACCGATCGGCGCCGCGGTCGCCGAGGTGAAACGTCGACTCGGCCGCCCCCGGCTGCGCGTGTTCGATGCGTTCGCGGGCTCCGGAGTGGTGTCGCGCTTCCTGAAGGCGCATGCGTCGACACTCCACAGCAACGATCTCGAGCATTACGCCGCGGTGCTCGGACGCTGCTTCCTGCGCAATCGCAGCGCGGTCGACATCGAGGCGCTGCGCGCGATCGTCGACGACTGCGAGCGCTGCGTCGACGACGACACGCAGCGGCCGGGGTTCTTCGAAGAGCTGTACGCGCCGCTCGACGATGCCCGCATCGAGCCGCGCGAGCGGGCGTTCTACACGCGTGCGAACGCGCGTCGCCTCGATCGCTATCGCCAACGGCTCGAGCCGTTGGCGCCGATCGAGCGTGAATCGCTGCTCGGTCCGTTGCTGTCGCGTGCGTCGGTGCACGCGAACACCGCGGGTGTGTTCAAGGGCTTCTACAAGGATCGCGCGACGCGCGTGGGGCGGTTCGGCGGCAGCGGTTCGGACGCGTTGACGCGGATCCTCGGGGCGATTCGACTCGAACCTCCGGTGCTCAGTCGCTTCGAGTGCGACACGGTTGTCACGCAGGACGACGCGAACGCGGTCGCGCGCGCTCTGAAGGACCTCGACCTCGCGTACGTCGATCCGCCGTACAACCAGCACCCGTACGGCTCGAACTACTTCATGCTGAACTTGCTCGTCGACTATCGGCGGCCCGAGCGCATCAGTCGGGTGTCGGGCATTCCGGCCGACTGGCGCCGGTCGGGCTACAACGTGCGCGCGCGTTCGTTGCCGCTGCTGCGGTCGTTGCTCGAGACGTTGGATGCGCGCTTCGTGTTGCTGTCGTTCAACGACGAAGGCTTCATCGAGCCGGCGCACTTGCGCGAAGTGCTCGCGGATCTCGGCCACGTTCAGGAGTTCGCGACGCGGTACCACGCGTTCCGCGGTAGTCGGAACTACGCGCACCGGCCGCCGCACGTCACCGAGCACCTGTTCCTCGTGGAAAAGTCCTGATCCCCGGCGCCGGCGCCACACGGGAACGGTGCGCCGAACTCCGGATTTCGCGAGCTGTCGGCGTGACCGAACGAACGGCGAACGCTAACGTCCGGACCCATGAACGCCTCCGCGTTGGTCCTTCCTTGCGTCCTGGTCCTGTCGGCGTGTTCGTCGACGTCCGCGCGGGTCGATCCGCTCCGTGATCCGCAACTGCTGCCGGCGGCCGCGTCCAGCGCGGTGGTGCGGCGCGACGCGACGCTCGCGCTGTCGTCGGTCACCGACGCGCGCGTGTCCGCCGCCGGTGAACGCGCATGGGTCGACGACCGCCTGACGCTGCCCGTGCACGACCTCGTGCGCGACTACCTGCGAGCCGAACTCGATCGAGCGGCCGGCTTCGCCCGCGCCACGGATCCGGCGCACGCGGACTACTCGCTGGCGATCCAGATCGTCGAGTTCGGTGCCACGCTCGACGAAACGTGGAGCGCGAGCGATGGCGTCGGTCGCACGGTGCTGCGCGCGACGTTGGTGCGCACCAAGGACGCGAAGACACTGCTCGATCGCACGTACGCGCAGGAGGTCAGCGAGAAGCGCGTGCTGCTCGGCGACGTCGATCCCGTGCGGCTCGCCGGACATTCGTTGGCGCACGTGACGGCGCAAGTGCTGTCGGATCTCGGGCGGCTCGATCTCGCCACGCCTTCCGCGCCGTGAGCGCATCTCGTCGCGGAATCGAAGCGCAGCAGCGCGGTGGTGCACGATGGGACTCGAAAGCCGGCTGAACGCATTCCTCGCCGACCCGGCATTCGGCGCGCAGATCGCGAATCACCGCATCGACGCGCCGCACGCGGCGCGCTTCGAGCCGGTGCCCGAATACGTCGATGCGCGGCTCGCGGCGGCGTTGCGGCGGATCGGCATCGAGCAGTTGTACGCGCATCAACGGCGAGCGATCGACGCCGCGCTGCGGGACCAGGACGTCGCATTGGTCACGGGAACCGCGTCGGGCAAGACGCTTGGCTACAACGTCCCGGTGCTCGAGCGCCGCCTGCGCGACCCGGCCGCGACCGCGCTCTACCTGTTCCCGACCAAGGCGCTCACGCAGGACCAGATCGCGAATCTGGATCGCCTGGTCGAGGCGCTGGGCGTCGACATGCGCGTCGGAACCTACGACGGCGATACTCCTCCCGACGCTCGCCGCGCATTGCGCGACCGCGGCGCGATCGTCGCCACGAACCCGTACATGTTGCACACCGGGATCCTGCCGCATCACGCGAAGTGGGTGCGCTTCTTCCGCGGACTGCGCACGATCGTCGTCGACGAAATGCACGGGTACACGGGCGTGTTCGGCTCGCACGTCGCCAACGTGTTGCGTCGACTGCTGCGCGTCGCGGCGCACTACGGCGCGAGGCCGACGTTCGTGTTGTGCTCGGCGACGATCGGCAATCCGAGCGACGTCGCGCGCGCGCTGACCGGGAGGGACGTCCTCGTCGTCGACGACGACGCGTCCGCACGGGGCTCCAAGCACTACCTGCTGGTGAATCCGCCGATCGTGCAGCGCTCGCTGGGATTGCGACGCAATGCGATCGACGAAGCGCGGCGCGTGATCGAGCATTTCGCGCCGCATGGTGTGAAGACGATCGCGTTCGCGCATGGGCGCAACGCGGTCGAACTCCTGGTGCGCTACCTGAAAGAAGCATGGACGCGGCGCGGACTCGATCCCGAGCGCGTGCGCGGGTATCGCGGCGGCTACTTGCCGTTGCTGCGGCGCACGATCGAGCGCGAGCTGCGCGACGACGTCGTCGACGTGGTGGTCTCGACCAACGCGCTCGAGCTCGGCATCGATCTCGGCGCGCTGGATCTGTGCGTGCTCGCGGGGTACCCGCCCTCGCGCGCGTCGTTCTTCCAGCAGGCCGGTCGCGCGGGACGCCGGCAATCGACGTCGGCCGTCGTGCTCGTCGCGCGGTCGTTGCCGCTCGATCAATACGTCCTCGAGCATCCGGAGCAGTTGTTCGCGAGAGCCCCGGAAGCCGCGGCGCTCGACCCGGACAACTTCGTGATCCGCGCGAACCACTTGAAGTGCGCGGCATACGAAGTCCCGTTCAAGGTCGGCGACGGATTCGGCGGAACGATCGACGACACCGCGGAGATGCTCGACTACTTCGCGACCGAGGCGCGGATGCTGCGCAAGGCGGACGAACGCTTCCTGTGGGCCGCGCGCGCGTGCCCGGCGGATGGCGTGCCGTTGTCGTCGGCCGATGCCGACAACGTCGTCTTGCACGACGTCGAAGCCGGGCACGTGCTGGCCGAAATCGATCGACCGTCCGCGCAGTTGATGGTCCACGACGGTGCGATCTACCAGCACCAGGGCGAGACGTGGCAAGTCGTGAAGTTCGATTGGGACGGCCGGCGCGCGGACTTGAAGAAAGTCGACGTCGACTACTACACCGAGGCCCAGTCCGAGATCGACGTCACGGTGCTGACGATCGACCGCGAAGCCGAACTCGGCGAACACTGCGTCGCGCGACTATGCGACGTGAGCGTGCGCCGCACGGTCACCATGTTCCAGAAGCTGCGTTTCCACACGCGCGAGGACGTCGGCACGGGGCTCGTGCACCTGCCGTCGGAAGAGCTCGAGTCCGTCGCGTTCACGTTGCATCTGGACGAGACCGTCGCGGCGGCGTGCGGGTTGTTCGACGGCGGCAACGCCGCGGCATGGGCCGGGATCGCGCGCCTGTTGCGCTACGTCGCGCCGTTGTTCGTGCGCGCGGCGCCGTCGGATCTCGGGATCGCCGCCGAACTCAAGTCGCCTCGTTTCGAGTCGCCGACGCTGTTCTTGTTCGACGACGTGCCGGGCGGAGTGGGGCTGGCGGAGACCCTGTTCGACCGCCGCGCCGCGTTGCTCAGCGCGGCCGCGGACGTCGTGCGTCGCTGCGCGTGTGTCGGCGGATGCCCGGGATGCATCGGACCAGGCTTCGGCGCCGAAGACGTGAAGTGCGTCGCCGATCGCGTACTCACGCATCTGAGTGCCGCGGCGACCAGGGCAGGATCGCCCGCATGAGCCTGCGCGATCGTTTGCGGAAACTCGACGAGCAAGCGCGCACGAGAGCTCGAGCGCCGCAGCCGTCGGACACTCCGCCGCCGTCCGCGCTGGCCGCCCCTGGACGCACGATCGAGCGCGTCGCGGAACCGACGCACGTCGACGAGGAGCGCGAACCTGGCGTCCTGGTGCGCACGAGCCGCTACGCGCTCGCCACGCATCACGGACACGTGGCACTCGGCGGCGTCCATGCCATCGATCGCGTGCGCGTAGGGCTTGCCGGTCGCATGGGCGGACCGCTCGATCTCGAGCGCGCGCTGTTCCTCGACACCGAGACCACGTCGCTCGAGGGCGGTGCGTCGGCGTACGTGTTCCTGGTCGGTCTCGCGCGCGTCACGAAGACCGAGCTCATCGTCGAGCAGATCCTGCTCGAAGCGCCGGAGTTCGAAGGCCGATTCCTGGCGCGAGTCGCCGATCGGCTGCGCGAGCATGCGCAGCTCGTGACGTTCTTCGGCAAGGCGTTCGATCGCCATCGCTTGGACGAGCGCTTCGCGTTCCTCGGTGGCGAAGAGCTCGCGCGCCCGATGCCGCATCTCGACCTGTACTGGCTCGCGCGTCGCATGTTCGAGCCGGTCCTGCGCGACGGTCGGCTGCGCACTCTCGAGGAGCAGCGCCTCGGCGTGGTGCGCGTGCGCGATCTCGACGGGGCGGAGTGTCCCGACGCGTGGTTCGACTGGATCACGGGGGTCGGTCGCGATCGGCTCGAGCGCGCCATCACGCACAACTTGCACGATGTCGTCTCGCTCGTCGCGCTGCTCGCGCACGTCGACCAGGTCCTCGAGTCGCCCGGCGACGCGCGCATCGCGGCGGGGGCGGGGCGGCTGTTGCTGGAGCTCGGTGCGAAGCAGCACGCGACCCCGCATCTGGAGCGCGCGCTGGACGCCCTACGTCCAGGAGGCGTCCTGGTGCCGGACGCGGTGCGTAGGGCCGCGTTGGCGTTGGCGACGCAACGGCGGAAGGATGGAGACCGCGACGGCGCCATCGAAGTCTGGACCCGCTTGGCGAGCGCGAACGAGGGCGATCCGGAACCGATCGCGCTGCTCCTCAAGGAGGCGAAGCGCCGCCGTGAAGCGCCGACGGTGCTGCAGCAGCACGCGCGAGAACTCCGCCGCCGCGTCCTGGCGACAGGATCGGGAGGAGCCAAGGCGAAGGCGTGGCTCGACGAGGCGCGTGAGTGGGGCGGCGACGAGTCATCGACGCGTCGACCCGACTAACGCCGCGCGAGGTACCGAACGACGCGCACCCATCCCGAGAGTTCGCGCGCCCGGGAGACCCGAACGAAACTGCCGCCGGCCATCGCGCCCGGGCCGGGTACCGATGTCTTCCACCGATGAGATGGAGCGCCGGACAGACGGGTACAGACGCGCCTCCGTCCCCGTAATCTCGTGGGCACCCATGCCTTCCACCGACGCGATGGAGCGCCGACGGCGCGACCCGCCCTTCTCCCCGGTCTCAAAGCCGCCAGGCTCCAGCCCACTCCGTCGCCGAATAGGTCCCCG
>JBPOIU010000222.1:0-32721 GCA_052034255.1 Planctomycetota bacterium | reverse complement strand
CCCCCGCGGCGTCGGAACGGCTGCGAACGACGATCGCTTCGTCGGATGGCCTCACCGACTCTTTCCATTGAGTCGCCTCGGCCATCCTCCTCGCGCTCGCCGTTCTCGCTCGTTCCGCCGCTCGCGGGGGATTCTTTCACGGCCTCTGAGCCTCTCGGACGTCCGCGAGCAAGATCGCCGCGGCATAGGGGCCGATGTACTCCGACTTCGACAGATCGAACTCGATCCGCGTTTCGCCAATGAGTCGCGACGACGCCGGCTGCATTCGCCTTAGGAAGGCCACGATCGACTCGGCCCGATCCTCGACGTTGAAATCGATCGGAACGATCATCGGACCCCCTCACCCAAATCGCTTCACCACCTCACACGCCTCCGGCAACACCATTTCGTCTCCGACGGTCAGCTCGCTGAGCTTCTTCGCCTTCGGCAACCGCTCGAGATTCGCCGGCAACCGGTAAACCCAAAGTTGCGTGCCCTTCACCGCGCTCCTTCGATCCACCAGCGCCAGCCCGATCTGCGTCGTCTCGCTGACCTGCGCGTTGCTCGTCACGACCCCGACGTACTTCCCGTCGCCGCCGACGACCGGGTTGCCCGTCCTCACCAAGCGCTTGCCCTTGCCCTCGATCTTGAAGCGGACGATCTCGCGCGTCCTGCTCTGTTCGTGCTTCAGCATGGCCTCGCGGCCTACGAAGAACGGCTTGTGGAACTTCACGCTGCTGCCGTAGCCGGCTTCGATCGGCGTGATCTCGTGGTCGCCGGCGAGTTCGTGACCCCAGAGCGGGAAGCCCGCCTCGGTGCGCGTGGAGTCGCGGGCGCCTAGGCCGACGGGTTTGACTCCGTACTTGGCGCCCTTGTCGAGCAAGAGCTTCCACAGTTGGACGAGATGGTCCGGGTGGACGAGGATCTCGAAGCCGACTTGTTCGCCCGTGTACCCCGTCGTCGCGAGGATGGCCGGGATGCCGTCGATGGAGTCCTCGACGAGTTCGAAGCGCTTCTTCATGCGCAGCGTCTCGATGAGGCGCGGGTTGTTGGCGGCGGCGGCGAGGACGTCGAGCGAGCGCGGGCCCTGCAGGGCGCAGTCGACGCGGCGGTCCTTGCCCGAGCTCTCGGCCTTCAGGTTCACGATCTCCGGCGCGGCGTCGAAGCGGATGGCTTTGCGTTGCTCGTCGAGGAAGTACTCGCCGGTCGCCGCGGCGCGGAACCAAGCTTCGTCCTTCTCGGCGTTGGCGGCGTTGACGACCACCATCAGGCGGTCCCACTTGCGTCGATAGACGAGGATGTCGTCGAGCACGTGGCCCGTCGGCGTCAGCAGGTATCCATAGCTGGCTTCACCGTCGCGTAGCCATGCGACGTAGTTGCTCGTCATCGCATCGAGGAAGCGCGCCGCGTGCGGGCCGCGGAACTCGAGCACGCCCATGTGGCTGACGTCGAACAGGCCGGCCGCGGTGCGGACGGTCTGGTGCTCTTCGAGGATCGAGCCGTAGCGGACCGGCATCTTCCAGCCGCCGAACGGCACCATGAACTCCTTCTGGCCGAGGCGCAGGTGCTCCTCGAACAGCGGGGTTTGGCGCAGCGGGAGTTCCTGCGGCTGCCACGTCCACGGCTTGCCATCCTTGAGCCCCGTCGTCGGCAGATCGTTCGCGCCAACGACGTAGACCTTCGTGCGCGCGAACAGCTCGGGCTTCGCGGCGCACAGCTGCTTCGCGGTGATCGAATCGCCGGGCGTCGGGAGCTTCTGGCTCGTGCGTTCGTGCGCAACGGCTTCTGGGCCCGCCGCGACGACGCCAGCCGCGCCGCGCAGTTTCTGCGCCATCGCGTCCGCCTGCGCCTCGTCGACCAGGACATGCAGCACGCGATCGGATTCGCGCGCGGCGAGTACGCAAAGCTCACCGACGTCGTAGCCCGCCGCCTGGCAACACGCCGGAGCGTTCTTGCCCGTGGCCTGTTCGAACGCCGCGATCGCATCCGGGCCGATCAGCGCCATTGCGCGCGTGACGGACGTCGCGCCCTCGCGCGCCGGCGTCCCGGTCGTGAACGACACGATCTTCGGATCGGGCAGCGTCGGCGCGTGCAGCTCGGCGTGCGAGAGGTCGAGCACCATGACCGGGCCTTCGACCTTCTTCGTGACGTCGGCGTCGTCGAACAGCACGTAGCCGTCCGACACCGCGCGGAACCACCGCCGCAACCGCGCGTGATTCGCCGGATTCGTCAGCACGAGATAGCGCCGCCAGCCGGGCATGCGGTCGCTCTGACGCACGATCAGCGCGTCGTCGATCCACTCGCCCTTGCGATCGAAGAACGCGCTGCGCACGCACTCGTTCGGCGCGAGTTTCGACACGTCGGCGCTGCCGATGCTCTGCATGAAATAGTGCGCGCGCTCGGACTCGACCTCGAGCACGCCCGCTGCACCGTCCTTCACCAGCACCGCACCCGTCGCGGGGGGCGTGAACGGCTTCTCCGCGGCCTTCGTGGGCTTGGCCGCGAAGGCGTCGAAGTGCGGATATCCCGAGATCGGACCGGTCGGCGGGCCGAGGCGACTCTCGATCAGAGCGTCGACGCCCTTGCGGATCGTGTCGAGCTGGTCGAGGTCGATCTTGCCGCGCCCCACCGTTCCCATGCCTTCGAGGTAATGGAACGGGTGAATCGCCTTCAACGTATCGACGATCAAGCCCGCGAGCGTGTCCATGTCCTTTGTGTCGTAGCCGAGCTGGCTCATCCACACGGTGCCGAGCCGGATCGCGGACGGATGGACGGCCGAGCGGTCGCCCTTGATCGTGTTCTTGTTCACGACGATGCCGGCGAGGTCGAGGATGCGCCCGGCGATCTCGCCCGACAGCTTTTCCTTGTTCTGAGTCTGGAGCGACGTCAGGTCGACGAGGCACAGGTGGCTTTGCGTACCTCCGTACGCGATCTTGAGCCCGCGCTTCTCGATGCCCGCCGCGAGCGCCGCGCTGTTCGCGACGACGTTCTTCATCATCTGGCGGAACGTGTCGGTGCCCGCGAGATGGAACGCGACGGCCTTCGCCGCGATGTTGCCCTGGTGCGGACCGCCCTGTTCACCCGGGAACACGGCAAGGTCGATCTTCTTCGCCAGCACGGCGTCCGTCGTGAGGATGCACGCGCCGCGCGGACCGCACAGCGACTTGTGCGTCGTGAACGTGACGACGTCAGCGATGCCGATCGGGTTCGGATACTGGCCCGCGACGATCAATCCCGCGTAGTGCGCGACGTCCGCCAGTAGGAAGCAACCGCCCTTCACCGAATCGGCGATTTGGCGCATCCGCTTCCAATCGATGTGCCACGGATACGCCGACGCGCCGCCGATCAGCATCTTCGGCTGATGCTGGTCGACGAGCTTCTGCAGCTCGTCGTAGTCGATCTTGCCGGTCTTCGGCGACACACCGTAGGACGCGATCTTGTAGTTCTTGCCGGAGCGGTTCGCGGGCGAGCCGTGCGTGAGGTGGCCGCCTTCGATCAAGTTCATGCCGACGACGTGTGCGCCCGGCTGAACCAGCGCGAGGTACACCGCGTTGTTCGCCGCGGCGCCCGACAGCGGCTGGACGTTCGCATGGATGTCGTCGGCGCTGACGCGCGCGAGCGCGTTCGCGTCCCGATCCGTCGAGAACAGCATCGCGATGCGCTTCTGCGCAATCGCCTCGGCGAAGTTCGCGTAATCGCAACCGCGGTAGTAGCGCAGGTCCGAGTACCGACGGAAGTACGCAAGGTGCTTGACGAAGTCGGTCCAGTCGCGGTTCTCGGCCTCGGAGAACCGCCAGGACGGGTAGCCCTCGGTGTAGAGATTGTTGAACGACGACCCGAGCGCCTGCCGCACCGGCTCCGGGCACACCGACTCGGACGCAATCAGGATGAGCTTGCGGAGCTGCCGCTCCTCCTCGAGGTCGCACAGGCGCTGGATCGCGGGATCCGCGGCTGCTGTCGGCATCCGAAACAGGAAGTCCGGCGGCGCGGACGACGAACCGGACGCGGAATGGGACGGGGCGGCGGACGGGTGCGGGTTCACGGCGGGTCTCCGAAGGGAGGGGCATTCTGGCGCGGGGAGGCGGGCTCGTCGAGTGGGGCGGGAGTTGGGATCGAAGCGGAGTGGTCGGGGTGCGCGGGAATCAACGGGAGTGAACGGGATTGAACGGGAGCGCGCGGGATTGAACGGGAGTCCGCGGGAATCAACGGGAGCGCGCGGGAGTGAACGGGAGTCCGCGGGATTGAACGGGAGTCCGCGGGATTGAACGGGAGTCCGCGGGATTGAACGGGAGTCCGCGGGAGTGAACGGGAGTCCGCGGGAATCAACGGGAGTGCGCGGGAGTGAACGGGAGTGCGCGGGAGTGCGCGGGATTGCGCGGGGCGCTTCGCTTCTCGTACCGCGAGCGGAGCTCGCGTCTGGTGGATGGGATTGGAGCGTGACTCCTACGGGGGTGGCTTTTGCACGTCCGTGGCGTCGGTTTGACCAGCGAACTTGTCGTCCTTGGTGGATTCGGTCGGTTAGTCGTGCTCGGCGATGACGTCTTCGATGCTCGGGGTGGCTTTGACCTCAGCGCGTCGACTGGATGTGTATCAAGCCTCGCTTCGCTTCGCCGCAGCTGCGTTCGTGATTCAGTCACCCGCCAGCGCAAGCGATCTCGGCGATCAAATCCGTCGAGCTGCCTCATCCATCGTGCTGAACCTAGCGGAGGGCGCCGGAGAGTTCAGGCCGCGTGAGAAGCGCCGTTTCTATCGCATGGCATACCGGTCGGCGAACGAGTGCTCCGCGGTTCTCGACCTACTCGAGCTGAATCGATGCCGGGTTCCCAACGAGGCACGGCACGAGTTGACGACGGTACTGCGAATGCTGGTCCGCCTGTGCCAATCGTGATTGAGCGCTCACCACCCACAGTCGCGAGCTCTGCTCGCGTACGAAAAAGCGAAGCGCCCGCGCACTCCCGTTCATTCCCGTTCATTCCCGCGCATTCCCGTTCATTCCCGTTCACTCCCGTTCACTCCCGCGCACTCCCGTTCACTCCCGCGCACTCCCGTTCACTCCCGCGCACTCCCGTTCACTCCCGTTCACTCCCGTTCACTCCCGCGCATTCCCGTTCATTCCCGTTCACTCCCGTTCACTCCCGCGCATTCCCGTTCATTCCCGTTCACTCCCGTTCATTCCCGTTCCCTCCCGCGCACTCCCGTTCGCATCACCCAAGCACCTCCTTTTTTTCAATCCCGGGTGCAACTCCCTCCGACGGCGAACGTCATCCCCACGCTCATCATCACCCTCTCCGAAAGCGCGCCCGCCATGCCCTCGCCGAACCCCGCAACCGCCCCCCTGAACTGGTTCGAATCGAGCGCGTCGTCGCACCCTCCGCGTAACCCTCGCGCGTACCTCGCGCTCTCGGCGCCCGCGCTGCCGTCGTCGTCGGTGATCGCGTCGACCCTGTCGTCGCGCGGCATCGCGGCTCGCGCGTGCCCGCCTTCGCCGGCGCCGCACGCGGCGTCCGTCGCGCTCGGCAGCGTGACGGTGCACTGGCGGTTCGTCGAAGCGCCGATGCCTCTCACTCATCAACCGTGCGGGTGTGAGGTCACGCGCGACGTGCCGGCGTTGCGCGAGCAAGTCGCGCATCTCGAACTCACCGGCACCGGCGACGACGCATCGCCGGCCGACGTCGCGTGGGCGATCACGCGCGTGATCGTCGCACTCGCACAGCACGTCGCCGCCGTGGGAGTTGCGTTCGACAGCGCTGCGGCCGCGATGTCTCCGAAGCGTTTCGTCGATTTCGTGAAGCGCGCGAGCGACGCGAACTTGCCAGCATTGCTGTGGATCCGCGTCGCGATCGTCACGGGGCCCGAGGGCCTGACCGTGTACAGCGACGGACTCGAAACGTTCGGTCGCCCCGAGATCGAAGTCCGCATGAGCAAGGCGCCGTTCCTGTTCGTGATGCGCCGCGTCGAATCGATGATCGAGTACGTAGTGCGCACGCAAGCGCATCTGCGACCCGGCGATTTCTTCGGCATCGCCGACGACGAGAAGCTGCCGCTGCGCCACGCGCGCTCGCAATGTCATGCGGATCGGCGCATCGTGTGTGTGTTGGGGATTTGAGAAACTGCGTGTGAACGGCCGCGCTCCCGATCAGCGGGCGCCTTCGCGCCACATTTCTCGTGGCAATGCGGTTCGCTCGTGACCATCGCTCCCCTGGGAGATACCAGCCCGCAGACACCGCGTCCCCCAGCCACGGTGCCTCCGACGGACTCGTTCCAGGAGGTTTCCATGCGCAGCGCGTACTGGTCGTTCGGTTGGATCCTTGTCGTCGTCGAGATGATCGACGCCTCGACGATCGAAGTCACCGCGGGCAACTCGATCCAAGCCGCGATCGACGCGGCCGCTCCGGGCGACACGATCGAGGTCGCGCACGCGACCTACTTCGAAACTCTCGTGATCGAAAAGTCGCTGACGTTGGTCGCGTCGCAGGGAGCCACGCTCGACGCCTCCGGCTTCGGAGCGAGCGCGATTCGCATCGAAGGTGCTGCCGCGTCCGACACGATCATCGACGGCTTCGTGATCCGCGGCGGCAGCGGTAGCCCGGTGCAGTACGTCACCGAACGAGCCGGCGGCGGCGTGCTGATCCTCGATGCATCGCCACTGTTCCTGGACTGCACGTTCATCGCCAACGACGGCGCATTCCGAGGTGGTGGTGCGTACGCGTACGGCTCCTCACTCGACCTGCAGCCGACACCGCGGTTCGTCGAGTGCTCGTTCCTCGCGAATCACGCCAACGAGGGTGGCGCGTACGCCGAGCTGAATGCATCCGCGCAGTTCGTTCGATGCACGTTCGAGGACAACGCCGCGATCGACGCCGGTGCGCTGCATTCGGCGGGCGCGCACGATCTCCTGCTCGACCGCTGCTGGTTCGCGCGCAACACGGCGCAGGGCGCCGGCGGCGCTCTCGTCGTCGCCGCTTACGACGCCAGCCGCACGCGCATCGTGAGCTCGTGTTTCGTCGACAACTCGGCGGGCGTCTCCGGTGGCGCGATCGCGGTGTTCGGGCACCCGCCGCTCGCGGCCGGCGGCGGACTGCATGTCGAGTCGTCGTTGATCGCGCGCAACCGCGCGTACTTCGGCGGCGGCATCGCGGCCACCGAGAACGGCGAGCTCGGCACGCCGCTGATGCAAGTGCTCGGCGCGACGATCGTCGACAACGTCGCGCTCGGTCATCTCGGTGGCGGCGTCAGCACGGTCGGTGGCACCGTGGCGTCGGCGTCGATCCTGCGTTCGATCGTCCACGGCAACGTTCCCGGCGATTTGCTCGTGACCGGGTACGTCGCCGACTCGTGCGTGGGTGTGCCGACGCCAGGGCCGGGCAACTACGTGGCCGATCCCGCGTTCGTCGATCCCGCGAACGGCGATTACCACTTGCGTGCCGACTCACCGTGCATCGATCGCGGCAGCACGTTCCCCGCCGTCGCGACGATCGACGTCGAGGGCGATCCGCGCATCGTCGGCGCGAAGGTCGACACTGGAGCGGACGAGCTCCACGCCCACGCGTACTTCGTCGGTGACGACACGGCGGCGGTGTTCCGTGTGATCGGCGCGCCCGGATCCAGTGTTCACTCGTGGTTCGCCGCGAGTGCGTTCGACGGATTCGCTCTCGCCGAAGGCACTCCGCAACCAAGCGTGAAGCTGCCGCTCGGCGCCATCGGTCCGCTCGTGCTCGGCAACGCCGATGGAGCGGGCACGCTGACCGTTCCGCGCCGGTTCAACGCCTCCGAACCGGAACTGTTCGCGCAGGTCGTGATCGACGCGACGCCGCTGGCTCCCACTTCGTCGCTGCAGCGCTCGCGCGCCGCACCGGGAGTGTCGGCGTGGGTGGCGAACTCACTGGTGTCGCGCGCGGGGCGTTGACTGCACCAGCGTGCGTCCCGCCGATGCGCTCACGGCGCTCGCAGCACGAACGCCGACGACGGGCCGATCACGGTTTCGTTCGGGTTGACGAACACCGACTGGAACAGGAAGACCTCGCCTTCGAGCGTCGGCTGCGCCAGCGGCGGCGCGGGCACGCCGTACGAGGTCGTTCCGCCCGGACCCACCGTGCCGATCGAGAACGGGATCACGTACGGCGGTTTCACCGCGAGCCAGCCGATCGTGCCGAAGATCGTGACGTGGCCGACGCCGAAGCCCGGCAGCACGAACACCGTTTCGCCGGGAACACCGTCGAAGGTGACCTGCACGTTCTGCCCCGGCACGACGGGCGACGACAACGCGAAGGTGCGCGCGGCGGTCGACGCGATCACGACGTGCGACGTCGGCGCGAACAGGTTCTGCGCGACGCCGGACGCCGCGGCGATGCCGTTCGTCGTCACGCCGCCGACGCCAGCGATGAACGTGCTCGCGAACGACTCGGCGTGCGCTTGTCCGGCGACGACGAGTCCATCACCGCCGGTTCCCGCACCATTCACGTTGGGCGACAGCGAGTCCCCGCCGCGTCCACCCGCGACCGCGCAGCCGCCCATGCGCACCGCGCCCGACAGCGCGTGGACGCCATGACCACCGCGATTCGAGTTCGCGAGCGCCGGCGGTCCATCCCCACCACGGCCGCCTTGGAGGTCGCAGTCGGATGCGGTGACGCTCGACTGCGACACGAACACCCCGGGGCCACCGCGCGTCGATCCGTGTTGATTGATGCCCCCGGCCGCATCGATGCCGCGGCCGCCGGCCACGACGCAGCGCGTCAGCACGACGAGGTGCGAGTTCACGGCCGTCACGCCCGGGCCGCCGTCGATGACCGCGCCGAACGCGACCTGCGCGCCGCTTGGACCGAGGATCGAGCAATCCTCGATCATCACGTCCCCCGCATTCGATTGGCACGAGACGCCGACGACCGTCGGCGCGAACGGACTCGCCGAGAAGTCGAAGCCGCGCACCACGCAGGACTCGCCCGACGACAGCGATTGAATCGTGATTTGGTTGACCAGCGGCCGCGTCGCTCCCTCACCGATCAGCGTGATGGCTCGACCGGAGATCCCGATCCCGAACAAGTCTTGAACTCGGTAATCCCCGGAGCGCACGACGATGATGTCGCCGTCGACCGAGGCCGCGACCGCGCTCGAAACATTGACGAAGTCACCGCCGCCAGCGGCGTCGACGACGATGACCGCGGCGTCCGCGACTTGCGCGAACAATGCAGCACCGAGACCGACGACGATCTTCCACGCGATCGAGAACGAAGCATCCATCGGGCCAACCTCCGGCAGGAGACGCAAGAACGACCGTACTGTCCTGTCGGGGACGCGCGGCGGCAACGCCGGCCTCGAGCGAAGTCGCTGCCGAAGCGGGGGTGCGAACGGATGCCACCCGCCGCGGGTACCCGAACGCGATTGCCGGCGGCAATCCCGTTCGGGCTACGTCCGGCGTGAGCATGGACTTGCGTGCGAGCCCCCTTCGATCGCGAAGACGCGGCACCGCGGGCCCAGACCCGCGGTGCCGCAGAGGCGCGTGCGACTCCTCTCTCAGGATCGCACGCCATCTCGCTCACTCGCTCATGCTCATGCTCATGCTCATGCTCATGCTCGCTCAATCGACTTCCGGCGGCGTGAGCGGACCGCCGGTGCCGAAGCTGTTGACCTCGAACGTCACGACCGGGATCGACGCCGCGACGTCGAGGCGGTTGCCCTTCGCCACATTCTTGCGGAACGTGAGGTTGGGAGCGCTGAGGTCGAAGCCCTCGGCGCCGTTGCCGGTCGCGGTGTTCTTCTCGAACGTCTGCATCGGGAAGTTGGCCTCGAAGCCATCCCGCGTGCAGCCCGACGCGCGGTTGCCCGTCACCGTCGCCGTGGTGACGTTGACGATGAAGCCGTCACCGCGCATGCCGAGCACGACGTTGCTCGCGATCAGGAAGCTCACGCCGTCACCGATGAAGCCGAAGCTGCCGTCGTTGCCGCAACGCGCGACTCGGTTCTTGACGACCTCGGCGCCGTCGGCCGAGATCCGCATGCCGTCCCCTGCGCAGTCCTCGATCACGTTCGACTCGACGATCAGACTGGTCCCGAATCCGAGCAGCGCGGTCGGATTCGACGCCAGCAGCGTCGGCTGCGTGAACCCGTTGCGGACGTGACGCACCACGTTCTTTCGAGCGACGGAGTGCTCTCCCCCAAACAGGATGCCCTCGCGCACCGCGCCATCGACGACGTTCGACTCCACCAGGCATTCGTTGCCGGCTTCGTGGACGATGCCGCGGTCCTCGCAACGCTCGACCTTGTTCTTGCGCAGCGTGCCGCCATCGCCGAAGTGCTGGATCCCGACGCCTTCGCAGCCGACGATCCGGTTCTTCTCGATCAGCGCCGCGGCGGAGGTCACCTGAATCGCCGCGTTCGACGGGCAATCGCGCAGGACGTTGCCGCGGACCCGCGCGTCGGATCCGTCGACGAAGATCCCCTGCGCGCCGTCGAACTGGCAGTTCTCGATCACCGCGCCACTTCCGATCACGCCGATGGCCCATCCATGTGCCACGTCGCGGAACGTGCACTTGCGCACCGTGAGCGCCGAACCGCTCATCGCGATGCCTCCATCGCGGCAATACTCGAACGAGCAATTCTCGATCACGATGCCGAGCCCGAGTCCACCCGGCGCCGCGATCACGCCGATCCCCGGATTGCCGGGGCCCATGTCGGACTGATCGCGAAAGCGGAAGCCGCGGATCGACACGCTCGGATCGAACACGCGAACGCCTGGACCGAGCGCCGCGCCACCCGGTCCACGACCATCGAGGATCACCGTGCCCTTCGCCTTCAGCGCGATCGGCTTGCCGAGCGGCATGACGAGGCTCTCGGGATAGACGCCGGGCATCACCAACACGGTGTCACCGGGCGCGGCCGCGTCGATGCCGGACTGGATCGTCGGTAGCGCCGACACCGGCTTGACGACGACCGTCGCCGCGGTCGCGACCGAGGCCGCGAGAAGGAACGCGCCGAGACCACATGCGATACGCATCATGAGCGAACTCCGAAGAGGACATTGGATTTGGGATTCGGTGACCGAACGGCGCGCGCCGAACGCGCGGCCCGGTGCCGCGAGTCGCACCGGGCCGCCGGCGTTCGACTTCACTCGAGCTCAGGCAACGCGCCCGGTCCGCCGGTGCCGTACGAGTTCGACTCGAACGTCGCGATCGCGAACGTCGATGCGATGTCGAGACGATTGCCCTTCGCCTTGTTCTTGCGGAACACGAGGTCGGTGGCCGCGAGGTCAAAGCCTTCGGCGCCGCAGTTCGTCGCCGCGTTCTTCTCGAGGACGTAGCCGCTGCTGTTCACGTCGAAGCCGTCGCGCGTGCAGGACGCCGCGCGATTCGACAGCACGTTCGTGCCGGCGATCGCGAGGTAGAAACCGTCACCGCGCTGCTGCGCCACGACGTTCGAGAGCACGTCGCCGTCTCGCCCTTCGACGTAGATCCCGGCGTCACCCTCGTAGCCGCAGCGCGTCGTGCGATTGCGCAGAACGCTCACGTACGCACCCGATGCCCAAATGCCCACGGTCGCGCAATCCTCGACGATGTTGCGATCGAGCACGACGGTGGTGCCGTTCGCGCGCAACCCGGCCGCGGAGAGCGTCAGCGTTTCCATCGACGGGCACTGCGGCTGGCGATGCATGCGCTTGACGACGTTCTTGCGCAACGTGAGCTGCGTGCCCTCAGCCGCGATGCCGACTTCCGTCGCACCGATGACGAGATTGCGTTCGACCAGCGCGCCGTCGCCCGTGAAAAGCTGAATCCCGCTGCCGAGGCATTCCTCGACGCGGTTCTTGCGCACGATCGTGTCGTCGCCGCCGATGTCGATGCCGTTGCCTTCACAGCCCACGATGAAGTTCTTCTCGACGACCGCGCCCGGCGACGACACGTAGATGGCGCTCTTCGCAACCACGTTCTTCAGCACGTTGCCGACGACGCGCGCGCCGGGACCGAACACGTCGATACCGCGCGAGCCGAACACTTGGCAGCGCTCGACGCGCGCGTTCTGGCCGCTGATCTGGATCGCCGTGCCGTCGGCGATGTCGACGAACACGCACTTGCGCACCGTGACCGTCGCGGTGTCGACGGTGATGCCGCCGATCTCGCCGCGTTCGAAGCGGCACTTCTCGACGAGCGAGATCGGCGCCGCACCACCGACCGTGAACAGGACACCGACGCCGGGCAGGCCGAGTCCCGCCGTCGCCTGATTGCGGAACACGAAGCCGCGAATGGACGAGCCTCCGTCGAACAACGCGAAGCCTGGTCCGAGCGGCACGCCGCCGGGACCACGTCCTTCGACGACCACACGGCCCTTCGCCTTCAGAGTGAGCGGCTTGCCGGGCGGCACGACGACGCTCTCGGCGTAGACGCCCGCGCGTACGAGCACGGTGTCGCCGGGCGCGGCGGCGTTCACGCCGGCTTGGATCGTCGGCGTCGCCGTGCCCGGCTTGACGACGACGGTGGCCGCCGTCGCGGCGGAACACAGCGCTGCGCATGTGACGATGACAAGGGACCACCGAACGGAACGGTTCATCGCGAGCCTCCGAAAAATGATGCCGAGTTGAAATCGAATGACCGAACGTCAACGCATCCGAAGAAGCGGCGTCGGTGCGATCCCCACGCCCGCACCGACCTCGCGCCGGTTCGAACGTCCACTTGCAACGGCGCACGCCGCGTTCCCAATTCGGGCACTTCGCCCGACCGACGACCGTGTCGACCTAACCCGTTGCGGGGGGCCCGCGGCGCTCACGTGCGGGAACGTCCGCGCCAGCGCGAACCGCCTGTCGTTCGCGCGGGCCTACCCATCGCGGCGTCGAATCCTTACCCGTCGCCGGCGCCGCTGAACCGCGCGCGACTCCCACACGTCCAGCGAACGGAATCGCCTCCCGCGTTCGCACCCACGCGTCGCATGGAGCGCACCGTCACACAGCGGTGGAGCGCCCGCGTAGAATCGCCGCGCTTTGGTCCCGGGCCGCGCGCGAACTCGCGTGTTGCTCCGCGCGCGGCGAAGGACCGTTTCCAGGAGATCTCCATGAATCCCAAGCGTTGGGTGTCATGGGGCGCGGCTCTGCTCGCGTCGTCGATCTCCGTCACGGCACTCGCGCGAACACCGCAGGATCCGGCTCCGGATCCTGCGACGGTGTTCGCCGAACTGCAGGCGGAGTTCCAAGCGGCGCAGGAAGAGTTCTACGCCCCATTCCGAGCGGCCAAATCCGATGAGGAGATGGCCAAGATCGAAATCGACTGGTCCAAGGACCCGGCGATCGCCTACACCGCGAAGTTCCTCGAGTTCGCGACGAAGTACGAAGGCACGGAACCCGCGGCGCAAGCGCTGCTCGCCTACATGACGATGCAGCGCAACGATCGTGACGCCGTGGCGAAGCAGGCGAAGCACTTCGTCGAGGTCTACGGCGACGCACCGACCGCGCTCGAGTTCGCTCGCGCGCTGCCGATGCTCGCGTGGTCGATCGGCGAAGAGACGATCGCGGATGTCTCCAGCACGCTGTTCGACCGCTCGAAGAACGCGGAGGTTCGCGCCTTCGCGTTGTTCGCGCGCGCACAGTCGCGCATGACGTCCGAGCCGAAGGCCGCGCGTGCGGACTTCGACGTGTTGCTGAAGGACTTCGGCGAGACCGAAGCCGCATCCCGCGCAGAAGGCGTCATCTTCGAGATGGAGCATCTGCAGGTCGGCATGATCGCGCCGGACTTCGAGACGACCGATCAGGACGGCAAGCCGTGGAAGCTGTCGGACTATCGCGGAAAGGTCGTCGTCATCGACTTCTGGGGTTTCTGGTGAGGACCTTGCCGCGCAATGATCCCGCACGAGAAGGAAATGGTCGAACGTCTGAAGGACCGACCATTCGCCTTGCTCGGGATCAACAGCGACGGGGACCGTGAGTCCCTGAACAAGATCCTGGCCGAGAACGGAATCACCTGGAGACAAGCTGTCGAAGGCTCGACGAACGGACCGATCGCAACACGCTGGAACGTCAGCGGCTGGCCGACGATCTACATCCTCGATCACGAAGGGCGCATCCGTGCGCGAGACCTGCGTGACGAAGCGATGGAAGAGAAAGTGGTCGAACTGCTGAACGAGATGAAGTCGGAGCGTTGAGTCGAGACGACCTCGAAGGGGTCAGCCCCCGTGACCTCAAGCAAAGAGGCGCACGGGGGCTGACCCCCTCTCTTTGCGGTGCGCGCGACGTCATCGCATATCGCGCGCGGCTCACTCGATCCCGGTGGTCTCCAAGCGGCGCGTCATCGCGACCAGGCGCTCGACGTCCGCGGATCGGCCGAGCGCCAGAGCGAGTTCGATCTCGTTCGCGAGCGTCAGGTGCAGCCCCTCGACATCGCCGTCGACGGTGAATCGTTGCGCCGCTTCCCGCAAGCGAGCCCGCCCTTCGTCTTCCCGCTGCGTCGAGAGCAACGCGACACCCAGGTTCGCCAAGGCCTGCCCGCGCGCGGGGAACTCGATCGGCTTTCCCGAGAGCTCCACGGCACGGGACAACAGAGCCGCCGCGCGCTCCGGTCGTTCTTCCGCAAGTTCGAGACCACCGAGACACGCCAAGGCCTCGCTGCGGACGACCGCGTCGTCCACCTCGAGGCACTCGGCCAACACGGTGCGCGCTTCGGTCATGCGGCGCAGTGCGATCAGCGCGCGCGCCTGCTCCAGCGCGGCCCACGAACGCGCCCGTTGCGTGCGCGCCCGTCCCCCGGCGAGTTCCGCGCAGCGGAGTGCTGGGACGTATTCGAGACGATCGGCGCGAGCGCTCGCGGCACACAGGAGGATCAGCACGTCAGCCGTCTCGGCCGCGCGCTGGTCGTCGTCGATCGGCACCGCGTGGACTCTGCACAAGTCTCGCACGACGTCGTTCGGCCAGACATCCGCACCGCGGCATTCCACGGCGCGTTCCCAGAACACCGGGTCGTGGATGCCGCGATCGGGGAGCGCGCACGCGATTCCAGAGCGCAAGGCATGCAGCCACGTCGAGACACCGTCCGACGGCACTTCGAAGTGGACCGTCGGATTCGACGCTGCGACGCCAGTCGCGAGCAACCACGCACGCGCGGCATGCCACGTCAAGCCGTTCGACTCGGCATCCTGCGCCGCCGTGACGAACGCGGCATGCGCATCGCCGACGTCGCCCGCGCGCAGGAGTACGAATCCAGTCAATGCGCCGGACTCGACCGCCTCGCGCGGACTCGCGGAGGTCGCGTCGACAAGAACTCGTTCCCGCGCGGTGGCGAGATCGCCGCGCCGAAGCGCTTCGACGACGTCGCGGCGAGCGCTGTTCGCGGACACCGCGCTCCCGAGTGCAGGGCGAAATGCTGCCGACGGCGCGATGGCACCGTCGAGCGTGTCGAGCGCGGCGAACACGGATTCGGTGGCTGACGACGGCACCGTGGTGGCCGCGACGGCTTCCGGGAACCAGCGGCGCGCCATCAGCCCGAGGAACGCGCGGTTGCCCGACCGATCGAGCCGACGCAGCTCTGTCGCCAACGCTTCCGCGCGACCGGGTTCATCGACTCCGGGCAGCAACGCGTCGAGTTCGATCGGCCGCGAGAAACCGCGCTCTTCGTGCGCGCCGTTCGTTCCGCAGCCGAACACCGTCGCCACGACCGCGAGCGTGAAGCAACGGCGATTCATCGCTCGCCCCCGATGCTCGGGAGCGGCGAATCGATGCCGTGCACGCGGAACTTCCGCTTCTTCGTGAACGGACCATCGGGCGACAGCACTTCGCCGTCACGTGGGTCGGTGTGGAACGCGTCGAGATCGATCCCGAGGTTCTCCAACGTCTCGGCCGGAACGCGCGCGAAGTCCGCCGGCGTGCCGATCACATACGGCTTGACGACCACGACGATCTCGTTCTTGCGGTCGTTCGTGAAGTTGCGCTCGAACAGGAAGCCGATGCCCGGAAGGTCGCGCAGCAGCGGCACGCCGGACGTTTCGATCGTCGAGCTGCGTTCGATCAGCCCGCCGAACGCGACGGCGAGGTTGTCCTTCGCGACGATCGTGCCGCTGATCGATTGTGAGGTCACGACGTCGACGGTCTGCGACACGAAGCTCGAGCCGGACGGCACGAGGACGTCGGCGGTCGAGTTCAGTTCCGAGTTCTCTTGCACGATCCGCAGTGAGACCGACCGATCGGCGTTGATGTTCGGCGTGACCAGCAGCGTCGTTCCAACCGGTCGGAACTCGATGCTCGTCGTGCCGGTCGCTGTCGTCGACGTCGACTCGTTCACCAGCGTCTGACCGCCGATGAAGCTGCGGTTCAGCGGCACCTCACGTCCGACGAACAACCGACTGATCTCGTTGTTCGCCGTCAGCAGCACCGGCGTCGCGAGCGTCCGCACACGGTTCTCGCTCTCGAGCGCCTGGAGTCGCACACCGAAGCTCGAATCGACGTACTGGAAGATCAAGTCGCCGGCGCGCAATCCGCTGCCGCCCGGACCAAGTCCGGAACTCGGGGCCGCGATGTCTCCGCTGGTGAACTCGCCTTGCAGACTGCTGTTGCCCCACTGGTACTCGAAGAACGACTCGAAGCCGTCGACGAGCTCGACCGCGAGGATGCGGATCTCGAGCAACACCATCGACGTCGGCACGTCGAGCTCCTCGACCAGTTCGCGGATGTGCTCCAGCGCCGCTCGATCACTGGTGCGCACGACGAGTTTGTTCTGCCGACTCGCGATCGTCACGTGGATCGGCGCGACGTATTGCCGCGACAACTCGCGCGCGACGTCCATCGGTTGCTCGAAGCCTTGTGCCGTGTTCTGCAGCAGTTCCTCCAGGCGACGGATCTCGTCCGCCGACAGCGAGCCGCGGACGCTGCCGCGCTCTCTCCCGATCAACCCGGCACCGCTGCCGGATCCGCCGTCGTCGTACTGGTTGTTGCGCGAGTTGTTCGCGCCGTAGCCGTATTCGTCGACGCCGTAGACGCCGCTGCCGTACCCACCACGTCCACCGCCGCCGCCGCGGGCGCCGTTGATGCCTTGTCCGAAGCCCTGCGTCCGCGCGTCGAACAAATCGAACCGCGACAACCGGTCCGAGAGATCCTCACGCAGGTCGTCATCGCGGCTCGAATCGAGCTCGACGCGATCCCCGAACAGGTCCTCGATCGCGCGCCCGACGTCGAACACGTTCGGGTAGTGCAGTGTGAACACCTCGGTCGTCTCCTCCTGGATGTCCGTGAGGTCGCGCGAGTACTCCTCGACCGTGCTGATGCGCATCACCCGCGAGTTCGCGTCGCTGCGGAACCACAAGCCATGCGCCTCGCAGAGCGTGCGGATCGCCGTTCTGACGTCGACGTCGCGCAGGAAGAGGTTGATGCGCGTTGCGCCGGCACCCTGCGACGGCACGACGTTCACGCCGGATTGGTTCGACAGCGCGCGACAAACGTCCACCAACGGCACATCGCGCAAGTCGAGCACGGCGATGTGGTCCGCCGCCACCGCGGAACTCGCGTCGGCGTTCGGCAGCAAATCGAACGTCATGGATGCGCGCAGTTGCGGACTCGACAACGTGACGCGCTCCCGCGACAGCGCGTCGGTCGTCACCGCGAAGCCTTGCCGCGAGATCGCCGTTCCACCCGGCACCGCGGCAACGAACGCATCGTCGATGCCGAGCACGACGTCCGGATTCTTCGCTCCGACGGCGACGATCGCGGCGACGCGAATGCGTGCGGGTGCGCTTCTCGACGTCGCGGCATCGAGACCGAGCACGTCACGCAACGCGGCGTCGGGCTGCGTCGGATCGCTAGCGGTTCCCTCCGTTGCTTCGGGGACGTCCGGATTTACGGGGCGACTCTGTCCGAACGCGAGGTTCGGCGACATCGCGAGCACCGCGAACCACAGCGCGCCGACGCGAACGCGGTCGGCTGCGGCACGTGGTTCGATGATTGGCGAGGGACGAAGCATCGTGGCGAACTCCGGCGAATGCCGCACTCAGCGCCGACCGGCGAACGAGTACAGCGCTGCGAACAAGGACAGGTAGACGAAGCCGACGATCCCGCCGATCACGACGAGGATCACTGGCTCGAGGATGGTGCCGAGGCGGCGCACGAGGTCGCGCAGACGTGCGTCGTGGAACTCTGCGAGGTGGTCGAAGACGTCGTCGAGTCGACCCGATGATTCACCGACGGCGATCATTCCGGTCACGAGCGGTTCGAACGCGCGCTCGTTCGCCAACGACTCGGCGAGCCCTGAGCCCGCGACCACCGAACGCCGCGCACGATCCACGCGATCGGAATACAGCCGCAAGGGCAGCAAGGGCTGAACGACCGATAGCGCGGACGTGATCCGCACGCCGCTGCGCACGAGCAGCCCCATCGTGTAGGCGAACGAGGCCACCGCGGCCAGTCGGATCGTCGTTCCGACGAGCGGCGTCTTCACGAGCGTCGAGTCGATCGCGCGCCGTCCGATGCGCGTCCGCCACGCGCAGTACAAGGCGATCGCGACCAGGGCGAGGACGACGAGTCCATCGAGATAATGCGTGCGCACGAACGTCGACACGTCGACGAGCAACTGCGTCGAGGGCGGCAATTGCCGGCCGAGCGACTTCAGGAACTGCGTCAACTTGGGAACGACGCCGACCATCATGTACGCGACGGTCGCGATCGCGAGCAGCAGTACGAGGGACGGGTAGATCAACGCCGTCGTGACTTGCGTGCGCAATTCGCGCTTGCGCTTGAGCAAATCGGCCGCGCGCTCCAACACGACGTCGAGATGTCCGCCCTGCTCGCCGACGTCGACGAGACTGCAGGTGATGCCGTCGAACGCGCGCTGGCGACGCAAGGCATCGGTCAGCGTCGATCCCTCGTGGATCTCGTCCGCGACCGCGCGCAGCACGCGGACCACCCAGGGTCGCGAGCTCTGTTCACAGCAGATTTGGAGCGCGTGCAGCAGCGTGACGCCGCTCTTGACGAGGAATGCCAATTGCCGGACTTCGTGTTCCACGTCGGCCGAGGACGGATCACGCGTCCACCAGCGGCGACGCCGCGGATCGCTCCGACGCGTCGCGTCCACGCGCAGCGTGATCAGCCCCTCGGAGCGGAGCGCCGACAGAAGGATCGCGTCGGAGATGGCTTCACGCCGACCGCGTACGGTTTCTCCCGATTTCGTGCGCGCGACGAACTCGAAACTAGGCATGGGTCACGTCCGCGCCTGGAAGCGAGGGATCGACGGCTTCGAACACTGGCCCGACCGCGGTGGCTCCGCCGCGCAGCTTCGCGAGCGCATCGTCCGTCAACGCCGGCAACCCCTTTGCCCGCGCCGCGCGCTCCACCTCGGATTCGTGCGCGCCGTCCCGGATGCGATCGCAGAGTTCGGCGTCGAGCTCGAGCAACTCGAACAGTCCGAGCCGCCCGCGGAACCCCCGTCCCGCACAGAACACGCAGCCTCTCGCGTCGTAGACCCGCGCCCCAGCGGCCTGCGGCCGGCGCAGCAACTGCGCAGCATCGGCGGTCAACACGTCTTCACGGCGGCAATGCGGACACAGTCGACGCACCAGTCGCTGCGCGACGACGAGCCGCAACGTCGCGGCGATCAGGTAACGCTCGACTCCCATGTCGACGAGTCGCGTGATCGCGCTCGCCGCCGAATTCGTGTGCAGCGTCGCCAGCACCAGATGGCCGGTGAGCGCGGCTTTGATCGCGATGCTCGCGGTCTCCGCGTCACGGATCTCGCCGATCATGATCACGTCGGGGTCGTGACGCATGATGCTGCGCAACGCACTGGCGAAGGAGATCTTCTGCGTGGTGTCGATCTCGACTTGCGAGACGCCGGGGATGTCGTACTCGACCGGCTCTTGGAGCGCGATCGCGTTGACGCGGCGCTCGGCGATGATCGCGCGCAGCGCGGCGAACAACGTCGTGGTCTTGCCGCAGCCCGTTGGCCCGGTCGCGAGGATCATGCCGTGTGGCCGGCGCAAGCTGTCGCCGCAGCGCCGCAGGTCGGCCTCCGACATGCCGAGGTTCGCGA
The DNA here is from genome assembly GCA_052034255.1 of Planctomycetota bacterium. Lineage (GTDB taxonomy): Bacteria > Planctomycetota > B15-G4 > B15-G4 > JADJEK01 > JADJEK01. Next base: position 12,766 of record JBPOIU010000222.1, on the reverse strand, counting down.
GCGTCAACGATTCCGCGTCGATCGCGAGCAGGCGCAGCGTCGCGCGTTCCCCGTGATTCGTCGGCAGGGTCGCGACACGTACGTCGACGCGCTGCCCACTCGGCAGATCCTGCGTGAAGCGGCCGTCCTGCGGCGCGCGGCGCTCCGCGATGTCCATGCCGGCTTGGACCTTGATGCGGCTCAGCAACTCCGCGTGCGCATCCACCGGCAACACGTCGTACGGCTCGAGGCCGCCGTCGACGCGCAACAGCAGATGCACGCCGTCACGTTCCGGGCAGACGTGGATGTCCGATGCGCGCCGCAGCCAAGCCGCGTAGACGAGCGTTTCGAGCTGGCCGACCTGCGTGGTCTCGACGGTTTGCGCGGCGAGGCGCGGATCGCCGTGCACGGTCATGATCGTGCGCGCGAGTTGCGCCGCATCGACGGGTTGCGGCAACAACGGCTTGCCGAGGGCGCGCGCGACCGCGTCCTGCCCCAGCGGATCGGCGAGGTCCGCGCACGCAGTGACGACCTTGCCGTTCCATTCGCACAGCGGCAGGACGCGGCGGCGTAACGCGACGGCCGTCGGAATGCGCAACGCTTGGCGCGGATCGATCGGCACGGCGGCGAGATCGAGCGTGATCGGATCCAGGCTCTCGAACACGAGCCCGACGTCGACCTCGTGCGTTCGACGCACCCAAGCGACACGGGCCGCGCGTTCGATCGTCGCGGTGCGAATCGTGAGTCCGAACGACACGCGATCACCGACGTCGAACCAGGCGTCGAGCGCGTGCGGTTCCAACCGCACCGAGGCGCCGCCGTCCGACAGATCGACGACCTCGCCGCGACAATGACCGCGCTCGCCGCGCAACTCGACGCGACCGACGAACGCCGGCACCCAGCGCACGGCGTGTCGCGCTTCACGTGCGGGGGTCGACCGCGGTGGTGTTTCCGCGGACGTCACGACGCGCCTCGCTCGAGTGGTCGTCGCGTCTGTTGGAGCGTGCGTTCGTTCAACAGCTCCGCCGAACGGGCATGGCCGATCGCGGTCGCGTCCGTGATGCGGCCGGAACCGACCAATCGTGCGAGGTCGTGCTCGATCGTCTGCATGCCGAGGCGCGTGCCGGTCTCCATCGCCGCGTAGATCTGCGCGCTGCGTCCACTGGCGATCAGATGCGCGATGGCGGGCGTGGTGCGCAGCACTTCGCTGGCGACCACGCGCGCGCGATCGACGGCGACCACGTCGTCGCCCACGCGCGCTGCCGGCAACAACCGCTGCGCGACCACCGCGCGCAGCACGAGCGAGAGCTGCGTACGGATCCCGGCCTGTTCGGCCGCGGGGAACACCGAGACCAAACGCTCGAGCGCGCCGACGCAATCGCCCGCATGCACGGTCGTGAACACGAGGTGGCCGGTCTCCGCGGCTCGGATCACCGTGCGGATCGTGTCGAGGTCGCGGACCTCGCCGAGCAGGATGACGTCGGGGTCCTCGCGCAACGCCGCGACCAGCGCCTCGTGGAAGCCCGACGCGTGCGCGCCGATCTGGCGCTGATGCACGAGCGCGCGGCGCGGCAGATGGACGTACTCGATCGGGTCTTCGATCGTCACCACGTGGCACGGTCGGGTGCGATTGATGCGGTCGATCAACGACGCCAGCGTCGTGCTCTTGCCGGAACCGGTCGGTCCGGCGACGACGACGAGGCCGTCTTGCAGATCGCACAGGTTGTCGAGCGACTCGGGCAGGCCGAGTTCGCCAAGGCTCCAGAAGCGTTCTTCGAGTCGACGGATCGCAACCGCGAAGCCGCGCAACGTCCGGTACGCGTTGAAGCGAAACCGTGTATCGCCGACCGCCGTGAACGCACCGTCTTGCGAACCGGTGGCATCGAGGCCCGCTCGGCCGCTCCAACCCAACAGGACGTCGACGATCGCGGCGACGGCTTCCGCGGAGAGCACACCAAATGCGTCGTCCTGGACCAGTCCGCCGTGGATGCGCAGCGTCGGCGCGAGCCCGGCCGACAGGTGCAAGTCGGACGCCTCGCGCTCCACGCACGCGCGCAGCAACGCGTCGAGCGCTGCGTGGCCGGGGTCGGCGCTCATCCGATCGTCAGCGTCCATGACGGCGCGCTCCCTTCGGCGTTCGATCGCTTCATCGCGAGCTCGAGCACCCGACCGCCGGGCTGCGTGCGCGCGAACTCGTCGAGCGCCGCGAGCAGATCCGCGTACTTGCCGCGCAGTTCGAGTCGACGGACGCGTTGACGCGCGCCGGTGGCTCCGGTGACTTCCTCGGCGCGATCGCTGTGGACGACGATGCGATGGCGCGTCATCAGCTCGGCGAACTCGCGCCGCCAGATCGGCCGCTCGATCGCGGCTTGCGCGTTCGCGTCGTCGGTCGTCGCGACGAGCGCTTCCCGCGAGCGACGTTCGCGCTCGAGCCGCAGTTCGTCCTTCAACGTGAACACGCGGTCGTGGGCGTCGTTCAACGTGTCCGCGCCCGGGGTTTGTCGGCGCGCGTCGTCGAGCGCGAGCGCGACGTGATCGATGGCGCTGCCGAGGCCGGGACGCATCAGCAGCAGGTACGCGCTGCAAATCAACAGCGCAGGCAGCGCCAGCGTCGCGATCAAGTTGCGTCGCGCCGCGGCGCGCGTGTCGGCGTCGTTCACGAGCGATCCTCCGGGACGGCCGACGGCGCCGATGTCGGCGCTCCGAGCTGCAAGAGCACGTCGAACGCGTACGGGCCCGTGCTCGCGCCGCCGTGCAGGCGGCGGCTCGATTGCGGCACGACTTCGAACTCGAACGGGACGAGGACTTCGTCGAGCAGATGCAGCAATCGTTCCACACCGCGCAGGTCGGCCGCATAGCCGCCGATGCGCCCGCCGTTCCAACCGATGCGGATGTCGCCGACGAGCACGCCCTCGGGACGACGTTCGGCGAGCGCGCGCAACAGCGATGCGGGAACTTGCGGCCGCCACTGCGCGCGGGCCTCGCGCGGATTCAGCGAGCCCGTTCCGCGCAGCGCGCGCAGTTCCGAATCGAGCCGGGTGGCCTCCCCGCGCAATCGCGTCAACGTGTCGATCGGCGCGCGTGCCGCGACGAGCTGCTGCCCGAGTTCCGCACGGCGGTCGACGAGGCGAGCGCGATCGAAGAAGCACGCTGCCGCCGCGAGGATCGCGAGTCCGACCGCGAGGCCGACTTTGTGCGCCGCGGTCCACGGCTTCGCACGCGGGACGAGCTGCATGCCGTCGTCGGCCAATACGAGCTCACTTGCCCAAGCGACGAGCCATTGCCGCAACGCGGCGTCTTCGGCGAGATCGAAGCGGGCGCCCGCACTCGGCGGCGCCGTGATCCCCGGTGCGATCAGCGATTCGGCATGCGCGGTCTCCGCGCTCGCGACGTTCGCGAGCGCGCCGCCGATCGCCTTCGTGCCGCGATGCGTCGCGACTTCGACCGCGCCGTCCTGGGTTCCTTCGACGACGCTCGTGACGTCGGCCCAACGCTCGATGCGCACGAAGCGAGTCGACGCGGCGGACTCGTCCAGACGGCGAGGCAATCCCGCCGGATGGCGCAAGCCGCGCAATCGACTGCCGAGCGCTCGCAGACGCTGTGCGACGTCGTCGAGTTCGGCGCGCGCGAGTTCGAGTACGTCGAACGATCGGGTCGTCGCGTCACCCCGACGCGGCACGAACGCGAATGCGGCGTCCTGCGCGGCGATTCCCGAGTAGAGCTGCGCCTCGCACGCGACGGCGTTCGCGACGTCGTGCGTCGCGAGTCCGCGCAGCGCGCGAGCGTCGAGCTCGACGCTTTGCCGGAACGCGTCGTCCGCGAGCACGTACGTCGCGGGCGCGAGCGGGCCGCCGTCCGCCAGGCGCTCGACGCGTTCGGCGAGCGAGAGCTCCGCCGCGGCGGGCTCGCGTCGCATCGAACGCAGGACCGGTTCGCGCGCTCCCTCGAAGTCGGCACGCACGAGCTGATGGCGCAATACGACGAGCAACGTGAACGATCGCGGCATCACGGCTCTCCCAGATCGAACTCGACCTCGGGAATGCCGCCGTGGACGACGACGACCGCACGGATCTCGCTCGCGATCGCGAACTGCAGTGGCAGGTCCTTCGCCGTCGGAGGGAGCGTGATCTGGTAGGCCCGCACGACTCGGGGACCGATCGGAATGTCCGCGAACACGAACTGCGCGTCGGCGCCTCCGGCGGTCGCGGCGACTTGTTGTTGCAGCGTGACGAGCTTGCCGTTCTGCGGACCGAACACGCGCACGACGATCTGGCCGCCCACGTTCGGATCGGGGACGACGCGTACGGGGATCGCGCCGAGATGCCGCGAGATGCCGACGGATCCGAGTTCCAGCGCGAGGTCCTCGTCGTAGCCCTCGCCTCCGTCTTCGCCGTCCGCACCGAGCGAGCTGATGCGCGTCACGGTTTCGCCGATCTGCGCGAACTCTCCGGACTCGTCGAGCGCGAGCGGCGCGGCGCCCCAGCCGTCGAACCACGCCGACTTCCCGATGCCGAGTTGCAGATAAGGGCCGCGCCACCCGCAAGGCAGGCGGACCTGAGGATCACCCGACGCGATCTGCAATCCGAACGGGTGGATCTCGAACTCGGGGGACCACGTGGTGGACGTGCGGAGCCACAACTCCGACAGCGGCGTGCCCTCGACGAGTTCGCGCACGATCGGCAAGCGGCCGACGTCCGCGACGAAGCCCTCGGCCCACAACCGTCCGCTGGGATCCAACGCGTTGCGTCGGCCGAAAATCGCCACTTCCGCGCTTTCGAGCGCGGCGGTCGTGCGGGTGAATCGCTCTTCGTCGACGAGGCGATCGGCCGTGACGAGCGCGGTTTGCGCGATCGTCGCCAGGATGACGACGACCACGAGCAGTTCGATGAGGGTCAAGCCTCGCTCGACGCGGCGCGATGCGCGGTTCACGGTTCACGACTCCGGGATCACTGCCGTTGGTCGGCGACCTTGACGTAGAGGACGACGTCGTCGCCACACGCGGCGAGGCTCGGGAAGTACGCGGAGCCGCTCGCGGACGCGGCATCGGTCCGCGGCGTTTCGATCACCCCATTGCGACCCGCGGACACGAGCCGCGCGTGTGCGAAGTCCGACGTTTCGGGAGTGCCATCGCCGTTCGCGTCAGGGACCTGCAGCACGATCGGTCGCTGCCACGCGTCGAGGACGACCGGATCGCCGGGCATCGCGTAGACGGCCGTGAATCCGGACGCGGCGTTGACCGCGAAAGGAACCGACGGCGCGCTGACGTACGGGCCGCGCCACCCGATGCCGCGATCGACATCGAATGCGGGAATCGATGACGGCTTGCGCAGCAAGTCCGAGATGGTCAGCGGCAACTTGCCGACGTCGGCGAGATACCCGGGTGTCGCGTCGTGACCCCGACTCACGGATCCGGCGATCGCGTCGCGCAACGAAGTCATCGTCGTCGCGGTCGTCGCGTCGTCGCAGGCCGCAATGGAGTCTTCGGAGCGCGAGACCACCAACGTGGCGATCGTCGCCAACACGACAACGACTGCCAGGAGTTCGATGAGAGTCGAACCCCTGGCAGTCACCCTGTCGATCTGCGGTACTCGTTTCATCCGCCGGCTCAATCAGCGAGTCTCATCCCTGGCGTGCGCCGTTGGGCAGCGACTCGTTGAACTGCTGGATCGTGTAGTCGGAGGTGCGGCCGTACGCGTCCGAGACGCCGATCAGCACGCAACGCTCGCCCGACTCGAAGACCTTGAAGTACGCGATGTAACGGCCGTAGTACTTGCCTTCGTCGCCCGGATAGACCGGCGTCGTCAGCATCGTCGTCGGCACGAGGCGGCTGCGCGGACCGACGCCGACCGCGACGATCTGCGTGCCGGTCTCGGGGACCCAGTCCCAGTTGGCCGGGTTGGTCGTGTTCGGCACGAGCTCACCGGGAACCAGACCACGCAGCGTCAGGTAGAAGCCCGAGGTCACGGCGAGGTTGACCGCCGTCGTCGGGTTCAACACCGCGGCCGGCATCGTGCCGCCCGTCGGCAGAGCACGCTTGAACACGGCGCTGTCATTCGAGTTCAGCACGCCGGTCGCGGAGGTCCAGTCGTAGACCTCGTGGTCGTAGACGTAGTCGAAGCCGCCGCGCGTGAACGAGCGGCGCTGGTTCGACGTCAACGTGCCGAGGATCAGGTTCGTCACGACGCCCGGATTGCTGTTCGTCATGCCGCTGATCTGTTCACCGGTCGCGTCGAACTTCGGCGTGTAGATGCCGTTCGGCGTGCCGTCGTTGCTGCCCGGCGTGTCCGGCGTCGTCGTCGAACCGCTGGTCGTCGCGTCGACGAGCAGCGAGTCGAGACCCTGCGGATAGCGCTTTTGCAGCACGAAGAACTGCTGCATGTTCGCGCCGAGGTCCTGCTGCGTCTTCGCCGACGCGGCCATGTCGGTGCTGCGACCGAGGCTCGCGACCGCGGGAATCACGAGACCCGCGACGGTGGCGATGATGATGAGGACGACGGTGAGTTCGACGAGCGTGAAACCTGCGGAACGGGAATGGCGCACTGCCATGTGCTTGACTCCTGATGCGGGGATTGAGGACTTGGACGAACGATTCAAGGTTGGACGACGATCGACGCCAGCGCGGGGTGTGGCAGGGTCCAACGCAGCGTCGAAGGGCTGCTTCGAACGGAGGAGCCCAGGGGCCGGTTCGGTCGATCTGGAAAATCCGACACGCCTTTCGCGACGTTCGCGCGGCAACCGGTTCCGTTCGCACACTCGTCATTGCTCGAGGTCGCGCACGGGACCAGGGCCGATCGCCTCCCCACCGGCTACCCTGCCGCCCCATGACCGACGCACGCACGCTGTTTTCGCACTCCCTCGTCCTGGCGCCGATGACGAAGGGTTCGAATCTCCCGTATCGCCGGCTGTGCCGTGAGCTGGGCGCGGACGTGACCGTCGGCGAGATGGCGCTGGCGCGGCACATCGCGCAGAAGAAGCGGTCCGAGCTCGCGCTGCTGCGCACGCATCCGACCGATCATCCGTTCGGTGCGCAGCTCGCCGATCGCCACGAAGCGACGCTCGAGATCGGCGCCAAGGTCGCGGCCGAGCGCGGCGCGGACTTCGTCGATTTGAACTGCGGCTGCCCGATCGACGAGTTCACGCGCAAAGGGCTCGGCGCGGCCCTGCTGCAGCATCCTTCGAAGTTTGCAAGGCTCGTCGCCAAGTTGCGCGCGTCGGTGACGTTGCCGATCACCGTGAAGCTGCGGCTCGGCTGGGACGAGGAGACGAAGAACTTCCTCGAACTCGCGCGCCTCGCCGTCGATGCCGGCGCCGACGCGATCACGCTGCACGGCCGCACGCGCGAGCAGCGCTACTCGAAGGCCGCCGATTGGGACGCGATCGCCGCGCTGAAGGCGAGCGTGAACGTGCCCGTGATCGGCAACGGCGACCTACTCACGTGGTGGGAGATCGACGAACGCTGGACGAGGAGCGGCGTCGACTCCGTGATGATCTCGCGCGGCGCACTGATCAAGCCGTGGATCTTCCAAGAGGCGAAGGAGAAGCGCACGATCCACAAGACCGCCGCCGAGCGGCTCGCGATCCTGCGCCGCTACGTCGAACTCGCGCGCGAGCACTTCGGCACCGACGATCACGCGACGGTGCGCATCCGCATGTTCCTCGTCTGGCACCTCGCGTTCTTCTGCCGCTACCGGCACCTGCCCGACGACCAGTACCGCCAGGACGCGTGGTCCCATCCGTTGCTGCAGACGCGCCTGCCCGATCCGCCCGCCGTCACGGACGGGCTCGAGGGTTTGCTCGCTCGCGTCGACAAGGCCGCGCACGAACACGTTGCCGCGATCGCGCTTGGCGAGGTCGGCGAGGATGCTCCGCATCCGCCGCTGCCGGAGGGAGCGCGCGAGGTTGCCGTTGAGGCTGAGGCGAAGGGGTGATGGGAACGGGAGTGAGTGGATTGCGCGGGAGTGAACGGGAGTGAACGGGAATGCGCGGGAATGAGCGGGAGTGCGCGGGAGTGAACGGGAATGCGCGGGAATGAACGGGAGCGCGCGGGAGTGAACGGGAATGCGCGGGAATGAACGGGAATGAACGGGGCGCTTCGCTTTTCGTACCGCGAGCGGAGCTCGCGTCTGGTTGACCGGAGATCGGGTGGCTTAGACTCCGCGTCGACTTTGGCCTTCTTGGAGTCGGTTCATGAACTCGATGCGCGTTCTGGCTGTTCTGTGCGCACTCGGCATTGCTGTCGTCGCTTGTTCGAAGTCCGAATCGAACTCCGCGCCCGCGGCCGCAGAAGTCCCCGCGGACGCCGAAGTCGTCACACTCGCGATCGAGGGCATGACTTGCGGTGGCTGCGAGGGCACCGTTCGGGGTCAGCTCGAAGCGACGCCGGGTGTCGTGCGCGTCGACGCCGTGAATCACGAAACCAAGCGCGCGACGCTCGTCGTGAAGAAGGGCACCGACAAAGCCTCGCTGTGCGCCGCCGTGAAGGACGGCTACACCGCGTCCGTCACGCAGTGAGCGAACGACGCGGCGTCACACCGAGTCGACGCAACGCTCCGCGAAGTCCGCACCGAGGCGGCGCGCGAACGCGGCGAACTCCGGGGTGGAGCGAGCGAGCTGCCGCAGCGCGTCGATGCGAACCGACCGCGAACCCTCGCCTTCCGCGATCGCTCGCGCGGCTTTGAGGAACACGAGGAACGCACCCCCATCGCGCGCCACGGGGCCGATCGCGCTGTCGATCGTGGTCGGCATCGGCTCGCGCCCGTAGCCCTCATCCCGCCCGTACCCACCGATCCGCAACACCCGGAACGCGGGAACGAAGCGTCCGTGGTGCTCCAAAACGCCGGTAGGCGGAGCGACCACGCCGGCCACACGCTCCCCGTGACGGGCCAGGACGGAGCTCGGGACGTCGACGTCGAGGCGGGCAATGAACTCGAATCCATCCGGCTCGACGAAATCGGGAAGCGGAGGCAACGACCGAGGAGAACGGTCGAGCCGCAAGACGCTCCGGACCCAACCGATGAACGAAGCCATAAGCCAGGATTGAACCGCGAGGAATGGTTGATGCAAGGCGAGGCGTCGAGATGGAGATCGAGACTTGCGACCGAGGATGAGACGCGGACGCACCCTTTCGGTCCCCGGGTCTCGTCCTCGGTTCTCGGGTCTCGGTGATCGTTTCCCGAGAGCGCGCACCTCTTGCATCCCAACCAGACCTGTCGCGCTCTCCTGCCGGTCGTGCGAAGCACGATCGCGAGCGCAAGCAAGCGAACACGGTCCGCGCCGCGCGGCCGGTCGGCGCGCAGCGCGCCGTCGGTCACCGGGTCTCGGTCACCGGTCACCGATCACCGCTCTCGCCCTCGATCCCAGGTCACCGCGTCTCATCCTCGGTCGCACGCTTTCGTTCCCGGGTCTCGCTCGCCGAACGATCTCCTCCCTCGCGTCCCTCGCCTCCCTCGCTACCCTCGGCGAATGCTCGCCGACCTCCGCCCCGCCCTCGACCGCTTCCTCGACCTCCTGTTCGAGGCCAACGCCAAGTTCAACCTGACGGCGATCAAGGACCGTGCGATCGCGTGGGAGACGTTGATCGAGGAGAGCCTCGACCTCCTTCCGTTCCTGGCTGCGCTGCCGGGCAAGGCTCGCGTCGTCGACATCGGTTCGGGCGGCGGCGTACCTGCCCTGCCGCTCGCGATTGCGCGCCAAGACCTGGAGTTCACGCTGATCGACGCGACCGGCAAGAAGGCCCGCTACCTCGAGGAGACGGCGGGCACGCTCGGGTTGAAGAACGTCCGGGTGCTGAACGGGCGGTCCGAGGAATTCGCGCACGAACGCCGCCTGCGGGAATCGTTCGACGTCGTGACCGCCCGCGCCGTCGGCGAAGTCCGCGAGCTCGTCGAGCTGGCCCTTCCCCTCCTGAAGGTGGGCGGCTGCCTGCTCGCTCCGAAGGGTCAGAAGGCGGAAACCGAATGCCCGGCGGCGGCGAATGCGTGCTCCCTGCTCGGGGGTGCTCCGCCGGAGATCCTGCCCGTGACCCGTCCGAGTGAGCGAACCCTGGTCGTCGTCCGCGTCACCAAGGTCGCGCGCACACCTACCTCGTACCCACGACCGCCGGGCAAGCCGAAGTCCGACCCACTCTGACCCCCGCGACCACTCACGGCCCGGGTGGTGGCCCGGGTGGTGGCCGGTCGCCGGATGGCGAATCGGCTGCTATGCTCCCCGCCCTCGTTTCCGGAGATTCCGATGCTTCGCCACGGGTTCCTCGCCGCCTGCGCCCTCGCTCTGACCGCGTGCTCGAACACCACGTTCAAGTACCCCGAGGAGTCGCCGGTTCTCCAGGCTCCGACGAAATCGATCGGCGGCATCGAGATTCCCGACTCCGCGCCGGTGCGCGACTCGTGGACGACGTACTTCCAAGTGAAGGACGGAGCCAAGGTCGTCGGCTACGTGATGCGCTACGACGCACCCCCGGTCGGCGCCGTCGTCGAGAAGCGCGCGCCCACGGGCACGCTGCTCGTCGAGAACGCGGAGTTCGCGCGCATCGGTTTCGTGACGCATGCGGGCAAGGCCTTCCGCTTCCGCGGCGCGGACACCGAAGAACTCGGCGTCGCAACGATCGAGGAGCACCTGCCGGCCTACTTCGGCAAGCCGGGCCTGCGCCTCGAACCGATCGGCCAGTGACCCGTTCAGCGCTCGCGCGATCCCGCGGCTGCGCGCCTGGCTTCCCCGATCCAGAACACGACCGCGCCGAGCGCCAACATCAGTAGTCCGTAGCGCGCGACGTCCCAGCTCTCGACCAACACGCACGCGGTGACGGCGATCGCGATCCCCGTGAACGCCCAGGGTCCCCAGCGTTCGAGCATCCCGGTCGACAACGATGCCGCTTCGGGCCGCAAGCGCCGCAGGCGCAACAACGCGATGCCGTTGGCCGCGAAGAACATCCAATCGGCGAACACGCAGTAATCGGTCAACTTGCCGACGTCGTCCCAGAACACGAGGCCGATCGCGATGCCCGCTTGCGCGACGATCGCGGCGACCGGCGTCTTGAACCTCGGATGCACGGTCGCGAGCACGCGCGGCAGCAAGCCGTCCCTCGCCATCGCGTAGTAGATGCGCGGCACCGAGAGCATCAGTCCGCACAAGATGCCGAACGACGAACACGCGATCGCGAGCGCAGCGGCCTTGCCGCCCACGCTGCCCCAGGTCGCCGACATCGCGTCGGCGTAGGGCTTTCCCGACGACTCGAACGCGGGGAACGGCAGCAAGCGCAAATAGGACACGTTCGCGACCAGCACGACCGTCACGACGAGCACGACGCCGAGCTTGATCGCCACCGACAGATCGCGCTTCGCGTCCCTCATCTCGCCGGCCACGTTGGTGAGGTTTTGCCACCCGCCGAGCGTGAACAGGATCGCGATCAGCGCCGACACGACGCCGGAGAACGTCACCGGACCGGTGCCCTCCGTCGTAAGCACGGGCTGGTCGCCGGAGAACGCGGCGACGGCGAGCGCGCCGAGCGTGACGATCTTCAACACGGAGAACAGGTTGTTGACGCTGCTGCCGAGCTTGACGCCGACGACATTGATCGCGGCCAAGAACGTCAGTGTGCCGGCCGCGATCGCGACGCGGCCCTGTGGCGAAACTTCACCGATCAGCACTTCGAGATAACCGACGAAGACCAGCGCGATGACCGCTCCTGCGGCGGAGACGATCGCCGTCAGGCAGATCCAGCCGTAAAGGAAGGCGGAGAGGCGATTCAGGCCCTCCTTCAAGAACACGTACGGACCGCCCGCATGGGGCAGAACGAGCCCCAGCTGCGCATACGTGATCGAACCGAGCAGCGCGATCACGCCGCCGGCGCTCCAGCACGCAAGGGCCGCGAGCGGACTGCCGACGTCGTGGGCGACGCGCGACGGATTGAAGAAGATGCCGATGCCGATGATGGTCCCGACCACGATCATCATCGCGTCGAAGCGCGACAGCGTGCGCTTCAGCTCGTGGTCCGCGCCGTCGTCTTGCATCACGTGCTCCGGTCGGTTCGGTGCGGACGATACCCGCGGCGAGGGGTGAACGGGTCACGACGCCCTTGCATCCGAGGTCGTCGGTCGCTCAAGACCGAACTGCGTCCATTTGCCGATCCGCTGGCGATAACGAAGGAAATCGGCGAATCGGCGCTTGAAGGCGGTTTTGCGCCTCGATACGTTTCCGGCCATTCGTTGAGTCCTCGTCTCGCGATCCTCACGGATCGCACAACCACCCTTCAAGGAGGGAACGATGGCGGCCAAGAAGAAGGCGGCTGGCAAGAAGAGCGGCGGCAAGCGTGAGATGCTCGTGGTCGGCAGCAAGGTCAAGGAGCTCGTCCGCTCCAAGGGCTTGATGGCGGCTGGTGATCTGCTCGAGGCGGTGTCGAACTGCGTCGCGGGCATGATCGACAAGGCGGCGGAGCGCGTCACGGCGAACAAGCGTTCGACGATGCGTCCGCACGACCTGTAAGCCTCTCGCTTACCGAGTCGAACGATCGCGCCGGCGGCATCCCGATGACGGGGTGCCGCCGGCGCGTGTTTTCAGGGGAAGTGGCGCAATGCGAGTCGCATCGCCCATTCGCGCGCGTCGACGACGACCACGATCGACCGACCCGGACGAAACAGCCGCCGGCATTCTTGTCCGCCTAGCCGGACGAAACAGCCGCCGGCATTCTTGTCCGCCTAGCCGGACGAAACAGCCGCCGGCATTCTTGTCCGGCTGGCCGGACGAAACAGCCGCCGGCATTCTTGTCCGGCTGGCCGGACAAGATTGCCGG
>JBPOIU010000141.1:0-25055 GCA_052034255.1 Planctomycetota bacterium | reverse complement strand
CGTGGCTCATGTTGGTGAGGAAGCGCGACTTCGTGGCGCTCGCGGCCTCGGCGCGCACGCGTGCCACGTCGAGCTTCGCTTCGTAGCTGCGACGCGCTTCGAGGTTCGCGCGCAGGAGTTCGATCGCACCGAACGCCGCGAGCAGTCCGACGACCACCGCGAACAGTGATGACATGCGGATCATGCGCGCGGAGATCACGCTGCGCTCGAAGTCCGCGGCGCCGATGTCCACGCCGAGCACGGCTTCGACGGATCCGGATGCGTCGTGGAGCGGCGTGAACACCGAGTACCAAGTGCCCCAACGATCGGTCACCGCTTGTGGGGTGATCGACGTCGTGCCAGCAAACGCCTGCGCCAACCCGGTGTCCACGTTGTCGTACGGTTCACCGGGCCGCGTGCGCCGCTCGCGTTCACCGACGAACGCGCCGTCACGGTCGTAGTCGGTCTCCGAGTCGATCACCAAGGCAACCGAACCGTCGGCGCGCTGGCGAAACGTGTAGACGTCGCAGATCAGCGGGTTCTTGGCGAGCCACGCACGTTGGGTCGCGATCAGCGCGAGGTACGCGGGATCGTCCGGAGCGACGTCCGTCGCGACGCTCCGATGCCCCTCGGCCTCGAACTCGTGCGCATAGGTCTCGGCGAATGCCGTCAAGATCGCGAAGCGGCGCTCGATCTCGTCGGTTTCGGCGGTCGTGATCCAGTGCAGGCCGAACCCGGTGACGCAGACCACCGCGAACGCGGCGATGCGGATGCAGCTCCACGGGCGCATCAGCCGCCGCATGCGCCACACCCACACGGCGAACACTGCGCCGATCAGCAACGCGCACGCTGCGTTGCCGAGATCATGCGTGGACGCTAGGCCGGGCATCACCCTCTCCGGATCACCCCAATCGACCGAGGCGGTGATCGGTTCCGGAACCGGGTCTGCTGAAGGGCTCGATGCGCTCCGCGCGCAACGCTCATTCGGCGTGTTTCAGAAGGGAGATGCGGGGGACTTCCCGAGTTCGATCCTCGGCTCCACGTCACGGGTTCGCGGCATCGTTCGCGGCGTCGCGCAGCAGCCGCTCCCAATCGAACGCCGGGCCGGGATCGACTTTGGCTCGCGTGATGTGGAAATGCCCGAGGATGCCGGAGTACGCAGCGAATTCCGGCTCGGTGAGCGCGCGCGCCAGCACCGTCCCATCGGCGGCCCGCGGCACGTCGAGCGCGATCCGCGGCAGGATGCGATGCAGTGCGGCCGTGAGCTTGGTCAGCGCGGCGTACTGCTCCGGCGTGTAGTCGTACTGCCACAGTGGTTGGTCGTGGATCACGCCGTGGACGAGGTCCGCGCGCGCGGGCCGCGCGACGAAGTTCGGCGTGCGGATCCCGAGCGCCGCGGCGTCTCCCTCGAGCGCGACGCGAGGGCCCTGTGCGTCGCGCGTGTACCAGCGCGCGAGCGTCGGATCGTCCGGCTTCGGATACGCGCCGATCTGCGCGATCTCGATTCCGATCGAGCGATCGTTCGCCTGCGACGCGTGCCACGCGCGCTCCTTCAGATCGAGCGTCTGATAGATGGTGCCGTCCACGTCGAGCAGGAAGTGCACCGACAAGTGCCGGTCGTCTTGCAGCACCTGGAAGCATCGTTGCGACGTGCCGCACGCGTCGTAGTGCAACACGAACAGGTCGACGTAGCGCGCGAGGTCCTCGACGCGCATGCCATCTCTTGCAAGGCGAGCTCGATCCTCGGCGGGCACGTGGCGGCGCATCGAGTGATAGTGCGCCTCGACCTTCCAGTTCGCCTGGGCGTCGGCGCTCAGCGCTTCCGGGAAGCGCGGTTCGACGCGATATGCGTCGTAGCCACCAGGGTCGGTCCACAACACGACCGGGGTGCCGATGTGGAAGCGCTCGCCGCAAACCACGATCTCGTCGGCACTGCGAGGCGCGGGATCGCCGGGGCGCGGAGCGGAGGCGCAGCCCGCAACGGTCACGAGCAGGAACCCGAGACCAGCGCGACGCAGCCCGTCGAGCATCATTTCGGGTCGTCCTTCGGCGCCGGCAGTTCGAACGTGAGGCTCGCCCAGATGCTCTCCCATTCCGCGTCCGCGGCCGCGTCCGCGCGCGCGATGGAGGTGGCGTGGATCATCCAGCGCCCGGCGGTCGGCATCTCGAACGTCGCACGCCCGTCCTCATCCGTGCGCGTCGCGCGCGAGGGCACGGTGCCATCGAGCCGATGGACGCCGATCGATTGATCGACGACGGGTTCACCATCGCGCAGGAGCTGGACGGTGAAGCTCTGGCCCGGCGTCCACGCGCACGGATCGGTCACCGGAACGATCTCCAGCGTGAGCCCGACTTTGCGGTCGAATCCCGCCGAGGAACCACCGACCAAGACCAGTGCCTTCGCGGATCGCGAGTAGACCTCGCGCGCCGGCCGGTCCGTTTCGCCGCGCTCGGCGCGCTCCTTCGCCACGTGCTCCGCGCCGATCTCCTCCAAGTACGCCGCGAACTTCTCCGGTTCGAGCGTGATGCGGGAGCGCTCGCTCCGATAGGCGAGGACGCTCGCGCCATCGACTCGTGCGTCGAACGACGCCGCCGGGTCCGCGCCATCGTCGCCGGTGAGCTCGCGTTCGCCCTCGGTGTCCACGACCACGAAGCGCGTGATGCGTTCGTTCTTGCGCTTCACGACGTCGATCTTGCCCGCGTCGAACAAGCGCAGGCCGACTTCGATCGAGTCGCCTTTGCGCGCCGACGTCGCGCTGGGCTCGAGCCAGAAGTCGTGCGCATGCAGCGCAGTGACCGTCGCCAACAGCGCGGTCGTCACTCGCACGAGTGTTCGCGAGACCTTCATCGTTTCGACTCCTCGCTCGAAGTGGATTGCGCAGCGCGCAGGAACGCGACGACGCTCGTGCGGTCGCCGACCGCGGCGGCCACGGTCGCAGCCGTCGCGGCGGACCAAGTGTCCGTCACGCGCGCGACGTCGATCACGTGGATCGCCGTCGCGTCGTCGACGGTGCGCAGCAACGCGACGAGTGCCGAAGCGTCGCCGCTCCAGCGTCCGGCCAGCGTCTCGGCGGTCTGGCGCGGGCTCGACCAGGCACCATCGCCGTCGCCGTCGAGGAACACCGGATTGGTCGCGCCGAGACTGTAGTCCTGCTGCATCGGCCACCACGGTCCGCCGGAGCCGCTGCCGAGCGCGACCGCGACCAGCCACGCGTCGTGTTCCGGCCAGTCGAGCGTCAACGTCGTCGTCGCGTCGAAGGGACGCCCCGCAGTCGTTTCGAGCGGTCGCCGTGCCACGGCCTCGCCGTTGCGGAACAGCACCAGCTCGCGCGGCGTGAACCAGTGCGCGCTGGCGACGCGGACTTGGGCGGTGATCGTCGCTCCGCTGGAGCGCCGCAGCAGGTCGCCACTGCTGGCGGAGTCGTTGACGCGAATCGTCGTGAACAGGCCGAGTGCGATCGACGTCCTGCCTTCACGCAGTGCCGTGCACGTCGCGTCGACGTCGATCGTCGCCGGATCGTCCGATGTGCTCCGAACGTACGTACGCCCTTGACCGACGGGTTCGTCGACGGTGTGCGAGTCAGACGAGCCCACGGCGAACACGCGCACTCCGGCGTTCAGCAGCGCGAACCAATCGCGGAACAACAGCAGCGGATCGTCGAGCAGTTGCGTCGAGTTGACGAGCTCCGTCGCGTCGGCGCAGAACGTTTGGCCGAACAAGCGTCCGGTCGCCGCATCGAGCCGGTAGCGGCCGAACGGCCCGGTCGCGACGTCGGGCCAGCGCGGGTGGTTCAGGATCACGACCTGCGCGCCGCGCTCGCGGATCCCCGCGACGAGCTTCGTCCAGTCGTCACCGCGGTACTCGGCCCGTGGTCCGGTCGGTTCGAACGGGAATGCGTTGAAGTGCCCGACCTCGGTCGTGACTTCGTTGCCGGTCACGGCCGTGTAGTGCGCCGACAGCCCGAGCGCCCGCTGCGTCGGACGGTAGTCCGTGTGGTGGTTGTGATCGGTGGCGACGGCGAATTCCACGCCTTCACCCGCGAGCGTGATCTGCCGCTCCTCGACCGACGAATCGCCGTGGCCGGAAAACGTCAACGTGTGGACATGCGTATCGGCCGCCACGAAACCCCGCGTGTCCAGTTGGCGTTCGAGGAGGAGCTCGATGCGCTCCGTCGCTCCGACGTCGAGCTCCAGGTCACGGCGCGCCAAGCTCCACTCCATGCCGCGCGTCGCGATCACGGACAGTGCGCCGGCCGCGGCTTCGATGTGCGCGACTCCGCCCTTCGTGTACGTGACTCCCGTGCGCACGGCGGTCGCGGGCGAGGTCGCGTACCACAAGGGGATGCGACGCCCCGCGCCGTCGAGAACGGTTACGCGCGCCGGCAGCGGCTCGCGTGTCTTCGCGTCGAGGACGACCACGTCGAGTGCCGCGAGCTTCTTCAGTTCGCGGATCGATCCCTGGAGCAGGCGCACGTCGCCGACGAGGATGTCGTCGGTTCCTGCCTCCGAGCGGACGAGCAGCGTGTTGAGGCCGTCTTGGAGCGTGCGCTCGGGGATCTCGTACAGGTGGGCGGCGCGGTCGACCTCGCGCGCGAGGGATGCGACGACCTTGCCGTTGACGAGGATCGACCAATCGTCCGACACGTCCGCGCTGACGATCGACAGGACGCACGTCCGCGCGTTGCGTTCGGCATCGAACGACACGTTCAGCGTCGTGCCCGTGGGCTTTACGAGCTCCTTCCAGGCGGCCTTCTCGTTGTCGCCCAAATGCACGACGTCGGGGTGCAACACGCGGCCTTCGGCGGCGTCTTGCGGTGCGCGTGGAGCGAGGATCGCCAACAAGACGCCGAGCGGTACGCCGGTGAGGTGCAGCATGGGCGCGGATCGTAAGGACTCGAAGAACTCTCCGGATCAGCGGTCACCGCGACCGTCGAATCGCGTACAAGCCGCGTCCGCGCGGAAAGGAGAAACGATGTTCCCGCTGGCCGTCGTCCGTCGTCCGAAGTCCTCATTGCTGCTCGGGATGGCGCTCTTCGCCACGATCACGGCGCGTCCACTCCCCGGCGCGATGGCCGGTGACATCGTGCCGATCCGCGCGGGTGCCGATCCGATCGAGTCCGCCCTCGACGCCTTCTTGCGCACGCATCACGGGAAGGGCGCGCACGATGCCGCGCTGGAGATGCTGCATGAAGTGGAGTCGCAAGCACCCGCGTTCGCGGTCGGCGGCGAGCACGAATCGCCGCGGCTGAAGGCGCAACGCGCGCTCGCGAAGACCTTGGCGAACGGGGCACCTCCTGCGACGACGAAGGTGAAGGAGAGGAGCCTCCGCAAGTCCGGAGCTCCTGAGGCCGCGCCACGGGTCTTCCCGTTGCCGGCGCACGTGCGCTACCGCTTCGGCTTCCGTGACGTCGTCAGCGTCGACGAGGACGATCGCGCGCTGGCGAGCGCCCTGAAGGCAAAGAAGGCGTTGAGCATCGAGGATCTGCCGGGCGCCGCGATCGCGGAAGCGCTCGCCCACGGCTGCATCCCCGAACTCGAACTGCTGGTCGCGTCGATCGAGCGTGAGCTCGACGTCGACCACGGCGCCGACGAGTACGCACTGTTCCTCGAGAGCTGGCGCAACGGTGGACCGCACGGCGACGAGTCGTTCTACGAGGCGCTCGATCGCAGCGCGGGAACGCAGGAAGCCCCGTTCTTCTACGACGCGATGCTCGCGGACTTCGTCGTCAAGTTCGCGGCCACGGAAGGCAAGCGCTGGGACCTCCAGACGCGCCACGACAAGAACCAGAACACGTTCCTCGCGTACCGGCAGTACCGCGGCTTCATCGAAGCGTCCGCGTACGCCCTGGTGTTGCCGTCCGACGTCAAGCTGCCGCAGCGCCTCGCGCGCTACGACTACGACTCGGTCGGCGCGAACCTGCTGTCGCTGCGCCACCAGATCGACGTGCTGGTCGAACTGAACGGTGGCGACGTCGCGAAGGTCCTCGACGAACTGAAGGCGTTCATCGCCGCGCGGCCGTTGCCCGAGAAGTTGTGGACCGGCTACGAGATCGCAGCGCAGTTCTCCGATGGGTTCGGCGAACGCGCGAAGGAGTTCCCCACGACGCAGAAGGCGTCCGCGATCGAACTCGCGAACAAGCAGCGCGCATCATCGAGCGCCGTCGCGACCGCGGTGCGTGAAGTCGCGCTGAAGCTCCTCGGTGGCGATCAACCGTCCGATCGCAAGCGGTGAACGGCGAGCACGCACGCGGCGAACAACACGATCGCCCCTCCTTGATGGAGGACTCCGAGCGCCACCGGCACGCCGAGCAGCAGCGTGGAGATTCCTAGCGCGATCTGCAGGCCGAGCGCGCCGAGTACGAAATGGGCCGCGCTCCGCACGGCCGGCGGCGTCGAGCCGCGTGTCGCGCGCCACCAGAACGCGAGCACCGTCGCGGCGACGAGCATCGCGAGCACGCGGTGGTTCCACTGGATCGTCAGCTCGTCCTCGAACGCCGCGCTGGACGCCGGTGACGGATAGAGACCGCTCGGGATCAATGCTCCGTCCATCGTCGGGAACGTGTTCCAGCGAAAGCCCGCATCGGTTCCGGCGACGAAACCACCGGACAGGATCATCACGCAGACGATGACGAGCGCGAGTTTCGCCCAGCGCGCCGCCGTGGCACGCGCCGGTCCGTCGAAGTGCGGCGGCCGTGGCGCGAGCAGGGTCAGCGCGGTCCACAGCGTCACGCCGAGGATCAGCACCGCGGCCGCCAAGTGCGCGGTGAGCCGGTACTGACTGACTTCGGGGCGAGCCACCAGGCCGCTCTTCACCATGTACCAGCCGAGCGCGCCTTGCAGACCGCCGAGCACGAAGATCGCGATCAACCACGGCAACAGCCGCAACGGAACCGCGCGGCGCGCGACGAACACGACCAGGGGAATCGCGAAGACGAGGCCGATGATGCGCCCGAGGAAGCGGTGGAACCACTCGGTCCAGAAGATCGGTTTGAACTCGGCCAGAGTGAAGTGCGCGTTGACCTGCTGGTACTCGGGGTACTCCTGGTACTTCGCGAACTCTTGGGCCCAGTCCGCGTCCGTCAGCGGCGGGATCATGCCGTGGATCGGCTTCCAGTCGACGATCGACAACCCCGAGTTCGACAACCGCGTGTAGCCGCCGACCAACACCATCGCGAAGACCAGGCCGCAGATCACGAGCAGCCAGACCGCGATCGCTTTGCGCTGGCGCAGCGGCCACTCTTCGAGTGATCGGTTCATGGCGGAGTTCTCGCGCGGCGGACCGCTGCTGACAAGGCGGCGGCCCTGCGGCATCGGGACGCGAGGGGGCGGAGGACGACGTACTTGGGGGGCCGCATGGCGGCTGCGGGTCCGCCCGCATCCCGCTCGAATCAATCCCCGCCGAGGTAGCCGAGTTCGCGAAGTGCTTGGTCGTCGCCGTCTTCGTCGGTCGCGCGTTCCAGCGCGAATGCGAGGGCCTGGCTTTCCTGCTCGATTCCGCGCAAGAGCACCCGCATGCGTTCCGTCGTCGACGGATCGGAATCCGCGAGCGATCGCTGCTCGGTCGGATCGGTGCGGACGTCGTAGAGGCGCATGCCGGGAATCGGGTCGTCGCGGGTGACCGAACGATCGACCAAGCGGAAGCCGCGGAAACGGACCGCGTTCTCGGGATGGCGCGTGCCGAAGGTCGCGGCCGGCATCGACGGCAGTTCGTCGCCGTGGAGTTGCGGCAGCAAACTGCGTCCTTGCACCGGGGGAACCGCCAATCCGACGAATGCGAGTAGCGTGGGCATCAGATCGATCGTGCGCACGACTTTCTTCACGCGTTGCGGCGCGATGTCCGAACCCGCGGGCGGCTTGATCAGGAACGGCACGCGACAGACCGCGCGCGTCGCACGCGTGTGGCCGATCATCGCGTGGTCCATCAACTCCTCGCCGTGGTCGCTGACGAACACGATCAAGGCCCGTTGGTCGTCGCCGCGCGCCGCGAGCGCGTCGAGCAACGTGCCGAGCGCGTCGTCCGCCTCCGGGACCTTGGCCGCGTACAGGCGACGCAACCAGTCGACCTCGTCGGGGAAACCCGATTCCTCGCGCCACGCGAAATGCATCGATTCGCGCGTCGGGAAGTTCTCGTCGACCCAAGACCAGAAGCGATTGTCGAAGTCGGGATCTCGCTTCAGATCGACGGTGACTTCCGCGAGGCGGAGTGCGCCGATCGGGAACTCGTCGAAGCGCTTTCCCGCGTCCAGCTCGGCGCCGATGCGTTCGGCCACGTCGAGATCGGGAGGGTCGAAGCCCTCGGGCGGTCGTGGCAGCGTGCGTGGCCGATACGGCCGATGCGGGTCGAAACCGTGCACGAACAGGAAGTACGGCGAGTCGTCGTCGCCCCGTTCGCCGAGCCAGGCGATGGCGCCGTCGATCGACTCCTGCAGCGTGCGTGTGGTGCTGCGGTAGTGATACGTGTCGAACCCTTGGTTCAGGCCGTAGCGCTTCGCCAGATACCCGCCCGCCGTGAATGCGGCGGTGTCGTAGCCGGCTCCCCGGAGGATCTCGGCGAGCGTGACGTGTTCATCGGCGAGCTTGTTCGTGTCGTCCATCACGCCGTGCGCAGGCGGATAGAGCCCGGTGAAGATCGACGTGAACGACGGCAACGTCCAGATCGCCGCGGTGATCGCGTTGTCGAACACGGCGGCGCTCGCCGCCAGCGCATCGAGCCGCGGGGTCGGCGAGGGCGATGCGCCGTAGGGACCCGTGACGTCCGCGCGCAGCGTGTCGACGGTGATCACGACGATCGGCGTGCGAGGACGCGGCGCACTCCAGCGGTGCCACAGTGCTCGCGGTCGGCCATCCTCGTCGTAGCTGAACGGGCGATGGCGCGCGCTCAGCCAAATGATGCTCATGCTCACGAGGCCGCCGGCGACGACGAGGAATGCGAACAACAGCGCGACTCGGCGCGCACGAACACTTCCGGTCATGGAGCGGCAACCCCCTCGCGGATGAGAACTTCGAAGGCGCGGTCGCCCGCGGATCCAACTCCACGGACGGGTGCACGGGAGCCGAGGTTCGCGACGTTCACCAATGCGTCGAACATCGTTCGGAACGCGCTTTGCGCGACCGTGCGCAATCGCGCAAGAGTCCAGGAACAGGGCGTACGCGGATCCCCGTCCACTCCATAGAATCGCGGCCCCTCGGATCCTGCTCGCCAGGTCCATGGCCGCAGAGCCAACGTTCCATCGCAGTTTCGAAGACAGGAGTCGCGCGTGACGATCCGCCCGCTGTTCGTCGTGATCGCCGTCTGGTCCGCGTGTCTGGGTGCGACGTTCGCTCGACAAGTTCCCTCTCCCGGTGGATGGCACGCGTCGTACGGCGCCGCCGGAGTTCGAGCGGCGGGACTCGCGTCGAACGCCGCGTTCGTGTTGCGCGATCAGGAGACGGTGCACCCGTCGATCCCCGCGCGCGGCTTCACCGCGACGTACAGCGCCGTGCTGACGCCACCCGTCGCGGGGACGTTCGAGTTCGGGCTCGACGTCGCCGGTGGCGACGCGGAACTCCAAGTCGCGAACGGTTCGGGCGCGGAACTCGCGAAATGCGTCACGCAGGGTCGGCCGCGTGCGACGACTGGTTCGCTCACGCTCGGAACGGATCCCGTCCGCGTGACCGTGAAGTACACGCGTGGCCAGGGTGAGATCGCACGGCTGCGCGCGTTGTGGTCGCGTTCCGGCGTCGATGGCTTCGAATTGGAGCCGATCCCGTCGTGGGCCGTGCGCTTGCCCGAAGGCAGCATGCCGGACATCGGCGGCGACATGATGCACGTGCTCGGTCGCGTGTTGCTGCAGCAGAAGGGCTGCACCAACTGCCACGAACCCTCGCCGATGCTGTCGACCGTCGTCGGTCGACGTCCTGGTCCGACGCTGCAGTCGCTCGGTGAACGCGCGCAACCCGCGTGGGCCGCGCATTGGCTCGAGACCTACGCGCGCGGCGAGGGAAAAGGCGACATGCCGTCGGTATTCGTCGGTGACGAAGCCGCGCGGCTCGAAGCCGCGCAAGACGTCGCGCACTATCTCGCGTCGCTATCGAGCGCGCCGGCCGAAGCGGCCGCCGAACCGAACGACGCGCAGCAGGAGCAGGGCCGTCGGCTGTACCACACGGTCGGCTGCATCGTCTGCCACGGACCGCTCGAGTCGCCGTTCGCGGTGTTCCACGATCCGCAGTTCGCCGACGAGCTGCCCGAGGTTCGCGTGCCGCGCGCGTACGGCGCGATCGCGGGCAAGTGGCGGCGCGACGGCCTCGAGCGTCTGCTGCGCGATCCGACGCACGTGTACCCCGACGGCCGCATGCCGTCGATGAACCTCGGCGACAACGAGGCGGCCGCACTCGCCGCGTACTTGTCCACGACGATGGAACGCGAGCTGGCGCCGCTCGTCCCCGAGCCGGCGCGCGTCGCGCGCGGCAGGACGGCGTTCCAGGGCCTCGGGTGCGCGAGCTGCCACGCGATTCCGGATGCGCCATCGACGCGCGCGGCGGCGAAGGCGCTCGCGGAACTGGATCCTGCGAAGGGCTGTCTCGATCCCGCCGATGCGGCAACTCCGCGGTACGCGCTCGGTCCGGGGGAACGCGACGCGCTCGTCGCCGGCATCGCGGCGGTGAAGTCCGCATTCGGCAAGGCCTCGCCTCTCGACGAGTTGCGTCGCGGTCGCATGTACAACTCGTGCTCGGCATGCCATGCGAAGGACGGGGCCGGCGGCGTGAACGCCGCGCTGAAGCCGTACTTCCAGAGCGCCGACGATCGCGTCGACCTCGGCGACGAAGGGCGCATCCCGCCGGACTTGACGAGCGTCGGCTTCAAGCTGCGCACCGAGTGGATGCACGAAATGATCGTGGGTACGGAACGCGCGCGCCCGTTCATGGCCGTGCGTATGCCGACGTTCACGGCCGGCAACGGACGGCTGGCGGAGTGCTTCTCGGCCTCCGAAGGCGTGTTGCGCGAGAACGAAGGTGCACCACCCGCGCCGTCCGACGAAGCGGCGCAGGACGGCCGCACGCTGGCGGGCGCGCAGGGCCTGAACTGCGTGAACTGTCACAACTTCAAGGATCTGCCGGCGGCCGGCACGCCGGGGCCGCGACTCGACCAATTCCACGAGCGCCTGCGCTACGAGTGGTGGACCGCGTACTTCCCGACGCCATCGCGCTTCAAGCCCGGCACGCGCATGCCCGCGTTCAACTTGAATGGCCAGACGGCGGTGCTCGATCTCTACGGCGGCGACTGGCACCGCCAAGCCGACGCGCTGTGGTCGTACATGGCGCAACGCGACCTGATGTTGCCGCCGAGCGGCGTCGAACCGGCTGGGACGCTGACGCTCGATCCGAGTCGTGAGCCGATCGTGTTCCGCGCATTCCTCGAGAGCGCTGGCACGAAGGCGATCCTCGTCGGCACGCCGGTCGGACTGCACTTCGCATTCGACTCGCGCGCGTGTCGCCTCGTCGAGGCTTGGCGCGGCGCGTTCGTCGACGCGGCGGGTGCATGGTCGGGCCGTGGCGGCATGAACGTCGAAGGTCGCGGCCCCGTCATCTGGAAAGCTCCGACCGGTCCGCCTCTCGAAGTGACGCTGGTGCCCAATCTCGGCGGGCAGTCGATCGCCGCGAAGTGGACGTTCAAGGGCTACCGCCTCGATCCGAAGCGCTACCCGACGTTCCTCTACGAAGGCGGCGGGACGCACGTGTCGGAGCGCTTCGAAGGCTCGTTGAACCCGGTCGTGAAGATCGTGCGTCGGTTCGAGATCACGACGGCGTCGAACTCACGCGCGATCGTGAACGCCGGCACGGGCAAGGTCGCCGTGAACGCCACGAGCGGCACCGCGACGCAAGAGGTTCGAGCCGACGGCAACACCTGGGTCACGGTGACGGCGCCGCCGACCGCGGGCGCGACGACGACGATTCGATTCACGCTGGAGGTGTCGCCATGAGTTCGCTGCTGCTCGCGCTCGCTCTCGTCCTGCCGGCGGATCCTCCGCGCGCGGACGTGAAGATCGGCACGGCGACGTACGAGAAGCTCGCGTCGCGCAGCGAGACCGAGCGCCGCATGCTCGACCTGCTGACGCCGCCGACCGGCGAATGGGACCATTGGCAGTTGCTCGGCCCGTTCCCGTACACGCAAGGCAAGAACGACCTGGCGACGGCGCTGCCGCCCGAGGCCGAGTTGTCCGCGATGCGCGCGAACGGTCCCGGCCCCGATCTCACGCGCGCGTGGGTCGGCAAGAAGGGCGTCGAAGCGCGTTGGACGCGCATCGACGAAGACGCGTCGCGCTTCGTCGACCTCGTGCGCTATGACGATCAGGAACTGAACGAAGGCGCGTGCACGTACGCCTACACGACCGTGCGCTCCGACCGTGATCGCACCGTGTCGGTCACGATGGGCTCCGACGACGGTTGCCGCGGCTGGTTGAACGGCAAGCTCGTGCTCGACGCCGACGTGGAGCGCGGCTTCAACTCCGACGACGACACGTTGACGCTCGACCTGAAGGCGGGCGTCAATCACGTGCTGTTGAAAGTGGGGCAGGGACTCGGCGGCTGGTCGTTCCAGGTCAACACGCGCGCGGCGCTCGATCCCGAGCTCGGCGCGACGTTGTACTACTGGCTCGATCGCGACTTTCCGCCCACTCCCGATCGGCACTACTACGACGTGCTGCCGCTGCGCGTGCCGAACGGAGTCGAACTCGAGGTCGGCGGGCTCGACTTCCTGAAGGACGGCCGCCCGGTCGTCTGCACGCGGCGCGGCGACGTCTACATCGTCGAGAACGCGTACGCCGATCCGCCGTTCGACGTGACGTTCAAGCGTTTCGCGAGCGGCCTGCATGAACCGCTCGGACTCGGCGTGCGGCAGGACGCGGACGGCGAGGCCGTCTACTGCGTCCAGCGCGGTGAGCTCACGCGCATGGTCGACGAGGACGGCGACGATCGCGCCGATCTCTACGACGCGTTTTGCACCGACTGGGAAGCGAGCGGCAACTACCACGAGTTCGCGTTCGGCCCGAAGTGGGACAGTCAGGGCAATGCGTGGGTGACGTTGAACGTCGGCTTCTGCGGTTCGCTCGGCAAGGCGCTCGTGCCGTGGCGTGGATCCGCGCTGAAGGTCGATCGCAACGGCCACGCGACGTGGATCTGCGACGGCTTGCGCAGTCCGAACGGCATCGGCGTGCTCGACGACGAGCACGTGTTCTACGTCGACAACCAGGGCGACTACGTCGGCACGAACCGGATGTCGATGCTCGCGCCGGGCTCATGGCACGGGCATCCGTCGAGCTTGCGCTGGCGCTCGGACCTGAAGTCCGCCGACGAGCGTCCGCCGCGTCAGCCGCCGAGCATCTGGTTCCCGTACGAGAAGATGGGGCAGAGCGCGGCCGACATCGCGATCGATCGCACGAACGGCAAGTTCGGTCCGTTCACCGGCCAGATGTTCGTCGGTGATCAGCTCGGTGCTCTGGTGATGCGCGTCGCGCTGCAAGAGGTCGATGGGCACTGGCAAGGCGCGTGTTTCCCATTCCTGTCGAACCTCGCGTGCGGCGTGAACCGCATCGCGTTCGCGCCCGACGGCTCGATGTTCATCGGCGAGACCGATCGCGGCTGGACGTCGGTGGGGCGCGCGCGCTTCGGGCTCGAGCACATCGTGTTCAAGGGCGTCGCGCCGTTCGAGATCCTGACGATGCACGCCGTGCCGGGTGGCTTCGAGCTCGAGTTCACGCAGGACGTCGATCGCGCCAGTGCGGGCGATCCGAAGTCGTACGCGATGATCTCGTACACGTACGAGTACCACGCGGAGTACGGCGCTCCGGAGTCGGACAAGGCCGCGGTCGGCATCGATCGCGTCGAGGTGTTGTCGCCGCGCAAGGTCCGGCTCGGCGTCTCGTCGATGCGCGCGGGATACGTGCATGAACTCGCGGCGGCCGGCGTGAAGAACGTCGCCGGTGAACCGCTGCTGCACGATCAGGCCTACTACACGCTCGTGAACGTGCCGGGCGCGAAGGAGTCGGCCGCGGCCGCGCAGAAGCCGAAGGTGTTGTTCCTCACGCACTCCGCGGGCTTCCGCCATTCGGTCGTCACGCGCGCCGAGCCGACGCACCTGAGCTTCGCCGAGCTGCGCTTGATCGAAGCCGCTGGCGATCGCTTCGACGTCACGGCGACGCAGGATTGCGCCGCGATCACGGCCGAGAACCTCGCGCGCTACGCGGCGGTCGTGTTCTACACGACGGGCGAGTTGCCGATCGACGACGAACAGCAGCATGCGCTCGAGCGTTGGATCAAGAATGGCGGTGCGTTCGTCGGCATCCACTCGGCGACGGACACCTGGTACGAGCAGCCGTGGTACCTGCGCATCATCGGCGGCCAATTCAACGGTCACCCGTGGCACGAGAAGATCCGCGTGACCGTCGAGGACGACGAGCATCCGGCGACGGCTCACCTCGATCCGAGCTTCGAGATCACCGACGAGATCTACACGTTCAAGAACTGGCACCGCCATCCGTGGAACGTGCTGCTGTCGCTCGACGTCACGTCGATCGACAAGACCAAGGGCAACCGCGCCGACGAGGACTACGCGCTGGCGTGGTGGATGAACGTCGGCCGCGGACGCATGCTCTACACGGCGCTCGGTCATCGTGAGGAAGTCTGGCGCGACCCGCGCTTCCTCGAGCACGTCGTCGAAGGGCTGGCGTGGGCGATCCGCGGACCGGACGTCCCGGCGGCTCCGCCGAAGGGCGCGACGATCCTTCTCGGTGCGGACGCGAAGCCGACGCAGTGGACGCACGTCGACGGCTCGGCGCCGCGTTGGAAGGTCGAGAGTGGCGCGCTCGAAGTCGATGGCGGCGGCGACCTGCGCACGACGGAAGAGTTCGGCAGCGGTCTGCTGCACGTCGAGTTCATGACTCCGCTGTACCCACCCGAAGTCACGGGGCAGGCGCGCGGCAACAGCGGCGTGTACCTCGCGGGTCGCTACGAGTGCCAAGTCCTCGATTCGTTCGGGCTCGAACCGGGCGGCGGCGATTGCGCGGCGATCTACAGCGTCGCGCCGCCGAGCGAGAACGCGGCGCGACCGCCGCAGACGTGGCAGACGTACGACATTCGCTTCACCGCGCCGGAGTTCGACGCGCAAGGCAACAAGACGAAGAACGCGCGCGCGAGCGTGTGGTGGAACGGCGTGCTGGTGCACGACGACGTCGAATTGCCGGGCGCGACGGGTGGCGGTCTCGGCGATGCCGAGCGCGCGACGGGGCCGATCCTGCTGCAGGACCACGGCAATCCCGTGCGCTACAGGAACATCTGGTTCGTGAAGGGCTGAGCGGGCTCGACTTTCAGTCCTCGAAGGCCATGCCTCCCTGAATTCCTGCTCTCCCTGTTTCCACTGCACCCCTGCATCCCTTGTCCCCTGCCTCCCTCCGGAACTCGTTCGTTGAACGAGGGAGGCAGGGGACGAGGGATGCAGTGTGCGGTGGAAACAGGGAAAGCAGGGAAAGCAGGGAGAGCAGGGAAAGCAGGGAAGGCAGGGAAGGCAGGGAAGGCAGGGAGAGCAGGGAGTCAGGCAGATGAAGGGGACTTTCCCCTCTTGCCCCGCGCGCCGATCACCGCGGCGTGTTCGCTTCGAAGCTCTCCGCGCGCTTCTCGAGTTCGGCTCGCATCGCGTCTTCGCTGAGCCAGCGTCCGCGGAGGACGACACCGATGCGCCGCTTGGCGTGAGCTACGTCGTCGAGCGGATTCGCGTCGAGCAGCACGAGATCCGCACGGCGGCCGACCGCGATCGAGCCCCACTCGTTCTCCGCGTCCATGCAGCGCGCCGCGTCGCTCGTCGCCGCGCGCAGCGCTTCGTACGGCGTGAGGCCGGCGCCGACGAGGTACGCGAGTTCCTCGTGCAACGCGAAGCCCGCGATCACGAACGGATTGCCCATGTCGGTGCCGGCGAGGATGCCCGCGCCGGCATCCCGCAATGCGCGAACGGCCTTCTGCTGGAACGGCAGCGCTTCGTGCGCGGCCGTGACGTAGCTCGCGGGCAACCGCGCGAGGTAGTTCATCGGCGATGAAGGACTCCAGTTCGCGCGCATGAACGGCGAGACGTAGCGCATCTCGGGGCGCGACAGCAGCGCGGCCGCCTCGTCGCCTTGCGACCACTTCTGCTGCACGACCAACGTCGGGCAGTTCCACACGTTCGCGTCGCGCATCGCGTTCGCGATCACGGGCAGACGCGCGTCGTCGATCGACTTCCACGCCGGGATGTCGGTGCGCGAGTCGACCGTCGGGAACGGGGAGTCGGCGCGCTGCGCGGCCTCGGAGAATCCATCGAGGTGTTCGATCGTGGTCTGGCCCGCGTCGATCACGTCGGTCAACGTCAGGGCGACCGGAGTGTGGCCCATCAATGGGAGCCCGACCTTCTTGCCGGCCACGACCAGCGCGTCGTAGTTCTCGCGTGTGAGGCGCGAGTACGGCTTCAGGAAGTCGTAGCCCGCGTCCTTCTGCGCCCGCGCGACCGCGTTCGCTTCGTCGGGATCCGTGAGCTCGACGCTGCCGGGCCACACCGCGGGCTCGCCGTCGACGATCGGTCCGGCCGTGTAGATGCGCGGTCCGATCAGCTCGCCGGCTTCGATGCGCGTGCGCCAATCGAGGTGCATCGGCGCGCCGAACATGTTGCGCACCGTGGTCACCCCGTTCGCGACGAACAGGTAGAGGTCGTTCTCGTCCCACACGTGCACGTGCATGTCGGCGAGGCCGGGCATCAGGAAACGCTCGCGGCCATCGATGCGCGTCGCGCCGTCGGGGACGGTGACTTCCGCGGCCGCGCCGACCGCCGTGATGCGTCCGTCGACCACGATCACGGTCTGATCGGCGAGCACGACCTCGCGGTCCATCGGGATCACCGCGACGTGTTCGATCGCGAGCGTGGGTTCGGTGGGGGACTGAAGCAGGAGCAGCGCGGCGATGAGGAAGTTCATGGCGCCGGTGTACCGCATCCCGCGATGGACGCCGCGTCCGGGATCGAGAATCACGCGTTCCGCACGCGTCGATGGCCAGGATCTCTCCCTGTCGCCGATCGGGAGGAGCGGGCTAGTCTCGACCCATGGTCCGAACCGCTCCAGCTCCTCGGCCTCGCATCGTCATCGTTGGTGGCGGCTTCGGTGGGCTCGCGGCCGCGAAGGCACTGCGGCACGTCGACGCCGACGTGACGCTCGTCGACCGACGCAACCATCACCTGTTCCAGCCTCTGCTGTATCAGGTCGCGACGGCCGGCTTGTCCGGACCCGACATCGCTTACCCGATCCGGCGCATCCTGAAACGCCAGCGCAACACGCGCGTCCTGATGGCCGAAGTGCGGCGCGTGGATCGAGCGCGTCGCGTGCTAGTCCTCGCCGACGCGGAGATTCCGTATGACGCGCTGATCCTCGCGCCCGGCGCCGTCGATCAGTGGTTCGGGCACGACGAGTGGACCGCGCATGCGCCGGGATTGAAGAGTCTCGAGGATGCGCTCGAGATGCGCAGCCGCATGCTGCGCGCCTTCGAGGGTGCGGAACGCGAAACCGACGCCGCCAAGCGCGCGGCCTTGTTGACGTTCGTCGTCGTCGGCGGTGGGCCCACCGGAGTCGAGCTCGCCGGCACGATCGCCGAGGTCGCGCGCACGACGATGGCGCAGGACTTCCGCAACTTCGACCCGCGCTCGGCGCGCGTGCTGCTGGTCGAGGGCTCGGAGCGCGTGCTGCAGAGCTTCCCCACGGAGCTCTCCTACGCCGCGAAGCACCAACTCGAACGGCTCGGGGTCGAGGTGGTGCTCGGACGACGCGTGGAGGTGATCGACGCCGAAGGAGTGCGGATCGGCGAGGAGCGCATCGCCGCGCGCACAGTGCTGTGGGGTGCCGGAGTTCGTGCGTCACCGTTGCTGACGACGCTCGACGTCCCGCTCGACCGCGCTGGGCGCGTGCCGGTCCGCGACGACTTGTCGATCGACGGCGACGACCGCGTGTTCGTGATCGGCGACGCTGCGGCGATCGCGGTCGACGGCAAACCGGTCCCCGGCGTCGCGCCTGCCGCGATGCAGATGGGGCGCGTCGCGGGCGAGAACGTCGTGCGGTTGCTGCGCGGCGAGCCACGCAAGCCGTTTCGCTACGTCGACAAGGGCTCGCTGGCGACGATCGGACGCAGGAGCGCGGTCGCGGACTTCGGCCGCTTCCGTTGCTCGGGCTTCCTCGCGTGGTTCCTGTGGCTCGCGATCCACATCGTGTTCCTGATCGGGTTCCGCAGTCGCTTCGTCGTGCTGTTCGAGTGGGCCTGGGCGTACGTCACCTATCAACGCGGCGCCCGCGTCATCCTCGCGCGCGGGGAGTGAACGGAAAAACCCGAACTCGGTGATGGAACCCGCGATGCTTCCGCGTTCTCCGCTGCGAGCCCGACTCGCTTCGCGCCGGAGGACCCCGCATGCGCTCTCCCATTCCTACCTCGTTGCTGCTGGCCGCTGTCGGCGCTTGCTGCGCTTCGGCGCTGGCGGGAAATCCCCAATTCAAGGGCGGCAACGTCTTCTTCGCCTCGCGCGGGAATGCGCAAGTCTGCGAATTCACGTCCACGGGCGTGTTCGTCGCCGCACACGCCAGCGGCTCGACCGAGGTCTTCGATGTCGAGTTCGGCCCCGACGGCCTGCTCTACGTGCCGAAGCATGCCGACGCGAACTCGTCGGCGCGGATCCGGTCGTTCAGGGCCGATGGCGCGCTGATGCAGGAAATCCCGCTGACCGGAACTCCAGTCGGCATCGCGGTGGGGCCGGGCGGCCGCATGTACGTCGCGGAGTACTTCGAGCATCGCGTCGACGTCGTCGGAGCGAGTGGAGCCGTCGAGAGCGTGCTCGCGCTCGGTGCCCAGTTTCCGCGTGGCGTCGCGTTCACGCCGCGGGGCACGATCGCGGTGCCGTACGAGGGGTCGGGTGTCGTGGTGTTCTTCGACCCCGCTGGATTCGGCGTGGATTTGCGCACGGTCAACGCGCCGAAGCGGATGACGTTGTTGTCCGACGGCGCGTCCTACGTCTCGGATGGGGCGGGCTTGTTGAAGTTCTTCGATCGCTTCGGCGTGTCGATCCCGTCCGAGGACGTGGCCGGCCCATTCGGTGCGCCGATCTTCGACGCGGCGATCCAGCCGGACTACTCGCCTCTGATCGTGTTGCCCACCGCGAGCAGCGGACTCGACATGAATTGGACCAGCGCAACGATCCCATTCGTCGACGTGGCGTTGGCGAATCCGACGGCCGTCGCCGTCTGTCCGTATCGCTTCAAGGCGACGGTCAAGGGAACGCTGACGCAGCTCGGCGGCAAGTCGCGCACCGTCTCGCAGTCGGCGACGCTTTCCGTGCTTCCCGGTTCGAACCGCGTGATGCTGGCATTCGCGCCGAACACGAAGCTCGGCAAGGCGTTCTTGGGCCAGTCGTTCGTCGCCTACGGCGTGGAAGACGGCGGAGTGTTCCCCGACCGCCGCGCGATCCACGCGATGCAACGACCCGACGCGAGCCTGTTGTTCGCGACGGTGTCGATCGACCTGCGCCTCATCGACGCGAAGAACGCGGCCGGCGAGTTCGTCCGCGTGAAGAGCGCAACAGGAAGTCTGCATGCGTCGAACGCGTTCGCGACGTTCGTCGGATCGATCAAGTCCGGCAAGGCGTTGAACTGAGGTGTATCCATGACTCCACGTCGTTCGATTCTCTGCCAGATCCTCGGCGTCACGTGCGTTGGTTTCTCCGCGGTCGCCGCGGCGGCCGAGTTCGAGGCCGGCCATCTCTTCGTCACGCTCGGAGGCACGAACCGCATCGTCGAGTTCGATCAGCACGGGGCCGTCGTCGCCACGTTCGGTGAGACGGCACCGTTGTTGGGGGCATGGGGCCTCGCGTTCCTGCCCGACGGTCGGCTGCTGGTCGCATCGCGCGAGAACGACGCGATGGCGGTGTTCGCGACCGACCGCACGTACGAAGGAGGCTTCGTTCCTGCGGGGCTCGACGGGCCGCAGGGGATCGACGTCGGCCCCGCCGGGCGCATCTACGTCGGCTCCACGCACACCGACTCCGTGATCGTGCTGACGCCCGGGTTCAGCGCATTCGATGCGATCGCCGGTTACCCGGTGTGGCCGATCGACGGCACGACGATGCTCGCGTTCAACGCCGACAATCGCTTGTTGATCGGGTCGTTCTTCAACAGCCACTTGCTCGAGTGCCAGGACGACGGGCAAGCCACCGCGGATCTCACGGGCCTCGCGACCGCGCCGGAATGCGTGAGCTTGGCGTCGGATGGAGCGCTGCTCGTGTCGTCGGCGGCGGACGACAAGGTTCGCGTGCTCGCGGCCGGGCGCTTCCTGCTGCCCGATCTCGATCGCACGAGCGCGGAAATGGACCAGCCGATGGGCGTGGCCGAAGGACCGGACGGTCGCTACTACGTCGCGTCCGCCGCGAACGGCCGGGTGTTGGCGCTCGGAGCCGCGGACGTCGACGTCTGGCGCGACGACGCCGGCTCGTTCCCGGTCGGTGTCGC
Source organism: Planctomycetota bacterium (assembly GCA_052034255.1). Lineage (GTDB taxonomy): Bacteria > Planctomycetota > B15-G4 > B15-G4 > JADJEK01 > JADJEK01. The sequence continues at coordinate 4,545 of JBPOIU010000141.1, read as the reverse complement.
ATGGTCGCCGTGGTGGTTCGAAGCGCGCGTGGGTGGCGAACTCTTGCCGGCGCAGTCGACGACGCCGCTGGTCGTCGATGAGATCGCGCGCCTCGCGGTGTTCCCCGGCAACGGCCGCGCGTTCGTCGTCCCGGCGCCCGGAAGCGTGTTGGCGGCGCACTTCGGTGGCGAGGCGTTCGTGTTCCATGGCGTCGATCAGCGCGACGCGAAATCGAAGTCGAAGCGTTCGTTCTGCGGCCAACAGGCGTCGCGTCGAAACGACGACGTGCCGCTCGCGTCGCTCGGCATCACGCTCAAACAGAAGGTCAAGAAAGGCGTCGTCGACGTCGTATCTGCCAAGGGGACGCTGCACGCGTCGTCCGGGAGCGTGATCTTCCGCGGCTCGATCAAAACGACGAAGGCGCTGAATTGATCACGGCTTGAGACGCGCCGCGAGCCACGCGCGTGCGGTGCGCCAGCCTCGTTCGACCGTCGGCGTGGAGACGTCCATCGCGGCGGCGGTTTCGTCGATCGACAGTCCACCGAAGAACCGCAATTCGACGATGCGGGCGAGTTCGCCGTCGACGCCGGCGAGTGCGCGGAGTTCGTCGTCGATCGAGAGCAATGTCTCGGACCGGTCGATGACACCGACATCGACGGCATCCAGCGTCAAACGAGCGCCACCCGCGCGCTTGTCGGCGCAACGTCGGCGGGCGTGATCGACGAGGATCGAACGCATCGCGGTCGCGGCGAGCGCCAGCAGATGAGCCCGGCCCTTCGCGGGTCGAGGCGCGCCCTTCGCGAGCTTCAACCAAGCTTCATGTACCAGCGCTGTCGGTTGCAGTGTGTGGCCTTTGCGTGCGTGCCGCATGGCGCGCGCGGCGAGTTCACGCAGTTCCGCGGAGACCGCGTTCAGAACGCGTTCGCCGGCCGCGCGGTCGCCATCGGCGTATAGCGCGAGGTCACGTGTGACGTCGCCGGGGTCACTCATGGTTCGCGGTCCTCGAACGTCGCCGCGACATCGGGACGTCCGGTCGCCCGATAGAACGTCGCGAGCAACACGCGTGCGTCGCGGACGTACGACGACTCCGCGGGAAGTGCGGCCACCATCGCGTCGTAGCCGGCGCGCAGTTCGACCTCGGCTTCGTCGTTGCGTCCCAGGCGTTGCAAGACGTCGCCGAGTTCGAAACGGAAGTAATGCGGTCGCCAATCGCCGGAAGGGAATGCGGCAGTAGCGCGCCCGACGACGCCGCGCAGCAGACGTTCCGCGGTGTCGTGGTCTTGTGCGCTCGCGTGCGACATCGCCAGCGCGGCTTCGGTCTGGAGCGTCTGCCAGTGATCCGACCCGAAGCGTTCGCGCTGCACCGCGACCACGCGCTCGAGTTCGCGGATCGCGATCGCGGGTGAGCCGGACTTGCGCGCTGCTTCGGCGAGTCGATAGCGCGCGGCGAGCGTCGCGGGGTGTTCGTCACCCACCGTCGTCACCAGCGCGTCCACGCACGCCTGAGCTTCGTCGACGATGCCATCCTGTGTGCCGGTCCGCAGCAGAGCCGAGACGCGGTTGCCGCGCACGGTCAGCGTGTTGACGTGGTTCGCGCCGAGCTTGCGCGTGAACGTGGCCAGCGCCGCGGTCAGGACGCGGAGGGCGTCAGTGGGGCGTTGTGCGTTCAGGTACGCGGAGCCGAGTTCCGCTTGCGCCAACGCTGCCTCCGACGAGTCAGCACCGAAGCGTTCGACGTACGCCTCGAGGACCTCTTCGCCGAGGGCGATCGCTTCGGCCGGGCGTGCCGACTGATGCAGGAGTTGCATCAAGTTCCATTGCGTTGCGAGCGTCTGTTCGTGGCGTGGGCCGAATGCTGCGATCTCGTGTTCGATCGCGGCCCGCAGCAGCGGTTCGGCGCGCGCGTATTCGCCGCGCGCGACGAGCACGCTCGCGAGGTTCTTGCGCGCGAAGTCGGCTTCGAGCGATGTCGGTCCGTCTTCCGCTTCAGCGGCCGCAACGACGCGCTCGTGCAGCGCCGCCGCTTCAGCGAGATCACCGCGGGCCTGCACGAGGACGGCGAGCGAACCGAGCACCCGCCGCGAACCACGACCCTCGTTCGGCACCCGAGCCTCGTCCGCAACAAGCGCGCGCAGCGCCGCAATCGCGTCGTCGTCGCGACCGCGATGGTGCAAGAGCAGCGCCGCGTGATGACGCAGCGAGTGCACATGCGCGTGGTGCTCGCCGAGCGCGGCCACCGCGAGCGGCTGCGTGGCCTCGAGCAGTGCTTGCGCTTCGTCGAGCCGTTCGAGGTCGAGTAACGCGTGAACGACGTATGCAGCGGCGCCAATGGTCTCCGCATCGCTGGCGCCCCGCGTCGCGCGCAGCGCTTCATAACCAGCGCGTAGGGTGTCGAGCGCTGGTGCGTGCTCGCCGAGTTCGAGTTGACTCGCACCGAGGGCGACGCGCACGAACCCGCGGGCTTCGGCGTCGTCGCGGAACGCGGTGTCCGCGCGTGTGATCGCCGTGCGGATCACGTCGCCGATCGGAGTCTCCGGTCCCTTCTGCATCGCGCTCGCGGACTGCAACACGTCGAACAGCAGTTGATTCGCGCCGCGGGCGCGTTCTGTCTCGCGCTCGGCGCGCACTTTGCCCTGCCACGCCGCGACGCCTCCGCCGACGAGGCCGAAGACGGCGAGCGTCAAGGCGGTGACGCCCAGTCGGTGGCGGCGCACGAAGCACGTCGCGCGATATCCGACCGATGGCGGGCTGGCGAGTACGGGTTCGTTGGACAGCAATCGGCGGAGATCGGCGGCGAACTCCGCCGCGGACGCGTAGCGACGTCGCGGGTCCTTCTCGAGCGCACGTGCCAGCACCCAATCGAGCGCCTTCGGCACATCGGGCGCGATGCGCGAGGGGGGCGTCGGAGTCCGTTCGAGCACCGCGTGCGCGATCGTCGTGATCGACGCGTCGGGGCTTTCGAACGGCACGCGTCGGCACAGCACCTCGTACGCGAGGACGCCGAGGGACCAGACGTCCGTGCGCGCATCGATGGCGCTCGGGTTGCCTTGGAACTGTTCGGGGCTCATCGCCGTCGGAGTACCGAGCCATTGCCCGGTCCGCGTCGTCGGACCCTCGCAGGACGATGGATCGTCGAGGCGCCCGATGCCGAAGTCGATGACGTGCGGAATGCCGTCGCCATCGAGCAGAACGTTGCCGGGCTTCACGTCGCGGTGGACGACGCCCTTGAGGTGACCGTGATGGATCGCGTCCGCGACATCGGCGAGCACGCGGATCCGCGTCGGGACGTCAGCGCCTCGAGCGTCGAGGCCTTGCGTCAGCGGAAGCGCTTCTCGGACGTATTCCAGCGCGAGGAACGGAATCAGCGTCCCGTCCGCCGCGCGATGCGTTCCGGCTTCGTGGATCCGGGCGATGTTCGGGTGATCGAGGCGACCGAGCAGCTCGGCTTCGACGCGAAAGCGCTGGAAGGCTTCGGGTGTCGCGGCGTCGAGGCGCAGTAGTTTCAGCGCGACGGTGCGCCGCGGCTGTTCCTGCGTGGCCTCGAAGATGGAGCCCATTCCGCCGCCGCCGATCCGGCGTACGACGGCGTACCGTCCGATGCGCGTGCCCGGTGCGATCGGATCGCCGCTGAGCGGAAGTGGGGTGGAGAGCGCGGCGGCCGGCGCGTCGACGATCGCATCGGCGCGAGCATCGGCGACGAGCATGCGTCGGACTTCGTCTCGAAGTGCGGTGTCGTCGATCGCGGCGAGGCCCTGTTCCCGGGCCGCTGCGTGCAGCGGGGCGAGTCGCTCGAACCACCGTCGAAGCGAGGCGAAGCGCGCGGGGTCCATCGGGTCCTTCCTCATGGGGGTGAGGTGCCGCCATCCTGCCCCGCGAGCGTGGGATTGGTAGGGCGCGATGCGCCGCACCCGCCGTGAAACCCGGAGCCGATCCGCTGCATCCGACCGTCCGAGGGACGCGATCCTGTGCTACACAAGGCCCCGGGAGCGTTCCCAAGGACCCCGAACCATGAACCGCATCGTCATGCTCAGCAAACTCCTCGCCTTCTTCGGGCTCGCGATGGCAAACGGCGCTTGTGACGACAAGCCCGCGCCGGCCAAAGACTTCAAGCCGGACCCGTCGGTGCCGCGCTACTCGAAGAGCGGCTTCGACGTCACGCCGCTGACCGAGGCGCAGCTCGAGCCGCTGGTCGCGAAGTTGACGCCCGAGGAGCGGCGCATCACGCAGGAGCACGGCACCGAGCCCAAGTTCTGCGGCGGTCTGCTGACGAACAAGGAGCTCGGCACCTACGTCTGCGTCACGTGCGGTCTGCCGCTGTTCAAGTCCGAAGCAAAGTTCGACTCGGGCACCGGTTGGCCGTCGGTCTTCCAGCCGTTCGATCCGGCGCACATCCGTGAGATCGAGGACAACTCGTTCGGCATGCGTCGCGTCGAGATCAGCTGCGCGCGCTCCGATTCCCACCTCGGTCACGTATTCGACGACGGGCCCGCACCGACCGGGCTGCGTTACTGCTTGAACTCGGCGGCGCTGCGCTTCGTGAAGGACGGCGACGAAGTCCCCGAGGC
>JBPOIU010000238.1:0-31497 GCA_052034255.1 Planctomycetota bacterium | reverse complement strand
TCCCCACACGGTCCTCCACTCTCGGCATAGGGATCACGTTGCCGATCCCTTGGTGATTGCGCTCCGAGTGATAGTGCTCGACGTACGCATTCAACGCCCGCTCGACCGATGCCCGGCCGAAGAAGATCAACTTGCCGAGGCACTCGTCCTTCACGGTCCGGATCCAGCGTTCGACGAACGCGTTGAGGTTTGGGCTGCGGGCCGGCAATGCCACAGGTCGCACGCCGCCGTCCCGGATCAGCCGGCGGAAGTGCTCGCTGAACTTCGTGTCCCGGTCGTGCAGCAGGTAGTTCATGCCGCTCAAGAAGCCCACCCCTTCCATCGTCACGTTGCGCGCCACCTGCGCCATCCACTCCTCAGTCGGATGCCGCGTGATTCCGGCGATCTCGACCCGGCGTGTGCCGAGGTGAATGAAGACGAGCACGTAATACTTCACGAGCCCCAGCATCGTCCATGCGTCGACGGTCAGGAAGTCGGTCGCGACCAGGACACTGGTTTGAGTCTTGATGAACTCGGTCCACGTCGTCGTGCGTGCGCGCTCGGGCGCCGGAGCGATGCCGTTGCGCTCGAGGATGTTGCCGACCGTTTGGGCGGAGACCGTGACCCCGAGATTCGCGAGCGCGCCCACGATGCGGTCGTAGCCCCACGAGCGATTCTCGCGCGCCATGCGCACGACGAGCGTTTCGATCTTCGCGTCGATCCGCGGTCGCCCCACTTCGCGTGACTTCGTCGTCTTGGCATCGCGCCGTTCGATGAGTCGCCGATGCCAGCCGAGGATCGTCTCGGGCTTCGCGATCGAGGCGATCTCCGACAGGGTGCGCAGACCAAGCGCTTTGCCGAGTCGCGCCAGCACGCTGCGCTCCTCGTCCTTCAGCGCGATGCGCGCTCCGAGTCGTGAGCGCAGCACGCGATTCTCGGCGACCAGGTATTCGTTCCTGCGCCGCAGCTCGTCGTCGACGCTGCCGGTGATCGTGGCGAGGATGCGCTTCCAGGACATCGGGGAGCCCCAACTCGAACGCGGACACAGTCCGTATCGGCAGAACGAGGCGACGAGCCTGGAGCCCTTGAACGGACGGCGTACCGGCGATCTCCCCATCGACGGGCCCGACGCCGGCCACTGTCGGCGGTCATCGTTTTCCCAGCTCCGACGCAGGCGTGACGGCCCGAGCTTCGAGATCCCACGCGTCGCGCCCGCGAACTCCCGCATGCGACGAATGCGCTCGCTACTCTGCCGACCCGTTCGATTCCCGCGACCGCCCCACGAACCTTCGAGGACCGTCCGATGGCGAAGAGCGCATCTCGCCGATCCCTGTTGAAGCCCTTGTTGAAACACGCCTTGGCCATGCCCGAAGCGTGGGAAGACCATCCTTGGGACCACACGGTCGCGAAGGTCGGCAAGAAGATCTTCGTGTCCCTCGGGAGTGATGCTGACGGATTGATCTCGATGTCCGTGAAGCTCCCTGCGTCTGCCAAGGCGGCGCTCGAGCGCGAGGATTGCGCGCCGACGGGGTATGGACTCGGCAAGAGCGGTTGGGTCACGCTGGTCGCGACGAAGGAGTCGTTCTTCCCGCCGGGCATGCTCGAGGGCTGGATCGAAGAGAGCTGGTGCGCGGTGGCCCCGAAGAAGGAGGTCGCGCGCTGGATGGGTGTGCCGATGGCTGAGCCGAAGGCTCCGCGAAAGTCCGCGAACGCTCGTAGACCGCGCCGCACCTGATCGTTCTGCGAGGCGCGGCGATCCGGTTCGCGCGCCGAACGCCGGTGGATCCGCCGTGTCTTGGACCTTCCTCCGCTGACCGACGCGGGACGGGGTCCGCATTTTCCTGTCACATCGCCGCCGCTCGCCAACTGGCACTCCTGTCCCCGATCGATCCCGATCCCACCCAGGAGTTCCCGCCATGCGTTCGCCGTTCCAAAAAGCCCTCTCCGCGTCCTTCATCGCCCTCGCGCTGGGCATTGCCGCCTCGGCTTCCGAGATCCCTGGCGTCTACCTGCCGTTGAACGATGTCTCCCTCGGGGGCGTCGCGAACGTGAACGGCAACTTCACCGTGAGTCTGCCAGGCAACACGGTCCAGCCGTCCGTCGATGGTGGCGGGATGCTGAGCGGAGTCGGTGGCGCGCTCGAACTCCATGGCGCGATCACGGCCGACATCGATGCGACCGCGTCGGGTTCGTTCTCGACCACGATTCCGCTCGCGACGCTGCCGCTCGCCGTGATCCCGGTCAGCGGCTCGGTTTCGATCCTGCCGATCATCGGGCTGATCGGGACCATTTCGGGGACCGTCGAGGCCGGCGCTCGCTTCGCGATGATCGAGCAATTCGAGACGTCGTTCGATCTGTCGCTCGACTCGGGCGGGACGCACGCGTCGCAAATGGGGTCGCCGAACAACGCGCATCGCTTCGCGAAGCCCGTGGTCAGCGGCTCGACGCAGGCGAACGTCGAGATCTCGGTCGTCGCCGGTGTGACGTTCCAGATCCTGTTCAACGGCTTCCCGATCGGTGGTCCGACCGCGGCCGCGCAATTCACGATCGAGACGATCGTCGATCCGACCGCGAATCCGTGGTGGGAGGTGAATGCGTCGTTCTTCATGACGACGAGCTTCATTGGGCCCGGCATCGTGCTGTTCACGGCGCCGCTCGGGACGCTCGCGTCGTTCGACGTCGCGGACGCCGGCGGACCGTTCGCGTTGTTGCCCGCTGCGAACGACCGCTGGTCGCGCGTCTACGCGCTCGGATCGGCCGAGGAAGCGACGTCGGTCCACGTGTTGCCCGACGGCTTCCTGGTCACGGGCCACGGCGACGGCATCGTGAATCGCGCGTACCTCGCGAAGCTCGCTGCCGACGGCACGCCGGTGTGGGAGAAGCGCGGCCAGTTGCTGCCGTTCGGCTCCATGCGTCCGGTCGGCGTCGCGTCCGCGTTCAACGGGGACATCGTGATCGGCGGCTCGGGTGGCACGACGGCGGGCGCTCGCCTCGAACGCCTCAGCTCGACCGGAGTCGCGCAGTGGGCGAAGTCGTTCGCGGCCCCCGCCGGGAACGTCATCAATCTGCGCACCGTGATGCGCTCGCCGAGCGACAACTTGCTGTTCGCAGGCGAGATCCTGCACGTCAGCCAGAACCTGTCGCGTCCGTTCGTCGCCGAATGTGATTCGAGCGGCACGGTGCTCTTCTCCAAGGAGTTCGACACGAGCCCCACGCCCAGCAGCGGATCGTTCACGCGCATGGTCGGCACAGCGGACGGCGGCTTGCTGCTCGTCGGCTGGATGGACTACGAGGACGCTCCGCTCGGCGCCGGGACGCTCGATCAGCACAACTTCCTCGCGGTGAAGCTCGACGCGAATCGCGCACTGACGTTCGCGACCGTCGCCGGCACCACCGGCTGGGACGATGCGTTCACGGGGATCGAAGGTCGCGATGGCACGTTCGTGATCGGCGGTCAGACGCCGTCGTGGTTCACGTCGAACGTCCACGCCGCGATGCTGATCGCACTGTCGCCCACCGGCACGATGCAGTGGTCGAAGATCTACTCGGGTGAATCCGTGAACGGCAGCTCGGGCGACACTCCGTACGACACCGTGACGGGCATCGTCGCCGTCGATGGCGGTTACGTCGTCTCCGGAACGACGGGCCTCGCGGGCAGCGCGGACTCGTGGCTCTTCGGGACCGACTTCGATGGCGTGACGACGTTCTTCAAGAGCTTCCGCAGCGACATGCGCGACCAGTTCTCCGGCATCCACGCGGTCGGCCCCGACGGGTTCATTGCCTACGGCTACACCGCGAAGACCGACACGTCCGTGCCGTTCGCGACCTCCGATCTATGGCTCGCGCGGACCTCGATCGACGGGTACCTCGACTTCGCGCCGCAGTTCGGTTTCGACTGCTACAACGACCGCGCGGATTGGGGCCACGCGAACGACATCGTCGCCGTGCCGATGCCCGGCGCGTTGGTCGACCTCACGCTGACGAGCACCAACGTCAACCAGGGTTACGACGCGGTCGTGACGACCACCACTCTGTTGACGCAGTGAGCAGCGCGCGAACGCCGACGACGTCACGGTTTCGTCGGCGTTTGCGCGCGCAAGCGTTCGAGCATCTGCGCCGTCTCGGTGTCGTCGGGTGCGACGCCGAGACGGCGTTCGCATTCGGCGATCGCGAGATCGATCGCGCCCGTTTGTTCGAGCGAGAGACGGAGCAGTTTCGAACCGTCCTTGTCCCGCGGGTCGCGCTCGAGGATGCGCCGCGCCAGCGGAATCGCTTCAGGGATGCGGCCGGCTTTGCGCAACGACGAGGCCAGCATCTTCGTTTCGGGGATCAAGTCCGCGTTGTGCGCCACGGCGACCTCGAGCACGCCGACGGCGTCGGCGTACATCTGCGCCACGTACAACGCTCGGCCCCACAGCGCGGGTAGATGCCACGGCGCACGATTGCCGCGCACGGCTTCGAGTCCACGGCGATACGCCGCGTCGGCGCTCGCGGTGTCCCCGAGGATCAAGTGCGAGACGCCGATGTTCAGCCACGCTTCCGGGAAGTTCGGTTCGAGAGCGACCGCGCGCTCCAACGCTTCGAGTGCGAGCTGCGCTCCCGCCGCGCGACCGCGCACGGTCCCGAGCGCGAACCACGCGTAGGCGGAATCCGGCCACATCTGGACCAGCGCGTTCGCGCTCTCGAGCGCCACGTCGGTCTCCCCCGCCGCCATTGCGGCGATCGCGCAGCGGTAGTGAAAGACGAACTCCGCGCGTGGCGCGAGCAAGCGTGCGGTTCGGAAGTGATCCCATGCGTTGCGCAGACTCGTGGGATCCTCGCTGCGCTTTGCTTCTTCGAGCACGCCGAGCGCGAAATGTTCGAGCGGCCCCGCCTGGTGTTCCGGTCGATCGAGCGCAGCGCGTTCGGCGGCGGCCTCGGCGGACTTCTCCAGTTTCTCGAAGCTCGCCGCCCGCACGCGCTTCAACGCCGCTTGGGCGTCGCCGAGGACTTGCTGCATGGGATGCGCGAGCACTTGGTCGAACCGTCCCGCTTCGTACAGGCCGAGCACCATCGTCACGCGCACGAGATCCAGGCGCGGATCTTCGGCGAGCAGCGCATCGAGCGTGCGCGTCAGCGGCGGCGATTGCCAACCCGCGAACGCGGCGACGACGGCGCGGTCCACCTCCTGGCGGCGAATCTCTTTCTGGCCTTCGACGATCTCGCGCGAGCGCGCGGCGAGGAAGCCGATCGAGCCCGCCGCGACCAGCAGCGCCACCACGAGTCCACCCATCAGCGCCGCTTTCACGGGCTCGCGCGCGACGAAGCGCGCGACGCGAACGAACGTCGACGGGCGACGCGCGGCGATCGGACGTGATTCGCGGACGGCGCGCACGTCGTCCGCGAACGCGGCCGCGGTGACGTAGCGCTGATCCCGCTCCTTCGCGAGCGCCGTCGCGACGACGATCTCGAGGTCGCGCGGAGCGTCGCGCACGAGCGAGCGCAACGGTGTCGGATCCTCTTGCGTGATCGCGCGGAACAGGCCTTCGCGCGTCGACGCGTCGAACGGGCGCCGACCCGTGACGAGTTCGTACAGCGTGACGCCGAGCGAGAACACGTCGGTGCGTCGATCGATCGCGACGCGTCCCGTCGCGAGTTGTTCAGGCGACATGTAGGCCGGCGTGCCGTGGAGTTCGCCGCTCTGCGTCAACGACGGCGTGTCCGGATCGAGGTCGCGCGCGAGACCGAAGTCGAGCACGACCGCGTGACCCTCGGGCGTGACCATCAGGTTGCCGGGCTTGACGTCGCGGTGGACGACGCCGGCTTCGTGCGCGGCGTGCAGCGCGCGGGCCGCTTCCTCGATCCAGGCGAGGCGCATGTCGAGCTCGGCCGCGTTCGTCGCGGGCGCGAGGGATGCCATGCGCTTCGCGAGGGTTTCGCCGGGAATCAGACGCATCGCGACCCATGCGACGCCGCGGGCTTCGCCGGCTTCGAGGATCGTGCAGATGCCGGGGTGGTCGAGACGCGAGGCGACGATCGCTTCGCGCTGGAAGCGTTCGCGCGCGAGCAGCGACGCGCCGCCGTGCCCGAGCAACACCTTCAGTGCGACGTCGCGCTGCAGCCTCTCGTCATGCGCGCGGAACACCGCGCCTTGGCCGCCGCGTCCGAGCTCCTCCACCAATCGATACGGACCGAGGACTTCACCGACCGCATCCGGGATGCGTCGTGCGTCCTGCGCCTCGGGTTCGGTGAGGCGATCGAACTCGGCCCCCACGACCGCTTCGAAGCCCGGATACAGCGCGCAGTACGCGTCGCGGGTCAGCACCGCCCCACGCGCGCGGTCCCGGGCGATCCGTTCGAGGAACGCGAACACGATGGCGGGTGCGTCGGTCATGGGGCGCGAAACCTATCCCATGACTTGGCGCAGTGCCGGCATCGCGGAGGAATGCAGGGCAGAATCGGGGCCGATGGATCGACTGGACCCCACTCCCGACGCGGTGACGACCCTGCATGTGCGCGAAGCCATGCGTGGCGATCGCGCGAGCACGACGTGGTTGATCGAGCGTTTCTCGCCGCTGCTGCTGGCCCAGGCCGCTCACCGTTTACGCGGCCCGTTGGCCGTTTTGGCGCGCACTCACTGCCCGGAGGACCTGGTTCAGGACGTCTGGATCCGCGCCCTGCCGCGGCTCGAAGGACTCGACGCGCGCGCGGGCCGGGTCACGCCGGTCGTCGTCCGCTTCCTCGCGACCACGCTGCTGCATCGTTTGAATAGTTTGGCGCAGAAGCACCTCAGGGATGACGGCGAGCGCCGGCAAGACTCGCTGGATTCGGCCATCGGCGCGCAGTTCGCCGAGTCGGCGCGGATCGTCAGCCAGATCGCGAGCCACGAGCGGGCCGACGCGGTCCGCAGCGCGATCGACGCGCTCGACGACGACGATCGAACGCTCATCGTGCTGCGCGGCATCGAACGCAATCCCGTCGCCGACATCGCGCTCCTTCTCGGCGAGAAGCCGAACACGATCACGGTTCGCTATCGACGCGCGCTCGATCGTCTGCGCGCGCGCTTGCCGGGCTCGGTGTTCGAGGAGTTGGGCGACGAGGAGTGAAGCGCGGCCGTTCGCGGCCGTTATCAACTGCCCTCGCGTCGAGTTCCCGCGAACCTTCGTCGTTCCATGAGAAAACCCGCCCGACGCCGTGGCTGCGTCAGGCGGGTCCTACCCCGGAGGCGTCGTCCGCTTTTTCGTAGGACGACACCCCCGCCATGTTCGATGCGAGTCAGTGACCGCTTCCGCGCACGCCGTTCGTCACGGGGCGACCTCCTGGTACAGCCGCGCCTTCAGGCGCGTCAGCATGCGGTTGTGGAGTTGGCAGACGCGCGACTCCGACAGGCGTAGGTTGGTGCCGATCAGGCGCAACGGCTTGCTGTCGTGGTAATGCCAGCGCACGAGGTTCTTCTCGGTCGAGTCGAGGTGGCTGTCGACGAGCGACAGCAACTCGCTCTGGAACGCGCGCTCGTACGGTTCGGGCTCTTCGTTGGCGAGATCGAACCGGTGCGAGTTGCCCGAGTCTTCGTCGCTCGTGTCGAGCGGCATCATGTTCGTCAGCGTCAGCTCGATCGTGATGTCGTGGACGGCGCGCAGCGACAGGTTCATGCAGCGCGCGAGCTCGAAGTCGGACGCTTCGCGACCGAATCGATCGCGCAGCTCCTGCTTCGCCGAGCGCAGCGCTTCGACGCGATCGCGCGCTTCGCGCGGGATCCAGTCCTGGCGGCGGAGTTCGTCGAGCATCGCGCCGGCGATGCGCTTCTTGCTGAACGCTTCGAATTGGACGCCGCGATTGACGTCGAAGTGATCGATCGCGTTCAGGAGGCCGAGGACACCGACGCTCTTCAGGTCTTCCAGTTCGACACACGGTGGCAGTCGGTGCGCGACGCGCGCGGCGACTGCGGAGACGAGGGGCAGGTACGCTTCGAGGATGCGATTGCGCAGCTCGCAGTCGCGAGCTTTTTGATACCTGCGCCACAGGGCGGCGGTCGGGCGTCGCTCTTGGCTGGCACTCGAACTCATAAGGGTCCCCATGGGTCCCGCGGGCGCGATCGTGTCGTGGCCCTCATGGCGTGCCGTTTGGTTTCTGCCCCGGGGGGCTCGGCACGTCGAGGATCGCGCGAATCTCGAGCAGCGTGTGCGTCTCACGCAGCGCTTTCACACGCTCGAGGCGGGCGAAGACCTCTTCTCCATACAAGCGGTGACCGGCGGGCGTGCGCCCGACGGCGTTGATCAGCCCCAGCATCGTGTAGTTGTGAATGGTCTGCCGGGACAAGCCCGTGTGCGCCATCACTTCCCCGATGCGGAACAGCTTCTTGGGGGCTACCGCCAAGGAAGAGCTTCGATCCAAGTGTTCGTCGCTCACTTCCAGCCCTGCGAGGGGGCAGGCGACCGTTCCGCCCCCGACTGGTCGATGCTGAGGTGCCACATCTTCGGTGCGGAGCGGAACCATACACAAGGGATTGGGGAGTCGAGAACGCAATTTACACTTTATAAAGCACGGTCTAGTTCGTGGACGCGGAGGGGCGAGCGGCGGGGCACCCGGGCCGCCACCCGGGCCACCACCCGGGCCGACGCCCGGGCCGACGCCCGGGCCTTGGACTGGGAGGCCGGTGCTAGTCGGCTGTCGTGCCCGGTCGTGCGACGTCGTACGGTGGTGCGGCCGCCTTTTCCCGGTGAGTCGATCTCATGGCCAACTTCCGCGGTCCGTTCGCGCCGTGGGCGATTTACGTATCCGCCCTCACCCTCGCGCCCCTCCACGCCGACACCGTCACGCTCGCGAACGGCAAGAAGCTCGAAGGCGTCGTCGTGTCGAAGAACGACGACACCGGCGTCGTCATCAACCCTTGGCGGTCGCGACATCCGGAGATGACGTTCGAGATCCCGGAAGCCAACGTCCTGCCGCGCGCGAAGGTCAAGGACGTCGTGATCGCCGAGCCGCCCGACGTCGAATACCGCATGCGCGCGTCGAAGCCCGGGCTCACCGCGCAGGACCACTTCGAGCTGTCGACGTTCTGCGCCGAGCACGGCTTGAAGGCCGAGGCCGCGTACCACCTCGAGCAAGCCGTCGTGCTCGATCCCGCTCACGAAGCCGCGCTCGCCGCGTACGGCGCGACGAAGCTCCAGGGCCTGCTGACGCGCAACTCGAACTTGACCGAACAGGGTCGCGCGCTCGAACGCCGCTACGTCGATGCCAAGACCGACGACGAGGCGAAGGCCGCGCTCGCCGAGCTCGAAGCGCTCGCGACCAAACCGCGCGTCGCGTTCCTCGAGCGTGCGCGCCGCTCCGCGCAACGGCCGAAGGGACGACGGGAGAAAGTCCCGCTGACCGTCGATTCGGAGAAGGTCCCGAACGCCACGTACTGCCTCTACGTGCCGAAGAGCTACGACCCGCTGCGGCCGACGCCGCTCGTCGTCGGCCTGCACGGCGGCGGACCCGGCGGGGCGGATGGAACGCTCGTGACGGGCTCCGGCGAAGACGCGATGAACTTCTACGTCGGCGAGTCGGAGAAGTACGGCTTCCTCGTCGTGTGCCCGAGCGCCCTCGCCGCGCCGTGGAGCAAGGACCCGAACGAGACGCTGCTGCGCGCGGTGCTCGACGAGATGCTGATGTCGTTCAACGTCGATCGCACGCGCGTGTACTTGACCGGGCATTCGATGGGGGGCTTCGGCGCGTGGGACTTCGGCCCGCGCTGGCCCGACGTGTGGGCCGCGTACGCGCCGTGCGCCGGCGGCGGCGGGGGGCGCTCGTCGCCGGAGGCCGCGGGCATTCCCGTGTATTGCTATCACGGCACCGACGACGCGATCGTCGGCCCCGAATCGGATCGCCAGGTCATGCGCCAGCTGCTCGGCGACGGCAAGAAAAAGCCGAAGGTCGACTTCGTCTACACCGAGCTGAACGGCGTCGGCCACGGCTTCCCCGACTGGGTGCGCGACGACATCTTCCGTTGGTTCGGCGGGCGCACGCGACCGCACTCGAAGAAAGGCAGCGCCGGACCCGACTCCTCGTTCGACGCGAAGCCGAGTAAGCGCGAGATCGCGCTCTACGGCGATCCCGAGCAACCGTTCAAGGCCGCGAGCGCGCACGCAGGTGATCCCAAGGAACTGCTCGCCGCGTTGAAGGCCGGCGGCCAGCGCGGCGCCGACGCGCGTGACGCGCTCGCGAAGCTCGACGACGACGCGGTCGCGAAGCAAGTCGCCGCGCTGTTGAAGTCGAACAAGTCGAGCGTCGACACGCGCGTGCTCGCGGCGGAAACGCTCGGCGCGATGGGGCGGCCGAGCAACGTCGCGCTGCTCGCGCCGGGTCTCGACGACGAGGATTGGCGCGTGCTGCACGCCACCATCGCCGGACTCGGCAAGATCGCGTCACCCGACGGCGTGCCGCTGCTCGCGCGCGCCTCGAAGCGCCTCGTCGAACGCTTCGAAGCCTCGAAGCTGAACGGCAATCAGCTCATGCACACCGAATACGAGACGCGCCTCGACGGGTTCGCCGCCTGGTGTGACGCCGCCGCGAAGATCGAGCCGGCGAAGGCGAAGGACGCCCTGCTGCCGCTCGCCGACACCGATCTCGTCGGCACCGTGTTCACACCGAAGACCCCGTACGTGACGCCGGCCGACGACGATGCGCGCTTCGCGACGAAGTCGACCGAGGCCCGCCGCAAGCTCGTGAAGTCCCTGTGCGCGGTGCTCGAGCATTGGCAGGATCCGCGCGGCATCGCGCTGCTGCAGCGCACGAAGGAGCGCTGGCCGAAAGACGCGCAACTCGGCGCCGCGTGCGACGCGACGATCGCCGCGTTGGGTGGGTGAGTTCCGACTGAACTAGAGGGGAATACACTCCTTGAGTCGAACGAGCTTGGGTGTCGCAGCCGTCGTCTTGATCGGTCTCTGCGCCGGAGTTTGGTGGCTGCGCGACACCACTGACGCGGCACCACCACCCGTGGTCGAAGTTTCAACGCCGACCGCGATCGTCACGGAGTCGCTCCCTTCGATTGCGACTCGGTTCACCGCGACTCCGTCTGCGCCGACGCGTTCCGTGGCGATCGCTGCGCCCGCGACCGCTGTCGCTCCCGCCGCGGACTGGCGCATCGTCTGCGTCGCCGACGAGACCAGCGAGCCCTGCCCTTCGGCGCGCGTGTGGTGCGTCGCCGACTTGCGTTCGTTGATCGCCTCGGAAGAGGCTTCGCAATGCGTGGTCGCGGATGTCGCCGCCGTCGTCGCGGATCGCCCGCCGTCGGGAATCGCCGATGCCGACGGCATCGCTCTCATCCCGCGCGAGGATCGGTGTCTCTTGATCGCCACGCTCGAGGATCGCCTCGGCATTACGATCGTCGACGGTCCGATCGACACCGCGACGATCCGCCTGGCGAAGAAAGTTCCTCTCGCGGTCGATGTCGTGCGTGCGAATGGCGAGGCAGCACCAAGCGTCGCGGTGCTGGTATCCCAAGTGTCCCGAAACGCGCTGCACCGCAATGCGCGCTTCATGCCTCCTCTCGTCGTACGAACGAACGCCCAGGGCCGGGCCACGATCGAGGATGCAGCGGCGTGGATGATCGTCGCGTCGGCTGCCGACGGGGAAAACGCAACGCTGTGCATCAGTCCGGAAGTCATCGGCGGCTGGAAGTTCGGCACGCGCCTCGATCCATCGCGATTCACGGGTGAACCCATCCGACTGCAGTTGCCACCTGTGGGACCGCTGGACATTCGAGTGTGTGCGTCCCCACCAGGCGGTTTGGCCGGTCGGGTACACATCTGGATCGCCGATCCCCGAGACGACGCTCCCGACGCCAACCTCTACGAGGCCCTGTACCTGCAGCATCGAGGTGGCTGGATCGATCGAATTGCCTACGACGCACCCATCGTCGACGGCATCGCGCATTTCGTCGACGTGCCGACGAACGAACTCATCGGCATCGAAGTCGCACTCCTTGCGTGGCCCGCCCGCATCCCACCCCAAACCTGGGCGTCACAACGCACGCCGAACTCTTTGACCACGATCGACGTCGTCGTCGAGTGCAACGTCACAGACATCGAAGACACGTTGAGGGACATGAAGCTCGTCCGCGGACGGCTGCTGTTCGATGCCGCCGTTGCGGCCAACGATCTCATCGTCACCGCGTGGCTGGATACGGACTCGCCGTTCCCCCTCGTGAAGGACTGTCCCATCGACGCCAACGGCACGTTCGGATTCGAATCCCTCCCAGGCAGAGCCTCCCTGAGGGTGACGTCGTCGCGCTCCAAATCGACTCTCCTGAAGATCGACGAATTTCAGATCGCGCCGGATGGATCGACTCAGCCATCGATCGACCCACTCGACCTCCGTCGCAAGCTCGTTCGCATCGGGGCTCGCATCCTCGATGTGAACGGTCGACCCGTCGGCGGCGCTTCGATCTCAGCCGCAGGGGGCCATCAAGTGACGTCCGAAACGGATGGGTCGTTCTGTTTGCTCGCGACTACGCCCTCCGTCGACGTCACGATCCTCGGAGTTCCCGGGCACGCCGTGTTGCGGCGCACGATCCGCGACGCCGACGTGATCCACGTCGGCGCGCGCTGACACCGACCGCATCAACGGAGCCACCTCGTGCGCACTCACCCGTCGACTCTCATCGTGATCGGCTGCGTCGGGCTCCTGGCAGTCGGTGCGTACGTCTTCTTGCGTTCGGATGCGGCGGATCCCTCGCGCGCCGTCGACACTTCGGACACGTTGCGTTCGCCTGCCGAGTCGGCACGTACCCATGACCCTTCGGCCGCCGCAACACCGCCGGCCCCGACCGAACGCTCGTCGGTGACCGAGGATCTCGATGCCGCGGCCGTGCGGGAATTCACGCCGCCACCGAGTTCATGGACGACGACGATCGTCGACGCCGACACCGGCGCGCCGATCGCCGGGGCGCGCGTTTGGTTCGTGCCCGACTCGTCGCTCGTCGATCCGCGTTGGCCCGAGCTCGACACGCTCGTCGACGATCCGCTGGAGCGGCTCCGACATGAGCCTTCGATCGGGTCGTCCGCCGCCGATGGTTCGATCGCGCTGCCCGAACCCACCGTCGACAGCTTGGTCGCCGCCGCGATTCCCGGTCGATTCGGCGCTCGCTTCGTGCGCGTCGCCGCCACCGCGCGCGACACCGATCACCGACCCATCGAAGTTCGCCTGTTCCGCGACGCGACGTTGCATGTCGAAGTCGTCGACTCCACCGACACGCCGCGCGCGTTCGTGCCGGTCGATCTCGTCACGTACCCCTACGAATCGTCGTTCGGCGAAGGGGCGCTCGTCCATCGCGCACTGCCCGACGCGGGCGCGACGCGCATCGTCATCCGCCACGCGCTGTGGCGCCTCGCGGGCGGCGGTCGCCCCGGACTCGACGAACACGGCTCGTTCGCCGTGCGGACCGGCGTGCTCTTGCTCGTGAATCCCGAGCGAACCGTCGAGCCCGCGCACGTCGAGGGCGAGGTGATCCGCCTCGTCGCACCGCCGTGTGGTCCGATCCGCGTACGCGCGCTCGCGCCCGATCGATCGGTTTGGCCCGGTGGGGGTCGCGTCACGGCGCTCGAAGCGCAGTGGTTCGGACGCCGCGTGACGACGCTGCGCACGGGCGAAGCCCTGTTCCACGCGGTCAGCTACGCGCCAGGATTCTCCGCCGCGGTCGAGGTCGATGATCGCACGTTCGGCAAGATCACCGTCGCCGCCGCGGGCGAGCGCGTGCCGTGGACCGAAACGCTGCTGCTCGCGCAACTCGCCGATCCCAGCTCCGAGCACACCGTGTTCACGGGTCGCCTCGTCGACGTCGAGGGTCGCCCGCTCGCCGACACCGCGTGTCTGTTGCTGGTCCCGCCGAATCACATCGCCGCGCAGAACGCGCAGTTGTTCGACGAGCCGATCCACTTCGCGACGGCGATCGACGGACGCTTCCGTGTGCCGTACGACGACGTCAGTGGCTTGGTGCCGACGTTCGTCGTCGTCGCCGACGCGGGGCGTGGAACGCGTGCATTCGATCCCAGCCGATGCGCGAGCTTGAGCCTGGCGTCGCCGCTTCCGCGCCGTGCGATCGATCTCGGCACCGTGCGACTCGAGCGCATTCCCGTACTGCTTTCCGGCAAGGTGCGGACGTCGTTGGGTCGTCCGGTCGCCGACGCGAACTTGTTCATTGCCGTCGAAGGCGACGTCTCGCGCGCCGTCGTGTCGCGCGCCGACGGCTCGTTCGCCGCGTTCGCGAGCAGCCGCGGACGCGAGGTCAGTGTGGTCGCGTCGTTCCGGTCGGTCGTGGCATCGCCGCGCACGTTCGACGTCGGCACGACCGACGTCGTGATCGAGTTCCCCGCGTTCGGCTCATTCGAAGGGCGCGTGCTCGTCGACGACGGCGTCGCCGCCGACGCCGTGCGCATCCGCACCGGCGAGCACGTCATCGACGTCGGTGGGGACGGCTCGTTCGCCCACGTGTCGATGCCCGTCGGTTCCCACGATCTGCGCGTCGAGGCGATCCATGCCCCGGCATCCGCGCTCGCCACGATCGACGGAGTGCGCGTCGAGGATGGCGCAGCCGCGCGCGATCCACGCTTGACGATCGATCTGCGCGGGCGCCTGTTCCGCCTCGCCGGCCGCGTCGTCACTCCGAGCGGAGCGCCGATCCCGCGCGCGAAAGTCGAATCCGCGTTCGGCGTGACGCTGACGACCGACGACGACGGCCGCTTCGCCTTCGCGCTGCCCGAACGCTCGACGCGCATCCAGGCCCGCGCGCGCAAGTTCGCCTCGACCACGATCGACGCGGCCACCGACGGCATCGTGATCACGCTCGTCCAGCAGGACGATTGACGAACCCGTGACACGGCGCGGCTTGCGCGGCGGTCGGCTGATCGGGTGGACTCCGCACTCGTCGCGCGCGGGAAGCTTCGAAGCGTGCCGAATTCGTCGAAGGCGTCGATGTTCCGCATCCTCATCGTGATCAGCGTCGTCGTGGGTTCTGGGGTGCTCGCGTGGCTGTGGCTCGCGAGCGACCTCGACGATCCCACGGCTGCGGCGGCGATGCGCGCCGAACTCGCGTCGTCGAAAGATCGTTCGCCAGCCCCGGTACTCGTCGATCCGGTGACGGAAGCTCCCCGTTCGATCGAACGCGAAGCGGCCGTGCCGGTCGCGAGTCCACCCACTCGCACCGCGACGACGGCTGCATCGACGCGGACCGAGACCATTCGCGTCCTCGATGTGCAGACCGAACGGCCGCTGCCGGGTGCGAAGCTCTGGCTCGTCGCTGCGGGATCGGAGCTGCCGACGCGCGAGCCCGACTCGATCGACGCGATCGGCGTGACCGCGCGAGATGGTTCGTTCGCGCTGTCCGCACCGTCCGCGTCGTGTGTGCTGTGCGTCGCGACGACCGAACACTTCGGCGCCGAGCCGATCTCTGTCCGCGCCGACGGCACGGTCGACCTCTCGCGCGTGAAGCGAATGCGTGTGCCACTGCGGGGTTCGAAGCTCGCAGAGCTTCCGCTGCTGCTCGCGGGTCGCGTCATGGTCGCGGACGGAGGTAGCCCCGCGGGCGCCACTGTCACGGTCTCGACAGCCGCATCGTGGAACCCGCGCACGAAGCAGCATCGCAAGGCGCGATCGTGGACGACGACCGCGAGCCATGACGGTTCGTTCCGCATCGTCGCGAACGAAGCCGACCTGTCGCTGCGAGTCACCGTGACACTGCGCGAGCTCAAACTCGGCCCCGTGGTCGCCCAGCGTGGTACGGCGGATGCGACGTTCACGCTGCCGACGCCCGGTTGGATCCACGGTCGGTTGCTCTGCAACGCCGACGTCGACCCCGCCGCCTTGCGCGTCGTCGTCACGTACGAGGTCGAGTCGACTGGCGCGCGCCCCATGCATCACGTCGTGTCACGGGCTCCGACGCGCGATGGTCGCTTCGGCATCGAAGTCCCCGCGGATCGCCGCTGCACGTTGATCGTCGGCAGCGAGCGCCCGGGAACGGCATACGTGACGATCTCCGACGTCGGCCGCGAGTCGGTCGACCGCGCGCGGAGTTCGCCGGCGTCGGATCCGCGACTCGCACCGCTCGACCTCCGCAATCTCGCGTTCGCGTTCTCCGGTCGCGTCGAGAGCGTGCGCGGTGAGCCGATCCGCAACGCGACGATTCGCACCTCGAACGCGATCACGAAGTCCGATCCGCAAGGTCGCTTCGCGGTCGTCTTGCCGCCTGGCCCCGTCAAATTGATCGTCAGCGCCGCGGGCTACGACGGCGTCCGGATCCCGATCGCGACGCCGGGTGTCGTCGTGCGACTCGAGCCCACGCGCTCCCGCTGAACGGAACGCTCTCTCCCATGCGCTACGGCTCGATCGTGTTCGTGTTGCTCGTCGTCGCCGCCACCCTCGTCTGGTGGCTGACGAGCGAGGCTCCGCGCGCGCCGGAGATCGACGACGCGACTCCGACGAGCGCAGCACGAGCGGACGATGAGACCGCAGCGGTCGCCGACACGCCGTCGCCGAGCGCGATCGACTCGGTGCTTCGCGAGGAATCCAAGCCTGCCGTCGTCACGAATGACGTCGCGCCGTCGCTGCCCACGGCGACGGATCCGACGTGGACGATCCGCATCGTCGACGCCGAGTCGAACGCTCCGCTCGCGGGCGCCCGCGTGTGGCTCGTCGCGCGCGAGACGCTGTTCGATCCACGGTGGCCAGAAGCGCAGTTGTTCGTGCCCGATCCGCTGGTCGTGCTGAACGACGTCGCCCCGCTCGGCACGTCGCGAGCCGACGGCACGATCGACGTGCCGATGCCGTCGACGCCGCACGTGCTCGCCGCGTCCGTTCCCGGCGCGTTCGGCGCCGAAGCAGCCGACGCTCGACCACGCATGATCCAACGCGAGGACCGCCTGCGCGAGTTGCGCGTGTTCCGCAACGCGACGCTGCGCGTGGAGGTCGTCGACGCGCTCGGCGTCGCGCGACCGTTCGTGCCAGTCGACCTCATGACCCATCCGATGGCCTGGTCGTCGCGCACGGGAAGCGTCGTGCATCGCGCGCTGCCGGCTCCGGGCTCGTCGGTCGCCGAGATCCCGCACGCACTCTGGCGCCTGCACGGCGGTGGGCATGCGTACTTCGACGAGTTCGGCACGTATGCCGTGCGCCCGGGCGTCGATGGCGCCGAGGTCGACGAAGTCGGTGTGGAGCCGGAGTCGATCGAAGGCGCGCCTTTGCGTGTCGTCGTGCCTCCCTGTGCCGCGATCCGGATTCGCGTCATGCAATCGGACGGATCGGTGTGGACGGGCGGTGGTCGAGTCCAGACGTCCGGTGAGTGGTGGGACTCGGACGCACGTCGGCTCGTGCGAAACGGCGAAGCGCTGTTCTTCGCCGTCGCTGCCGACGCGCCGTTCATCGGCAAGCTGATCGTCCAAGACCAGCGGTTCCCCGCGATCGCGATCGAGCACCGCGGACCGCGCGTGCCGTGGGTCGAGACGGTGATCGTGGCGCAACTCCCCCGGCCCGGCGAAGGCCGACCCCTCTTGACCGGCCGACTGCTGAACGCCGACGGTTCGCCCGCCGTCGGGCTCGAGTGCTTCATCCGTCACGCACGACCGACCGATGAGCGCGCCGGATTCGCGCGCAGCGAACCTCCGCGCTTCACGACCGACGAGTCGGGACGCTTCGTCGTGCCGTACGGCGACGCGGGCGAGGTGCGTGCGCGCGTGCTCGTGCCGACCGACGCGACGCGCGGGCGGCTCGGCTACCGTCCCGACCTTGCCGCCTCGCTGACGTTGCCCGATCCGCTATCGCCCGGCACGCACGACCTTGGCGATCTCGTGCTGCGTCCACTCGCGACCTTGGTCGCGGGTCGCGTGACCACGGCCGCGGGGACGCCTCTCGAGGACGTCGAACTGATCGTCGAGTTCCGCGACGACTACTCGTTGCCACCCGTGACGAGTTCGAACGGCGCGGCGGTCGCACGCGGAACGGCGCGGCGCATCGTCGCCAACTCCGCGGCGGACGGCTCGTTCGCGATCCACGGCGCCGAGACGCTCGAGGCCGTCCGCATCACTGCGCGCCGCGGTTTCGTCACGCTCGAGCCGATGGACGTCGCGGCGTATCGCACCGACGTCGCGGTCGTGTTCCCGACGCCCGGCTGGGTCCGCGGTCGCGTCGTCTGCGACGACGGCGTCCCGCTCGAGCGCCTCGAAGTCTCGTGCGCGTACGAGTTCGTGCTCGACGGCGGACGCAAAGGCATGAAGGTCCCGCGCCTCCCGTGCCGCGCGGACGGCACGTTCGAGATCGAGCTCGACTCGGCCGAGTCCGCACGCGTGCGCATTCACGCGGGCGCGGGCGCGAGCAGCGTGTTCGAACTCGTCGGCGCCAAGTCCACCGAAGTGCCGCCCGCGGAGCCGTTCGTCGCATCCGATCCGCGTCTCGAGTCGATCGACCTGCGCGGTCGCATGCGCGTCATCCGCGGGCGCGTCGTCGATGCCGACGATCGACCGTTGAACCAAGCCTGGATCGCCGACGATGCGAACGGCAGAGCGAGTTCCGACGCCGATGGACGCTTCGTCTGGCTCGCGACCGAGACCGCTCCGCGGCTGACGGTCTCGCATCCGCTGTATCGCAGCGTGCAGGTCGTGGCCGACGCGCCCGAGCTCACGGTGCGCATGACCGAGCCGTCGACGCGCCTCGTCGTCTCGCTGCCCGCCGACCTCGGGATCGACGCGTTCACGGCTCTCGCGGTCTACGTGGAAGAAGCCACCGACGCGCCGAAGCCGCGCGTCGTCGCGATGCACGACCTCGAGGATCGCAAGGCCACGCTGCTCATCGCCGAGACCGGCGCGTTCCGCGTGCGCATCCTCGCGGCGCCGAAAGGCTCGTTCCGCCGCGTGATCGAAGGCTTCTCGATGCCGCTCCAGATCGAGGGCTCGGACCCCATCGAGCTGGAACTCACGCTCACGCAGGCGCAGTTGGACGCGATGGCGAAGGGGTCGTGACGGCGGTCTCCGTCAGTTGCGAATCAGCCGCTTCTCCCAGTCCGGGAAGAACTCGTCCAACGACCGTGCCGGCGGATCCGCGTTCGTCGTGGCCTTGTCGATCGAGCAACCGCGGTACTCGATGCCGTCCTTGGCTTCGGGAAACCACCGCACTCCGCGCAGGGTGCATGCGTTGAACAGGACGGTCGAGTTGGACGGGACGTTGCCGAACGCAGTGTTCTGGATGAGACAGCGATCCAAACGGATCAACACGCCGGCCGTCCGCAAATCGAAGATGTTCCCGCCGGGACTGCGACCGAACCCGTCGAGGATCTGGCAATCGGAGAGCCACATCATCGTGGCCGCCGTTGCGAACGCAGAACTGCCGCCCGCGCCACAGTCGTATCCGAGGATGCGGACGCGCTCGAAGCGGAGCAGCGCTGGCTCGATGCGCAGATCGAACACGTAGCAGCTTGGGACGAACACGGTGCAGTCCCGGATCGTGAAGCGTTCGAGCGCTGCGTTGAACGCGATGCTCCGCATCACGAGCAGCGTCTCATCCATGCCGGCGCCGGCGATCGCGACATCGGTCACCGGGGCCTCCACGGGATCGAATCGGAGACCACGCGGTTCGAACACGCCCGCGGGGAACTGGATCGTGACGCCCGACAACTTCGTGTCCCGCGTGAACTGCTGCAGCGCCGCGCCGTCAAGGACGCCGCCGCCGATGCTCGGCTCGAAGAAGCCCGGGAACGCCGTCGCGTCACCGACCAGTTCGACGAACGGCCCTTGCCGAGTCTTCTGGATCGTGCGCAGGAACAGCAGCCCGTCTTTCGTCGCCAGCGCGCGCTCGAGTTCTTCCGCGTGCGTTGCCCTCTCCGCAGCCGCACGGCCGAGCGTGCGCGGCAACTCGAGCGTGCGTGCGCGGAAGTCGACGACGACCGCAGTCATCGTGTCCGCCGGCACCGGATCAGTGCGTGTCTCCCGCCAGCCCGCCTCGATCTCGTCGCGGGCGTACTGGAGCAACTCGGACGAGAACAGTCCGTCCCCCGTGGCACGGCGTTCGGTCGCGTCGGTCGCGGATTCCGTCACGCCACTCGTCGATGCCGCAGCGTGAGCTTCCGACGAACGTGCGCCGCTCGTCTCACGCAGCGACTCTCCGTTCGGTTCGTCGGTCAGCACCGCGCTCGCGGGTTCGGACTGCGCGAACCACACGCCACCCGCGGCCCCGGCGACGAGTCCGACCGCGACTCCAATCCAAGCCGTGCCCCATCCCATTCGTCGCCCCTTCGTGTGGTCGCGCACCGATCGCCTTCGCGTCCGGTGCGGTTGTACCGCCGCGAAAGACTCGTGGACACGGTGGAGGGGCAGGAACGACGCGGAGGAACGGGACGAGTCCGAGTGCGGGGCCAATGCGAGTCTTGTTCGACTCACGCCATGCAACGCACCGGCCGCGGCGGCATGCTGGGAGTTCGACTGCGGGCCGACCCGGGGGACCATCATGCTTCGACCCATCGCTTGGACGATCGGAGGGCTCGCGATCGTCGTCGTCGCGGTCGTGCTCGCGCATGCCCCGGAGACCGGCTTCGTCGATCCGCCGCCCGCACGGCGCGGCACGTCTTCCGCGGATCCGATCGATGCGCGCGTGAACGATCCGCAACGGAACGCGATCGAGAGCGACGTCGATGAGAAGAGCGCTGCATCGCCGTCTCGCACGATGACGCTGCGCGGTCGGGTCGTCGACGAGCAGGGCCACGGAATCGAGGGCGCGCGCGTCATGGCGTTCCAGACCTTCGACCGCCCACCGCTCGCACCGATCGAGCTCGACCGACCCTTCGGCACCGTCTCCGTCGCACGACGAACCGTGAACGGCGTGGCTGACACGTATTGGCACTTCATTGGTCCGCTACCTCCGGAATCGCGCTCTGGCAGCGAGCCCATGACACGGACGTCCACCGATGGCTCGTTCCGCCTCGAGGTTCCGGAGACGACTCGGCTCTACCCGTTCGCCGATCGCTTCAGTCTTGCGAACGCCATCGCGGTCAACGCACCGGGCAGGGCTCCCGCGTCGTTCGGTGTTTGGGAGGATCGGGTCGGTGAATCGATCGATACGGGCGATCACGTCCTCCAACGCGGAGTGGCGCTCCGAGGTCAGGTCGTCGACTCGCGTGGGATGGCCGTCACCCATGCCGTCGTGCTCGTCGGGTGCGTCCAGGTCAGCGACATCGGGACAGGTCCGTTCGAGGGTGGCCAGTTGAGTTGCGGATCGTCCACCGATGCCGACGGCGCGTTCGAGTTCCCGAATCGACCGAAAGAACCGCACTGGATCGCCGTGCGCCACGAAGGGGCGCAGCAGTTCACCGTGCTCGATGCGGGTCGACCTGGCATCGATGCTCGCATCGTGATTCCGACGACGACCGCGCTCGAGGTGGAAGTCGTCGATTCGCGAGGCGCGCCCATCGCGAAGCCCTTCATCCGCGTCGTCGCGGCCGCAGGGTTGCAGGTGTTCCCCGACTTGGAATCAGCTCTGCAGCCCTCTCCCGCGCGCACGATCGCCGACGGAGTCTTCGTCGTCGACGACCTGATCGCGGGCGAGGTCGAATTGCTCGTCGGCGAAGCGACTCGGGGTTTCGTGGTGAACGAGCTCACACTGCCGCTCGCGCGGGTGCGCGTGGAAGTCCCCGATTCGAGTCCTCTGAACGTGCAAGTCGTGGATCGCGCCACCGGCGAGCCCGTCCGTGAAGCGAAGGTCGTGATCGGAGTGCGTGAACTCGAGAGTCTCGTCGCACAGGCCCACTGCGCCGCGCGAGGCACGACGTCCGCGGCTGGCGACGTCACTCTCCTCCGACGCGTGAACGCCCTGCATGTCGCGCACGTCGAACATCCCGAGTACTCGAACGTCGATGCGAACGTCGACCCGGGATCCGCCGATCTTCGCGTGGAACTGCAGCGTGCGGGCTCGATCGTCGGTCGCATCACGGAGAACGACGCCGTCGTGCGCAAACCCATGACGGTTCGCGTAGAAGGGCTCAGCAAGTCCATCACTGACGTCCGACGCGACGTTCCCGTCGACGACTCGGGCACGTTCCGCGTCGATCGTCTCGCGGCGGGTCGCTACGCCGTCCGCGTCAGGGTCCCGGTGCCTGGCGTTCGCGCCTCGCCGTGGAACGAAGATCCGCGCGAGTGGCTCGCGTTCGTCGAAGCCAAAGTCGCACGCGGCGAAGTCGCGCGCGTCGACATCGACTTGACGAAGGGGTCCGAAGGCACGGGCCTGGTCCGTGGTCGCTTGACGGTGAACGGTGTTCCGACCGCGGCCATCTTGTCGATCCGCAACGAGCGACTTCCCAAGAACACGGTCGGCTCCACACGAAGCGATGCGGACGGATCGTTCGCCTTCGCGCCGATCCCACCAGGGCGATCGACACTGATCGCGTCGCGCTTCATCGGCGAGCCGAGCGAGCACGCGACGGACCGCTCTTGCGAGGTCATGACGCTCGACGTTCCCCGGGGACAGAGCATCGAGGTCTTCCCTGACCTGGCCGTCGGAACGATCGTCGGTTCGGTCGTCGACGTCGGCGGCAATCCGATCTCGGGGGCACACGTTCATCTGTTCCGGCTCACGGAATCCGGAAGCGTCGATTCGCGTGACCGACCCGAGGCGATGGTCAAGACCGACACGCGCGGGTCGTACACGATCGAATGGGTGCCGGAGGGGTCGTACTCGGTGTCGGCCGGCGCGCGCGGATTCGCGAAGAACGACGCGACGTCCGTCACGGTCGTGCGCGGCGGAACGCAGATCCACGACGTCACGCTTTCTCGCTGAGCGAGCGCGTCCGGTCGGATCGACGCCGGCGGACCGATCGATCCCGACTTCTCGGTCATCGTGTCCCTACGACGGCCCTCGAGGCCCGACGAGAATCTCCCGGGCATCGGGATCGATCAGACCGGTTCCTTCTCGATGCCGGACCTCGAGCCCGGTCGCTACGAGCTGTCGGTGTGGTGGGTCAAGAACGCCACTCCGCGAACCCCCGGTCCACCGGGCAGTGAGCCGCGCTCCGTGCGCTTCGACGGTCGCTCGAACACGTTGCTGACCAAGACGATCGACGTGCCCGAGGGCGGCTTGAAGGATCTCTCGTTCCGCATCGAGTGATCGACGCGCTCCTCGCTCACTCCTCGACCGGCACGACTCCCGCCGCCGAGCCCGCGCGTCGCGTGTCCGCGCTCGCGACGTAGCGCTTCAAGAGCGGATCCCAGCCGATGCAGTGCGCGTCGCCGATGCGCTTCGCCGAGCGCATCACATGGCCCAGCGATTCGAGCTTCGCGTGTGCGGTGCGAGCGTGGCTCTCCTCGAGCACGAGTTCGTCCGGGAACAACTGGTGATGCACGCGCGCGAGGTCGATCGCCGCGCGCGGGGACAAGCCGTGATCGATGACACCCGTGACGACGCGCAGCACCGTCGAGGGGATCGTGCGACCGCCGGGACTCCCGGCGACGAGCTTCAAGCGACCGTCGGGACCGAACACGAGCACCGGGCACATCGACGACAACGGACGCTTGCCGGGAGCGATCGTGTTCGGAGGCGTGCCGACGCGGCCGTTCGTCGTGCTGATGCCGGGCTGCGGATTGAAGTCGTGCAGCTCGTTGTTCATCACGATGCCGGTGCCCGCGGCGACGAACTTCGCGCCCCACGATTCCTCGAGCGTGTACGTGTTCGCGACCGCGTTGCCTGCCGAATCGACGACGGAGAAGTGCGTCGTCTGCTCGGATTCGTCGACGATCAGCGTGCCGTCGAGATCGCCCGCGAGTTCGTCCGAGAACGTCGAGGCGTTTTGCTCGATGCTCGCTCGCAGTGCATCGATGTGGTCTTCGGCGAGCAGGTCGGAAACCGGCACCGGCACGAAGTCCGGATCGGCGAACCACAGCGCGCGATCGAGGAACGCGCGGCGCAGCGTCTCGCCGATCAGGTGCAACTCTTCGCCGCTGCCCGCGCCGAGTGCCTTCAAGTCGAAGCCTTCGAGCTGCCGCAGCGCCGACACCAGCACGAAGCCGCCCGACGTCGGTGGAGGGCCGGCGAGGATCACGTGGTCGCGGTACGACGCGCCAAGGGGTTCGCGCACTCGCGCCTCGTAGCGCGCGAAGTCGTCCTGCGTCAGCCGTCCGCCGCGTGCTTGCGCGTCCGCGCAGATGCGCTCCGCGATCGCACCGCGATAGAACGCGTCGGGGCCTTCGTCCGCGATCTGGCGCAACGACTCCGCGAGATCACTCTGCACTAGACGCATGCCCGCACGCCGATGCGTGCCGTCCTCGAGCAGGAAGATGCGGCGTGCCTCGGGATCGAGCGCGAGCTCGGCCTGCTCGGCTTCGATCGACGACGCCAACGCGTCGCTGATCGGGATGCCGTCGCGTGCGAGCTCGTAGGCCGGCTCGACGAGTTCGGCCCAATCGAGGGAGCCGAAGCGCTCGTGCGCCTCTGCGAGTCCCGCCACGGTGCCGGGCACGCCCACCGGCGTGTACCCGAGCCGCACGCGCACCGGATCGACGTTGCCGTCGGCGTCGAGGAACATCGTCGGTGTCGCCGCGGCCGGAGCGATCTCGCGATAGTCGATGAACGCCTTCTCGCCGTCGGCCATGCGCACGAGCATGAATCCGCCTCCGCCGAGGTTGCCGGCTTCGGGCCACGTCACCGCGAGCGCGAACGCGGTCGCGATCGCCGCGTCGACCGCGTTGCCGCCTTTCGCGAGGATCTCCGCGCCGACGCGCGACGCGATCACGTCGACGGACACGACCGCGCCGCCTTCGGCGACGACGTCGCGCGACGAGATCACGCGCTGCGGCGGCGCGGACGAGCACGCGGACAGGACGAGAGCGACGCAGACCGAAGCGAGGCGATGCATGCGCGCATCGTGGCGTCGGCGCGCCGCCGTTTCCACATGCGCGAGCTGAATCGGAGTCCACGATTCCGTGTTGCCGCGCGGTCGAGCGCGGGAGGTCATCGTGGCGACCGCGGTTCGTTCAGCGCTCGTCGCCGGCGTTCCACTCCGGACGCGCATGGACGAACAGCGTGCGCCGCCCGCGCTGCACGAACAGTGCGACGCGTTCGGCCTTGGCATCGGCGGCCGTCGCCAACGTTTCGCACAACGCCGCCGCGTCGCGAACGCCGTGGCCGTCGACTTCGAGCACGATGTCGCCCACGAGCAGGCCGGCCTGGCCGAGGTGTCCGGAACGACTGACGGCGGTCATGCGGGCGCCGCTCGTGCTCTGCGGGAGACCGCATTCCGCGCGATCGCCGAACACGAGGTCGCGCGCATGGACGCCGAATGCGTCGTTGGTCGCGCGTGGGGCTTCGTCGATCGGAATCGGGGAGGTCCCGAGCGTCGCCGTCACGGTGATCCGGCGGCCGTCGCGCACCACGTCGAACACGAGCGTTTCGCCCGGAGCTTTGGACTTCACGTACGAGGTGAGCTCGGACGGATCGCTCGTGCTCGCGGTGAACGACTCGCCGTCGACGCCGAGGACGAGGTCGCCGACCACGAAGCCCGCGGCCGCGGCGGGCGTGTCGGCCCAAACTCGTGAGACGCGCGCCGCGCCTTCGTGGGGCTTCAGCGCGAACCATGAGCCCAGTTCGTGCGGCAACGACTGCACGTCCATGCCGAGGAACGGCGCGGCGCGCGGCGCATCCTCCGGATCGGGGCCCGCGGCGATCGCCTCGATCACGACGCTGCCGGGGACGATCACGAGTTCGCGCCCGCTCGGATCCTCACCATGGATGGCCGCCAGCAGGCTGCGCTCGTTGGCGCCGGTCACCGGATCGCGGCCCGCACGCGAACGCGCGAGCGACATCCAACCGATGACGCCGACCACTCGACCATCGAGCGTCGCGATGGCGCTTCCGAGGTAGTCCGACGCCGCGAACGAGGTCAGGCCGCAGCGCGGATCGTCGAGCATGCCCGACACCATGAATGCGTCGATGAACGGTGCGCGGCGGAAATTGGGTCCGGACAGGCGCACCGACGCGACGAAGTCGCCGACGTGCATCGAGTCGTCCGCGGCGAACTCGATCGGATGGCCGGTGAACGTGGGGTCGTCGACCTTGCAAAACGCGAACGAGGCACCACGCGCCTTGCCGAGCCAACGCGCTTCGTAGCGCGCACCCCCCGCGACGTAGACATCGACCGAGATGACGCGCGGCGCGGCCGCTCCATCCCCATCGGCCATCGACGACGGGACCATCACCATGCCATTGGCGTCGACGACGAGGCCGGCACCCTCTGCTTCGAGATCGAGTTCGGTGGTGGACGCCGAGTCGCGGCGCAATGCCAAGCGCACCTGGACGACGGAGGGCGTCAGTGTCTCGTGCAGGCGACGCAGCGCGACCGCGTCCTTTTCGAAGTCGCGCGCGACAAGCGTCGCGGGTGAGACGAGCGCAACGATCGCGAGTGCGAGGCGGCCGATGCGGGACCTCATTTGCCGGCCTCCGCGAGCTCGTAGCCTTCGAGTTTCAGCGCCAAGATCAGCTCTTCGGTACCGCGACGAATGCGCAAGGGGATCAACGGCAAGTGCTGCGCGAGGTTGTTCTCGACGACCGTCTTGAAGTCGATGGTCAGGTCCTCGGTGGATGTCCCGATCGACAGCAGGACGTCGTCGCGTTGCAGCTTCGGCGTCGTGCGCGCGAACAGACCGCCGGCGCGAACTCCCGTGACCAGCACGCCGCCGCTCTCGTCGAGGAAACGCTCGAACCGCTCCTCTTTCGTCAACGCACGCAGCGTGATGCCGTACTCGACGAACGTCTCGTCGTGCGCGGGAGGCGGGTCGAGCTCGTCCGCGACGCACGTGCCCCGCAGCACCTCGCCGTCGCGCGCCAGTTCGAACTCCACGGCGCGATCGACGGGCAAGTCCGCGAGCGTGCGGCGCGCACGCGGCAGGTCCTCGGGGAATGCGATCGTGACGCGCTTGCCGTCGATCGAGCGCAGGATGTCGCCGGCGCGCCAGCCCGCGACTTCTGCGACGCTGCCGGGCTCGACCGACGCGATCAGTCCGCCGTGCGGCGCGTCCGACGTCGCGCCCGTGGCCGGTACCGGTTGCATCGTCACGCCGAGCTGCGAGCGCACCACGCGTCCATCGCGAAGGACGCGCAGCATCACGTCGACGACGACGTCGGCGGGGATCGCGAAGCCGAGGTTCATCGCTTGCCGAAAGCCGCGCGTGTTGATGCCGACGACGCGACCGGCGAGATCGACGAGCGGCCCGCCCGAGTTGCCCGGATTGATCGCCGCGTCGGTCTGGATCCACGTGTTGTAGAGGCCGGTCTGCTGACCGCCCTCGAGCTCGAGGATCCCGAGATCGCGATCGAGGCACGAGACGACGCCGAGCGAGAGCGAGCGCGACAAGCCGAGCGGCGAGCCCATCGCCATCACGAAGTCGCCGACTTGCAGCGCGTCTTGCGTCGCGAACGACGCATGCGGGACTTCGTCGACACCGAGCTCCGCGAGGTCGAGCTTCACGATCGCGAGATCCGTCGCCGCATCGGCGCCGATGCGCGTGGCGCCGCAACGGCGCTTGTCCGAGAGCGTGCAAACCAACCGCTTCGCGGTGCCGGCCACGTGAAAGTTCGTGACGACGATGCCGTCCTTGCTGACGACGACGCCGCTGCCGTGCAGCGCGGTCTCGATGGTGCGGCCGCCGCGTGCGATGTCGACGACCGGCTGGATGTGCACGAGCGTCGGGAACACAGCGTCGCGCGCGCGGCGCAGTTGTTCGTTCATCGGAATCGCCTGCGGGATCGCGGCGCCCTCGTCGTCATCGCCGGGCGTCCGCGCTCGCGCCTCCGCCAGCGCGAGAAACGCGACGACGCCCGTCAGCCACCACACGCGATGCACGTTGAGAGTCATGGGGTTCTCGCGACACGAAGCACGAAACCCTTCTCTATCGGCAGCGGCCGGCGCGTTCGTGACCGCGAATCAGCGGGGCGCGGAGATCGCTTCGACCATCACGACGTGTCCGGAGAACGACACGCAGACGAGCTCGTCCGCCGCGTCGGCATCGAGATTGCCGGCAACGGTGTGATGGATGCGCTCGTCGTCGACGAACGGAACGACTTCGTGGATACCCGATGGGTCGCGCCACAGGATGCGGACGCGGCGGTCGTAGCCCGCAGTCGCGAACTCCAGTCCTTCGCGCTCAGGATCGAGATCCGCGATCACGGCGCCGCGCTGTTTCGCTCCGGAGCCGGGAACGAGCACCGACGCGCCACTGGGTTCGAACAGCGTGAGCCGGCCGTCGTCGTCACTGCAGAGAACACGATTCCCATCCACACCGATTCGTGAGCGCGCGACGTCACGTTTGTCCAACACGCGCAGCTGGTACGACTCCCCCGCGCCGTGGACGTGGACGAGTGAACCATCGGTGCACGACACGACGAGGCCACCGTCGAATGGAACACAGGTCTTCGCTTTCGCGGGCAGCGAGCCCAGCGTCACGGATTCCCAGCGGTCGTCGCCTCCGCCTCGCTTCCGGATCCGCCAGACCGTTGCGTCCGAGCCGGCGACGATCGCGTCGCGCTCGATCACGCAGACCGCGTGCAACAATTGCGGCGTCGTCGTGATCGCGAGGCCTTCCCAGCCACTCGGACTGTTTTCGTTCCGGCGGACGACGTATGCCGCGCCGCCGCCGGGGTCGTGTTCGGCTCCGATGGCTTTGCCCGTGGCCACGATTTCGAGTCCCGGAGCATCGGGATCGACGTCACCGACCGCGACTTGAACGACTTCGCCCGGTGCGCGATAGACCTCGCGACCGATCCACGCGTCGGCGGTGATTGCACTCCCGTCGCTCGGGGCGCGGCTCACGACGAACACCGCTCCGTTTTCCGCGACGACGGCGATCTCGTTGCCGGGTGTCGTCGGGTCGAGGTCGGCGATGGCCGCGCCGCTGAGTTTCGCCGGTGTGGTGAACAGCACCTGCGAGCGCCATGCGGTCGGTCCATCGGCGCCAAGTCCGACGACGACGCAGAGGTAAGTGAGCAGTTCGATCACGGATGCGCTCCGAAGCGTGCGAGGGCCGACGACTCGCCGCGCCGAACGTGCAGCAAGTCGCGTTCCGACGCCGCGCTTCACCGGCACGCATCATCGGACGAGCACGGTTGCCGTAACGAGGGCGCGTCGTCCGGGCCGTTGCCGCGATGCGAGGCTTCGCAGCGCATCGGCGGCGCGTGTCACCGCGTCGTGACGGAGCGTGGCGAGAACAGGACATTGCGGCGTCGTACGGATGAGGCCCACGTTGAAACGTCGGCGCGCATCCGCAACGGCGTAGGTGCATTCGGAACACGTTGCCTAATGCATGTCCTTCGATGCCGCGTGCGACGTCGAACGGATCGGCACTTGGTGTTGCGGGCCGCGCACGACCATGTCGCCGCGGCGGATTTCCCGCGACGGCATGAACGTTGCGGCTGAAGTGCATCTTTTCCGCGTCGCACAGCGCCTTCCGTTCGCGCTGACTCCGCACACCCGATCCGTTCCTCGATCGAGGTCTGGTGGCGCCGCCCCGTCGTGCCCGCTCTCCCGGGCCATCACCTTGTTTGGAGTCGATACCGATGCCTTCTCCGAAATCGCCGCGTGCGCGGCGGACGGTCATGCTCGCGTCCCTTGTCGCGACCTTCGCGCTTCCCCACGTCGCATTCGCGCAGCTCGACGACTACGCGGTCACGCCGGTGACGGCCCCGACGTTGAAGCTCGAGCACTCCGTCCTGATCGTTCAGGACGGCAACGCGCTGAAGGCGTTCTCGGGGCTGACCCGCAAATGGTCCACCGTATTCGGAGCGTTCGGAACGCCGACGTACACACTGTCGAACGAGCACTGCATCGTGCGCGATGGCCCGTTGTTCTACGGCTTCTCGACGCGCAGCAGCACGTTCGCGCCGCTGTTCCCATTGTCCGGCCAAGCGCAGTTGATGACGAATGGCTCGGCCCAGTCGTGGCAGAGCGTCGTCCTCGATGGCAACACGGTGCATCTCTACTCGGCGATCACGGGTCAGTGGCATTCGCACACGTTCGCGGCGACGCCGACGGTCAACACGTCGGGTCGGCTCTGCGTTCTCGTCGATGACGGCACCACCGTCTGGGGCATGAGCCCGTACTACGGCGGCGCCGTACCGCTGAACGTCGCGGGAGCGGCGATCCTCGGTGGCTTCGGCAACAGCGGCATCGCGTCGTCGGCGGGCGAGATCCACGGGTTCAGCGCGCACTTGAATCGCTGGACCAGCGACGCGGTCGCGGCGCCGCCTGCCGTGTTCAACACGTTCACGAGTCAGCCGGGCTACGTCGCGATCACCGATGGCGCGTCGATCAAGTTCTACAGCGGTCAAACCGGCACGTTCACGACGCTGCCCGCGCCGCCCACGGCGAGCATCACGACCGGGCGCTTCTGCGCAGCCGTCGTCGACGGCTCGACGGCCTACGCGTATTCCGGGCTGCGGGGCGATTTCGCGTCGGTGACGCTGGCCGCGCCACCCACGGTGACCGTTTCGCACTTCTTCGCGATCTTCGACGACGGCTCGAACGGCTACGCCTACAGCGCGGACAAGAACGCGTTCGCGGCCCCGCTGCCTGGTCCATCGTCGTACTTCGTGACGCAGACCTCGGCTGCCGCGACGCCGATCGCGGGTTCCTCGGCGACCGCTGTGTACTCCGCGCTGTCGAATCAGTGGTTCGGCGTTCCGGTGCTGGCGACGAGCACGATGGCGAGCGCGAACGGGATCGTGCTGATCGATCCGTCGAGCGGGTCGTGGGGCTTCTCGCCGAACACCGACACTTGGCAGAACCTCGCCATTGCGCCACCGGACGCGTTCTATCAAGCGACGACGCCGCAGGGACCGTCATTGCTCGTGCTCCGCACGGGACAGGATCTCCACACGTTCAACCACCGCTCGGGTGAATGGCGTTCGATCACCGCGGCGGCGCCGATCCTGACCACGAAGAACCACTGGGGCGCGGCGGTCTTGCAAGATGGCGTCAACGCCTACGCGTTCGGGGTGTTCAACGACCGCTGGTCGACCATGCCGATCTCCGGCGCCGCCGTCGTGAATGCGCAGGTCGAATCGGCGAGCGTGTTCGACGGATCGCAGGTCT
This sequence comes from Planctomycetota bacterium, assembly GCA_052034255.1. Classification (GTDB taxonomy): domain Bacteria; phylum Planctomycetota; class B15-G4; order B15-G4; family JADJEK01; genus JADJEK01. Next base: position 452 of record JBPOIU010000238.1, on the reverse strand, counting down.
ACGGCTACACGGCCTTCGGCCAGCTGGTGTCGTCCGCGGACTATCCGGAGTACTTCCGCGCGATCGGCGTCGGCGGTCGGATGCGCTTGGACCTCGCGGGAGAAGCGAACTCGCTCGCGATCCTCGTGCTCGGATTCGCTCCGGCTTCGATCCCGACGGGCTTCGGCACACTGCTCATCGATCCGACGAACCTGATTTTGTTCGCGCAGTTGCCGCTGTCCGCCGCGGGACAACTCGATCTGACCTTGGCCGTGCCGGAAAGCCCCGCGTACTCGGGCCTGGACGCGCACTTCCAAGCCGCACTGCTCGGTCCGAATGGTCTCTACCTGACCAATTCGGTGATCGCGCGCATTCGCTGAGCCGCGCTCGTCGTGGGGCCCCCCCCCCCCGCCGGCGGCGCGCCCCCCCGGGGGGCGCGGGTGGGACCGGCGCCCCAACCGGGGTGGCGGGGG
>JBPOIU010000174.1:0-1791 GCA_052034255.1 Planctomycetota bacterium | reverse complement strand
ACACCCGCGTCCAATGCATGACCCAGCTGTCCTCCCAGGTCTTGCCGTCGTCGCGCGAGACCGCCTGATACCAACGGCACGAGCGCGGCGTGATCTGGTCCCACGCGCCGCGCACGATGATCGGCGTCTCGCCGTTCTTGTCGTCGCCGTCCCACAGGCCGACGCCATCGACGAAGCTCCCCCACGCGGGCACGGATCCGACGATGCCGACGCGCGTCCCGTCGGTTTGGCGGCGGAGCAGGACCGAGAGGAGACGGCTCGAGGACGTGCGCGCACGTGTGCCGCATCATCCGGACATGACGTAGCAGGATTCTCTGGGCCGGCAGCAGCCCACGTACGAGCAGCCCGTTGCAAGAGTCTGTCGCCAGGCGGCCGCCATCGAACGGTCGACCGAACCCGCGCCGCACGATTCGACGCGGATCGAGCCGGCGTTCGCGCAGGAACATGGACTCATCCGGGCGCGAGGTTCGCCCGCCGCACGTTCTTCTTGCCCGTGCGCAGCTTCGTACCGACCTCGCGCTTGATGCGCGCAGCAAGCCTCGCGTCGTGCGTCCGCACGAACTCCTCGACGCCTTTGCGATCCCACTCGACGAGCGACCGCAGGGCCCATGAAACCGCCTTCACCACCATGTCGTCGTGGTCGTCGACGACGCGACGCAGCACCGCGAGCGTCCGTTTCGGGTCGCCACGACCGCCGCGAGCACGGACATTCAACGCCACCGTGCACACGACTGCAGCACGACGCAGCCAGCGGTCGCGCGACGCAAGCCACTCACGGATCAACGTGCTCGATACGTGTCCCTCGCGCCACGCCGGCCCCGCAACCAGACACGCAAATGAGTCCGTGCTGGCCCAATCCGCGAGACCGGTCCCAAGTCGGCGCAACGACGGTGCCGTCAGAGCCGAGAGTGCGGCCGGATGCACGGAAAGGAGTTCGTAGGCCGTGACGCGCCCCCACGGCTCCACGTCGAGCACTCGCTCCGCGAGTTCGATCACGTCCGCAGCGGACCGATCGCGCAGGGCCTTCGACCACTGTCGACGGAGCACGCGCCAAGCCGGCACGTTCCGCGGCGGCGATGCAACGAGCGTCCGTCGCACGGCGCTCACCATCACGTCGATCGCTTTGCTGGGCATCGGGCTGGTCGCTCTCACACTCCACCGCGCAGACGGAGGAGATTACGAAGTGCGGACGCCGCGCGGTCGCGCGTACGACATCGACACCAAGGCCGCGCGCCTCTACGGCGCGACGAAACCTCACACGGACCGGCGAGTTCGATGAGCTCGTTCCACAGATCCGCACCACTCGGAATCCGCTTCCCGATCACGAGGTCTTCGGTACCGCGCATCTTGGTCGTCCCTCCCATCCACGACGGCTCGCCACAAGCACACGTCCGCGAGCTGCGGGCTGTCGGCGCGCTCAGGGAAGAGAACGCGGATTCCGAAGTCCAGCGGACGGGTCGACACGTCGACCCGTCCCGCCGCATCCTCACTCGCTTCGGCGTGATTCGTTCATGCGCCGACACTCGGCGAGGGTCTCGACGAGGAGGGCTCGATCTTCGATCCGGTCCTCCCGATCGCGCAGGAGCTTGTCGGCACGCTGCGCCTGACCGGCGCGCATCATGACCTTCGCCGCCTCGAACCAGACGTCCTCGTCGTCTTCCCCGGCGTCGATCGCCCGCTGATAGAACTCCATGGACTCGGCGAGGCGGTCGGCCTCGCTCAACAACCGTGCGAGTTCGACCAAGCACACGCGTCGACGGGGATCACGGCACAGTGCATCGCGCAATGCGA
>JBPOIU010000147.1:0-12248 GCA_052034255.1 Planctomycetota bacterium | reverse complement strand
CTTTTGCGCGGCGAGCATCAGGAACAGCAAGCCGATGGCTCCGAGGTTGCCGAACTTGGTCGTTTCGACGAACTCGAGGACTTTCTCGATCGCCTGCCGCGTGCCGACCGAATCGGACTTGGTCGTTGGTGCCGCTGGGGTGGCCCCGGGGTCGGCTTGCACCGCGGGCGCCGCGACCTCGTCCGTCGGGAAGGTCTCGTCCAGGAACGGCTTGACGACTTCTCCGCGCAGCTTCTCGTAGGCGCCGAGGCCCTTCGCGACCGAGAAGCCGAGTGCCAGGAAGGGCACCAGCGACAGCACGGTGATGTAGGTCAACGCGGCCGCGCGGATGAAGCCCTCGGTGCGCAACAACCCCTGGACGACCATCGTCCCGATGCGCAGCACGCGCAGGCCGATGCGTCGCGGGGCCGACCCATCCCCCGGGTCGCGCCAGATGCCTTCGTCGATGAATTGGCGCGCGGCGAGGATCCTCGATGCCGAACCCGCCCGCGTCGTCGCTTTGTCGGTTGCGTTCACCATGGGCGGAACGATACCGCTTGGCGCGTGGGATGGACGTAGCCCTTGCGCTCGCGGTGCGCCTCGGCGAATGATGGCGCCCCGTTCGGACGTCGCCACCGACGCCCCCGCACCGCCCATCGCCGCCGGAGTCCCGATGACCGCTGTCTTCTCCCCCACGGCCGATCCCGCGACGCAAACGCGCGCGCTGCTGCAAGGCGCGGGGCTCGTCGACGCCTCGGCGATGCAGAGCTTCGTGCTGACCGGCAAACATCGCGTCGACCTGGTGCAGCGCATCTCGTCGAACGACCTGAAGAAGCTCGCGCCGGGCGACGGTCACGCCAATTGCTTCACGACGAACAAGGGCCGCATCGTCGATTGGGTGCGCTTGTTCGTGAAGGACGACGCCGTCTTGATGCTGACTTCGCCCGGCAATGGCGCGAACGTCGTGCAGTGGCTCGACCGCTACACGATCACCGAGGACTTCCACGTCCGCGACGTCAGCGCCGAGATCGCGTTGCTGCACGTCCTCGGCCCGAGCGCGAGCGCGATCGTCGCGAAGCACGTGGCCGCGACGGCGCCGGAGCTGAAGCCGTTCTCGGTCTGTCCGGGCCGCGTCGGCGCGCACGACGTCCAAGTCATCCGCACCGAAGGCCTGACGACGTCGCCCGGCTACTTCGTGCTGTGCGGTCGCTCCGAAGCCGCTGCGGTCGCGACGTCCTTGCTCGAACGCGCAGGCTCGGACGGTTTGGTCGCCTGCGATGCACAAGCCTTCGCCGCCGCGCGCATCCACGAAGGGTTGCCCGAGTTCGCGCGTGAACTCGGGCAGGACTTCCATCCGCTCGAAGCCGGCTTGTGGAGTTCGGTGTCGTTCACGAAGGGCTGCTACGTCGGGCAAGAGGTCATCGCGCGACTCAACACCTACGACAAGGTGATGAAGCACTTGGTCCGCCTCGAGTTGTCGGACGGGGTGACGCTCGCGCAACCGATTCCGCTGTTCGCGGACGGACAGGAAGCGGGCGTCCTCACGAGCACCGCGGGACCGCCGTGGCTGCCGTCGTGGCGCGCGCTCGGTTACGTGAAGCGCAAAGCGCAGGCCCCGACGACGACGCTGCGCGTCGGAGCCGCGGACGCGGTGATCACCGCACGAGTCATCGATCGCGTCAAGTTGTGACGGGAGCCGACACCGGACGCGCGCGCTCGAACGCGGCGACGGCGAAGTACGCGACGAACGCGAGCGCGAGCGTGATCAGGTAATCACCGGCGACGAACGCCGATTCGACCGGCGCGAGCCACCCCCGCATGCGCTCGGCGACGTCCGGCGCGTGAGCGTCCAACCACTCGCTGTGCGCGAGCATCGGCGCGTGATGGACCACCTCCCAAGCGACGACGCCCGTCAGCAACGCCGCGACCGCGGCCTTGGGCCCGCCGACTCCGACGAACAAGCCGAGGACGAAGATCACGAAGATCCCCGCCGATCCGAAGCCGCTCGCTTCCTCGACCAGCGCGGTCACGCCATCCGATGCGACACCCAAACCGAACGCCATCACTCCGAACGCGAAGACGCCCGCGCGCGCGATCCGCACTTTCGTGATCTCGCGAATCCCCGCGACGTGCGGCACGACGAGGTTGTGCGACAGCAAGGTTCCGGCAACGAGCAGCGAGCTGTCGACGGTCGACAGGATCGCCGAGATCAGCGCGCCGATGAACATCACGTACGCGAACGTGTGCAGCTTCTGTTGCGCCAGTACGGGCAAGAACTGCTCGGGATCCTCGAGATCGGGCACCAACGATTTCGCGCACAACGCGAGCCCGACGGGAATCAGGCCGACGGCCATGTACAGCGCCGCCGCCGACAGCGCGGAGCGCCGCGCGACGGTCGGGTTCCGGGCCGCCAACAGGCGCGCGATCAGCTCCTGCGCCGTCACCGAGCCGATGATCGGCAAGGCCCACGCGTTCGCCGTCTCCACCCAATGCGCGCCGGCGGGGAACAACTCGAGGCGCGAACGGTCGATCGATTCGACCGCGGCCGACATTCCGCCGAGCTCGCCGAGCGCGACCACGGCCAGGATCACGAGCCCGAGGATCAAGAACGCCCCCTGCACCAGATCGGTACAGGCGTCGGCGAGGAGGCCGCCGAACACCGTGTACGTGAGCACGACGATCGTCGCGACCGTGATCCAGCCGTTCAGCGGCAACGCATCCGACACCGAATGCAGTACGTGGCCGAACGCGCGCAACTGAGCGCCGGCCCAGATCACCGAGGTCGGGATCATGATCACGGCCGCGAGATGGGCGACGCGGCGCGAGTAGCGCTGTTCGAACAGATCGGCGAGCGTCGTCAAACCACGCCGCCACAACGGCACGGCGAAGAACAACCCGAGCAACAGGATGCACATGCCGTAACCGAATGGATCCGCCGAGGTCCCGGCGAGTCCTTCCTCGTACACGCGGCCCGCCGCCCCCATGCAGGTCTCCGCGCCGAACCACGTCGCGAAGATCGAGAAGATCGCGAGCGGATAGCCGAGCCGTCGACCCGCGAGCACGTAGTCGTTCTCGGTGCGGATGCCGCGCGACACGGCGAAGCCGAGCGCGAGCTGGACCGCGATGTAGATCGCGACTCCGACGAGGATCCAGTTCACGGCGGCCCTTCCGGCGTCGATGCGCGGGCGCTCGAGGATCCGTGCGCGGCCGGCCATCGATTTCGCGCCGCACCATCGCGGCCGGCGCGCGCGGAATCAACTGCGAAGCGGCAACGCCCGGTGAAGTCACTTCTTGCTCGGGTCAGGCAGGCGCACCACGATCGTTGCCGGCTCGTCACCGGGCACCAGGACGGTCGACGTGGTCGAGGACCTTCCAGGTCGCGTCACGCGTACGGACACGGTCGAGCGCGGGACCCGCAGCGTCACGACGTGGCGCGACGCGCCGCTGCGTTCGACCGCGCGGATGGAGGATTCGAACAGCGCGTTGGCCTCGAGGATGCCGCCGTCCGTGCCGAACTGGAGACTCGCGTACGAGGCGAAGCGCGGTCCGAGGTCGTCGAACGTCGCTCCGCTCCACGCGAGACGCGGACTCCCTGCGGCATCGAAGACGTCGATCGCGAACATCCCGTCGAAGGCGGCGCCCATCGCGTCGCGGACGTCGATCGTCAGCGTTCGTCGCGGTTCCGTGAGTTCCACGGGCAGCCGCACGGACGCGATCCCTTGCGCGTCGGGCGCCGGCACGTCGAGATCGAGCGGTTCGACGAGGAACTCGTGTTCGACGTGAACGCGTGCCGGAACCGCACGCACACCGTCGAACGATGCGATGCCATCGGCGTCGGTGACCGTCGCGTTGCTGCTGCGCGTCGACTCCGCGCGGCCGTACAGCGCCGCCCCGGTGCGATCCGTCAGCGCGAGCCACGCGTCCGCGACCGGTCGCTCGTCGCGGTCGACGACGCGCAAGCGCAACGAGGTGGCCGGTTCGAGCGTCAACGCGACGTGATGCTCACCAGCGTCGTAGGCCGTACCGTCGGTCACGAGCGGTACGTAGCCGGGAGCGGTCACCGCGATGCGGTACACACCGGACCGCAGCGCGCGCAGCGCGAAGGTTCCGTCCGCGGTGGCCACTCCGCGCAGCGCCTGCGCGAAGCGATCCTCGACCATGAGCGCGCTTACGCGACACGCCGCGACCGGAGCTCCCGTGCGCGCGTCCACGACGGTTCCCGTGAAGACGACTTCGAGCGCGTGCCGGGAGCCGACGCGCAACTCGATCTCGGCGACCTCGGGCCTGACGACGCCGAACGCGGCGGGCGTCGCGTCGTCGTCGAGCCACACCTCGACGACGAACGTGCCGCGATAGAGCTCGGCGAACTCGAACGCGCCCGCGGTACTCGTGGTCGACGCGTGCAGGTCCGCGCGCTGCTCGAGCGTGCGTCGGCTACCGAGCCAAGGTACGTCCTTGCGGTCACCGCGAACCGTCACACGAGCCCCGTCGAGCGGCTCGCCGTGCGCATCGAGGACGTGCCCACGGATCACGCGCTCGGGCTCCATCGTGACGATCGTCGTCGCGCCCGCGCGCGTGTCGATCGTCGGACCGAGCGTGACTGCGTAGCCGCGCGCACGCACGATCGGCGCCGCGAGAACCGACGGCTGCGCGGTCGTCACGACGATCTCGCCGCGTGCGTCGGTCGACGTCCACGTCGAGATCAGGCCTGGCGCGAGGCACTCCGCGCCGGGAATCGGCCGACCGCCGGTGTCGACGACGCGCACGGTCAGGCCGGTCGCATCGGGCAGGCTCAGCGTGACCTCGTTCGCGTCGGCCGGGACCCGCGCGGTGTCGTACGTCCCACCGATGCGCCGCGCCGTCACCAACAGTTCACCGCGCGGCGCGAGCCGGAACGTCACGCGCCCATCGTTCGCCGTTGCGCCCGACTGGAACGGTGGCGTCGATCGACTCACGCCGGCCCGCGACGTGGCGTGCACGTCCTGGCCCGCGGTCCAGCGTGAGACGATCACGCCCGCGCCTTCGAGCGGTCTGCTCTGCGTGTCGGTGACATGCACGACGAGCGTTCGGGCGCGTTCGACGCGGACCACGAGGTCGGCGACGTCCGTCTCTGCGGGCGCGGCCGAACTCAGCACCCGCGGGGACTCGAGCGTCGTCAGCGAGCGCCGCTCGTCACGTGCCACGATCCAAGCCGGCAGCGCGGTGGAATCGAACGCGAAGCGGCCATATCCGTCCGCATTCGTCCGCACTTGATCCACTGCGTCCCAACTCGGCAGGTCGCCCGAGATCGCCGTGACTTCGATGAACGGCACGGCACGCCCGTCGGTGTCGAGTACCACCCCACGCAACGGAGCGCGCGGACGGTCGTCGCCGATCGCGAGCTGCGGGGCGGCCGCGCGCTCGACCTCGGAATCGACGCGACGGGTCTCCTCCGCGAGCGGCACGGCATCGGCGAGGGAGCGCGTCTCCGTCGCCGCCGCGCTGCCTTCCGGCGCGCGTACGTCCACGGGGGGATCGATCGGCGCGTCCGACCACGTCCAAACCGCGATCGACACGAGGATCGCGGTCGCGATCCCGGCGGCCACACCTTTCGTCTGCATGAGCGCTCCTCCGATCCACGACGTGAGGCTCGAGTTCTCGATCGTGAGGAGCGGCGCGACGACCGCGGTCCAAGACGAACGCGTTCCGAAGTCCGCATCGAGTTGGGTGCGCAATTGCGCGAGCGCGCGCTTCAAGCGCGAACGAACCGCCTCGAGGGAAACGCCCAGGCGACGTGCGATCGTTCGCGGTGGCAGTGCTTCGAACCATCGCAGGACGATGACGTCGCGGTGGATCGGGTCGAGCCGCAACACCGCGTCGACGACCGCGCGGCGCGCGGCCTCACGACGTAATAGTTCCTCGGGCGATGGGACGACCGCTTCGGCGGAAGCAACGGCGCGTTCGCGGCGCACTCGTCGCGCCTCGGTGCGCTCGGCATCGAGCCGTATGCGCCGCGCGACCGTCGCGAACCATCCGCGCCGACCGATGCCGTCGTCGATCGAGTCGATGCGAGCGAGTCCGGCCCGCATCGCGCGTAGCCACGTCTGTTGAGCGACGTCGTCGGCTCGATGCGGATCGCTGACGAGCGAGCGCGCCAGGGCACGCACGAACTCGTCGTGAGCGAGAAGGGCTTCGAGTGACGCGGTCGGGTCCATCACCCGGCAGTACGCCGCCGATCGTTGATCCGGGTCAAGAATCCTGGACACGTCGATCCGCGGAACGGATCAAGTCCGGGACGCGCGCCGTCGACCGTTCACAACACCGGCGCGCGATAGCGGCCGAACAGGGCTTCGAGCGCCGTACACAGTTCGCCGAGCGTCACGCCGGCCTCGACGGCCGCGACCAGCGCCGGCAGCAGGTTCTGCTTCGACTGCGCCACCCGCACGACGTCGTCGAGCGTGCGCTTCGCCGCGCTCGCGTCGCGACGCTTGCGTGCGTCCTCGACTTCACGAATGCGCGTGGCGCGCAGCGTGTCCTTGACGCGGAAGATGTCGGCGTGCGGTTCCTCGGCGGTGAACTTGTTGACGCCGACGACGACCGTGTCGCCCTTCTCGACCGCGAGTTGGTGCTGGTACGCGGCTTTGTGGATCTCGCCTTGGATGAAGCCCTGCTCGATCGCGGGCACCGCGCCGCCGAGCGCGTCGATGCGCTTCAAGTACGTGCGCGCCGCGTCCTCGAGCGCGTCGGTCATCGCCTCAACGAACGGCGCGCCGCCGAGCGGATCGACGGTGTCGGTCACGCCCGATTCGAACGCGAGGATCTGCTGCGTGCGCAACGCGAGCGTCGCCGCGTGCTCGGTCGGCAAACCGAGCGCTTCGTCCTTCGAGTTCGTGTGCAGCGATTGCGTGCCACCGAGCACCGCGGCCAGCGCCTGCAACGTCACGCGCACGACGTTGTTGTCGGGCTGCTGCGCCGTCAGCGTCGAGCCCGCGGTCTGCGTGTGGAAGCGCAGTCGCATCGACTCGGCCTTCTTCGCGCCGAAACGGTCACGCATCAGCGAGGCCCACAGGCGGCGCGCGGCGCGGAACTTCGCGATCTCTTCGAAGAAGTGGTTGTGCGCGTTGAAGAAGAACGAGAGCTGCGGCGCGAACGCGTCGACGTCGAGGCCGCGCTCGAGCACGTCCTGGACGTACGCGCAGCCATTGCCGAGCGTGAACGCGATCTCCTGCGCGGCGGTGCAGCCGGCTTCGCGCATGTGGTAGCCGGAGATCGAAATCGGGTTCCAGCGCGGCAAGTCGGTCGCGCAATAGCCGATGAGGTCGGTGACGAGCCGCATCGCCGGCCGGATCGGGAACCGATACGTGCCGCGCGCGATGTACTCCTTCAGGATGTCGTTCTGCACGGTGCCGCGCAGCTGATCCTTCGCGACGCCGCGCCGCTTCGCGAGCGCGATCGTGAACGCGAGCAGGATCGTTGCCGTCGCGTTGATCGTCATCGACACCGAGACGCGATCGAGCGGGATGCCGTCGAACAGGCGATCGAGATCGTCGAGCGTCGCGATCGAGACGCCGACCTTGCCGACCTCGCCCTCCGCGAACTCGTGGTCGGGGTCGTAGCCGATCTGCGTCGGCAGATCGAACGCGACCGAGAGTCCGGTCTGACCACGTTCGAGCAGTTTGCGGAAGCGCGCGTTGGTCTCTCCCGCGTCGCCGAAGCCCGCGTACTGCCGCATCGTCCACGGCTTGCCGCGGTACATCGTCGGATACGGCCCACGGGTGAACGGGAACGCGCCCGGCACTCCGAGCGCCGCATGCTGCGCGGCGCCGTCTTGCACCGGGACGTAGACGGGATCGATCGCGATGCCGGACGTGGTCTTGGCGGGAGGCGTGTTCGCGAAGTGCTCGCGGACGTACGCGGCTTTTTGCTCATCCGGGGAGTTCATGCGGAGGGTCGGTCCTTTACTGCCCGCGGACGAGCGCGCGGTAGTACTCGAGGAGGTCGGTCATGTCCTTCGGCACGGGCGCTTCGAACGTTTTCTCTTCGCCGGTGACCGGGTGGCGGAACGTCAACCGAAACGCATGCAGAGCATGCCGGTGGATGTCGGCGAACGGCAGCCCCTTCTTCCTGCGGTCCTCCCGCACGTTGTGCCAGGTGCGACCGATGGTGATGCCGTACAGCGGATCGTTGACGATCGGGTAGCCGAGATGCGCGAGGTGGACGCGGATCTGGTGCGTGCGTCCGGTGTGCGGCATCGCGGCGACCCACGTCACGCCGGGAAGGCGTTCGAGGACTTGGTAGTAGGTCGACGATGGCTTGCCGCCTTCGGCATCGACGTGCATGCGCTCGGGGCGGCGCGGATCCGGGCCGAGAGGGAGGTCGATGTAGTCGGCATCGAGCGGCATCTCGCCGACCACCAGCGCCCGGTACTCCTTCTTCACGAGCTTGGCTTTGAATTGGTCGACCAGCGCGGCGCGGACGGGATTCGTGCGCGCGACGACCATGGCTCCGGACGTGTGGGCGTCGAGGCGATGGACGATGCCGGGGCGGTCGACGAGGCCGACCTTCGAGATCTCCGGGAAGTGATGGATCAGCGCGTTCGCCAGCGTGCCCGAGCGCACGTTCGAGCCGGGGTGGACGACCATGCCCGCGGGCTTGTGGATCACCAGGATGTGCTCGTCCTGGTACAGGATGTCGAGCGGGATGTTCTCGGGGCCGGGGGTTTGTTCGGTGCGCGGGATCAGCGTGGCTTCGATCACGTCGTGGATCGCCAGCCGATACGCCGGGCGCACGGACCGCCGATTGACCGTAATGCCGCCCGCGGCGATGAGATCGGTCAGGAACGACCGCGAGTACGCGGGATAGAAGCGATTGCCGAGGAAACGGTCGATCCGCGTCCCGGCCTCGGTCTCCGTGATTTCGATGCGAATGGCCTGTCCGGAAGGTGCTTGATCAGGGTCGGTCGTGGTCAATTTCGGGCCCGTTGCGGTTTGTTCGAATCCTGTTACCCTCCCCCAGCTTATCCCTAGACGAGCAGTTCGTGGACGGCCTTGACGGCCCGGTGCGGCTGCCGTTCGCGCGCGACCCTTCTCTCCGGGCACCCCCTGACCGCGATCCGGGAAGAGTTCGACGCGCCTCGGCGACGGCCCGGCACGGTGCGTGAAGGCAGGGAGTCCTCATGGGCGTCATGAATCGAGTCTCGTACCTTTCGGCGATCGTCCTCGGCGCCTCTCTGGCGTGCGCTGGCGAGCAAGAAACGGCCGCGGCGAAGGCGGACAAGGGCGCGGCGGAACCGACAGCCGAGGCCGGAGCGAGCAACGGCCCCGTCGGCATGAAGTTGATCCCGGCCGGCAAGGCGGTCATCGGCATGAGCGCCGACGAGATCAAGAACAGCCGCCACAAGGAGAACCCGCAGTACCTGAACATCCTGGCCGGCGCGCAGCCGCGCCACGAGGAACAGGTCGAGGCGTTCTACATGGACGTCCGCGAGGTCACGAACCGCCAGTGGAAGTACTACCTCGACGCGACCGGCCAGTCCGCGAGCCCGGACCTCGTGAAGTACTGGACCGACGGCTGGATCAGCATCCTCAACGCGAAGGATCCGAAGAGCATCGCGAGCGATCCGCAGGCGAACGCGCCGGCGGCGCAAAAGCTCGCGGAGGAAGGCAAGATCCCCGAAGGCCTCGAGGACACGCCCATCGTCATGGTCTCGTACGACGAGGTCCAGGGGTTCTGCCGGTGGGCCCGCCGTCGCCTACCGACCGAGGTCGAGCACGAGTTCGCCGCGCGTGGCCCGACGGGCTCGCTGTATCCGTGGGGCAACGAGTTCGACACCAAGGACAAGAAGGGCGGCGAGCTCGCGGTTTCGGAAACGACGAAGTTCCCGCGCGGCGCCCGCGGTCCGCAGCCGGTCGGTGGCCGTGACGGCGGAGCGAGTGCGTTCGGCATCCACGACCTGTCCGGCAACGTCTGGGAATGGACGTCGTCGCGCTACGAGGCCTACAAGGACTACAAGGACCTCGTGCTGCAGACGAAGCGCGGCAAGGAAGGCGAACGCTTCGTCGCGCCGTTCAACAAGCTCGAGTACGTGTTGCGCGGCGGTTCGTTCAACCTCGGCAGCACGGGCTTGCTGTCGGCGCTGCGCCAGCCGGCTCCCGCGCAAACTTGGATGAACGACGTCGGCTTCCGCACCGCGAAGTCGGTGCAGCCCGGCGTCGACGCGATCCGCAGCCAGATGTCGTTGCTCGCGTCGTACAACGCGTCGAACGACCCGCTCGACCTGAAGAGCACGGTCGCCATCGAACGCGAGTACACGGGTGAGCACGGGCTGTTCATCGGCTCCCGCACCTTTGCGTTCGCGCCGGTCGCCAAGCTGCCGAAGCTGCGCGTGATGAACGAGCCGGCCTCGTCGACGACGCTCGGCGTGCTGATCGTCTCCGAGCCGCTGATCAACCCGGCGATCCCGGCGGGCGCGTACACGGTCAAGTTCCACGCGAAGAACCCGAAGGAGAAGCCGCTCTACGCTCCGGACGACCTCTGGGTCTTCCACGGTTCGCACCACCTGAAGAAGGCCGAGGACCAGGCGGCCACCGACGCGAAAGCTGCGGCGAAGAAGGCCGCGGCCGAAGCCAAGAAGGCGGCGAAGGAGAAGGCCAAGGGCAATAAGGGTGACAAGGGCGACAAGGAAACCGAGGCGCCCGAACCCGAAGAAGAGGCCGCGGCCGAAGAGCCGATCGAAGCTCCGACGCCGGTCCTCGAGCTGCCCGAAGGCTCGATCCAGTTCGACAAGACGCGCGATCACATCGCGCTGTGGAGCTATCGCGGAACGGCCGTCGCCGCTCTACCGCTGAAGGACGAGCTGAAGGACAGCGCGAAGCCGGAGAAGCCGGGGCTGAAGACCGAAAAGATCCTCGCCGACGTCGTCCGCAAGGTGCCCGCGCTCGATCGCATCACGGTGCGCTTCGCGACCGAGACGGAGATGAAGGGCAAGGCCGTCGTGTTCGAACTGCCCCTGGCGCTGGAACAGGGCAAGCTCGATTCGAACGAGCCGCCGGCGCTGCCGAAGCCGAAGGCCGCGGCGCCGAAGCCCGCGGAGGCGCCGGCCGAGGCTGCGAAGAAGTAAGCAAACGCTCCGCATCGACGCCGAGGTTCGCCGGGACGCACCCGCGCGAACCTCGCGTCGTGTTCAGGGAGTGACGACGGGCGAGGCGGGAGGCGGTGGTTCGGATGCTGCGGCGACGGGAAGCGTTCGCCGCTCACCCCGCACTCCGTAACGCCAATTCGGGAAGTACGCGAGGCTGCGCTCGTGGCGCTCGTAGGCCGCGACGGCGGCTTCGGTCCATGCGTCGTGGACGTCGAGTCGAGCGTGGTTGCCCTTCAGGTACTCGGTATCGAATCCGGAGCGCAGCAACGCCGTCTGAATCGGCACGACGACGCCGCCGTACGCGCCCGTCACCGCGAGTCCGGCGCCTGCGCCGACGGCGATGCCACCGACTGCGTAGACGTTCGTGTAGATGCTCCGCTGCCAGATGTGGGGTCCCGCGGCGCCCCAGCCTTGCGCGTAGCCGACGATGCCACCCGTGATCGCCGCGCCCCCGATCACGACCATGCTCCCCATCGCGTTGCGCTTGCCCGGGGCACAGCCTTCGGTGGTGAAGTACGTGCCGATCCCGAGGCGGTTCAGCGTCGTGAACGGGACGTCCAACAAGTCGCGCGGCAGTCCCCAGACGACGTACGTCGCGTGCATCCACGTCGACGCGGGCTCGAACGAGAAGTCGGGCGACGGCGCGACCTCGACGCCCTCGTCGGCGCGGATGTCGAACAGCATGCTCGAAGCAACTTGCCGGCGCTCGGGCGCGGGCGTGGGCTTCGACATGCGCTTCAACTCGGCGCAGCCGGATCCTCCGACCATGAGGACGATTGCGATGACCACCCGCAGCATCGAAGCACCCCTTTCGAACGAACCAAACCCACGTCCACTGCAGCGAGTCGGAGAGGGCCGGTCCAGCAGCTGCAGGGGAAGCGGATGGCGATTCGAAGGGATTCGGGTGGGCGAAGGCGCGCTCGTCGGGGACCTCGGCGCGGGCACGCGGCGCGTTCGGTCGACTTCGCCTTGCCTCGGCGATGGACCCGGCCGCGGGAGACGGATCGCGCCTCGGTTCTCCTTAATCGGAGTCCACGATTCTGTTATGGCTGCGGCCGGCTGCGAAGCGCGCATGCTTCGTCGGACCGACTCGCCGACTCTTTCCATTGAGTCGACTCGCCGATCCTCCTCGCCTGCGCACTTCTCGCTC
>JBPOIU010000215.1:0-26430 GCA_052034255.1 Planctomycetota bacterium | reverse complement strand
GCTGCGCGCGCTCCGATTCCCACCTCGGTCACGTATTCGACGACGGGCCCGCACCGACCGGGCTGCGTTACTGCTTGAACTCGGCGGCGCTGCGCTTCGTGAAGGACGGCGACGAAGTCCCCGAGGCGTCGCGCCCGGCCGACCTCGGCACCGCGTATTTCGCCGGCGGCTGCTTCTGGGGTGTCGAGGACGTGTTCCAGCAAGTCCCGGGGGTCGTCGAAGCGGTGTCGGGATACATGGGAGGCACGGTCGACCGACCGAACTACAAGCTCGTCTGCACCGGCGACACCGGCCACGCCGAGACGGTCAAGATCGTGTTCGATCGCAAGCGCGTGACGTACGCCGAGCTGCTCGACGTGTTCTTCAAGAACCACGATGCGACGACGTTGAACCGCCAAGGGCCCGATTGGGGTACGCAATACCGCTCGGCGATCTACGCGGCCGACGACGCGCAACTCGCACAGGCCAAGGAGTTCATCGAGACGCTCAGCAAGACCGCCGAGTACGAGGACCGGCCGATCGTCACGCAGGTCGAGAAGGCGCCGACGTTCTTCGCGGCCGAGGAGTACCACCAGGACTACCACGCGAAGCATGGCGGCTCGTGCCGCGTGAAGAAGTGAGGCGGAATCCGGATCGATCGCTCACTCTACCGATCGATTCGCTGCGCAGAACTACCGGCCTCATGGTGCTTTCATCACTCACGGGCCGGTGCGTAGTAACCCGTCGAGCGGCGAGCACTCGAATCGCAGCGAACCGGGTGCCGTTTCAAGCGCTAGTTGAACGTAGCACGCGCTACCAATACCTAGGTCACCGCCGGGCTGCGCGATCACGAACCTAATTGAGCCTTCGGCAGGCATGACCAGCGGGATCATCGGGTATCGGTGGTCCGTGAGCTGCACAAGTCGCTTAATTTCGCCCGCGGCGTTCTCGTCGGCCTCGCTGGCGCTCTCCGAGCCGACAAGTAAGAACCCGCGCGCGCCGGGTGAACCCGAGCATTCGACCTCGAGATAGGGAATTGCGAAAGAACTCGACACGACACGGACCATCGGTGATTGCGCGGAATCAGCGATCTTGTCATGTCCGCGACGAATGATACTTGACGCTTCGGCGACGATTTGCGTTGGATCGGCATCGAGATCGGCCGCGATCACGTCCGACCGTACGGCGCGCAACACGAGAGGGGTGGCTACGGTCCGCAAGCGCGCAATGGTGATCATCGAGTCTTCAATATCGATCGCGACATTAGCGCTGCGCATTTCGCCGCCAAGGATATGAATTCGTGTGCAGTGATGGATCCTCACAGCGCTCGCGCCACCTGGTGCGGGCGGGCCACGCACGGTGACGGATTGAAGCGTAACCGTGGCATCGTTGCGTTCGATCGCCAGCGATTCCGTGCCGTGAATGTCCGCGCTCGCGAACTCTAGCCCGACAATGCGGGCAGCAGACCCGCGAGGTAAGTTCTCGACGGCGGCGCGACCGCGGATCACCACCGGCGCATCGCCGTCACGCGCGATAGTCACGCCCTTGTTCAGCACGAAGCCGGCGTAGTCCCCGCCCTTCACGCGAATCACGTCATCGACGTTGGCGATGTCAATCACCGACTGAATCGTTGGAAAGGAGCCCACGGTTGAGCCTGCCCCATCGACGAACCACGAGCGCCGAGTAGGCGGGCGCCACTGATTCTCGTGTCGATTCGCCGCCACGAAGTAGAGCGCGACCACGGTCGCAATCGCGACGCCGATCTGCGCCATTAACACAAAGCGGCGGGTTCGCGTCGAGCGAGTGAACCATGCGACGACGAAGAGTGCGATTGCGATGCCTCCGAGGAACAAGCCTCGCCAGACGGCCGGCTGCGCGAACCTCAGGCGGACGTCGTGTCGACCCGGTGGAAGATCGACTGCGATCAAGCCCTCGCGTTCATACACGCTCGCTCCTGCTACACCTTCGATTCGATGACCAGGGAAGTAGTTCTGGTTGATCACGAGTGTGTCCACCCCGCTCAAGTTGGCTTCGACGTGAACCGAGTTCGGGGAGATCGTGACCGCTTCGATCGGTTGTCCCGACAACAAATACACCTCGCCGCGATAGCTCGGTTCATCGCTCGACTTCACCAATACCGGCATCGGAATGTCGGACTCAGCGATAGGGTTGCCGCGATTCTCGAGCACCGACACGTAAAGCTCACCACCCCACTGGCGGGCGTCCTGCCGCGGTGGGCCCTGGAAGAACCTCCCGGCCGGTGCGATGTCAGGTGCAGGAACGCAGAACGCGGTCGCTGCAATTGGTCCGTTGAACCACAGCATCGGGGCCAAGAGAAGCACGCACGCGGTACCGAAGATCGTGCGGCGCACGGTTTGAGAATTCGACGCGATCAGACGATCGATGCAAGCAGCGCCAAAGCCCGCAAACATCGCGACCGCAAAAGTCACGTAGACCACCAGGCGTTCCGGCGCGCGCATCGAACTGAATACGGGAAGCTTGCACAGCCATATCCAGAGGCTTGGCTCGTATGCGGAGCCGAAGGACGCCCAGGCGAACACCGCCGCAACCAGAAGAAACGCGATCCCGCGTCGGCCGGCGCTTGCAACGCCGATCAGCGCGAACATCACGGCGACCGGACCCATGAAGCTACCAGCGTTTACCCACTGGACTGACTGACCCGGGGCTAGGTGAATCCAAGTACTAGCGAGTGACGATAGGTCGATGCGCCAGGGAACGACAGGTTCGAGGAATGACGCGAGCAACAACGTGGCGGTGACGAATCGACCCTCGGGCGAGACCTCGCGCGGAAAGTGCTGATACACATCGAAGACCGGCAGTAGCCGCGGGGCGGCGAATCCGATGCTCACCGCAAACGTCAATGCGAGCGCGCCGACCGGGCGCAGGCTCTTAAGTTCAAGCGCGCGCGCAAACACGACCAAGACCATCAGCACTGGAACGAACACGAAGTGATGAATACTGCCACACCAGAGCAAGAACGCATGAAGCGCACCGGCGATCAGAACGTGGCGATGGGTGTCCCGCTCTCCGGCGAGCCACACGCTGCGCACGAGCCACGGCATGACCGCGAGCGCGTGCAGCCAACTCGGAAGGCCGCCCGCAACGTAGAGCGGAAATACCGCGGATCCGAAAAACGTGAACGCAGGGACGAATCGAGATGTGCCTGATAGGCCAATGTCTTGCGCGAACGCATGCCACCCAAGGCATCCGATGACGAAAAGCGGGAACGCAAGCAGCTTAAATGCGGGGACCACACCGATCAACGCCGCGAGCGGAGTGACCGGGGACAGAAACATTGACTCGGGCTGGGCGAATGAAACCTGTCCGCCGTGTCGCCAGGGGTTCCAAAGCGGGAACTCGCCGTAGCGAAGCAACGAGGTGAGTTCGGCCTGTGCCTGGCCGAGGAACTGATTCCAGTCGGCGCCTCCGAGCCACGACGAAGCGAAGTTCAATGTTAGTGGAAAGAGCTGAACGAGCGAAAACAGCGAATAGACAATGAGCGCGAAGCTTGCGCGCTCTAGCAACGGTTTGATGTGTGACGCGGGCCGAGCATCCATCGATCTGTTCGATTCGAGGCGGGCACGCGATGCACCGACGCGGGTGAACGGGAACATCAGTTTCAGCGTATCCCAGGGTAGGCCGCGAGCGGCACAGAGAGCTAGACAGCGAGATTAGCGCGCCG
This sequence comes from Planctomycetota bacterium, assembly GCA_052034255.1. Classification (GTDB taxonomy): domain Bacteria; phylum Planctomycetota; class B15-G4; order B15-G4; family JADJEK01; genus JADJEK01. The sequence continues at coordinate 22,748 of JBPOIU010000215.1, read as the reverse complement.
TGGAAGGGGATCTCCCCTCGCAAATCGTGATGTGTTATCCGTCGCCAGCCGCCTCCCCGCCTGCCACAAGAGCGTCGCTCCCTGATCCATCCATGCGTTCACAGCGCTGCCTACGCGCGCATAACCGAAGTGACGCGCAACCACGCGACGAGGTCCGTGACAGCGAAACTCAACTGCTGTGCGAGACTCCACGCAGCGGCATTGGCGATTTCTACGTCCGGAAGTAGTTCCGCTCATCGCGGAGCGCCGCCATCGTCCCGTGGAATTCGGAACGTGCGTCAATGCGCGGGGTCCTGAGTCGTTGTCGAGAGGACATCATGAACGCGCTTGACCGCGGCCGACGACGCGCAACTCGCACAGGCCAAGGAGTTCATCGAGACGCTCGGCAAGACCGCCGAGTACGAGGACCGGCCGATCGTCACGCAGGTCGAGAAGGCGCCGACGTTCTTCGCGGCCGAGGACTACCACCAGGACTACCACGCGAAGCATGGCGGCTCGTGCCGCGTGAAGAAGTGATCCGCGCGCGAACGCCGCCGATCGCCGACGTCACGAGCCGAGCGTGATCGTGAGTCCCGCGGTCTGCGCGGTCATGTAGAAGCCCGCGGCGCCCGGATCGACGAACATCGCTTGCAGGTAGGCCGTGGCGCCGCAGTACGCCGCGACGTCGCAGAACGGGAAGGTCAAGTCGATCTGCCCGGATCCCGGATAGGGGACGAGCGGCAGCACGAACACCGGGTTCGCGAGCAGCGTGCCGCCGTCGAACGGAATCGACAACGGCGTGAAGCCGAGGAACAGCACCGGCAGGGCGCCGGGGCGTCCGTTCGCCAATCGGATGGTGAACGCGGGAGTCGGCACGGTCGGTGGCACCAACGCCGTCAGCGTCGGAACGCCGAAGGTGCCGGGCTTGCCCGCGCCGTAGTTCGTCGCGGACGGCGAGCCGCCGCAGGTGATCGTCGCCTTCGCGAAGCCGACGACGAACCCGTCGACGAGACCGTTGAACGCGAGGTCGGCGCCGAAGCCACCGATCGCCGTGACATCGCCGCTGAAGCACGATCCCGCGAGCAGCGATCGACCGATGCAGTCGATGGTCAACGCATTCGCGGCATCGGCATTCGAGCCGCCGACGAACGCGCCATCGACGATCGCATCGCCGAGCAACGAGAGTCGAGCGAACATCGCGTCGGAACCGCCGCCATGGAACGCGCCGGGCAGCGGAGCGCCGTCGCCGACGACTCCGCCGATGTGTGCGGCTCCGGCGTAGTCGAGCGCGACCGCGGTCGCGGCGTCGTCCCCGGATCCGCCGATGAACGTGGAGAAGTCGAGTCCGGTCCCGGTGGCGTTGACGCGAAGCGCGAACGCATCGCCGAGGCCGCCACCGAAGACGGTTTGCGCGGCACCGAACGACGTCGGGAACGCAGCCGACCACGTCTCACCGACGACGGTGGCTTCTCCCAGTGGATCGATGGCCAGTGCGGTCGCGACGTCGAACGCGGCCCCGCCGACGTACGTGGCGTACGGCAACGCGGTGCCGAATGCGGTGATGCGGACGAGGAAACCATCGACGCTTCCACCGTAGGTCGGGTCGAACGCGCCCGGCGTCGCCGGGAAGTCGCCCGAGGTCGTCGAGCCCGCGACGAAGCCGGCGATGTTGCCCGGCCCGATCGTGCGCACCTGGACATCAGTCGCGCGCTCGGCGCCGAAGCCTCCGATGAACGTCGAGAACACGAGCGCACCCAGGCTCGCGTCCAATCGAGTCATGAACGCATCCGAGGTGCCGCGCAGCGCGGTCGAGACGACGCCCGGTGTGACGGGGAAATCGCCGGACGCGGTGCCGCCCGCGATCCACGCCGCGCCGGTCTCGTCGAGCGCGAGTCCGTACGGAACGTCCTCGCCGCCGCCACCGAGCAGCGTCGACGCGAGGAGCGTCGCGCCCGTCGCCGACAGGCGCGTGACGAACACGTCGTCGCCGCCCGCTCCGGCGATGGAGAACGCGCCTGGCGTCGTCGGGAAGTCGCTCGACTCCGTGCGACCCGCGATCGTGAGACCCGAGGGTCCGATGGCGATCGCCGTCGCTTCGTCGTTCGCGCCGCCGCCGAGGAACGTCGCGAAGGCGAGGCTCGCACAGTCTTGCGTGAAGCCGGCGACGAACGCCTCACGATTGCCGTTGAACACGGTGTCGTACGCGCCGCCGGTGACTGGGAACGCCGCCGACGAAGTCCAGCCCGTGACGTAGACGTTGCCCGCGACGTCGGTCGTGACATCGCGGATCTCGTCGAACACGCCGGTGCCGAGGTACGTGCCGAACGCGATCACGGGGTCGATGCAGATCGACTCGCCGTCGGCGCGTCCTTCGACCTCGAAGCCGATGCGCGTGGGGCCGAGTCGGATGCAGCGTGACGCGAGTTCGCGGCGTTCACCGAAGGTGGTGCGGGCGAAGGTCTTCGGCGCCGACTGTTCGATCGCGCCGCGCGCGGTCTCGATGCGCAGCGCACCATCCGCGAGCACGACGACGTCGCGGGCGCCGCGCAATTCGAGCGCGATGGAGTTCGTCGCAACGCGGGCGTCCAGCGTGAGGTCGTATTCGAGCGCGCCTTGGGTCGAGCGCAGATCGAGCGCGACACCGCGATCGGCGTCGATGACGCGCGCCGTGCGGAAAGCCGTGGCGTGTGTCGTGTACGCGGTTGGCTCGCGGCCATGGAATCGGGTGATGCGCGTCGCGCTGGCGTCGACGCCTCGAGGCGTTCCGTTCAGTGCGGAGCCGTCGGTCGTCGCCACCACGAACTCGACGCGATCGCCCGCGGGCGTCGCGAGTTCGAAGCCGTCGCGGCGCACGCGCACCGGAGTGCGCGAGAACATGCCGAGCATGCTGCCGTCGGCGTCGCCGCTGGCGATGAAGAACGGCTCGATGCGTTGCAGAGCGGGAATCGCGCTCGGTGCATGCTGCGCATGAGCGCGTGCGGGGAATGCGAATCCCAGGGCGGCACACAGGGTGCTGGCGACGACGTACTTCACGGCGAACTCCGACGATGGGGAACACCGACGCTCCGCCGCGAGGGTCGCGGCGGAGCGGCGGTCATGCGGCGATCAGAAACCGAGGCGGATGCGCAGGCCGTTGGAGAACACGATGCCGGGCGAAGGCCCGGCCGCGTCGAACACCAGCCATTGCGTGTACACCTGCAGTCCCGCGAGCACCGGAGCACCGGGGATGGGCAAACCGATCGACGACGAACCGCTGGCGTCGGTGAACGAGCGGAACGTCAGGAAGATCGGCGACGGGTTCACGAGCAAGAAGCAACCGCTGCCCGTGAAGCCGTACTCCGCGTTCGCCGGTCCCACGCCGAGCGCGAGGAAGTTCGCGTGGAACGGTGCCGCGTTCGACAGTGTGTCGGTGAAGTTCGCGTTGCCGATCGTCGGCAATCCGATCGCGCTGTTCACCGGAACGGTGCCGCCCGTACCGGGGCAGCCGAAGCCGTACGGTTCGACCAACGCCTGCACCGGACCGAGGAACACGCGCACGGCGTTCGTCACGCCGGTGACGGTCGCGACCACGTCGTCGAATCCGTCGCCGTTCATGTCCTCGATCGCGACCGCGGTCGGCAACGCGCCGAGCGCGAAGTCGCTTTGTGCGAGGAACGCGCCGTCGCTCTTGACGCTCGCCGACGGCGTGACCGCTCCGAGGAAGCCGTTCAACTGCGTCAATGACGACGCGCCGAAGTTCGCCGTGACCATGTCCAGGCCCGTGCGATCGCCACCGGCGAGCTGATCGGTGTACAGCTCACCGACCGCGACAGCGGTCGGGAACGTGCCGGCTTCGAATGCCAGCGCCGGCCCAAACGTGACGGTCGTGACCGGCGAATGCAGGAGCACGCGCACGTCACCGAAGTTCGTCGGCACGTTGCCGAGGTTCGTGATCACGATGTCGTTGCGACGATCGAAGTTGACGTCGCTCACGACCGCGCTGCGCGGCTTCACGACTTCACTCGGCGACAGCTTCGGGTCGGGCAGCAGCGGCGCGCCGAACGTGCCCGCGGTGTTCTCGTAGACGAGGACGAGGCCGGTGTCGCCGTCGACGGCGACGATCTCGGGCAGTGCGCTGCCGCCGAGGTCTCCGACCGCGACGCCTTGCACCTGACCGAATCCAGCACCCGGAGCCGTGAGCGCCGTCGGCGTGAACGTCCCGAAGGGACCGTTCATCAGCACCGTGACGCCACCCGGCGTGAAGAACGGCGTGCCGACCGTCGTCACGACCAGATCCGCATCGGCGTCTCCGTCGAGATCGGCCGACGCGATCGCGTACGGACCGGTCGAGACCGCAACGGTGCCCGCGATCGTGAACCCGCCGACGCCGTCACCTTGGAGCAGCGTCACCGTGTTGCCGCTCTTGCAGGCCACGGCAAGATCGAGGTTCGCGTCACCGACGAAGTTGCCCGCGGTGATCGCGCGCGCGCCCTTCAACTGCGTGGCGGACGTCGTGGTCGCGGCGGCCAACAGTGCACCGCTGCCATCGTTCAACAGCACCGACACCGAGTTCGACGACTCGCAGGCAGTCGCCACATCCAACTTGCCGTCGCCATTGAACTGACCGAGCGCCATCCCCTGGGGGTCCGCCGCGGTCGCAGTACTCGACGGACCGTCGAGGTCCGTCCAGTCGAGCACATCGAGTTGAGCGGCATTGACGTCGACGGTCGCGACACCGGCCGTGGTCGAGAAGCCGATGTCGTAGCCAGCGGGGAAGCCGTGGGCGCCGTCGAAGTTGTGATACGTGTTCGCGTCCCACAGGCTCGCGGCGTTGTCGTCGAACGCGTTGTCCGCGAACGACAGCGGATCGCCGTTCTGCGGGTTGTTGAGGATGTTGCCGCGATAGACGCCGGCGCCGACGGCGATGTTGCCGAAGCCGAAGTCGACGTCCGTCGCCCAGATGCCGACGTTGTTCGCGGTTGCGATGTTGCCTTCGACCGTGCACGGACCTGACCCGACCAACAGGATGCCGCCGGACGCGGCCGACGTGCCTTCGTAGTAGCAGCCGCTGACGACGTTGTTCGTGATCACCGCGGTCGCGCCGAAGCCGACCTGGATGCCGTTGAACGCGATCGCCCAGGTCTTGCCGTGGCCGAGCACGACGTTGCCCGTGATCTGCGCGTGCGGCGCTTGCGCATCGCCCGCGGTACACGCCGGCGTGATCAAGTTGCCGGAGTGACCGTTGATGACGATGCCACCCTTTTGGCAATCGACGACGGTGTTGTTCGTGATCGAGACGTTGCTGCCGTTGAAGCACACGTAGATCGCGAGACCGCCCTGATTGCCGTCACCGGACGGATCGCGCACGCGCTGGACGCGGCAGTGTTCGATCACGGCGCGAGCCGCCTTCAGGCCGATGCCGACCGTGCGGACCGGAGTGCCGGAGAACGTGTAGATCAACGAGTTGTTGCCGTCGACCGTGAAGCCGGACAGGCGAGCACTCGTGGTGTTCTCGATCCACACCGCGGCGTCGACCGCGCGATTGCCGCCGCAGGTCGGCAAGTCGGTGCGCGTGAGGACCACGGAGCGCCCGAGCGGCGTCCGAATGGTCGTCGTCTCCGCGCCGGCGCCGACGACGGCGATGTTCTTGCCGAGGAAGTCGATCTGTTCGACGTACGTGCCGGCGGCGACTTGGACGGTGTCGTTCGCAGCGGCGGCCGTGATCCCTTCCTGAATGGTGTTGAAGGGATTGGTGAGGGAGCCGGTTTCGACTCCGACGAATGCCGCGTCGACGTGGATCGTCGCGGCGATGGAGAGAGGCGCCAGCCCGAGGACGACGGGACTGCAAAGCGCGAGGATGCGCAACTTGTTGAACACTTTGGGATACCCCCAATGACCACTTGGACAGTCGTGCTCGACGAGCGGCGGGCGCGTCGTCTCGGTCTCACGCTGTCTCGACGATTCCCGATTCCTTAGGTCAGCAAGTCCCCGCTCTCACGTTCGTTGCCGCGCATGATCCCCCGCGCGGCGTTCCCCGAGAACGGACCCTTCACTCTGCCCGCAACTCCGATTCGATCGGAGCTCCCAAGTCTCCGAGATCACTCGGAGAAGAGCGGGAGGCTACGCGAAGTCCGCGACACGTCAATGAACTGGACGACAGGATCTCGTCAACTCTTCGCGGTGCGCCTGGCCTCGACGATCGTCGCGCGTCGACCATCGAGCGCGGCTTCGCCCCGCGCGACGAGCGCTCGCAGGCCGACGTCCATGCGCGCCTTCACGGTGCTGCCGAGTCGCGCGTAACCGAACAGCCGCGCGACTTCACGCAAGAGGTCGTCGACGTCGAGACTGAGCTGCTGCGCGAGGATCCATGCGGCCGCGTTCGCGATCTCGACGTCCGGCAGCTCTTCCGCCGACCGCGCCGCCGCGCCCTCGTCCGTCGGCGTGCGGAACGCGCGCCAGGCCGCGGGATCCTGCGCCGTCGTCCACAGCACACCGTCGACGAGTCGCACTTGGCCCGCGTCGAGCACCGCGCGCGCGACCGGGTCGAGTTGATCGAGGACGCGCTGCGTGACCCGGCCGACTTGATAGAGGCCTGCGAGCCGCTCGAGCGCGAGGTCGTGACGCACGGGGGCTTCCGCGAGCACGATCGCGCAGAACGCGTCCCGCGCGCGCGGATCGGAACCCGCGGTCGGCAAGTCCGTCGTCGTGCCCAGAGGTCGGCCTCTGCGGTACGGAACGTAACGCTCCATGCGGACCCCGGGCGTCGGCTCGTGCGGCCCGACCGCGGCCGGCGCCGTCGGCGCCGCCGCTTCCGCGGGCTTCGTTGGAGTCGATGGTGTCGGCTCGGGATCGACGGCGGGTTCGGATTCGGACGGTGCGCGCGTCGGCGTCGCAGACGATGCGCTTCCATCGCCCGCGGCCGCGGGCGCTGCATCGGGGAGAGTCGTGGCGCTCGCCGTGATCACCGGCGCCGCGATCGCGGCGGCGCTCCGGGACTCGCGAGCACTCGCCGACGCCGCGGCGATCGCCGCTTCGAGGCGAGCCAGCTCCTTCGCGGGATCGGAGAACCAATCCGTCGACCACACGCGATGCAGCGTCCAACCCAAGCGCCGCAACACATCGGCGCGCAAACGATCGCGGTCGCGCGCCGTCGCGGCGCGGTGATAGAACGCGCCGTCGCATTCGATGCCGAGCACGTAGCGTCCGGGGTACTCCGGATCCTTCACGGCGAGGTCGATGCGGTAGCCCGAACAACCGACTTGCGCGTCGATGGCGTGGCCCTTCGCGACGAGCGCGGCGAGGACCTGTGCTTCGAACGGCGACTCGGTCGCGCCGCCGCGCGGAGGGTCGTCGCCTTCGCGATCGCGAGTGGTCCGCGCCGCGCGTAGTCGAGGAACGTCTTCAGGTGTTGCACGCCGACCGCGCGCGTGCGCGCCAGATCGATGCGATCGGGGTGCAAGCACGTGAAGACGACGACTTGGCGGCGCGCGCGCGTGATCGCGACGTTCAAGCGTCGCTCGCCGCCTTCGCGGTTCAGCGGGCCGAAGTTCATCGCGACCTTGCCCTGCTCATCCGGCCCGTAGCACACGGAGAACAAGATCACGTCGCGCTCGTCGCCTTGCACGTTCTCGAGGTTCTTCACGAACGTCGGCTCCGCGACGGCATCGGTGAAGAAGCGCTCGAGCTCCGGGCGCGTGCGCAGCTCGCGATCGAGCAGGTCCTCGATCAGCGTCTGTTGCGCCTGGCTGAACGTGACCACGCCGATGCTCTCGTCGGGCTTCGCTGCGAGCCGCGCGAGCAAGTCGGCGACCACGGCCTCGGCCTCCTTGCGATTCGCGCGCGACTGCGCCCGGTCGTAGCGCGCGTCGTCGAGATGGACGAGGCGCACGCCCAGCCCATCGACCGCGTGCGCGGGTCCGGGAAACGTCAACAACGAGTTCCCGTAGTAGTGCGCGTTCGAGAACGCGATCAGGCTCTCGTGTCGACTGCGGTAGTGCCAGCGCAGGCTCATCTCGGCCAACCCCGACACGACGCACTCGTCGAGGATGCTCTCGAGTTCTTCGATCTCGTCTTCGTCGGGCTCCTCGTCGCCGTCCTCGAGCTTCTGGAAGAAGTTCGTCGGCGGCAGTTGCTTCGAGTCGCCGACGACGACGACGTTCGCGCCGCGCGCCATCGCTCCGATCGCGTCCCACACCGGGATCTGCGATGCTTCGTCGAACACGACCAGGTCGAACTGCGGGATCGCCGGGTCGAGCATCTGCGCGACCGACAGCGGACTCATCAGGAAGCATGGCTTCAGACGCGGAAGCAGCGTCGGCAATTTCTCGATCAAGCGCCGCACGGGCAAGCGCCGGCGCTTCTTCGCGATCTCGCGCAACAGGAGGCCGACTTCCGACGATTCGCTCGCTTGACCCTGGAGTCGCGGCACGCGCGCCGCGAGCAGGGCGCCGACCGCCGAGGCTGCTTCGCCGAGGCTGCGCGTGTCGAGTTCGCGGAAGCGCGCGATCTTGCGCTCGTGCTCGCGCGCGATGAACGGCCGCAGCACCGGATCCGCGTCGATCGTCGCGTCGAGCCACGCGCGCAACAATGCGCGGCGATACGCGTCGTGCGCATCAGCGGGCCGCAGCGTGCCGGCTTCGATCGCGGTGACCAACCCCGGATGCGCCGCGCCGCTCACGCGCTCGCGCACGGTCTGCCAATGGCACCACTCGCGCAAGCCACCCTTTCCGGCCCGCCAACGCGCGAGTTCGGCGCACACATCGGACAGCGCCGCGTCGGGGCGCTCGAGCGCGGCCTCCGCGTCGACGCAGAACTCGGTCGCGAACGTCGTACGCGCCGCTTCGAACTCTCGGAACCGCACGGCCAGCACCGAGATCGCGGTGGCCAGCGGCGCGCCCGCGGCGACCGCATCGCGACCCGTCGACACCAGCGTGGCGACGCGATCGCGCACGTTGGCATCGAATACGACATCACCGGTCGCGACACGCGCCAGTCGCGCACGCAGCATCTCGACGTACGCGACGACACCTTCGAGGGCGGCCCAGTCCGCGCCATCGACGGTGAAGCGCGCGCCGAACGCGCGGGCCGCCGGAAGCGTTCGCAGCGCTTCGGTCTCGCGGCGCAACGCGTCGATGGCGTCGAAGTCCGCCAGCATCGTGTCGTCATCGGGTTGCCCGGAGGCGAAGTGCGGACGCAGCTCGCCGTGGACCGCGCGCAGCTTGAACCAGCGAACGACCGGCAACGCATCGCGTGCCGCGGTGAGCTTCGCGCGCCACGACGCCGGATCCGCCGTGAGGAACGCATCGCGCCAACGCGCGCGCAGCGCGCTCGCCAGCGCGTCGCGCTCGCGCCCACGCGCGATCGCAGCCAGCCATTGCGGCTTCAGCTCGGCGAAGCCGGGTTCGGTGACCATCTCGTGCGCGGGGCCACACGTCGCGGCGACGGTCGTCGCGAGCTCCGCCAGCGCACGCGCTTGGCTGCGCGACAGCGACGTTGGGCCGCTCGGCGACATCCATCCGATCGCGGCGAGCCACGGCGCGAGCGCGGCATGCAGTGCGCGGATGCTGGCGTCGAGTGCTTCCGCCGCCGCGTCGAGACGCTGCGGCAACGTCGACGCCCATGCGGTGCAGCGCAAACCGGCCAACGGATGGCCGTGCGGTGAACCGGCGGCGTCGATCGCCGCGGGGAGCGGCTCCAGTGCGGCCGCCGCAGCGTCGAGCGTCGCGGCCTCGATCGTCTCCGGCGCGTCGAACCGCAGCGGCAGCTCGGGCGCGCTCGACAACGCCAGCGCCTGCGCGCGCGCGGTGTAGACGCTGAGTCCGAGCGGACGCACGCGATGACTCGCGTCCACGTAGGCATTCAGTTGCTCACGCACTTCCGCGAGCGCGGCGGCGCTGGTGATCGACGGTGTGCCGCCGAGTTCCGCGTCGAGTGCGGCTTCGAGCTGCTCGAGCACCAGCGTCTTGCTGATCTTGTTCGAGTGCAACTCGAGGCAGAACGGGTCGATCCCGACCTTTTTCAAGCGCTCGTGGACGACGGACAGCGCGGCGCGCTTCTCGGCCACGAACAGCACGCGTTTGCCCTCGGCGAGCGCTTGTGCGATGAGGTTCGCGATCGTCTGCGACTTGCCCGTGCCCGGCGGTCCTTGGAGGACGAAGCTCGCGCCCGCGGTCGCGGTCGCCACGGCGGCGAGCTGCGATGAGTCGGCATCGAGTGGGCAGAACGCGCGCGCGGGCTGCCATTGCAGGTCGAGCTGTTCGGCGCTCGCGAACCGCACGTCCGCGGCGAAGCGCTGGCCGGGCCGCTCGACGAGGTGACGCACGACAGGCGCTTGCATCAACGTCGCCGAGCGCGCCTGCAGGTCGAGCCACATCAGGAACTTCGCGAACGAGAACGAGCCGACGACCGCGCGATCCTCGACTTCGAACCGTGGCTCGTCCTTCACCGCGACGCGGAAGCGATCGAGGACCGCCTTCACGTCGAGACCCGACTCGTCCTCGGGAAGCTCGTCGAGGCCGTGGGTGTCGATGTGTGGGAACTCCGCGCGCAGTTTCTCGAGCAGCGTCTCGTTGATGCGCGGATCGTCCTCGGCGAGGCGCAGCTTGAACGCTTCGCGCACGGATGCGCGTTCGATCACGAGCGGCAGCAACAGGATCGGGGCGCGGCGTGCGTCGTTCGACGTGGGAGTCTCGAACCACACCAGGAACCCGAGCGCGAGGAACAGCGTGGTCGCGCCGGACTCTTCGAGTTCGACGCGTGCCTCGCGGAACGAATGCACCAAGCGCGTGTCGAGAGTGTCCGCATCGAGATCCGCGTACAGGCGTCCGTGCGCGAGTTCGTCGGCGACGAACGCTTCGACGAGGTCGGCTCCGGTGCGCTCGCGATGCAAGGTCGCGTCGCGCGGGCCGCGCAGCTTCTCGAGCTGTTCACGGGAGCGCACCGTGAACGATGCGCCTGCGGCCAACGCGTTCTCGAGCGCCGAGACGTCGATGTGCACGAGCGGCACGGCGCGCTTGGTTTCGCGGAAGTTCAACAGGCGGTTGCGCAGCGAGAGATCGAGCAGCTTGCGCTTCCAACGCTCGAGCCGTGCATGCGGCGTCTCGGCGCTAGCGGCGTCGGTCGCCGCCGCTGGCCCGGGCGCCGGCCCGCGCGCCGGCCCGGGCGTCGACCCGGGTGCTGGCCCGGGTGCCGGCCCGGGTGCTGGTGCCGGGGTCGTCGGGTGGGGCTGTGCCTGCGGCAACGACCCGGCGACATCGAGTTCTGGTGCGCTCTCCGGCGTGGACGCGTTCGCGAACCGCTCCGCCGCGATGCGATGCGGCAGCGGTCGGATGCGCGCGCGCCGAGCCGCCGACACGTCGAGGGCGACCAGGAATTGGCTCAGGTCGGCGAAGCGAACGCGCGCCGCGTTTTCCGCGCGCTCGAAGCTCGGCCCGGCCGCGTCGGTCGCGCACGTCGTTTCGACGACGACGATTTCTCCGAGTTCGACGCGCTTCTTGACGCGCAGCCCGTCATCGAGCGCGGCTTCGGCGAACGACTCGTCGTGCGTCCACGCGCCGGCGAACGCATGGCCTTGCACGAGCAGCACCAACGCGTGCAAGCCGGCCTGCTCGAAGCACGCCGCGTACCACGTCGCGAGGTCGAGGCAGGTCGCGAGCTTGCTCTCGACGATGCGGTCGGGTGAGCGCACGCGTTGACCGGCCTGCTCGAAGCCGGCGGGCGGATTCGCGTAGGCGATTCGCAGGTCGGCGATCGCGGCGTGGATCGCCGCCACGATCGCGCGCACGCGGCGCGGATCCCGGTCCTGATATCCCGCCAATGACCCGGAGCCGGTCGTGCGCAGCAGTTGCGCCGACGCGGCGGACAGTACGCGCGCGACGTCGGGATGATTCGGTTGGACGAACGCGGCCAGGATTTCGGGCAGCGTGTCGAGCCCGCTCCACTCGTCGTACGCGAGGATCTCGATCGACGCGTCGTGCTCGGCGATCAGCGCGTCCTTGGTCGTCACGCGAACGCGCAGCCGCGTCTTCTCGCGTTCGGTCTGACGTACCAACACTTCGCCGTCGAGTTCCAACGCGAGCGGCCCGAGGCGCCACGTGCCTCCGGCGGGGATGCGATCGACGTGGAGATGTCGAGGCTTCGCTAGACCGCCATCGATCGTGATCCGCACGTCGAGATCGACGAGATCGTGCGCACCGGGGTTCGTCACGGTCAGTTCACCGACGATCGGCACGTCGTTCTGCTGCATCGCGTAGTGGACGCGCGGCAGGTGCGAGACCGCGATCGTCAGAGTCGCCGGCTGATCCATTCGGTCCATGTGCGAACACACTCCCTGCCCGAGCGATCGGGGCGAGGAGTGTAGGCGAAGGGGGCAGCCCCTGTTCGAGTCCGCACGGCTTCGTGGCGAAAGGCCGGCCGTTCGAGCTTCGGACGCGCCGCGAACCCGCAAAATGGGTCAGCCCCCTTCGCCGCGACGTCCACGGACGGTAGGTGTGAGCCCATGGAGTCCCACGACCCGCTGTTCTCCGCCGCCGTCGACGCCGCGCTCGAGGCGTTGCCCGCCGACGCCAGCGAGCTCGTCGCGCTCGATCGACTCCGCAAGCAATTCGGTGCGGAGCTCGCGCGCCGCGTCCTCGAGCAACGCGTGCTGCGACCTCGCGCCGCGCGCAAATCGCCGAGTGGCGCGCTGCATTGGTTGACACGCAAGGGGCTCGAACAGGCGACGCACGAATCCGTCGCGCGCTGGCGCGCGTCGCGCATCGCGGAGCATGTGGGCGGACGCGTCGTGTTCGACGCGACGTGTGGGCTTGGCGCGGATGCGCTCGCGCTCGCGGCGCGCGGACTCCGTGTCGTCGCCGGTGAGCGCGACGCCGAAGTTGCTCCGTATGCCGCTGCCAACGCGCGCCGCGCCGGCCTCGCGGTGCTCGCGGTGCGCGCCGATGCGATGCGGCCGCCGCTGCGCGCCGCGGAGTGCGTCGCGTTGTTCGACCCCGATCGCCGCAGCGACGGCGAACGCTTGGCCGATCCGGAGACGTGGTCGCCATCGTGGTCCGACCTGTGCACTGCGTCGGCGGAGTTCGCGGGGGCGTGCCTCAAACTCGCCCCTGGATTCGACCGGCTGCGCCACGCGAGTGACGACGCCGCGATCCCCGACGCGACGTGGTCGCTCGTGTCCCACCGCGGGGAGTTGGTCGAGACGACGCTGTGGCGCGGCGTACTCGCGAGCGCGCATCCGCTCGAAGCCGTCGCGATCGACGCGCAGGGCATCGCATCCGTGTTCGTGGCGGAGCCAGGTCCGGCGGCTGCGCTCGACGAGGCCGCGGCTCGCGCGACACCGTTCGTGATCGAGCCCGACGTCGCGGTGCTCCAAGCCGATCTGCTCGGCGCATTCGCGCGGCGACACGGCGCGCACGCGGTGCACGCCGACATCGGATACCTCGGCGCCGACGCTCCGATCGAGTCGCCGTTCGCGCGCAGCTACCGCGTGCTCGGGGTCACGAGCGCCGACGCGAAGCAGGTCCGCGCACTGTTGCGCGAGCACGACGTTGGCCCCGTGACCGTCAAGAAGCGGGGTCACCCGACGCCCGCCGACGCGCTCGCGAAGCAATTCGCGGGCTCGGGGTCACGACATGGCCTCGTGATCGTCGCACGCCTCGCGCGCGGCCACGTCGCGTATCTCGTCGAGAGCGCGCCGCCTCGATAACCTCGCCGCCTGCGCTCCGCCCCGAAACCCCCGATCCCGAGGAGTTCGTCCGTGCTGTTGCAAACCACCCCGACCGCGACCGAGTCCAATCCTCCCGCATCCGCGCTCGACGCCGGCTTCTTCGATCCCGACGTGGTGCGCGCGAAGATCTCGACGTGGATCGACGTCGCGGTGCCGGCGATCGCCGACTACGGCATGAAGTGCCTGTTCGCCGTGATCATCCTGATCGGTGGTCGGTTCGCGGCGCGCTTCGCGTCACGGCTCGTGCGCGGCGGCATGGAGCGCGCGAAGATGGACCTCGAGCTCGCCGGCTTCGCCGGATCGATGGTCCACGCGGCGATCATGGCGTTCGCGATCATCGCGGCGATCGACAAGGTCGGTGTGCCGACGACGTCGTTCGTCGCGGTGCTCGGCGCGGCGGGCCTCGCGGTCGGCTTCGCGCTGCAGGGCTCGCTGTCGAACTTCGCGGCGGGCGTGATGATCCTCGTGTTCCGGCCGTTCAAAGTCGGCGACGCGATCGAAGCGGCCGGCGTGGCCGGCGTCGTGCGCGACATCGACTTGTTCACCTGTGTGCTGACGACGGTGGACAATCAGAAGATCATCGTGCCGAACTCCGCGATCACGAGCGCGGTGATCATCAACGCGTCGGCGAACACGACGCGGCGCGCGCAGATCGTCGTCGGCGTCGGCTACCAGGACGACCTCGACAAGGTCGCGAACGTGTTGCACGACGTGCTCGCGTCGAACCCGCACGTGCTGAAGGACCCGGCTCCGGGAGTGAACGTCAGCAAGCTCGCCGATTCCGCGGTCGAGTTCACGGTGCACGCGTGGACGAAGCGCGAAGACTTCGGATCGATCGCGTTTGAACTCACCAAGGCGATCAAGCAACGCTTCGACCGCGAAGGCATCTCGATCCCGTTCCCGCAGCGCGAGGTGCGCGTGATCCAGACGCAAGCGGGGTGAGGTCGACGCCGGGGGGTGCCGGGTGCGGATCCTGGTGAGGTTCCTGGCGCCGGTCCCGTCGGCAAAGATTCTCCAAGAAAAGAGCTGCGCATGGGCCGGTACCGCCCCTGAAGCCGGTGTTCGACATCGGTTTCAAAGCTCAAACAAAGGATCGGTACCCATGTCTGCCCGTTCGATGACGTTCGTGTTCGCGAGTCTGCTCCCCGTGGTTGCCAGCGCCGGCGAGTTCCGCGCCGACGACTTGATGATCGCCGCCTACGGCAACAGTCGCATCGTGACGCTCGGCGCCTCCCCCGACGTGGAGGGCCTGGTCGAGACGTCGAATCCACTGACCCCGACGGTGCCGCGCGCCCTCGCGTTCGGCCCCGATGGCTTGCTCTACGTCACCACCGGCGGCGTGGTCCAAGCGCTCGACGTGGATGGAAACCCGGTCCACGTGCTCAACCTCGGCTCCTCGGATCTGCGCGACTTGGCGTTCGGACCTCGCGGCGACCTGTTCGTGCTGAGTGGGAACTTCGAACAACTCGTCCGCTTCGAACGGACCGACCTCGGCTGGGAACAAGACAAGGTCTTCCCGCTCCCTGGCGAACAGCACCGCACGCTCACGATCAGCCCCGAGGGCACGATCTACGTCGGAGCCGAGGGCGAGCTCATCGAGCTCGACGAATCCGGTGTGGTGATCCGCGAGATCGCGTTCCCGTACCCGCTCGATCTCCCGTACGACATGGAGTTCGGCCGCAATGGCCATCTCTACCTCGCGATGTACCTGTCGCACACGCTCGGCGGCGTCGAGGTCCCCGGGCAGGTGTACGAGTATGGGCCGTTCGGAATGATCCAGTCGATCGGCATCGGCTCGGGGATGGGGCGCACGGCCGGCGTCGCGACGGGTCCGGACGGACTGCTGTACGTGTCGTCGTACGGCACCGACGAGGTGCACGTGTTCGATCCGCAGACGACGGCGGAAGTGACGGAGATCTCGGTGACCGGTCTCGACCGTCCGTGGGGACTCGCGTTCGTGCCGCAGCGCTTCAAGGGCAAGCTCGCCGGCGCGTTCACGAGCGGCAACGACAAGCTGCGCAAGCTCGAGGAGAGCGTCATCGTCAGTGTCGCGCCGGGTTCCAACTGCGTGATGGTGGAGTTCCCGAAGAGCGCCGCGTCGAGCGATGGCTTCGATGATCTGTTCTTTCAGCGTGCCATGGTGTTCCGCGGCTTCCAGTCGCACGTCGACGATGCGCCGGCGAAGAAGCGCGTCATCGGCGGAACGGAAGTCGGCAACTTCCTGACCGGAATCGGTTCGGTCTCGTTGATCGCGAGTGGCAAGGTCGACGACGAAGGCACCTACCGCATCAAGTCGCTGAAGGGCACCATCGGTCGCCACGGCGCGAACGGCGGTTGGCACGCGACGCTGAAGACGAGCAAGAAGATCAACAAGGACTGAACGAGGTGAACCGATCGGCGCCGCGATCCGTGAGCGGGTCCGTCCGATGAACTCGTCTCGAGCGCGAATCAGCCTCGGCCCTCCGGAAGGGTCGAGGCTGATTCGCGTTTTGGACTCGGTCGCCGTCAGTCCTTCGCGCGACTCCACGCGCGCCACGACGCGCGGCCTGCTTCGAGGTCGGCCGCGCGCCAGTACGCCTCGTCGAAGCCGCGCGTCGAGCCCGTCAATCGCAGGAGAGCGCGCGCGGCGACGACGCGCACGTCCGGATCGGCATCATCGAGCAGCTCGATCATCGCCGGGATGTAGGCCGGCGACGCGAGGTCGCTCGCGATGCGCGCGGCCTCACGTCGGCGATAGATGTCGTCGTTCGATTGCGGTGATTGGACGAAGCGCGTCAGCGGCAGCACGCAATGGTCGCCGAGCGAGCGCATCTCGTACTCGTAGAGGTGCGCCATCTTCGTGCGACCGAGCATCGCGAGCATCTCGTTGACGCGCGCGTCGAGCTCGTCGCTGCGGTCGCCCTCGAGCACGAGCAGTTCGTGGACCCAATTGGTCAGGATCGCGAGGTCGTGGAGCTTCGTCGGCTCGCCGGGCAAGCCATCGAGCGCGCGGAGTCCGTAGCCGGCGCCGACCTCGGTCGAGCCGACGCGCACGCGACCGCTGAGGACGCGGACGTGCGTGACGCGCTTGCCGGCTTCGTCGCCAGCTAGGCCGTCCCCGTGCGCGACTTCGAAGTTCGTGCCGAGCGCGGTCACGTCGAGTCCATCGCAGCGCACGACGAACGTCGTGTCGGACGGCGCGACGTCGGACAATACGGCGCCGCGATCGAGTGAGCACGTCCGCGCGTCGTCGAGCGTCAGCGTCGTGTTCGGGGCGAGGCGGAGGTTCGAACCGTCCGCGAGCGCGACCGTGACCTTGCCTGAAGTGGTTCGCAGCGTCGCGCCGCGGTCGAGCGGCGCTCGCGTATCGATCGACGTGAACGTGGTCGCGCCGCGCGCGCGTGCTTCGAGCGGAGCGGTCGCGATCGTGATGCGCGCGAACGGCGAGGCTTCCGCGGACGGCACGCGGAACCACAGCGCGCCGGCGACGAAGCCGAGCAGAGCCGCCACCGCGAGGGGCACGAGCAGGGCGAGCGGGACGCGCGAGGTCGGCCGTGTGCTCCCGTGTGCGACTGGAGCGGACCACGTCGACGCACGTCCCTCGGCCGTGGCGACCAACGGTGCGAACGCGCGATCGAGCGCGTCGTGTTGCGACTTCAGCGCCGTGAACGTCTCGCGCGCCGCAGGATCGCGGTCCAACAAGCGCCGCACGTCCTCGGCCGCGGCCGCGTCGAGTTCGCCGTCGAGGTACGCGTTCAATCGTTCGAGCGTGCGTTCATCCATGGTCGAACATCCTGTTCTCGAGTCGCTCCCGCAACAGTTGGCGCGCCTTCGTCAAGCGCGCATTGATCGCGGCCTCGGTCACGTCGAAGAGCGCGGCGAGTTCGCGGTACGACTTGCCGCCGAAGTGGAACTGCACGAGCGTGTCGCGCAGCGGCTCCGGCAGCGAGGTCACGGCGGCCCGCAGCGCGTCGCGGTCGTTCGTCGATTCGGGGGCTGGTTGTGCGGGCTCGACCTGGATGGCTTCGAGACCGACCTCGGTGCGAGCTTTCGCTCGCCGCCAGTCCGACCACGTCCGAGCGGCGATCGACAGCAACCAACCGGCGAAACGATCGGTGTGCTCGAGCGTCGGCAACTGGCGATACGCGCGCAGGAACGTCTCTTGCGTCAGGTCCTCGACGTCGGTGCGCCGATGCGTCCGTGACCACAGCAAGCCCCACACGCGGGCGCCGTGCCTGCGGACGAGGTCCGTGAAGGCTTGCGACGCTCCGGCGCGGGCAGCCGCGACGAGTTCGAGGTCGGATCGTTCGTTGGATTCCATGCGCGCCGTCATGTTCGTGGGGCGGGCGCGCAAAACCAATGAGCGAAAACTCCAATTCCCGTTCGTGATCGACCGACCTCGCTCCACGAACGAGGGCAAGCGCTCGCGATGGGGCGGCGCTCGTCGGAGTTCCTCGCCATGCTGTCGATCCGTGTTCTCGTCCTCGGCGTGATCGCGATCCTCGGGACCGACGACGCTCCCGATGGCAAGGCTCCCACGCCCGCTCCGCGATTCACGGTCCACGAATGGGGCACGTTCACGACGCGCGTGGACGCGAAAGGCGCGGAGATCGTGTTCGATCGCGCACCCGATCGCTTCGAGTTGCCGTCGTTCGTCCACTTCGAGAACGCGGGGCGCACGAAGTTCGGAACGGCCGGCACGGTGCGCATGGAAACGCCGGTGCTCTACGTGCATACCGACGAGCCGCTGGTACTCGACGTCGACGTCGGTTTCCCCGGCTTCGCGATGACGGAGTGGTACCCCGAGTTCGCATTGGAACCGGCGTTGCCGAACGTCTGGGCTCGGCCAGCGGATCGATTGATCTGGAAGGGAATCCGCGCCGAGCCGCTCGCGACGTCGAGCGCGATCCTGCCCACGACGGTGGCGGGCGGCCCGTACTTCTGTGCGCGCGGCGTCGACGCCGCCGTCCTCACGGTGCCGACGTGGACGGGGACCGACGAATCCGAGAAGTTCCTGTTCTATCGCGGGACCGGTTCCTTCCCGACGCCGCTGTTCGTCGTCGCGAAAGGCGACACCGTCGAGGTCCGCAACCGCGGCGGACAGCGCATCGACCAAGTCATGCTGTTCGAGCGCGACGAGCGAGGCCTCGCATACGACATCCATTGTTCCCTCGATCCGAACGACGAGTTCGCGTTCGACCGCACGCGTCTCCAGTTCGGGTTGGACATGCGGCTCGACGATTTGAAGAAGATCCTGCGCGGGCAGGGCCTGCGCGAGGACGAGGCTCAATCGATGGTCGACACGTGGCGCGATTCATGGTTCGAGCCCGGCTTGCGCGTGCTCTACACGGTGCCGCGCGAAGTCACCGATGCAGTGTTGCCGTTGACGGTCACGCCGGCGCCGCAGGCGATCGTGCGCGTCATGATCGGCCGAACGGACGTCGCCGAGGTTCCAGTCCTGCCGCCGGCGTCAAAGCCAACGACGGAGACCGCTCGTCGCGAGGGGTGACGTCATCGCGCGGTAACCCGGAGTTCTCGCGCGCGTCCGAACCGGCATGGAACCGGACGAACGCGCAGTCGACTTCGATGGTTTCTGGAAGGCAGCGCTCGATCTGTACGTCCGTCCATTGGTGGCGTTCGTCGCGCCGGAAGTCGACGCGCTGGTCAATTGGAAGGCCGGGATCGAGCCGCTCGACAAAGAGCTGGCGGCGCTGAGCCCCGACTCGGTCACCGGTCGGCGCTTCGTGGACAAGCTCGTGCGCGTGCGTCGCGTCGACGGCGCGTCCGCGGTGCTGTTGATCCACGTCGAGATCCAGGGAACGCGGGACCGGTCGTTCGAGTCGCGCATGTTCGCGTACTGGACGCGGATCTTGGAGCGCTTCGGTGAAGCGGTGCTGTCGATCGCGGTGCTGGCCGACGACGATCCGAAGTGGCGTCCGAGCGCGTTCGAAGCCGTGGTCTCGACGACGCGATTGCGCTTCGAGTTCACGACGGTGAAGCTGCTGGACCTCGAGCCGAAGCTCGACACCCTCGAGCGCTCGGCGAACCCGTTCGCGTGGCTGGTCGCGATCGATCTGCGCACGCGGCGCACGCGCGCGCAGATCGAGGCGCGTCTCGTCGAGAAATCGAGGCTCGCGCGCCTGCTCTTGCTCGAGACTCGCTTCAGTCGCAAGAACAAGCGAGCGCTGTACCGCCTGTTGACATCGCTGATGCGGCTCCCGGAGAATCTCGAACGCGAGTTCGACGCTGGCATCCGCGCCTTGGAGGGACCCGTGGGCTTGATCCTGTCACCGATGGAGTTGCGTGCCAAAGAGGAGGGGCGTGGAGAAGGGCGCGCTGAAGGACGCGCTGAGGGACGCGAAGAAGGACGCATCGCTGAGGCGCGTGCTCGCGTGGTCAGAGTCATCGTCAAGCGCTTCGGTGAATCCACGCCGCGGGACGCGGCGCTTGCTGCCACGCTCTCCCGAGTCTCCGAGACCGCGATGCTCGATGCGCTGTTCGACGCCGCCGTGCTCTCCGCGTCGCGCGAGGAGTTCGACGGGGTCGTGGGGCGCGTGCTCGGGCGGTGAAGACGGAATCGTGAACACCGATTCAAGGCAAGCAGCTCGGAGGATCGCGACCTCGATCCCCGCGGCGTCTTGCCAAGCCTCGCGCAGCTCTACTCGCTTCGAGCGCCGCGCGTCAGCGGCCGGAGATGCCGCTGATCGTCCAGGCCGCCCATGAACGCGGGTCGCCGTCCGGTCGGCCCGTCTTGCGCTTTTGAGCCAGCAATGCAATCTGCGCGGCGCGCAACGCGTCGGCGTGCGAGAGCCGTTTCTCCCAGATGCCTCGATAGAAGGTCTCCATGAGCGTCTTCGTGTCCGCATCGGGCACGGCCCAACATGCGCTGACGACGCTGCGGGCACCGGCGAGGTGGAACGCGCGCCGCAAGCTCGCGAATCCCTCGCCGGGAACGACTCGTCCACGCGACGTGTGACACGCGGACAGGACGACCAGGTCCCAACCGCTTCCCGCGAGCCACCGCACCTCGTCCGCGGACAGGATCGCGTCGGCGTTGGACGACGATCGAGCCGCGAGGACGAGACCGGCCGCCGCGCCGGGCATGAGTGTGGCGATGACCTCTGGATCGCCTCGGTCCTTCGCGGTCGGCTCGCCGGCCCGCGCGTAGTAGCCATGCGTCGCCAAGTGCAGCGACCGTGCGCGCGCCATCGCGGTGAGGACGCTCGCCTCGTCCGCGGCTGCGCCGAGCAGGACGGTGCATGCCTCGGGTTTCTTGAAGCGGATGCGATGGATCGATTCGATCGATCGAGCCTCTTCGAGCGTTCCCGGGAGAGCCTCGAACCCGCCGCCGTTGGATTCGAACGCTAGGCGCATGGAGCCAAGCGCCTCGCTCGGTTGCGGGAGGCCGGAGTAGTCGCTCCCGCCCACGATGAGCGTGGATGGCTCGCGGGCATCCTTGCGCGCGAGGCTCCCCGACTCGAGTTGCCACGTCCCGTCGATCGTGATGAACGCGATCGACTCCAGCAGGTACTTGTTGCGCTCGTCGCGCAGTGCGCCGAAGGGCAACCCGGCGAGCACGCCGTCTGGAAGGACGAAGACCCGCTTCACGTCCTTCAGGTGGGGCGCGAGAAGTGGCCAAAACAACAAGCGAGGTTTGGTCGCGCGCGTCGAGTCGTCGCTCGCGACGGCTCGGCCGCGAACATCGTCCGTCCGCAACACGGGGGTTCCCGCGAGTTCCGTCAGATACGCGACGACGTCGTCCTCGATCGCGGCGGCGTCTCCGAGCCGGACGAGTCCGGCATCTTTGCCTCCCGAACGAACGACCGAAGCGACGAACTCGTGCGAGTTCGGCTCGACGACGAGCGCTCCGGGCCAGGTTCCACTCGACCAAGGCGTCTTTGCAATGCGTTCGAACACGAGGAGAGCGTCACGGTCGGAGATCGTCGTCGCGAGGTCCGCGCTCGGGAGGAATGCCCATCGAGTTCCGAGTGCGGCGACGAGTTCCGTCTCCAACCGATCGCGCCCGACGCGAAGGGGCTCGAGATCGGCAGCGGCGTCGGATTCGGCGGTGAGGACGCGCCGCTCGAATGTCCGGAGTTCGTCGAACTTCCGGCGCTCCGGTTCGCCGAGGTTCGCGAACAGGCCATTGCGCGACATGCCCTCGAACCAACCCTTCACATCGCGCGCTCGCGAGAGCCGCGCGATCTCCGTGGCGGCCAGGGACGATTTGCCGGCCGCGAGCCCTGCCGCCAGCCACGCGTCGGCGATCCGATCGATCCGCGCGGATCGCTCCGCGAATGGAGCTCCTTGCGTCAGCAGGTCCGACGGCAGCGGATCGCGCAGCGCGGCATCGAGGGCTGCGTCGAACGACTTCGCGGCTCCGTCGAAGTCGCCACGCTTCGCATCGAGGCAGCCGCGGACGAACAGGGATTCGGCAAGCAGGTTGGATCCACGCGGGACGAGGCGCAGGTCCGCGATCGTCGCGTCGAGGACACGACCTGCGTCCTCGAACGCTTCACGTCGCCAATGCACGCCTGCGCGCAGGACGCGCATCGGCGAGACCCCGGGGGCGCGGCTGGCGTCGAGCCCTTCGCCGACGCGCACGAGCCGATCGGCGACGTCGATCGGCGCGCGATCGACCGCGTGTCGGGCGACGACCTCGACGAGCGCATGGTCCCGCGGCGTGATCGGCCCCGCGTTCCGGAGTTCGGCGACGAGGGACTCGATCTCGATGTTCGAGCCATCGGATCCCGAGACTTCCGCGAGTGCGCGCAGGAGTCGGACCCGGGGAGTCCCGGCCGCTCGACTCGAGATCGGTCCGAGGGCTTCGAGCGCCTCATCGACCAAACCGAGTCGCAGACATGCTTCGGCCAAGCCGGATCGCGCCCCGTCGAGGGCGTCGATCCACGCAGGGAACGCTTGAAGTGCGACCACGGCGTCGAGGAGATGTCGCCGTGCCGCGGCGGGCTGATCATGGATGAGGTAGGACCGACCGGCGGCCGCGACGAGGAGGCCGAAGTCCGGAGTCGGCTGGTCGCGGTAGTACGCGCGCCATCGGCGCACGAGTTCTTCGGCGATCGGGATCTCGCGA
>JBPOIU010000030.1:0-13240 GCA_052034255.1 Planctomycetota bacterium | reverse complement strand
TCCGTGCGGAACGAGCGAGAGGCCGGGGGCCAGGGCCGGCTGTCGTGCCGGGTCCGGGGACCTATCTGGCGACGGAGTGGGCTGGAGCCTGGCGGCTTTGAGACCGGGGAGAAGGGCGGCTCGCGCCGTTGGCGCTCCATCGCTTCGGTGGAAGGCATGGGTGCCGACGCGATGACGGGGACGGAGGCGCCTCCGTCCCCGATCTGTCCCCCGTCTGTCCCCTTGCCCGCGGATCGCCGCATCCGTGCTCCGCGACTAGAGGCCGCGGGCCAGGGGCCCGCTGTCGTGCCGAGCTCGGGGACCTACTCGGCGTTGGAGTGGGCTGGAGCCTGGCGGCTTTTGAACCGCGGGAGAAGTGCGGCTCGCGCCTTTGGCGCTCTGGGGTGGCGATCGAAGGCGCGGGGTCCGATGGCACCGCATCCGGACGTCTTGCGTAAGTTCCGTATTCGCAGCCACCTAGACCGAACGCGATAGCCGGCGGCAATCGCGTTCGGGCTAGGTGGCCGCGTTGCTGCGGGCGTCGCCGTTGGGTTAGCGATCGCTCATCGCGAGAATCTCGGTCCACTGCGCATCCGTCACCGGCACCACCGACAGGCGCGAGTTGCGGAAGAGTTCGAAGCCCTCGAGCTTCGGATTCGCCTTCATCGCGGACAGCGTGACCGGCGACTTGAGCTTGCGGACCGATTTGATGTCGACCACGACGAGCTTCGGGTCGGACTGGTTTGGGTCCGGGTACGGCTTGCTCGTGATCTGCGCGATGCCGACTGCCGCTCGTTCTTCATCCGTGTGATAGATGAACGCGCGATCACCCGGCGCCATCGAGCGCACATGGATCAGCGCGAGGTTGTTCGCGACGCCGTCCCAGACGGTCTTCTTGTCGCGCTCGAGCGCCTCGTACGAGTACACGGACGGTTCGGTCTTCAGCAGCCAGTTCGCCATGGCGCGGGAGCATACCGGCCTTGCTCGCTACGCTTTCGCGCTCCATGACCCTGCGCTTCGACATCGCGATCCTCGGCGGCGGCATCGTCGGCCTCGCTACGGCATGGCGCATCGCGTGCTCCGAGCCGCGCAAGCGACTGGTCGTCCTCGAGAAAGAGAGTTCCGTCGCGCGCCATCAGACCGGCCGCAACTCCGGCGTGCTGCATACCGGCATCTACTACAAGCCGGGTTCCGCCAAAGCCGTGAACTGCCGCGCCGGCAAGCTCGCGATGGAACGCTTCTGCTCCGAGCATGGCATCGCGTTCGAGCGCTGCGGCAAAGTGATCGTCGCGACGCGGTCCGACGAGTTGCCGCTGCTCGAACGCCTGCTCGCCCGCGGCCGCGAGAACGGCGTGGTCTGCGAGCCGATCGGCGCCGAGCGCTTGCGCGAGCTCGAACCGCACTGCGCCGGCACGAACGCGATCCACGTGCCCGAAGCCGGCATCGTCGACTACGTCGGCGTGTGCACGACGCTGGTCCGACTGCTCACCGAGGCCGGGCACCGCGTGTTGCTCGCGACCCGCATCGAGCAGATCGCTCGCGATTCCGCCGGACGCGTGCGCTTGATCACGAGCGGCGAAGAGATCGACGCCGGCTTCTTCGTGAATTGCGGCGGGCTGCACTCGGATCGCGTCGCGCGCCGCTGCGGCTCGACGTTCGACGCGCAGATCGTGCCGTTCCGCGGCGAGTACTTCGAGGTCGCGCCGCAGCGCCAACACCTCTGCCGCAACCTGATCTACCCCGTGCCCGATCCGCAGTTCCCGTTCCTCGGCGTGCACTTCACGCGCATGGTGAAGGGAGGCGTGGAGTGCGGGCCGAACGCCGTGCTCGCATTCGCTCGCGAGGGCTACACGAAGACCTCCGTCGATTTCGGCGACCTCGTCGAGACGCTGACGTATCCGGGCTTCCTGCGCTTGGCCGCCAAACACTGGCGCACCGGCAGCGGGGAGATGTGGCGTTCGATCAGCAAGCGCGCGTTCACGAAAGCGCTGCAGCGCCTGATCCCCGAGATCCGCGCGGAAGATCTGCATCCGGCGGAAGCCGGCATTCGCGCCCAGGCCGTCGCGCGCGACGGCAGCTTGGTCGACGACTTCAAGATCGAAGAGCAGGAGTTCGCGATCCACGTCGTGAACGCGCCATCGCCCGCCGCGACCGCGGCGCTGAACATCGGCCAAGTCGTCGCCGAGCGCGTGGCCGCGCGCTGGCACTGACCCGGACAAGATTGCCGGCGGCTACTCGGTCCGGGTAGCCGGACAGGATTGCCGGCGGCTACTCCGTCCGGGTAGCCGGACAGGATTGCCGGCGGCTACTCCGTCCGGGTAGCCGGACAGGATTGCCGGCGGCTACTCCGTCCGGGTACCCGGACGAA
This sequence comes from Planctomycetota bacterium, assembly GCA_052034255.1. Lineage (GTDB taxonomy): Bacteria > Planctomycetota > B15-G4 > B15-G4 > JADJEK01 > JADJEK01. The sequence continues at coordinate 10,893 of JBPOIU010000030.1, read as the reverse complement.
ACAGCCGCCGGCAATCTTGTCCGGATGCAGGGCTCGGCTTGGGTTCGGGCTGGTCCGTCGGTCGCCGAGTTGGTTTCCTGCCGCCATGGAAACGCCTGCCGACATCCGCTTCCCGAGTTCGGTGCTGCGCGAGTTCTGCGTGCGGACGTTCCTGCACTTCGGTGTGCCGGAGGAGGACGCGCACACCGCCGCCGAAGTGCTCGCTCGCGCCGATCTGCGCGGCATCGACTCGCACGGGGTCGCGCGCCTGCGCACCTACGTCGACATGCTGACGCTCGGCCGCATCAATCCGCGCCCGACTCCGCGCATCGTCCGCGAATCGCCGAGCACCGCGACGTTCGACGGCGACAACGGACTCGGACTCGTCGTCGGCCCGAAGGCGAACGCACTCGCGATCGACAAGGCGTGCGCCGTCGGCTCGGGCTTTGTCTCCGTCTGCAACACGAACCACTACGGCATCGCGGGCTGGTACTCGTTGAAAGCGCTCGAGCGCGGCTGCCTCGGCATCTCGATGACGAACTCGACCAAGCTCGTCGCTCCGTTCCACGGCGGCGAGCGCATGCTCGGCACGAATCCGATCGCGATCGCGTTCCCCGGCCTCGAGGAGCCGCCGATCGTGATCGACTTCGCCACCAGCGCGACCGCCTACGGCAAGATCGAGATCGCGAAGCGCCGCCGCGCGCCGATCCCGCAAGGCTGGGCCGTCGACAACAGCGGTACTCCGACCGCCGATCCCGACGGGATGATCCAAGGTGGCGCGCTGCTGCCACTCGGCAGCTTCGCCGAGTTGTCGGGCCACAAGGGCTTCTGTCTCGCCGCGATGGTCGACGTGCTCTGTTGCGTGTTGTCGGGCGCGAACTGGGGGCCGTTCGCGCCGCCATTCGCGCTGCGCCAGGAGATCCCCGCGCGCGCGGTCGGCAAGGGCATCGGTCACTTCTTCGGCGCGCTGCGCATCGAAGCGTTCATCGACGAGACCGAGTTCAAGCGCCAGATCGACGATTGGATCCGCACGTTCCGCGCGACACGTCCGATGCCCGGCACGGAAGGCGTCCGCATCCCCGGTGACCCCGAACGCGAGGCGGAAGCCGATCGCGGCGTCAACGGCGTACCGCTGATCGAGCCGGTGATCCGCGATCTCGAAGAGATCGGTCGCATCATCGGGTCCAAGTTCCCGACATGAGCCACGTGAAGACTGCGCACGTCCGATCAAGTTCGCGGACCTCGGCGAGTTTTCGCGTCGTCCAAGCTTCGCGCCGGCCGAAGCTCTAGGTTGCTTCGTCCCGACTGCTGTCCGCAGCGCGCGCGCTCGGACCCGCGAAGGAGGAAGCTCATGCGTCTCCGTCATTTCGTCCTCGGCGCCACGACGTGGTGCGTCGGACTCTTGGGATCGACGGCCGTCGCGCAGGGCGTCCTCAGCGGCGCTGGCGGTGCCGAATCGAACTCGCGCTTCGGCGGCGCGGTCGGCTCCGGAGCCGATCTCGACGGTGACGGCGTCATCGACTTGATCGTCGGCGCGCCGCTCGAGGACGCCGGCCTCGCGGATCGAGGCGTGGTGCGCGTGTTCTCGGGCAAGACCGGCGCGGTCACGCAATCGCTGCTCGGCCCCCAAGCGTTGGCGCAGTTCGGAACCTCCGTCGCCTCAATCGGTGACGTGAACTCCGATGGAGTCTCGGACTTCGTCGTCGCAGCGCCGGGCGCGGGCATCGCGTCGATGCGCTCCGGCGTCAACGGCACCGTCCTGTGGTCGGCCGCGTGCGGATTCCCGAGTGGCGCGACCTCGCCCGCGTTGGTCAGCGCGATCGGCGACGTCAACGGTGACGGCATTCCCGACGTCGCGATCGCACGCACCCACGCGGTGGACGTGCGCCGTGGACAGAACGGGACCCCGCTGTTCTCGGTCAACGACCCGAGCCCCGGCGCGACGCCGACGTACGGCGCCGTGCTGTCGCCCGCCGGCGACCTCGACTTCGACAGCGCCGGTGAACTCGCGATCGGCGCTCCCGGCGCGTCCAGCGGCTCGCTCACGCAAAACGGCGTGGTGCAGATCGTGCGCGGCAACACCGGCGCGACGATTCGCACGATCCAGGGCGCGGCGTCGGGCGACCGACTCGGTTCCGCGCTCGCACTGGTCGGCGACGTCGACTTCGACTTCTCGGAAGACCTCGCGGTCGGCTCGCCCGGCTCGTCGTTGTTCAAGCCGAACGGCGGCCTCGCCGAAATCCGCTCCGGCACGAACGGTCTGCCGACGTGGATCCTGATCCCACCGGCCGCGAACGCGCGCTTCGGCTCGAGCGTCGCCGGCGCTGGTCTGCTCGACGGCAACAGCGCATTCGACTTCGCGGTCGGCGCGGCGAACGCACGCCGCGTGCTCGTGTACTCCGGCGCCATCGCGGTGCCGCTGTACGAGGTCGCGTTGGACAGCGCCCCCGGGTTCGCCGAAACGCTGGCGTATCCGGGCGATCTGAACCAAGACGGGATCGGCGAGCTGATCGTCGGAGCCCCGGGCGCCGCCACGGCGGACAAGGGCGCCGTCTACGTCGTGTCCGGACAGTGCGGTGGCGCGCCGGCGTACGGCGCTGGCTGCAAGGGCCCGTTCGCCAAGGCGCCCAAGCTGGCGTTCAGCGGTTGTCCGGCGCCACTCGGAGTCGTCGCGATCACGGTCTCCGACCTCACGCCCGGATCGTTCGGGTTCGTGCTGAGCGGAGCACAAGCCGGATCGCTGCCGCTCGTCGGCGGCTGTACGTCGCTGCTGTCGCAGATCTACCCCGGTGTGTTCCCGTTCATCGCCGATGCTCAAGGGAACGCGCTGTTCGCGGGCCAAATCCCGCTGGGACTCTCCGGTGCCGTGCGCCGCTTTCAAGCCTTCGCGCTCGGAACCGGCGGAGCCGTCGCGACGACCAACGGCGTGACGCTGACGATTCCCTGATCGCGGCGGTTCTGCCGCGCGAATCGCGCGTTCCGGCCGCGGCGGTGACTCGACGGCGCGACGTTCCTCCGTAGACTGCGCGGCCCCCATCCGAAACCGGCCCATCGGTCGCGAGGAACCCATGCTTCGACTCGACGGCAAGGTCGCGATCGTCACCGGGGCGGGCTCCGGGATCGGGGCCGCGATCGCCGAGCTGTTCACGAATCAAGGCGCTGCCGTCGCGGCGCTGGACGTCGACGAGGCCGCGGCGCAGCGCGTGACCCATCGACTCCTCGAGAAGGGCGGCAACGCCGGCGCGTTCGGCTGCGACGTCGGCGACGCCGAGTCCGTCGCGCGCGCGTTCGGCGCTGCGGTCGAGCGCTTCGGCGAACTCGACATCCTCGTCAACAACGCCGGCATCGCGCACATCGGCACCGTGGAGTCGACGACCGAGGCCGACCTCGACCGCATCTACCGCGTCAACGTCAAGGGCGTGTACTTGTGCACCAAGACCGCCATTCCGTACATGTTGAAGAACGAGGGCGGATCGATCGTGAACCTCGCGTCGATCGCGTCGCTGATCGGTCTCGAGGACCGCTTCGCGTACTCGATGAGCAAGGGCGCCGTGCTGACGATGACGCGCTCGGTCGCGGTCGACTACATGGGCAAGAACATCCGCTGCAATTGCCTGTGTCCGGCGCGCGTCCACACGCCGTTCGTCGATGGCTACCTGAAGCAGCACTACCCCGGCCGCGAAGCCGAGATGTTCGAGAAGCTGTCGAAGTACCAGCCGATCGGCCGCATGGGCCGACCGGACGAGGTCGCGACGCTCGCGCTCTACCTCGCATCGGATGCGAGTTCGTTCATCACCGGTCAGGCCTTCCCGATCGATGGCGGCGTACTGGTGAAGTGACGCCGCGCCTTCTTCGTCCCCGTTCGAGTCCCCCATCAAATGAAACTCATCCGCTTCGGTGAACCCGGCCGCGAACGGCCCGGCGTCCAGCTCCACGACGGCACGCGCATCGACGTGTCGGCGGCCGTCCGCGACTACGACGAGGCGTTCCTCGGCGGCTCGGGCCTGCGCGATCTCGAGCGTTGGCTCGCGACGCATGCGACGAGCGCGCCGCGCGTCCCGACCACGACGCGCCTCGGTCCACCGATCGCGCGACCGAGCAAGATCCTGTGCGTGGGCCTGAACTACGCCGATCACGCGAAGGAAACCGGCGCCGCGATCCCGACCGAACCGGTGCTGTTCGCGAAGGCGACGACCGCGCTGTCCGGCCCGTGCGATCCGGTGAAGATCCCGCGTGGCGGCACGAAGGTCGACTACGAAGTCGAACTCGCGGTGATCATCGGCGCCACGGCACGCTACGTGTCGAAGGAGCGCGCGCTCGAGCACGTCGCGGGCTTCGCGCTGCACAACGACTACTCGGAGCGTGCGTTCCAGCTCGAGCGTGGCGGGCAATGGGTGAAGGGCAAGAGCTGCGACACGTTCGCGCCGCTCGGCCCGTTCCTCGCGACGCAAGCCGAGATCGCGGACTTCCGCACGCTGCGGTTGTGGCTGACCGTGAATGGTCAGAAGCGCCAGGACAGCAGCACCGCGCAGATGGTGTTCGACGTGCCGCATCTCGTCGCGTACTGCTCGCAGTTCATGACGCTGCTGCCCGGCGACGTGATCTCGACCGGCACGCCGCCCGGAGTCGGGCTCGGCTTCAACCCGCCCGTCTACTTGAACGAGGGCGACGTCGTGGAATGCGGCATCGATGGCCTCGGCTCGGCGGCGCAGCGGATCGTGCGCGAGTCCGACGGATGAGGCGATTCGGTCAAGTCATCGGCATCCGCAAGGAATGCCTCGACGAGTACCGCCGCATCCACGTGAAGCTCTGGCCGGAGATCGAAGCGGCGATCCGCGCCGCAGGCATCCGCAACTACTCGATTTTCCACTTCGACACACGGCAGGACGGCTTGCTGTTCGCATCGTTCGAGTACCACGGCCCCGACGACGAGTTCGACGCGCGCATGGCGCGGCTCGCCGCCGCACCGCGCATGCGCGAATGGTGGAACATCACCGAACCGATGCAGATCCCACTCCCCGGGCGGAAGCAAGGGCAGTGGTGGCTGGACCTCGAGGAGGTCTTCCACCTTGGCTGAAACGCGCAAAGCGAACGCGCCGACCGCGGCGGCCGCGCAACGCCTCCTGCGCTCGTTGCCGCAAGCGTGGCCGTTGCCGACGAGCCCGCGCCCGATCGTCGTGCTCGGCTGCGGCGGCATCGTGCGCGACGCGCACTTGCCGACGTATCGCCGCCTCGGCTTCCCAATCGCCGGCGTGTTCGACTTGCGGACCGATGCCGCGCGCGCCGTTGCGAAGCGATTCCGCGTGCCCCGCGTGTACGCGACGCTCGACGAAGCACTCGCCGAACCGGGCGTCGTGTTCGACGTCGCGGTGCCGGCCGATCGAGAGCTCGAGCTCATCGAGCGTTTGCCGCGCGGTTCTGCGGTGTTGATCCAGAAGCCGCTCGGGCGGGATGAAGCCGAATCGCGCGCGATCCTGAAGACTTGCAAGCAGCGCCGGTTGATCGCCGCGCAGAACTTCCAGCTGCGTTTCGCGCCGAACATGCTCGCGCTGCGCGCGCTCGTCGATCGCGGCGCGCTGGGCACGATCACCGACGCCGAAGTCCGCGTGCACACCTACACGCCGTGGACGAACTGGCCGTTCATGCGTGGCATTCCGCGCCTCGAGATCCTCTACCACTCGGTGCACTACCTCGATCTCGTGCGTTCGTTCTTCGGCGAGCCGACGCGCGTCGCGGCGATGGCGTTGCGCTACCCGCAAAACGGCCCGGAGTACGCGGACGTGCGCTCGACATCGCTGATGCGCTTTCACGGCGACGTGCGCGTCGTCGTCACGACGGACCACGACCATCCGCGCGGCAGGAAGCACGCGTGCTCTGAGCTGCGCCTCGAAGGCACGAAGGGCTCCGCGTATGCGTCGATGGGCGTGAACCTCGACTATCCGAAAGGCGAGCCCGATCGCCTCGAAGTCGCGTTCCACCGCGGTCCGTGGCACGACGTCAAGTTGCGCGGCTCGTGGTTCACCGAAGCGTTCGAAGGTCCGATGTCGAATCTGCAGCGCTTCGTTTCCGGCGAGGACGACGCGTTGATCTCGCCGGTCGCCGACGCGCACAAAACCATGCAACTCGTCGAGCGGTGTTACCGCTCCGCCGCGAAGAGGAAGGACTCATGAGCATCACGATCACCGACGTGAAGACGATCCTCACGCGCGTGCCGCTGAATCAGCGCACGATCACGGACTCGCAGAGCACGGTCACGCACGTCGAGTTCATGCAGGTCGTGCTGCAAACCGACGCCGGCATCACTGGCTACGGCATGAACTGGAGCTACACGCCGGGGCTGCACGCCGCGCAAGTGATGGTCGACGACCACTACGCCGCGGTGCTGAAGGGCCAGGACGCCTTCCTGCGCAAGGAACTCGTGCGGCGGATGTTCTTCTCGAACCACTTCGTCGGCCGCGTCGGCGCCGCGCGCGTCGGCATCGCCGCATGCGAGTTCGCGCTGTGGGACATCGCCTGCAAGGCCGCGAAGCTGCCGCTGTGGAAGTACCTCGGCGTGGCCAAGGAACGCGTGAAGGCGTACTCGACCGACGGCGGCTGGCTGACGTGGAGCGTCGACGATCTCGTCCGCGACGCGACGCGCCTCGTCGAGCGCGGCTTCGACGCCGTGAAGATCAAGCTCGGGCGCCCCGATCCGCGCGAGGACTACGAGCGCATCAAGGCCGTGCGGAACGCCGTTGGCCCGAACATTCGGATCATGACCGACGTCAACTGCGCGTGGACGCTGCCGATCGCGAAGCTGTGGGGCTCGCGCCTCGCCGACCACGACGTGTTCTGGCTCGAGGAGCCGATGAAGCCCGAGGACGTCCGCTCGCACGAACTGCTCGCGCAAGCGATCACGACGCCGGTCGCGATCGGCGAGACGATCTTCACGCGCGAGGCGTTCCGCGACTACATCGTGTCCGGAGCGTGCGGCATCGTGCAGGCCGACGCGACGAAGCTCATGGGCATCGACGAATGGCTCGAGGTCGCCGCGCTCGCCGCGACGTACAACCTGCCGCTGATCCCGCACACGAACGTCCAGCAGAAGCTGCACGTCCAACTCGCCGCGGCGACGCCGACGGTCATGATGGTCGAGCACTGCTACGAGTCGATCGAAGGGATTTGGGAAGAGCCGATCACGGTGAAGGACGGCTACTACCAATTGCCGCAGGAGCCCGGCGTCGGTTTGAAGCTCACGGACGCGACGATCGCGAAGTACCGCGTCGGCTGATCGCCGGCGCACCAAGGACCGCATGCGCATCGACGCGCACCAGCACTTCTGGAAGTACGACCCGCGCGACTACGCGTGGATCGACGAATCCATGGCCGGCATCCGCAAGGACTTCCTGCCCGTCGATCTCGAACCGCTGCTGAAGGCCGAGGGCTTCGACGGCTGTATCGCGGTCCAGGCGCGGCAGAGCCTCGACGAGAACCGCTTCCTGCTCGACCTCGCGCGCCCTTCGGCGTTCGTGCGCGGCGTCGTTGGCTGGGTCGACTTGAAGAAGTCCGACGTCGAGCTCGACCTCGCGGATTTCGCCGGCGACCCGAAAGCCGTCGGCATCCGCCACATCGCGCAAGCCGAACCCGACGACCGCTTCCTCGCGCACGACGATTTCGTCCACGGCGTCCGCAAGCTCGCCGCGTTCGACCTCACGTACGACATCCTCGTCTACCCGCGCCAGTTGCCAGCGGCGATCGAACTCGTCGCGAAAGCTCCCGACGTGCGCTTCGTCCTCGACCACTGCGGCAAGCCCGAGATCCGCAACGCGCAATGGGAACCGTGGGCCACGCAGATCCGCGAGTTGGCGAAGGCGCAAAACGTGAGTTGCAAGATCAGTGGCTTAGTGACGGAAGCCAACGGCGCGACGTGGACGAAGGACACGCTGAAGCCGTACGTCGACCACGTCGTCGCGTGCTTCGGCGTCGAGCGCTGCATGCTCGGCTCGGATTGGCCGGTGTGTTTGGTGGCCGGGGAGTACGCGCGGGTGATGGGCGCGCAGAGGGAGTTGGTCACGCAGGTCGCGGGGAGCGGAGCGTTGGACGTGATGGGAGCGTGCGCGGAGCGGGTGTATTTGCGGGTGGGGTGAGACTCACCCATCTCCGCTCAATTCAGCCGCTTCGCCGCTTTCAGCGTCGCGTGCCAACCCCCGCCGGTGCCGCCTCGACCCACCGTCCCGACGATCGACTTCATGCGGAACGCTCCTGTTGCGTCGAACTTGCCCGACGCCAGTGCGGACAGCGTCGCCGACCCCGAGACGACGTCGCCGAGCTCAACCCCGACGAAGGCACGCTTCTTCGCCTTGGGCAGGACGGTGCTCGCTTCGTACCCGTGGAACACGAGCGCCTCCTGCGCGAAGCGGTCGTCGAAGCCGAGCGTGCTCTTGTGCGCATCGGGGAAGTCGATCATCACCGTGTTCGATCCTGGCGTGACGCTGACGACGACGCGCTCCGCCAGCTTGCCCATCGGAACGGTGGCCGACGTGAACGAGCCTGAGAGCTTGCCCTCGATGCGATGCGGCGCGAACGCGAGTCCGGCCGGGAATTGACCGCCCGGGATGCTCTCGGACCACACTTCGCTGGAGGACGACGGATCGAACACGTGGATGCGATTCGTCAGCCATGACGCGACGTAGATCGCGCCGTCCGGTCCGATCGCGATGGCCGACGCGCGCTGCAGCAGCGAGTTGTCGCCGAGCGTGCCGACGTGCGTCGCATTGGCGAACTCGTAGACGAGGTTCTCGAGTACGCCGCCGTCCCACGAGATCGCGCGCATCATCGCGACGTAGAGGTGACCGCCGCGCCCGAACGCCAACGCCCCGGGAAGGTCGTCGACGTTGGGCAACGGGATCTCGCGAAGCACGCGGCCGACCGTGTCGACCTCGATGAGCTTGCCGCGCGCACCGACGTAGAGCGTCCCCTCCGCGCTCATCGCGAGCCCGCGGCATTCGTACCCCGGTACGGCGAACGTGACGTCGACGGTCGATTGACCAGCAGCGGTCCTGATGCGCGAGATCGACCCGTCCGCACCGCTGAGCACGTAAAGGTCCCCACCGCGCCCGAACGCGAGGCCGGTCAGCGGTGCCGCCGCGACGTCGATTTGGAGCATCGTCGCGCCGGCGCGATCGAACGCCTGGACCGACCCGTGGACGACCGTGTACAGCCAGCCTTCCGGCCCGAACGCCAGCGGTCCGGGCTCTTGCGCGGCGATCGAACTCGCACCGAGCGTGAGCGGCATCGACGGCGCACCCAGCGTCAGCGTGACGATCTGTGCGGATCCGCCGCAGCTGACGAGGAGGTCGTTCGCGTGGAACTCCTGCGCTTGCGAGACGGCGGACAAGGATGCGACCAGAACGAGTGAGGCGTACCTGCGATCCATGACGAGCACCTCCGAGATTCGACCTTGGGGTCCAACGACGTCGGATGCAGGGGATCGCGGTCCGCGATCGAAGACATTTCGTTGGTTCGAGTTGCGGAATGCGTCCCCTTGCTTCAATGAACGGAGTCGGACCACGGGGGTGTTCCATGCTCAACGCGCTGTTCCTTGCCCTTCACTGCTCGGTTTCGACACAACAGGCCGAGCCTCCGCCCCAACTCGAGTTCGACCAGACCCGCGCCGTGTTCGCGGTCATGGGTGAGGGCGCGGTCCAGGATCCCGAGTCGAAATTCAGTGACCACAACGTCTACGCAACCGCGCTGACGTTGACCCTCGACGCGTCTGGCCCATGGTCCGTGCATGCCCGCTGCGCAGCACGACCACCGCGTGTCGCCATCGTCGTCGACGGCAAGCAACGGCCGTGGGAGTGGTTGTCCACCGACGGCTGGGGCATCACATCGGTGAACCTCGACTCATCCTGGTTGGGCAAGACCGTGACGATCCTCGTGGGTTTCGACGCGCACTGGGCGAACCTCGTCGAACTGCCGTTGCGCCAGCGGATCCCGATCGAGGTGACCGCGCGACGGGCCGCCTACGTTCCAGAACCCGGGCTCAAGCCCGGATTCGACCATCGGATCCAACCCCTCGAGGCCGCGATCGCCGAGGTTCGAAGTTGGCCGGACGCATGGCCCGTCATCCTCGCGGAGATGCTCGGCAATTCGGGCGAGTTACTCCATTTGGCCAAGCAGTTCGATCCCGCGCTCGCCGCCGTCGAGGAGGCCATCGAACTTCGCAAGCAATACGCGAAGAGCCCGTACTTCCTCTGCGACGAGATGCACGAGCGAGCGCGCATTCTCGTGGAGATGGATCGACGCCCGGAGGCGATCCGGGCGCTTCGAGAGGTGATCGACTTCGGAATCGCTGGCGGCTTTCGGGTCGTGCACTCGCAGCACGCGAAAGCGTTACTCCAGATCGCCCGGCTCCACGGAGCCGATGGCGACGCCGATGCCGAAGCGCGCACGGTCGACGAAGCGGTCTCGGTCGTGCTACGGGGATCACCGCTGAATCAACTCACGGCTCTCGTTCGCGCTGCAGAGTTCTGGCGAGGCAGGACGGATCATGCTCGCGTGCGGGAGATTCTCGTGCACGCAGAGCACGCTCTTCAAGCCCCGCTGCTCGCTGGAGTGCCCAGCTACGGAGGACCCGAGGCGGCGGAGTTTTGCCGACTCGCAATTCAGGTCGGGGACGTCACGCGAATCGACACTGCGTTGGCAGCCGTAGAGTTCGCATTGGCCCGAACTCGGAAGTTTCACGAGGTGGATTGGGCGCACTTGGCACGCGTCGTCGTCGAGTGCGCGGGTGTCCATCCGTCCGCTCGCGAGATCCCGATCGCCGAAGAACTCGTGCGCCGATGGCGCGCGTACTACCGCGACCAGCCGACTCCGGACTTCGGCCTCCTCGTCGCGGCCGCCGGTCGGTCCTACCTCATCCATGATCAGCCC
>JBPOIU010000013.1:0-3952 GCA_052034255.1 Planctomycetota bacterium | reverse complement strand
GTCGGAACGGCTGCGAACGACGATCGCTTCGTCGGATGGCCTCACCGACTCTTTCCATTGAGTCGCCTCGACCATCCTCCTCGCGCTCGCCGTTCTCGCTCGTTCCGCCGCTCGCGGGGGATTCTTTCACGGCCTCTGCGAGGCCCCACACGTCTTCTCCGTCGGCCGACGCCCGTCGACGGACGGCCCAATGCACGACTTTTTCAACCCGTTGTTGACCATGCGCGGCGCCGCGCGAGACTCGCGGCCTCTTCCCGGAGGAACCCTCATGTTCGCGCTGCTGATGACGCTCGCGGCCCTTGCCCTCGATGAACCGAAGCCGGCGCCGGCGCCCGAGCCCATCGTGCGCCAAGCGACGATGAAGCTCGACGGGCGCGACCTCGCGTTCAGCTCGACCGCTGGCACGCTCGCGTTGAAGCCCGACGAGGACAAGGAGAAGGCGCGCGTCTTCTTCGTCGCGTACACGTTGAACGACGCCGACGCCGCGACGCGCCCCGTGACATTCGTCTTCAACGGCGGTCCGGGCTCGTCTTCCGTGTGGCTGCATCTCGGTGCATTCGGTCCGGTGCGCGTGCCGATGCCCGATGACGCCACCGCACCCCCCCTACCCTGCGCTCTGGAACCCAACCCGTACGCGTTGCTCGATCTCACGGACCTCGTGTTCATCGATCCGGTGACCACCGGATACTCGCGCGCCGTCGTCGGCGAGAGCGACGACCAATTCCACGGCCTCGAAGCGGACGTGCGTTCGGTCGGCGAGTTCATCCGGCTGTACACGACGCGGTATGGCCGGTGGTCGTCGCCGAAGTTCCTGGCGGGCGAGAGCTATGGCACGACGCGCGCGGCCGCGCTCGCGGAGTACCTGCAAGATCGTCAGGGCATGTTCATCAACGGCGTGGTGCTGATCTCGGCGATCCTGCAGTTCGGAACGTCCGACATGAGTCCGGACAACGACCTGCCGTACGCGCTGATGCTGCCCACGTATGCGGCGATCGCGCGCTACCACGGCAAGGCGAAGTACGGCGCCGGGGCGTCGGCGTTCGACGCCCAGCGCGAAGTCGAAGCGTTCGTCGACACCACCTACGTGTCGGCGTTGCTGCGCGGCACCCGCCTCGATCCGGCGGAGCGCGCGCGCGTCGGCGCCGAATTGTCACGCTTCAGCGGATTGTCGCCACAGTTCGTCGACGACTGCGCGTTGCGTCCATCGCTCGAGCAGTTCGCGAAGGAGCTGATGCGCGACTCGGGACAGACCGTCGGTCGACTCGACGGTCGCTATCGCGGCATCGATCGCGACGACGCCGGGGGCGGCTACGAATACGACCCGTCGTATTCCGCGATCCAAGGCGCGTACACCGCCGCGATGAACGATTACGTGCGCAAGACGCTCGGCTACGAGAGCGACCTTCCGTACGAGATCCTGACCGGCCGCGTCCATCCGTGGCCGATGTCCGCGGAGAACCGCTACGTCGACGTCGCGGATCGATTGCGTCAGGCGTTGAACCAGAATCCGCGGTTGTGCGTCTTCGTCGCCGGCGGTCTGCACGACATGGCGACGCCGTACTTCGCCGCGAAGTACACGCTCGACCACATGGGCTTGCGCGCCGATGCGCTGTCGCGCGTGCGGTTCGAGACGTACGAGGCAGGCCACATGATGTACGTCCACGGCCCGTCGCACGCGAAGTTGAAGGCGGACCTCGCGCGCTTCTACGCGGATGCGCTGGCCGTGGGTCGGCAGTCCGCACCGCGCTGACCTTCGGACGTCGCCTGGCGGCGCGGCGCGGCCGGTCGCAACGGCGAGCCCGCGTTCGCGTGACGAGTCACGGGAACGTGATCGACGCGAAGTTCACGACGTTCGCCGGCTGCTCGTAGTAGTGCGCCGGTGAGGCGTCGCCGCCCTTGCCGACGAACCACGGATCCTGCGGATCCAGTGAACCGACGAAGACCGGAGACACCGCGACGGTGGCGCCGGATTGCGGCGTGAATGGCGTGAGCACGAACGTGGCGACTCCGTTCGCGTCCGTGCGCGCGAGCCTCTGCCACGGCTGACCGCCGAGATCCCCGGAGAAGAACACCAGGACGGTGATGTCCTGGATCGGTTGGCCGTGTGCGTCGACGATGCGGACCGTCGCTGTCAACGTGACCGCGGGCGTCCCCGACGACGTCAACGTCAGCGCATCGACATGGACGAACGGCGGCATCGTCGCGAACGACAGGTCGCGGAGCGCCACGTTGCCGTTGCGGTCGGTCGCCGTGATGCGCGCGAATACCGTCGTGCGCGCCGGCAATCCGACCAGATGCAGCGCGTGGCGTCGGTGCAGCCCGGAGCGCGTCGCGCTGGCGAAATCGGCGAGTCCAGGCGCGCTGCCGGCATCCACGCGGACGAGTGCGGGCTCGTCGGTCACGCAGACGACCGTGGCCGCGTCGTGGAACACGTCGAGTGCGGCGGACTCGGAGATCACGGGGGCGGCGCCGTCTTGCAACGTCACATCGGCGGTCCGCGGATCGGCGCCGAGCGCGAGCTCGAACGCGTCCGTGTAGCCGTCGTGATCGGTGTCGGCGCGATCGGGGTCCGTCCCCGCCGCGACCTCGGCGAGGTCGAGCACGCCGTCCTCGTCGCGGTCGACCCCCAACCGCACGCCGTTCGCGCGCGGCACGCAGGTGAACGTGAACGTGCCGATGCCCGCGCTCGCGAGTGCGATCAACAAACTGCGCGGCGCCGTGACGCCGCTGTCGAACGCGTAGCCGCTCGACGCCGCGCCGGCACCGGGCACGAACACGCCGCCGCGCGGCAGGACGTGCGCTTGCGCGTCGAGGCGGAAGCCCTTCACGATGACGTCGATGTCGTCGTGCGGGGCCTGAGCCATCGCTTCCGCGAGGTCGAGGAACGCCGTGGCTTGCGCCGCGGTCGCCGCGTCGAGCGTGAACTGCGCGCCGACCAACGGCGGCATTCCGCTGTCGAACGCCTTCACGAACGCCGACACCGTGTCCTTGTCGGTCGGCGTGAAGTTCGGGAACGTCGGCGCTCCCCCATTCGGGACCACGAAGTCCATGAACCCGCGCACGCCGTCGACCGCGCCGTCGTGCAGCAGACCGAAGCCGGTCAGTTCGCGATCGTCCTTCTCATAGGCCTGACGCAACTGTGCGGTCTGGAACAATTGCGAGAAGCTGCCCGCGCTCGCGACCGGTCGTGCTCCGGTGAAGTTCGTCTTGCCGACGAAGTCGGCCTGGTGGCACAGGGCGCAGGCGACGCCGGCCCCGGAGTAGGGCTTGCCGGGGATTCCCGGCGTGAGCCCGTAGGTGTCCTTTCCCGTCGCCTCGAGCCCGACGTACGCGCGGTCCTTCGGTTGATGAGGATTCGGAGGGACGCGCATCGCGCGCACGAACGTCGCGAACTCCTGCATCGCGAGTTCCGAGATGCCGGAACCACCGAGCAAGCTCTGGAAGGCGCCACGAAACGTCTGGAACGTGCGTCGATCGCCGCGCCAATGCAGCGGCAAATCATCGGTGCCGTCCGCATCGACGAGGCCGCGCAACGACTGCGTGACCATCGGCCCTTTCAGTGGATGCAGGATCGGCGTGGTCGGCGCCGCGACCACGGCGCCGGGATACGAGCCGAACCCGTCGAGCACGTCGGGGAAGTAGTACCCCCACGCTCCGGTGGGATCGCCGAGGTCCCACGCCAGCTGATCGGCGTGTCCGAAGTGATGGCAACTCGCGCAACTCATGCTGCCGTTGCCGTGCCCATCGGCGCCATTCGCGGAATAGAGATGCACACGTCCTTCGCGAACCGCTGGCGGTTCGGGGTCGTAGCCGAGTCGCGTCGGTGCGCCGAGCGGCGCGTGCCGCCGCGCGATGTCATAGGTTCGCACGGTGGCATCGCCGCGGCAGTAGACATGCAACAGATGCCGTTCGGAGTCGACCGCGAGGCCTGCCGGGATCGGTCCGGTCGCGA
>JBPOIU010000158.1:0-14197 GCA_052034255.1 Planctomycetota bacterium | reverse complement strand
GGCACGCAGCACGGATAGACCTCGCCCGTGTACATGACGCCGAAGTTCTGCGCCATGAACCAGCACAGGCGTTGGCCGAGCAGCGGATCGGGACGCTTCGAGCGCAGCGGGCGCGCGAGCACGGACGGCAAGCCGAACTCCGTGAGGTAGAGGTTCACGCCGACTTCGCGTGCAGCGGCCTCGGCGCGCGTGAACGATTCGCGCATCGCGTCCGCTCCGCAATGCGTCTCGGGATCCTCTTCCGGCGTCGGCTTCACCGAGTGCAGCAAGCGTTGGAACACCACGGCTTCGAAGCCGAGACCGGCCGCGAACCGCACGAACTCCGCGAGATGCGGCAAGTTCGAGCGCATGACGACCGCAGACGTCGAATACAGCACGTCGTCGGGGTGGCTCGCGCGTTCGGCCTGGATCGCGCGCAGATTGCCGAGCACTTGATCGAAGCGCGCGCCGAGACGGATGCGTTCGTAGACCTCCGGCACATGCGAATCGAGCGACACGTTCAAGTGATCGAGTGCGCCGCGCGAACGCCGATAGACCTCGGGCGTCAGCAGCACACCGTTCGTGACGGCGTCCATCTGCACGCCGTACGTCAACGCGCGGTCGAGCAGGAAGTCGTAGTCCGCGGCCAGCGGGTCGCCACCCGACGTCGTCAGCACGAGCTTTCGCGCGGTCGGGAACAGTTCGTCCGCGATGTAGCTGAGCACGCGGCGCGAGAGCCGATGCGTGCCTTGAGCCAAGTTGCGCGGACACATCACGCAGCGCAGGTTGCACAAGTCGCTGTGGTTCAGCGTGACGACTTCGGGAAGTGCGCGGAACCGCACCGCCTTGCGAGCGATGTCCTCGCGCAGCAGCCGACTGTTCTCGAGCTTCTGCGCGAGGAACGGTGGGTCTGGCTTCATCGATGCACCCCCGATCGAGCGCGCGAACGCGCCGCGACGTGACCCCTGGTCGATCGACGCCGAACGCAGGGTTCGACGCCGACCGCTGACCGCGGACCGAGGTTTCGGAACGAATCCCGCGAACGGCGGCGTGACGGAGAGGCACCGTCGCGACCGGCCTTGCCGCGTCGCGACGCGCTTCGTCACTCGACGTCGTGTTGGCCCCGCGTTCGCGGAGCGGATCGTCCTGTCCCTTCCGTTTCGCGGCCGCGACGCCGAGCGAGGTCTTCCGGCAGGACGAGCAGCCCGCCGACGTCGCGCTTCTCGTCACTCCAAGTACGTGTAGCCCTGCATCCCGTCCTCGTAGAACGCCATCAGAGCCTTGCTGTCTCCGGCTTCGAGTCGACCCGTCTTGACGGCGCGCTCGACGTCGCGGCGCAGCGTGCGCAGAAGCTGATCGGCATCGAACTGAACGTATCCGAGCACTTCCGCGACCGTGTCGCCGGCGACGATCTCGTCGATCGACCACGTGCCGTCTTCTTCGAAGCGGACGTGGACCACGTGCGTGTCGCCGAACAGGTTGTGCAGGTCGCCGAGGACTTCCTGGTAGGCGCCGACGAGGAAGATGCCGAGGTAGTAGGGCTCGCCTTCCTTCAAGTCGTGCAGCTCGAGGATCTTCTTCTCCTCGCGCTTGTCGACGAAGCGCTCGATCTTGCCGTCCGAATCGCACGTGATGTCGGCGAGGACGCCGACGCGCGTCGGTTGCTCGTCGAGCCGGTGGATCGGCGTGATCGGGAACAACTGGTCGATGGCCCACGAGTCGGGAGCCGACTGGAACACCGAGAAGTTGCAGAAGTAGATGTCGGAGAGCAGGACCGGCAGCCCCTCGAACTCCTCCGCGAGTTCGCCGATGCGCATCGAACGCTCGAGGATCTCGCGGCCGATCGACCAGAACAGCACTTCGCAGTGCGCGCGCATCGGCAACGACATGTAGCCGAGCGAGAACAGCGACATCGCTTCGTCGCGCGCCTGGATCGCGTCGTGATAGACGTCGACGAGGTTGCGGTCGGTGATGCGTTCATAGGCGTCGACGAGGTCGAACACCGGCTGCGGCTGCTTCTCGGCTTCGAGCGCTTCGAGCTCTGCACGGATCTTCTTGACGTCGGGCTTCACGTCGAAGCGCGTGCGACCCAGCACGTTGCAAATCAGCACCGAACTGTGCGCGGCGATGAAGCG
This sequence comes from Planctomycetota bacterium, assembly GCA_052034255.1. Lineage (GTDB taxonomy): Bacteria > Planctomycetota > B15-G4 > B15-G4 > JADJEK01 > JADJEK01. The sequence continues at coordinate 12,083 of JBPOIU010000158.1, read as the reverse complement.
CCCCGACTCGCTGACGATGTTCGCGTGCGGGACCTTGGCGTCGTCGCAGACGTTCTTGATGCGGTAGACGACGTCCGCCGCGTACTCGGCGATCGTGTAGTTGATCGAGCTGTCCCACGCCGACTGGCTGCCGTCGTAGTCGACGCCGAGTCCGCCGCCGATGTCGATCGTGTCGCAGCCCGCGCCGAGGCGACGCAGCTCCGCGTAGATGTACGCGAGCTCCGTCACGGCGTGCTTGAAGTTGCGGATGTCGTAGACCTGACTGCCCAGGTGGCAGTGGATCATCTTCAAGCAGTCGAGCATCTCGACTTCGCGCAGGCGTTCGCTTGCCTGCACGATGTCCGCCATCGTCAGGCCGAACTTGCTGCGCAAGCCGCCCGAGGTTTCCCAGCGACCCGCGCCGCGCGCCGACAACTTCGCGCGCACGCCGATCTGTGGGCGGACGTTGTAGCGGCGCGAGTGCTCGATGATCAGCTCGAGCTCGCTGTACTTCTCGACCACCGTGAGGATGTTGCGGCCGAGCTTCGTCGCGAGGATCACCGTCTCGATGAACTCGCTGTCCTTGAAGCCGTTGCAGACGATCGGCATGTGGTTGTGGCCGGCCGTCAGCGCCAGCACCGCGAGCAGCTCGGGCTTGCTGCCCGCCTCGAGCCCGAAGCCGAACTTGAGGTTGAGGTCGCGGATCTGCTCGCACAGATGACGCTGCTGGTTGACCTTCACCGGATACACGCACGTGTACTTGCCGGAGTACTCGTTGTCCGCGATCGCTTGGTCGAATGCGGTGCGCAGCTCGCGCAGGCGGTGTTCGAGCAGGTCGTCGAAGCGCAACAACACCGGAGTGTGGACGCCGCGCTCGCGTAGACCTTCGACGACTTCGAACAGGTCGATCGCCCGCGCCGGATCCTGCGCCGGCATGCAGGTGACGTGACCACTCGGCGAAAGCCCGAAGTAGCCCTTGCCCCAGTCACGCAGACCGTAAAGGTTGGCGGTGTCCTCGGCGGTCCAGCGCGCTTCGATGAACGAGCGCTTCTTCGTGTTCTGCGGGAGTACGGTCATCGACGTGGCCCCAACCGATCCAAATGCGTCCGCCGTCGCTTCTTTGCGGCGGATCGCGATCGGAAGTTTCCAACCTTTGCCGACGCACGGCAAGAGACGAGACGGATTTCGTCGAGTGAACGCGCGTTGCGACCGCGCGGCGCGACCGGGTTCAATGGGTTCGCGACTCGCGAGGATCGCCTACGCGCGAGCGCAGGGGGCTGCCATGAGCATGTACATGCATTGGTTCACGTCGTCGATCAACACGGCGGACATCAAGGAACACGCGGACCGGCTGCGCAGGGCACACGCGGGCGTGAATTCCAAGCGGAACATCGATCAGGAGCAGAGCGCGCGGATCGCGCAGCTCGAGCAAGACCTCGAAGAGGTCAAGGTCGCGTTGACCGCAGCCGTCGCCCTCCTCGTCGAAGCGAAGGTCATCGATCCCGGCCGACTCGACCGGATCGTCACGCTGGCGAACGAGCCCGATCCGACACCGTGACCGGCCAGTTGCGGCGAAGTCCATCCCCCGCCGCAACGCCCCTTGCGAACGTTTGGCGCTCGTTCGAGCGGTGAACGAAGCTTAGCTTCGTCGCGTCTTGGTGCGTCCCTGCCGGGTCGCTCCGAGGGACTACTGGGGTCGAGACGAGTCACGGGCGGGAGCCGGAGAGAACTCTCGTCCGCAATGGGTGCGCACGGCGGAAGAACCGTGCGGGAGGAGAGACATGTCGGGGGTCGTGTTCCGCCACGTGCGGCACGTTTGCATGGGCGTGGTGCTCGCGGGCGGCCTTGGGGCTTTCTTGGTGACGCGGGTCCGAGAAGACGCCGCGCGACCGACGATCCCGTTGGCGACGGCGACGTGGTCCGCCACCAACGCCAAGGGCGACGTGTTGTCGGCCGCGCCGGGCGAAGGCTTCGTGCTCGCGCCCGGCGAGATCGTGCGCCTCACCGCGCGCACCGATGACAAAACCGATCTGCGCCGCTTCGGCTTCCGCCTGCAACGCGCGCTCGATCAATCGTCGACGGTCCAGATCCGCCTGCGCGACGACGGCAACTCGGCGTACCTGGTTCAAGTCACGCCCGGCCCCGAGTTCACGGTGTCGATGTCCGCGCCCGCCGTCGGCGGCGGAATGACGCCCCTGCGGAGCGTCCGCGTGCCCGCTCCGCGTGGCGACGAAGGTGCCGCGTTCGACGTCGAAGTGCGTGCGTTCGCCACTTGGTTCGAAGTCGCCCTCGACGGCACGGCCTTGTTCCGCGTTCAGGACCAGCATTTGTCGCGCGGCGGCGCATCGCTGGTCGCCGACGGCATTCGCGTGCTTCGCGTGCGTTCGGCCGTCTGCGCCGCGGCCGCTCCCGTCGACGCCGCGCTCGAGCGCGTGGACGACGACCTCGCGTTCGTGCGGGACGGCGGAACTGGCACGTCGCGCGCGGTTCTGCGAGGGCTCGGCGCAGCCGCGATCGTCGCGCTCGGCACTCTAGCGTTCCTGCTCTCACTCGTCGGACGGGTACCCCGTCGCACGCGCATGATCCGCGCGGTCGCGACGGCCATGGTGCCGCTCGCGATCGCTTGGCCGATCGCGTGGGTCCTCGGCAGCGCGCTTTCGGAGGGAGCGATCCTCGCCACGCTCGCTCTCGGCACGATGCTCGCGCTGTACGGAATCCGCGATCTCGTGAACGCGGCCCCGGCCCGCTCGCGCCTGCGACCGAACCTCGCGATCGGAGTGCTGGTTCTTTGCGGCATCGCGTTGGCAGTGGATGCGACTGCAGAGCGCAACCGAGCCGATGCGTCGCGCGCGGACTCCATCGCCCGCGCGGTCGCGACGGCGTCGACGCGAGTGGAGCTCGCGGGTTCGCCGTTCGCGTTGGACGCGGGCAACGCGTACTCCGTCGCCGGCCCGTATCGCGACTGCCAAGTGCACGCCGAGCTCGTGCTGCAGCCGAACACGCTGTTCGAGCTGCGTCTGCGCGGGCATCCACGCATCGCCGAAGGCGCGGCGCTGCTGCTTTCGACGCGGCCCGACGTGGCGTCGGGGTTCGTCTCGGAAGCGCGCGGCACATGGCGCCGCGTCGGGGTGAGCGCTCCGGTCCTCGAGCCCCATCGCCCCGTGCAACTCCGCGTGCGCGCGCACGGCGACTCGTACGAGGCGTTCGTGGATGGCGCGTCGTTCGCGGTCGCGGAAGACCCCGCGTTCGCCTGCGGCAACGTCGTGGCGCTGGCCGCGGCAGGGCGCGTCGACGTCGCGTCGATCGGCGTCACTCCGGCGACCAGTTCGAAGCGCCCGGCGGCGAACGAGCTGCTCCACCTCCGAGGCTGCGGCGGCATCGCCTTGCTGGTGCCATTCGCGGCATTGCTGGCGTTCATCTTGCGTCGTCCGTGGATCCACGTGCTCGCGCCGACCGCGTTCGCGGCGGTTCCAGTCGCAGCGTTCACGAACGGCCGAGCGCTCGGACTGTTCGAGTTCGCATTCGTCTCGTTCGCGGTGCTGCTCGTGCTGTTGGTCGTGACCGCGTCGGGCGCGCGCGGAGCGACGAACGCGCGCTCGATCCTCGCCATGGCTTCGTGCGCACTGGTCGCGCCGCTGATGGTCGCGAGCGGACACGCGATCGCGCTCGAGCCCACGCCGGACGACGATCCAGGCCCCGAGCTCGTCGACGGCTCACACTTGCCCGCGGGCCTTGTGCACTTCACTTCGCCGATCGTGCGGCGCTTCAACACGTACCTCACCGACCATCGCTTCCGTGGCCGCACGTTCTCCGCGAAGCAGCCCGATGGAGTCGTGCGCGTGCTGTGCCTCGGCACCTCGAGCACGTGGGGCCATGGGATCGACGAATCCACGGGACTCGACTACCCGACGCAGGTCGAGCGCATCCTGCGCGAACGCGGCCTCGCGGTCGAAGTCATCAACGCCGGCATCCGGGCGTCGAACAGCACGCGCGCGCGCTTCTTCTTCGAGGAACACCTGCTGCCCGCGTTCGCTCCCGACATCGTCACGGCGTCGTTCTTCCTCAACGAGAGCACGCACATCAGTCAGTTCGACGAGCCCGCGTTCTTCGCGCGTGCGCAGCGCGAAGACTTCGAGAACACGTTCTTCACGCGCCACGCGTTGCGCGCCGAGATCGGCCGCGGAGCGACGCGATTCATCGAGCTCAGCCGCGCCGTGCGCGAGGACAAGCGCGACGCGACCGTGGTCTGGCGCGAGCTCGCGGGCGACACGCCGTCACCGGCGGATCGATTCGCGCAGAACATGCGCGCTCTCGTCGACCTTGGTCGGACCCACGATTTCGACGTCGTGCTGATGAAGGAGCCCTTGCGCGGTGACCCACCGTGGTTGTGGAAGGCGGAGTTCCATGCGGCACTCGACGCGATCGGGACGACCGGCGGCGCGACCGTCGTCGATCCGACGCCCCAGCTCCGCGCGGCCGGTGGGCCGAATCTATTCCTCGACCTCGTGCATCCGAATGCCGACGGGCACGCAGTCGTCGCTCGCAGGCTTGCCGACGCGCTCGAGCCGCTCGTGCGTGCGCGACTCCAGGGGTCGACGGCGCGCTGAACCGCATCGCGGATATCGAGAGGATTACGGCCCGCTGCGCGCGAGCGCCGCTTCGATCGCGTCCTCGAGCTCGCGCGCCGTGAAGCGCAGCTCGCGGTCCTTCTCCCAGTTGTTGCGACAGAACGGCGGCGCGAGGACCTTGCCGTCGCGATCGAGGATCCACAACGTCGGCGTGCCGTAGGTCTGGACCTCGTCGGGAGCACGCAACGCGCCCGTTCCATCCAATGCGAGCGGTCGCGGCGCGTCCGTCTTCACCGCCTGCATCAAGCGCAACGTCGGATCGAACCAGAGCTCCGGGAACGGCAGCACGCCGGTGTCACGAGCCGCGCGCGTGGATTCGACGAAGCGCGCGACGCTGGCGGCATGCTGCGGGTGATCCGCGGCGAAGCTGCCGGCGGCGTAGCCGAACTTCTCGTCGTGGAAGATCGGCGGGCACGCGATGCCGACGAACCGCACCGGTCGATCCGCGAACCGTGCGATCGCGTGGCGCACGTTGGCCATCTCGAACAGCGAGTCCTCGCACCACAGGCCAGCTTTGCCCGCGCCCGGCTTCGCGCTGCCGCCGCCGTAGACGCACAGCACGAGCACGCGATCGTTGGGCCCGACCAGATCGAGGATTCGACGCGTCGCGCCGTTCGCGTCCTGCACGCGCGCGTCGGACGGCAGCGCCTCGCCGACGCGCAAGCCGACGCCGTCGCCGGAGCCGAGTACGACGTGGCGCACGCGATCGAGCCTCCACGAGCGGCCGCAGCGCCCAGCCGCGTCGATCGCAGCGCGCTCGCCGAACACGTGCTCGACGACGAACAGCGCGGCGTCGTCGGAGCTCGATCCACCGGCGCTCGCGACGACGTGATCGGCGACCACGAACGCCGTCGCGTCCGGGATCGACGTGCCGTCGAAGCCCGCGAACTCGAACGCCTTCGCGCCGAGCGCGATCGTCCAACGCGCCTTCGCGCGCACGCGGTGGTCGAACGTGTTGCGGCGCTCCGAGCGGAACGCGAGCTCTTCCGGCACGGCGGCGACGACGAGGACGTCGGCGGCCGGCGCGGACTCGAACGCGATCGTCGGACCGAGCGTGACTCCCGCTCGCGTGATCACGGGTTCGCCTCGCGCGGAGATCAGGTGCGCGCGCGGCGGCGACTCGTTGGAGGGGGCGACGCTCGTGAACACGCCGAGCACTTGCGCGAGCGCGATGTCGTCGACACCGTCGGCGACGAGAATGCCGACGGCGAGGCCGGCGCTGGGATCGGTCCGCTCGCGTGGTTCCTCACCGCACGCGGCCAGCGCGAGGGCGACGACGAACGAGACGCCGCGCGCGTTCACGGGCTCACGGCTCCCGCGGGCGACCGACCGAGCTGATCACGTAGTGCGCGACGTAGTTCATGACCGGCACGCCGAGCACGAGACCCCAGATCCCGAACAAGTGGTGCGAGATCACGAGGATCGCCAGCACCAGGACCGGGTTCATCCGCAGGTGCGCGCCGTAGATCAGCGGATTGAGGATGTACGCCTCGATCATGTGGATCACGGTGATGAACGCGATCGCCACCAGCATCAGGCCGATGCCGGAGACCTTCACCGCGGTCAGGCAGATCGGCACGCTCGACATGAACACGCCCGCCACGGGCACGAACGAGCAGATGAACACGATCGTCGACAAGAACGCGATGTAGTTCAGCCCCATCAACGCGAGGCCGATCGCGGTCAACGCGGTGTTGAGGATCGCGATCATCAGTTGCGCTTCGAGCGCGCGTCCGAGGATGCGCCCGAACTGGACGATGGAATCGGCGACCTCGTCGTAGACGTAGCGCAGGCGCGATTCGCGCAGCCCGCGCGCGCCGGCGGTCAGCCGCGGCAGATCGAGGACGATCAGGAACGAGAACAGCAGCGACAGCAGGAACGACGTGCCGATCGCGAGCGTGCCCTGCGCGATCCCGAACACGGCGTGCGCGATGTTGCCGCTGCCACCGTCGTCCGCGGGCTTCGACGTGAAGAACTCCCCCGCGATCTGCTTCACGGAGAAGTCCGGCGGCAGCAATTCGCTGAGCGCCGCGGACTTCTCGCGCCACGTGGCGATCTCGCCGTCCGCCGCGCTCAGCGCCTTCTGCAGGTCGGCCGGCAGCGTCTTCGCCTGCGCGGTCAACGACGGCGCCAGCGTGAAGCCGACTCCGACCAGCGTGCCGAGCAGCAACACGAACAACAGCACGACGCGGACTTGGCGGTTCTTGATGCGCGGCGCGAGCGCTTCGACGCCGTGGTTCAGCACGTAGCCGAACACGAAGGTCAGGAAGACCAGGAAGAAGAACGGCCGCAACGCCCACAGCGCGCCGAAGAACAATCCCCAGATGACGAGCCGCTGGAAGAACGGAACGAACTTGTTCCAAGGCGCGGGAAGCGGATTCGACGTCACCGGTCGGGTCTTTCGGTCATTGCGCCGCCGTCGGCGCCGCGGTGGTTCAGGTTCGCCTCATCCCATTCCCGTGCGGAGGACGGACGTCCCTCGCATGGAACCGCGTCGGTTCACGCGTGATGCGTGAGCTCGGCGGGTTGCGCATGCGGCACCAGCCGCCGATCGATCGCTTGGGCGATCGCCGACAGCGCGGGCAACATGCGCTCGAGTTGAGTCGGGACGATCGCTTGCGCGCCGTCCGACAACGCGTCCTCCGGATGCACATGCACTTCGAGCAAGATCCCGTCGGCGCCCGCCGCGATCGACGCCCGCAACAAGTCCGGCACGAGGTCGGCGCGACCCGCGGCGTGACTCGGATCGACGACGACCGGCAGGTGCGAGAGCGCGTGCAGCGCGGGCACCGCGGAAATGTCGAGCGTGTTGCGTGTAGCCGTCTCGAACGTGCGGATGCCGCGCTCGCAGAGGATCACGTTCGGGTTACCGCCAGCGAGCAAGTACTCGGCGGCCGCGAGGAGCTCGTCGTAGGTCGCGGACATGCCGCGCTTCAGCAGCACGGGGCGCGACACCTTCGAGAGTTCGCGCAGGAGCGCGAAGTTCTGCATGTTGCGCGAGCCGACTTGCAGCAGGTCGACGTGTTCGACGGCCGCCTCGACGTGCCGCTCGGACAGCACCTCGGAGACGATCTTCATGCCGTGCGCGGCGGCCGCTTCTTTGAGGATGCGGTAGCCGTCGACGCCGAGCCCCTGGAACGCGTACGGCGACGTGCGCGGCTTGACCGCCCCGCCGCGCATGATCTTGATGCCGAGCTTCGACAGTCGCGCCGCGACGGAGCGGACTTGCGCCTCGCTCTCGACGGCGCAAGGACCGGCCATCAGCACGACGTCTTTGCCGCCGAACGCGAGATCGCCGACGCGCACGATGGTCGGCGACGGCTTGTGCGCGCGCGAGGCGAGCCGGTACGGACGGCCGGAATCGGCATCCGTCGCGTCAGCGGTGGAGAAGTCGTGCGGGTGAGAGGTCAAGGATTCCCGTACTCGAGCGATGGCGAGGGGTGGCGGAAAGGGCGGCTATGATAGCCGCCCTTTCGCGTTCCAGGACAGACACCGTTTGTCGCAGAACGCGCCGCCTTGAACCCCCCGAGCGAGATCGACCGTGAGACTGGTCCGCACCGATGCCGAAGGCCGTGGTGACGTCGTCGAGTTGGCTGGCGAATCGATCATCGTCGGCCGCCAGACGTCGCGCGGCGTCCAAGTCGAGCATCCGACCGTATCTCGTGAACACGCCAAGTTCTTCGTGCGGGACGGGCAGTGGCAGATCGCCGACCTGAACTCGTCGAATGGCACGTTCGTGAACGGCGCGAAGGTCACGAAAGCGACCCTGAAGGCGGGCGATGCCGTCCGGCTCGGAAGCGTCGAATTCCGCCTGGACGACGGCGCCAAGCCCGTCGCGGCGGCGGCCGCCGACGAGATCCGACTCGAGGACGACTTCTTCGCGGCGCCATCGAAATCCGCGAGCGCGGCCAAGCCCACACCTGCCCCCGCCGCGGACATCGACGAGATTCGGCTCGACGAGGGGCCCGTCACGTCGAAGTTCCCGACTCCAGCCAAGACGCCGACGGGCGCGGGCTCGATCTCGGGTGCGGGCGGAGCTGGCGCGGCGCGCGCGCCGATGATGCCGACGCCTGGACCGAACCTATCGACGATGCCCGGCGCGACGGGCGCTCCGCCGCCGCCGAAGCGACTGTCGACGCAGAACCTGGTGCGGAAGACCGACGAGGCAGCCGGCGGTGGTGTGCTGCGTCACGACATCGCGCAGTACGGCGGCTTCATGAAGCTCGTGATCGTGGTGCTCTGCCTCGGCGCGGCGTATGGCCTCTACCTCGGCGTGATGAAGCTCACCGAGACGGTGGTGCCGGAGCAGAAGGAAGCACCGGCGGCGACGGACGAGGCGATCGAGGAACCCGAAGCGGAGAAGTGAGCGCCGGGCCGCAAGCGCGGCTTCAGCTGCTTCCACTGCTTCACCTGCTTCCACTGCCCACTGCATCCCTCGTCACCTGCCTCCCGCTTGAGCTCGTCGGACGAACGGAACGGGGAGGCAGGGGACAAGGGGTGCAGGAAGCAGTGGGAACAGTGGAAACAGTGGAAACAGGGAGAGCAGGGAACGGCAGAAGCAATCCGCATCACTTCCGAGCCGCGCGCGCGGCTTCACCTGATTCCACTGCTTCACCTTCTCCCACTGCTTCACCTGCTTCCACTGCCCACTGCATCCCTCGTCACCTGCCTCCCGCCTGGGCTCGTCCGACGAACGACACGGGGAGGCAGGGGACGAGGGGTGCAGGAAGCAGTGGAAACAGTGGAAACAGGTAGATCCGGGCCAATTCGGACCGTCATCCGTTCCTCAACCGAGCACGAGCGCGGCCGCGGCGAGTCCGAGCAATCCAATCTGCACGAGCAACAGCGCGCCCCATCGGCGCGTCATCCACCAGTCGGAGACCGCGATTGCGGCACTCGCTCCGAGGATGACGAGGATCGTCTCGCCGAAGAATGTGCCCGTGACGCAGCCGCCTTGAATGCGATGCCACAGCAGGAACCCGATGGCCGCGCCACACAGCAACGCTGCGAGGCGTCGTGACGGCGCGAACTCCGGCGACCGGAACTGCAGCACCGCGAGCGTCGCCATCCCGAGTCCGACCGCCGACCCGCCCGTGCTCGTGATCCACCCGACCAAGCTCAAGAATCGATCGAGTTCGAGTTCGCTCGCTTTGAAAGTCATCCGCCATGGCGCGAGCTCGTGAAGGGTCCACACAACCGCGAACGACGCGAGCCACCAACCGGCCATCGCGCTTGCCGGCCGACGACTCGGACGGATGAACCGCGCCATTCCGATCGCGACGCCCGCGATGGTGAGTAGCGCGACGATCCTTGCCGGATCCAAGCGCAGCGTTGCTGCGCGGATCCCGACCATGAGCTCGAGCGCACTCCCCCAATGAATCCCGACGCTGACCCCGAAGCCTCCGGCCGCGATCATCGCGGCGAGTTCACGCGGTGTCGGCTCGGGTCGGCACGGCAGGTTCACGACGCGCGGCCTCTCCGCCAGCCACACGGCGATCACGGCCGCGACGAGTTCCCAGCGCTCGCAATGCCACGGGCTCGAGCGCGCCGCGAAGAAAGCGGCCGATGCCGCCGCCGCCCCGAACATCGCATCGCACGCCGAACGCATCGACGCTCCGACGTCGATGGCCTGCGCATCGAGTCTCGCACGCAACATCACGCCGCCGAACACCGCCGCCGGCAGGCAAGCGAACAGATGACGCAACTCGTCCGCGTTCGTCGACGGAGCAACCTCGATCACGTCGAGCCATCGGAGGACCGGCACGCCGAGAGCGGCGAGCGCGAACGCGACGCGCGCATCGACCCGCCGTGACCACGGCAAGAGGAGTCCGACCGCGACGGCCACGCCGATCCACGGGAGATGCACAGGGAACAACGGCCCGCGTGGCACGGTCGACCAGGCGAACGCCGAGACGGCGAAGCCGACGGCCGCGTCGGCGAGACGATCGTTTCGCATCGGAGTGACCCCATGGACGCGAATCGTCGACGGACGAAGCCAGTGCGCATTCCACGGGAACTCGATGGAGGATGAGACCAGCGCTGAGCATCAGATCCCAGCCGAGCGCGCGGCCTCTCCACTTCCACTGCTTCACCCGCTTCACCTGCTTCCACTGCCCACTGCATCCCTCGTCACCTGCCTCCCGCCTGGGCTCGTCCGACGAACGAAACGGGGAGGCAGGGGACGAGGGGTGCAGGGAGCAGGGGGAACAGGGAAAGCAGGGAGAGCAGGGAACGGCAGAAGCAATCCCAATCGCATTCGAGCCGCGCGCGCGGCCTCACCTGCTTCCACTGCTTCACCTGCTTCCACTGCTTCCACTGCCCACTGCATCCCTCGTCACCTGCCTCCCGCCCGAGCTCGTCTGACGAACGACACGGGGAGGCAGGGGACAAGGGGTGCAGGGAGCAGGGGAAACAGTGGAAACAGGGAAAGCAGGGAGAGCAGGGAACGGCAGAAGCAACCCCAATCGGATTCGAGCCGCGAGCACGCCCTCACCTGCTTCCACTGCTTCACCTGCTTCACCTGCTTCCACTGCTCACTGCATCCCTCGTCACCTGCCTCCCGCCTGAGCTCGTCCGACGAACGAAACAGGGAGGCAGGGGACAAGGGGTGCAGGAAGCAGTGGAAACAGGGAATGCAGGGAATGCAGGGAACGACAGCCGGACGAAATCCAGGACCCTCGGACGCCCTCCCCGAATTCTGCTCTCCGCGCGGTAACCGTGGCTCCGCGGCACGTCTCCATTCCGTGGAGGGAGAGCAATGAATCCATCGTTTCAGTTCGTGCATCAACGACTGCTCGTCTACCGCATCGCCCTGGACTTCATCGAGGAGATTGCCCGCGTCACGCAAGGCACTCCCAGAGGGCATGCTTATCTCGCAGACCAACTCCGAAGAGCGGCCGCATCGATCGCACTGAACCTCGCGGAAGGCGCCGCAGAGCCCAGAGGTGCAGAGAAGCGTCGGTTCTTCGTAATCGCCCTTCGGTCGGCGAACGAGTGCGCGGCTGCGATCGACGTGTCGATCCGCGTGGGAGCGTCTACCGAACAAGAATGCGGTACAGCGCGGGCGCTGCTGATCGAGACCACGCGCATGCTCTCGAGGCTCTGCGCGAGAGCACGGGACTTGGAAGGGGATCGCTCGGAGTGATTCGTTGATCAGGCTGCGTTTTTCCACTGCTCACTGCATCCCTCGTCACCTGCCTCCCGCCCGAGCTCGTCGGACGAACGACACGGGGAGGCAGGGGACAAGGGGTGCAGGAAGCAGGGGAAACAGTGGAAACAGGGAGAGCAGGGACCGGCAGAAGCAAGCCGCATCACTTCCGAGCCGCGCGCGCGGCTTCACCTGCTTCCACTGCTTCACCTGCTTCCACTGCTTCACCTGCTTCCACTGCCCACTGCATCCCTCGTCACCTGCCTCCCGCCTGGGCTCGTCCGACGAACGACACGGGGAGGCAGGGGACGAGGGGTGCAGGAAGCAGT
>JBPOIU010000096.1:0-21822 GCA_052034255.1 Planctomycetota bacterium | reverse complement strand
CGCACGGGGCGGCTTCTGCCGCGTGCAGATGGCGCACCACCCCTCAAGAACGCGGTTGAGCTGGGGTGCCTGCACGAGACGTATCAGCGGATCGCCGCATCCGTGCGACACGAGCGAGAGGCCGGGGGCCAGGGCCGGCTGTCGTGCCGGGGCCCGGGGACCTATTCGGCGATGGAGTGGGCTGGAGCCTGGCGGCTTTGAGACCGGGGAGAAGGGCGGCTCGCGCCTTTGGCGCTCCATCGCATCGGTGGAAGGCATCGGTACCCGGACGATGACGGGGACGGAGGCGCCTCCGTCCCCGATCTGTCCCCCGTCTGTCCCTCAGCCGATCAGCACCGTCACCGGCAGCGTCAGGCTTTGGGACTGGCCTCCTACGTACGCCTGGAAGTGCAACACCGTTCCTACCGGGACCGACGTCGGCACGGTCGTCGATAGCTCTAGACGCGAGTTCGCTCCGATCTGTCCCACGTTCAGCGGGAATGCAGGCAGCAGCGGGAAGCCGAGCGAGAACGGCCCCGCCGCCGTCGGGAGCGCCGTGTCGAGTCGCTTCAGCGACGCGAACAGCAAGACCTCGGCGCCACTCGGGCCGTAGGCGCGAAACGTGATCGGTCCGCCCGAAACGACCGCTTCGGGGACGCTCAGGTGCGCGGCGAACTCGTCCGCTCCGATGTCGAGGACGCCGGCGACGGTGTCACCCTCGACGTCGACGGTTTGCGCGATGGAGCCCGCGCTGATGCATGGCGACGACTCCTTCAAATGCAGGTCGCCCAGAGCCTGATCGACGAACAGCGGATCCGTGCTCAGGTTTCCCGTCCCGAACAGCAGCGTCGTGCTCAACGTGAACTCGGCGAACAGCGCGGTGTCGATCGACGGGTTCGACGCTCGCTTCACGACGATCGGATTCACTTGGGCCCAGAACACGCTGTCTTGCAGCCGAGTCAGATCGCACCGCCCAGCCACTCCGTTTGGCTGATTTCCGACGAACGTCGATCGGCGCAGATCGGTCGATCCCTTCGGACCGGGGAAGAGTTTGTCGACGACGAGGTCGATCGCGCCACCGGCCTGAGCCGCCGTGTTGTTGAAGAACGAGCAGCCGTCGATCGTCACCTGTGGAACGATCGAATCGTCGTTCTGGTTTTCCGCCGTGACGCGGATGCCTCCACCGCGCTGCGTTGCCGTGTTGCCGCGGAACTCGCAGCCCGCGAGCGTCACCGCCATCGAGTTGCTGAAGTCTCCTCCGCCTCCGAAGGTCGCCGTGTTGGAGGCGATCACGCAGCGTGAGTACGACTTGCCGTTGGCGAGCCCTCCACCGAACGTGCCGACGTTCCCGACGACGAACGTTTCCGTGCACGAGTTCGCGCCGACCACGCCCGTCGCGCCATTGCCGGACACGACGCAACGCGCGATGTCCCATTGGCCGACGACGCCGGTTCCTGCGTTGCCACGCACGATCGTCTCGATCAGTTGCGGAAACGGCTGCTGTGTCGGAACCGCGAACACGCCGTCTCCCGCGTACGGAACCGTCAAGCCGAACTTCGTCATGCCCTCGACGATGACTTGCCGCACGACGGCGCTCGTCGGTCCCGCGATCCGCACACCGGTCAGACCGCCGCGCAGAGTGAACCCCGACACCGACGCGGTCGCCGGCTCACCGGAGAGCATCGACACCAACACCCAAGGTGAGCCGGCCGCGTCGAGGATCGTGACCGCCGGCCCTCCGACGCCGATGACGTCGATGTCCTTTCCGAGGAGGTCGATCGTCTGTCCGTAGACACCCGGCTGGACGAGCACACGGTCGCCGTGCGCCGCCGTGGCGATCGCCGCCTGAATGCTCTGCCCCGGGACGACGACGTGGTCCGCACTGCGCGCCGACGCCGTCAGCCCGAGACCGAACACGAGCACGCTTCCGATGCGGTTCATCACGGTCTCCCATTCGACCCGAGGGCCGAGAGTAACGAGACCTCGCGTCGATGCACCGCGTCGAGCGCCACGAGGGGACGAGTTCGCGGGGTGCCGGCGGACCTCCCCTTCGCGTCGATCCGTCCGAATGGGGTTCACGAGAGTGAATTCCGGCGCGGCGCTCCGACATCGTGAGCGGCTCGCTACTTCCTGGGGTGCCGCAGTGTTACCGTCCTCGGCAACCGTTCCACGTCCCCTGCCGAGAGTTCCGATGCACAGCGATGACACGTCCACTTCCGCGGCCATCGAGCGCGTGCGCTCGCTCGGCGAGCCCTTCAAGAAAGAGCTGATCGATCGCGTGCTGCCGACGTCGTCGCTCCTCGACGCCGGCGGGATGTGGGGAGTTCATGGCGCGTACGCGCTCCACGCTTCCTTGCGTGGAACTCCACGCGTCGTCGTGATGGACACGCTGAAGACTCCGGAGTTCGCGGCTTGGTCGGCGAAGACGCCCGGCGTCGAGTTCGTCCAAGGCGACATGAACGATCCCGGCGTGTTCGGGTCGTTCGCCCGCGTCGAAACGGCGGTTTGTTTCGAGGTGCTGATGCACCAAGCGGCGCCGTTGTGGACGCTGTACGGACTCACCTCCGCCGCGACGCGGACCGTGGTGCTCAGCGTCTCGGTGTTGCCCGAATCATCGTTCCCATTCCCGAACTGCGGGGTGTTCCTGCCGGGAATGCCGGAGTCCCATCAAGCGGCGCTGCATCCGGCACCGGGCAACCCCGTGTTCAAGGTGTTCTCGAAGGAGCCCGCGTCGGCACGCTCGCACTCCGAATGGCACTGGGGCCTGACGGGTTCCTTGATCACGAGTTGGATGAAGTACTTCGGCTGGTCCCCGGAAGCGGAGTGGCGCCGGCCGTTCCTCGACCGTTGGGAATGGTGGCAGGCGATCTTCCATCCCGACGCGTCGACGCGCCTGTAACGCGCTGATCCGCGCCCGCGCGAATCAGGGCGTCCCGAAGAACTGCAGGCTCAAACCCGGCGTGGTCGCGACGCCGTGCTCCGCCCCGACGTCGACGACGAAGCCCTGCAGGAACAGCGTGAGTCCGGCCACCGATGGATTCGCGGGCAACGCCGTCGAGAACGCGAGCCAACCCTCACCGGGTCCTTGATCCGCGCTGTTGCCGAGTGCCCACAGTTGGAATGCGGGACTCACGGCCAGATGCAGCGGCACTCCGCCCACCGTCGTTCCTGGCGCCGCCGCGAGGACGTCGATCGCGAGGAACACGGGCGCTCCGCCGAGCGTGTCGGCGATGCCGAAGCTGAAGTCAGGATTCGCGACGTACGGCGGCTCGACCGCGACGAAGCGCGGTGTGACGCCGCCACTGCCCACGGCGCCCGCGCCAAAGGCTTGCGGAACGCGGTCCGTCTCCGTGTAGAGCGTCGGCCGATCGAACGGCGCCGACTGGGACGCCACGCGCGGATCGGTCAATGCCACGCTCAAGAACGCGACCAACGCGTCCTTCTGTTGCTGCGTCAGGTTCAGCGGGTGGACCAGGGGGTTCTGGTTGACGTGGAAGTCGCCGCCGCGGTTGTAGAACTCGACGACGTCCACGAGAGTCGCCGCCGAACCGTTGTGGAAGTACGGGCCGCGCAGACCGACGTTGCGCAACGACGGCACCTTGAAGCGACCGTTGTCGCCGGGATTGCCGGTGACCGCACCACGACCGAGATCCTCGGGGATCGGGCGCACGCCGATGTTCTGGAACGAGTTGTTCGTGAACAGCGGACCCGCGTGGCACACGGCACAGTTCGCGTTCGGTCCGTTGAAGATCAATCGGCCTTGGTTCTGTTGCGGCGTCAGCGCGTTCTGCTGCCCGGCGTTGAACGCGTCGATCGGAGCTTGGTTCGAGACCAGCGTGCGCTCGTACGTCGCGATCGCCTCGATGATGCGCACGGGCGTCACCGCGTTCGAGCCGAACGCTTCCTGGAACAACTGCGGGTAACTGCGCCCATTGATCCACGTCGCGAGCGGCGGCGGGACGTTCGTCGCGAGTCCGAGCGGCGTCGATGCGCCGACGTGCGCCGCGACCTCGTTCCAGTCGCGATCCGCGTGACCCATCTCGACCGTGCTCGTCGGCGGTCCCGCGGCCTGCGATTCCAACGCGCCGAACTGGTTCAGGACCAGCTGTCCGTTGACCGGATCGAAGAACTGCGGCGTCGCGCGCCCGTCCCAAAACAACGTCGGGCTGAACGCCGCGTTGATCATCGACGGTGCCTTGCGATTCGTGACCTGCGGCAACAGCGCGAACGGATCGGCCTTGGTGGTCTGCAAGTTCGCATCGGTCGCGATCACGCCGAGCGAGCCACGCACGTCGTCCGCGGTTCCGAACGTTCCATCGGCGCCGGGGTGGAATCCGGCCCGCGGATCCGAGCCGCCCTTCGACGCGATGTGACACGTGGCGCAAGCGACCGTGCGCGTCGACGACAACTGCTCGTCGAAGAACAGCACCTTGCCCAGATTCGCCTTCGACGGGGTGATCGGGTTTCCGGCCGGGACCGGCACGGGCGGAATCTGCTGTGCCGGAGCGGAGCCAACGAACGGCAGCACGACCAACGCGATCGAGAAGGCAGCGGCGCGCATGGGAGGGCCTCCGAGGGACGGACGAGAGGTTCCGGGGCGCGGCGATGAACCGAGTCGGTCCTCGCGGGTTGCGCGCCAATTCCAGACCTTCTCGTCGGTCTTTCCTCCTCGGGGTGATGCGCCGCCGCGACGATCAGAACGCCGCGCCGACGATCGCGTTCGACATGGAGACGCCATCGGCGGCGGCCGGATCGGCGATCAGGCATTGCAGGTACAGGTTCGGGAGCTGCGGACCCGGCGTGGGGATCGAGAAACCGAAGCTGCCCGTCGCGTCGGTCGCGACCACCAGCGACACGGCCAGCGGCAGCGCGACGAACGTCCCGCCGAACGTCGTCACCGGCGTCTCCGCCAACGACGCGCACAACAACATCGGCGCGTTCGACGCGGCCTGCGTCAACCCGATGCTCAGCGGGTCGCCGACGTCGAGCGTGCCCGTCCCCGTGAGTTGCGGAATGCCGCCGACTCCCGCGACGCCGTAGCCGAGATCGTGGAACGAGCGAACGCGGTGGACGTACGCATCGGCAACGCCGGTCGTGTCGCCGACCACGAGGTTCGTCGCGCTCGACGAGAATGCGACCGCGGTTCCGTCGTTCGTCACGAAGCCCGCGGACGTGGCGAAACCGTTCGGCACTCCTCCCGAGTTCGGGACCGCGCACGAATGCAGTCGGTTGCCCGCACGGTCCTTCAGGATCACTCGCACCGTCGGCGCGACGTCACCAGGGATGAAGTTGGTCGCACTCGACCTCCAGACGATCCAGTTCCCGTCGCTCGACATCGACGCGGTGAACGACGGAGCATCGCCCACGACGCCCGCGGCATTGCGGCTGACGAGCTCGACCGTCGACGTCGATGCGTCCCACAGGAAGATGTCGCTCACTCCGTTGGTGTCCCCGACCTCCCAAGTCGCGTCGTCGCTCGTCATGAGGACCTTCGAGCCGTCCGCGGACACCGCGTGCGGAATGATCGAGGTCCACGGCACCGACTTCAGCGGATTGACCGCGACGACGGCGCCGGTCAGCAGGTCCTTGCGGAAGAGGTCGTCGCCCGTCGCCGTCCCCGGCGCGTACGCCGCAGGGCTCGAGAACACGACATAGCGCCCGTCGCCCGAGATCTGCGGCAAGTACGCCGGACCCGCCAGGGTCTGGCCGTTGGCGTCCTTGTTCACCAGCGACGTCGTTCCGCTGACCAAGTCGTGGACGTAGACGTCCTGATCGGGCGTCGGGTCCGCGGGATCCAGACCCGCGATCTCCGCGGTGAACGTGACGCGTGTTCCATCGTCCGAACAGCCGCCGAGCGCGAGCACCGCGAGGCCGGCTCCGCCGTCGACGAGTCGTTCGGTCACACCCGACGCCACGTCGTGCACGAACAGGTCGGCCGGCGCGACCGACACGAAGTACACGGTGCTCCCGTCCCCGGAGATCACCGCCTGCGCGACGTACGCCGTCGCATCCATCGGATGCGCGGGGTCGTCGATCGACACGTGGAGCGTCGAACCCGTGTTGCGGTCGAAGACGAAGGCGTCCTGTTTGAACTCCGTGTCGCTCGGCGCGAGGTTGTTCGCGGTCGTCAGGTACAGCACGCGCGAACCGTCCGAGGACAAGCCCTGAACCGTCACTGAACCGTTCGCCTGCCCGTTCGGGCCGGCGGAGACGAGGATCGTGTGCCCCGCGAACGAGGCACTCGTCGCGATCGAGAACGCGATCGAAACGACGACGGATGTACGGCGCACGCAGGCGTCCTTTGCTGTGCAGGGGAACCCAGGTGTAACCGATGTCGCGCGCAGCGCGCGCTCTCTCTTCGAAGTCAGGCGCGAACGAACGCGACCCCGAACGCCTGCGCGCTCGGGGTCGCCAGAACGGCCGAAGCCGTGGATTCGTGCCGTGGGATCAGCCGTTCAGCAAACCCTTGGTCTTGATCGAGCCGCGGAACGTCTTGCCGTTGCGCGAGAAGTTGAACGACCCGCTGCCCTTCGTCGGGCGCCACAGTCCGTTCACGACCTTGCCCGTCATCCCGACCGAGACGCTGCCGATTCCGTTGTCCATCGTCTTGGGCGGCACGTAGTTGCCGACGAACGTGCGTGCCTTCGTCGTCGGAGTCGCGCGCGACTCGTCGCCGTGGAACACCATCACCGTCGTCTTCAGTAGTTCGAACACGTCGAGAACCTGGGGCGTGACGTCGGCTTGCTGGACCAGCTCGAGCTGGATCGACAGCGCGCCGTTCGCCGGCCAATACGTCAGTGCGAGGTTCTTCTTCAGGTTGATCTTGCGGGCGGGTTCACCAGTCTCCGCGATCACGCCGGTGAGTTGCGCCTTGAAGCGGAACGGCACCGTGGTGCCGCTGTGCGAGTGCCCGCCGCCGAAACCGGCCTGGACGTCGCCATTCGCGTCGAAGTGCGAGATCGAGAAGCCGTTCGACATCATCAGGTTGCCATCGGCGCCGAAGCTGAAGAACTGGACGCCGTTGGCACCGAACGAGACTTCGGAGACCTTCGTGCCGTCGGCGTCGAAGCGCATGATCGATGCGTCCTGGTACGAACCGACCCACAGCAGACCGTCCGGACCCCGAGCGAGTCCCGTGCAGTGCGGCTGTTCCCCCGAACCGAACGCGCGCAACCAGCCTCCGTCGGCGTCGAACTCGTGCAGGACTTTCTCCCCGATCGAGCCGGCGAAGATGTGCCCGCTCGGTCCGACGGCGATCCCGACGGGAGACTGGAGAGCCGTGCCATTCCCGAACATGCGCAGCTTGTTGCCCGCGAAGTCGAGTTCGACGATGCGATCCGCGAAATACGAGGTTGCGTAGATTCCCCGCGACGACAGCGCGAGACCACGTGCCGAGGACACGTCGGCGTCGACGATCTCGTCGATCTGCGCGCCGTTCCCGTCATACATCAGGATCTTGCCCGGCGAGTAACACGCGACGTAGGCCACGCCGTTCGGACCGAAGACGATCTGCTCGGCTTGGTCGAGATCGGAGTCGAAGCCGAACTCGCGGATGAACGTGCCGTCGGGCGAGTACTCCTTCAGCGTGCTCGTGTCGGGGTTGTTGACGATCACGTTGCCGGCCTTGAAGGAGACCGGGAGTGCTTGCGCGGACGCGGTCCCCGCCGCGGCGACGAACAGGGCGAACGACGTAATGACGTGGATGGACTTCATAGGTGAGAGCCTTTCTCGCGGGAGGCGATTCACGTTCGCGCCGCGCTTCGTTCCGGTGCCTTCTCATCCGCGTGCCGTGGGAAGCATCACGCGGTTCGCGGCTTTTTTCCTGCGGCATCGACCCAAACGCAAACGGCCCGCGCCTTCCTCGACGGAGGGCGCGGGCCGTTTGAAGTCACGCTGTTGCTGTGACTTACGGGATCACTTGTGGCCGAGGGCCTGCGAGACCTTGCCGACCATGTGGGCGCCGGGCTTCAGCGTCGTGTCGCCCGCCTTCTTCCACTTCGCCGGGCACGCTTCGGCCGGAGCCTTCGACAGGTAGATGTTCGCGTCGACCTTGCGCAGCAGCTCTTCCATGTTGCGACCGAGGTTCAGGAAGTTGACCTCCGCCGACACGAGCTTGCCCTTCGGGTCGATGATGAACGTGCCGCGCAGGTCGACACCCGCGTCTTCGAGGTAGACGCCGAACTGCTTCGACACGCGCGCGGTCGGGTCGGCGCCCATCGGGTAGGTGACGCCCTTCAATTCGCCTTCGTGCTCCTGCCACGCGAGGTGCGTGAACTTGGTGTCCGTCGACACCGTCACGACCTCGGCTCCGAGCTTCTGGAACTGCGGATACAGCTCGGCCAGCGACGAGAACTCGGTGGCGCAGACGAACGTGAAGTCCGCGGGGTAGAAGACCAGGACGGTCCACTTCCCGGCGGCCATGTTCGCGGACAGGCTGAAATCGCCGAAGTCCTTCTTCGTGGGGAGGTACGTGTCGAGCTTGAAGTCCGAAACCGTGTCTCCGACGCGCACGGCCCGCGGCTCGGGGTTCAGATTGAGCGTCACCTGGTTCGTCATGGTCCTTCTGTCTCCATCGAGATTGGGGGCGGAACGGAAAGGGGCAAGACTAGCGCAAGCCCGAGCGCGGGGAAACGTTCGTGGCGAGGCATGGGCCGACCTCTGATTCCTGGAAGGAATCAGTCGTCGCGCGCGAAAAGCGCCGATCTCGCGCCCCTCGGCTTGCGTACTTGACCGATCGGTCTATTACTGCCGCCCTCGCGCCCGCTTCCCGCGGACGTGCCGGTGGCGTGCCGCACGATCGGCCCGCTGGAGGAGGAGGTCGTCGTGCTGGGTGTTCGTCGATTCGTGCGGGCCACCGCCGTTGGACTCGCGTTGACACCGGCGGCCTGCACGGTCGGCCCGGACTACGTCGCGCCGGCGCCCCCCATCCAGGATGCGTGGAGTCGCGCACTGGCGCCCGAAGGTGGCGGCGACGTCGCGGCGCTCGACGCATGGTGGACGCAGTTCCACGATCCGCTGCTGGACGAGTTGGTGACGAGCGCGCTGGCCAACAACCGTGACCTGCGCGCCGCGCTGTGGCGCATCGAGGCCGCTCGAGCCCAACTCGGGATCGCGCGCGGCGAGTGGTTCCCCGACGTCGATGGGACCGGCAGCTACACCAGGCTTCGACCGAGCGAGCACGCGCTGGGCGCTCCGCCGCCCGCGCCCGGCTCGGACTCGATCGACGTCGACAACGGCAACTTCACGACGGTCGGACTCGACGCGTCCTGGGAGCTCGACGTGTTCGGCCGCATTCGGCGCTCCGTCGAGTCCGCGAACGCTGCGCTCGCCGCCACGGTCGAGGACGAGCGCGACGTGCGTGTCGTGCTGCTGTCCGACGTGGCGGCGCTGTACTTCGAGATCCGCACGCTCGATCGCCGCATCGCGCTCGCGACGCGCAATGCGGACAGCCAAAGCAGCACGCTCGGGCTCACGCAACGTCGCCTGGACGTCGGCATGGCGCCGTCGCTCGACGTCGCGCAAGCCGAAGCGAACCTCGCGGCGACGCGCTCCGAGATCCCCGCGTTGACCGAGGCGCGTGAGCGCGCGCGCTTCCAACTCGCGGTGCTGCTCGGCGAAGAGCCCGCGTCGTTGCGCGATTGCAGTCACACCGAGTTCGCGCCGCTGCTCGCGCCGCAAGTCCTCGGCGTGCCGCCGCCCGCCGAATTGCTGCGCCGCCGCCCCGACATCCGCGCCGCGGAGCGTCGCGTCGCCGCGCAAGTCGCACGCATCGGCGTCGCCGAGGCGGATCTCTATCCGCGCTTCTCGCTGACCGGCTCGTACGGCTACGAGTCGACCGATGGCTCGAAGACGCTGACGTCCGACAGTCGCACGTTCGCGATCGGTCCGTCGTTCCGCTGGAACCTGTTCGACGGCGGCCGCATTCGCAACGCGATCGCGGCCGAGCGCGCGTTCGCCGAAGAAGCGACGGCGCTGTACGAGAACGTCGTATTGCGTGCGCTCGCGGAAAGCGAAGCGGCGCTCGCGGGGGTCGAGTTCGAGCGCAAGCGGATGGCGGAACTCGAGACCGCGGCCGCGGCCGCATCGCGCGCCGTCGATGCAGTGCGCACGCTGTACGAGGGCGGTCTCACCGATTTCCAGAACGTGCTCGACGCCGAACGGACGTTGTTCCAAGCCCAGGATCGCCACGCGGCGAGCCAAGGCCGCGTCGCGCAGAACCTCGTCGCGCTCTATCGCGCGCTTGGCGGCGGCTGGTCGCCGCCGAGCGCTGATGTGCCGACTCCGAACTCCACGCCGACGGCGGACACCCCATGACGCAATCCCCATTCGCCTCTTCCACGTTCCGCGGTCCGTGCCCGCGCCGCGTTGTGCGCGCGACCTACGCGGCGCGCGGGCTCGCGCTCGCGGCGGTGTTGGCGCTCGGTGCCTGCGATGAACCGAAGAACGCGTACGTGCCGCCACCGCCGCCCGAGGTCACGATCGCGAAGCCGACGCAGCGCACGATCGACGACGCGCTCGAAGTCACGGGCGTCACGCGCGGCGCCGAAGCGGTCGAGATCCGCGCGCGCGTGAAGGGCTTCATCGAGCGCAAGCTCGTGCAAGGCGGCGAGCGCGTGAACCCCGGCGATCTGTTGTTCACGATCGATCCGCGCACGTTCGAAGCGATGGTGCGCCAAGCCGAGGCGGAGGTGGCCGCGGCCAAGGCGTCGTTGCAGCTCGCCGACGTCACCGTCGCGCGCATGCAGAAGGCGCGCGAGAGCAACGCCGTCTCGGCGCAGGATCTCGACAAGGCGATCGCCGAACGCGACGCGGCGACGGCGCAGGTCGCGTTGGCGGAGGCCGGCGCGCAAAGCGCGCGCCTCGACCTCGAGTTCACGCAGGTGCGCTCCCCGATCGCGGGACGTGTGAGCTTGAAGACGATCGACGTCGGGCAGCTCGTCGGAGCGAGCGACGCGACGTTGCTGGCCACGGTCGTGCGTGAGGACAAGATCTACGTCAACTACCGCGTGGACGAGCGACAGGTCATCCAGCTGCGCCGCGCGAATCAGAACAAGCGCCCCGGTGAGGACGGTCGGCCCGTGCTGCCGGTGTTGATCGCGCTGAACGGCGACACCGCGTACACGCATCGCGGCACGTTCCGCAACGCGGACAACACGGTCGATCCCACCACCGGCACGCTCGGTGTCGAAGCCGAGTTCGACAACGCCGACGGCGACCTGTTGCCCGGCTACTTCGTGCGCGTGCGTGCGCTGCTCGGCGAACGCGAAGTCCTGATGGTTCCCGACATCGCGGTGATGACCGACCAGACCGGACGCTTCGTGTTCGTCGTCGACGCGAACGGCGTCGCGCAGCGGCGGGACGTCGTCGTCGGACCGGTCGTCGAGCGGCAACGCGCGATCGAGACCGGCCTCACCGCGACCGACGACGTGGTCGTGAACGGCATCATCCGCGTGCGTCCGGGAGCGCCAGTGGTCGCGAAGACCGCGGCGGGTGACGCGCGATGAACGGACGCTTCTTCATCGAGCGCCCGGTCTTCGCCGGGGTGCTGTCGATCCTGCTCGTGTTGATGGGCGGTGTCGCGTGGTTCCGCCTGCCGGTCGAGCAGTATCCGGAACTCGCGCCGCCCGTCGTGCGCGTCGAGGCCTTCTATCCGGGCGCCAGCGCGCAGACGATCGCGGACACGATCGCCGCGCCGATCGAACAGCAGGTGAACGGCGTCGACGGGATGATCTACATGACGAGCACGAGCGCCGACGGGCGTTACGCGCTCGACGTGTCGTTCGAGAAGGGCACGGACCCCGACCTCGCCGCGGTGAAAGTCCAGAACCGCGTGAACGCCGCCGAACCGCGATTGCCGGAAGACGTGCGCCGCCAGGGCATCACGGCGAAGAAGCAATCGACGTCGTTCGTCGGCGTGATCGCCGTGTGGTCCGAGGACGGCCGCTACGACGACTTGTTCCTGTCCAACTACATCTCGATCTCGATGAAGGACGAAGTCGCGCGCATCCCCGGCGTCGGCGGCGTGAACGTGCTGCCCGCGAAGGACTACGGGATGCGCATCTGGCTCGACCCCGACGCGTTGCGCGCGCGCGGCTTGACGATGACGGACGTCAACACCGCGATCCGCGAACAAAACGTCCAGGTCGCCGCCGGCGTCGTCGGACGTCAACCGGCGCCGACCGGCACCGACTTCGAATTGATCGTCAGCACCGAAGGCCGGTTGAAGACTCCGGAGCAGTTCGCGGAGATCATCGTCAAACGCGATGCGCTGGGCGGCGTGGTGCGCGTGAAGGACGTGGGTCGCGTCGAACTCGGTTCGCAGGACTACACGACGATCGCGCGCTTCAACGGCAAGTCGGCCGCGGTGCTGATCGCGTACCAGTTGCCGGGCGCGAACCTCGTCGACGTCGCGAGCGCGCTCGACGCCAAGTTGACCGAACTGAAGCAAGCGTTCCCCGAAGGCCTGTCCGCGCGCTTCTTCTACGACGCCTCGATGTTCATTCGCGCTTCGCTGAGCGCGGTCCAAACGACGTTGCTCGAAGCGTTCGCGCTCGTGTTCGCCGTCGTGCTGCTGTTCTTGCAGAGCCTGCGCTCGACGATCATCCCCGCGATCACGATCCCGGTCGCGCTGATCGGCACGTTCTTGCTGATGGCGCTGTTTGGCTACTCCGTGAACATGCTGACGATGTTCGGGCTCGTGCTCGCGATCGGCATCGTCGTGGACGACGCGATCGTCGTGGTCGAGAACGTCGAACGCAACCTCGCGCACGGCGGCATCGCGCCGAAGGAAGCCACGCTGCGTTCGATGGCCGAGATCGTCTCGCCCGTGATCGCGATCACGCTCGTGCTGATGTCGGTGTTCCTGCCGACGACCGCCTTGCCCGGCATCACCGGCGAGATGTACCGCCAGTTCGCACTGACGATCGCCGCGAGCACCGCGTTGTCGGCGTTGAACGCGTTGACGCTCAGCCCCGCGTTGTGCGCGTTGCTGCTGCGGCCTCACGAGCACGGCAAGAAGGGCTTCATCCTGCTGCGTCCGCTCGCCTGGTTCGGCGCCGCGTTCAACTGGATCTTCGAGCGCATCACGCGTCTCTACGGCTGGATCTCGCGCGGCAGCATCAAGGCGTGGCCGGTCTCGCTGCTGCTGTTCCTCGGCGTGCTGTGGTTCACCGCGGACGCGTATCGCAAAGTGCCGACGGGATTCGTCCCGAACGAGGACCTCGGCTTCGTCGTCGTCGGCGTCCAGATGCCCGATGGCGCATCGATCGAGCGCACGCAGCAAGTCGTCGGGCGCGTCCAAGCCCTCGTCTCGCAGGTCGATGGCGTGAAGGACGTCACGTCGCTCGCGGGCTTCTCGGTGATCGACGGGCAAGGGCCGACGTTCGGCAACGCGTGGGTCGTGCTCGATCCGTGGGACGAGCGCACGAAGTCCGGTCGCCACGTCGACGCGATCATGAACGACATCCGCGCGCAGGTCGCGCCGATCGAGGAAGGGATGTTCCTCGTGTTCAGCCTTCCGGCGATCAACGGGCTCGGCAACACGTCGGGCTACGACCTCCGGATCCTCGACAAGTCGTCGCTGGGCCGCGACGTCCTGGCGCAATCGGTGAACGCCGTACTGGAAGCGGCGAATACCCAGTCGAAGCTGCTGGTGTCGTTCTCGAGTTACCGCGCCGGCACGCCGCAAGTCTGGTTGGACATCGACCGCGAGAAGGCGATCAAGCTCGACGTGCCGCTGCAGACGATCTTCGAAACGCTGCAGACGGCGCTCGGCTCGCAATACGTGAACGACTTCAACTTGTTCGACCGCGTGTATCAGGTCCAGACCCAGGCCGACGCCCGGTTCCGCATCGAGCCCCAGACGATCGAGCGCCTCGAAGTGCGTACGCGCGCCGGAGCGATGGTGCCGCTCGGCACGCTGCTCGACGTCAAGGACACGCTCGGGCCCGAACGCGTCACGCGTTACAACCTCTACCCCGCCGCGACGGTGAACGGCATCCCGGCACCGGGCACGAGTTCGGGCGAATCCCTCGCGATCATGGAGGGGATCATGGCCGAGCGCTTGCCGCGCGGCATCGGCTTCGACTGGTCGACGATGTCGTTCCAGGAAAAGCGCGCCGAAGGCCAGGGCTCGTTGGTGTTCGCGCTCGCGCTGCTGCTCGTCTACTTGATCCTCGCCGCGCAATACGAAAGCTGGCTGCTGCCGCTCGCCGTCGTGCTGTCGATCCCGCTCGTCATCGTCGGTGCGATGGTCGCGCTGCAGATCCGCGGCCTCGACAACAACGTGTTCACGCAGATCGGCCTGGTGCTGCTCGTCGGCCTCGGCGCGAAGAACGCGATCCTGATCGTCGAGTTCGCGCGCGCCAATCGCATGGCGGGTCAGTCGATCGTCGATGCCGCGGTCGATGCGGCGCGCACGCGTTTCCGACCGATCGTCATGACGTCGCTGGCGTTCATCCTCGGCGTCGTGCCGCTCGTGTTCGCGGAAGGCGCGTCGGCCGCCAGCCGCCAAGCGCTCGGCACCGCGGTGTTCGGGGGCATGGTCGGTGTCACGGTGCTCGGTCTGCTGTTCACGCCGTTCCTGTTCGCGGTGTTCCAGTGGTCCTCGGAGCGGCGCAAGACATCGGGTTGATGCGGCTCTCGGAGCACGAGCCGGACTCGGTGCCATCGCGTCGTGCCATTGAATGGTTGACGCTTCGCCGTCCGCCGGGTCGACTGGCCGGTTTCTCATCGAGCGCCTCGAGTCCACGCCGACGACACCCGCGATGTTCGAAACCGAGATCCAGCGGCGACGCACGTTCGCCATCATTTCGCACCCCGACGCGGGCAAGACCACGCTCACCGAGAAGCTGCTGCTCTACGGCGGCGCGTTGACGCTGGCCGGCGCCGTCACGGCGCGCAAGAACCAGCGCGCGACGGCATCCGACTGGATGGAGCTCGAGAAGCAGCGCGGCATCTCGATCAGCTCGACCGTGCTGCAGTTCGAATACCGCGATCACTGCCTGAACCTGCTCGACACGCCGGGCCACCGCGACTTCTCCGAGGACACGTACCGCGTGTTGACCGCGGTCGACGCGGCGGTGATGGTCGTCGACGCCGGCAACGGCATCGAGAGCCAGACGCGCAAGCTGTTCGAAGTCTGCCGACGCCGCGGCATCCCGATCTTCACGTTCATGAACAAGCTCGATCGCCCGTCGCGCGATCCGCTGGCGCTGCTCGACGAGCTCGAGGAAGTGCTCGGCCTGCACTCGTATCCGATGAACTGGCCGCTCGGCACCGGCGCGGCGTTCAAGGGCTTGCTCGATCGGCGCACGTCGCAAGTGCACTTCTTCGAGCGCACGCCCGGCGGCGCGTATCGCGCCCCGGTCGAAGTCCGCGACTTGCAAGATCCCGCGATCCTCGACGCGATGGACGAGGAAGTGCACGCGCGCGTGACCAGTGAGCTGGAGTTGCTCGACGGCGCCGGCGCGAACTTCGATTTGAACGCCGTGCTCGCGGGTGAACAGACGCCCGTGTTCTTCGGCTCCGCGGTCAACAACTTCGGCGTCGAGCTGCTGCTGAACGCGTTCGTCGACCTCGCGCCCGCGCCGATGGCACGCAGCGCCGGCGATCGCCGCGTGGTGCCGAACGACCCGGGCTTCTCGGCGTTCGTGTTCAAGATCCAGGCCAACATGGATCCGAAGCACCGCGACCGCATCGCGTTCGTGCGGGTCTGCTCGGGCCGCTTCCAGCGCGACATGCCCGTGGTCCACACGCGCACCGGCGAGCGCATGCGCTTGTCGAGCTCGCACAAGATCTTCGGCCGCGAACGCGAGACGGTCGAGGAAGCCTATGCCGGCGACGTGGTCGGCATCGTCGGCAAGGACGACTTGCGCATCGGCGACACGCTCGCCGACGATCCGAGCTTGAAGTTCGACGGCATCCCGACGTTCGCGCCCGAGTGTTTCGGCTGGCTCATGAGCACGAGCACGGCGCAGTACAAGCGCTTCGGCAAGGGCCTCGAACAGTTGCTGCAAGAAGGCGTCGTGCAGTCGTTCACGCTCGAGGGCTCGTCGCAGCGCGGGCCGTTGCTCGGCGCCGTCGGACCGCTGCAGTTCGACGTCGTGAAGTTCCGGCTCGAATCCGAGTACGGCGCGACGTCGACGCTCGAGCGCGGTCCGTGGACGATCTTGCGCTGGATCGAGTCCGGTGAATTCGATCTCGAGACCATCCCGTCGGACATGCGCATCGCCGTCGATTCGCGCGGTCAGCGCGTCGCGCTGTTCGTCGACCAATGGACGCACGAGTATTTCCAGCGCAAATTTCCCGGCGTGCGGCTGTCGAACTTCCCGCTAGGATTCGCGGGCGAAGCCGACGCCGTTCCTCATTGATCCTCTTCGTTGATGTCACTGAACGTAGGGAACGCCGGACGAGAGCTTCAGATTCGACGCCTCGAACTCCGATGACCGGAGCGACGGCGAACCCGGGAAGAGCCCATCGAGACACGACGAAACGCTGGTCGCGACCCTTCGCGACACCACGCTCCGCGATCGCTCTCGCGCCTTCCCTTCCACGAAAGAGTTCCAGACCGACGCCCGGAGACTCCGTCTCCAGCATTCGTTCCCCCTCATGAGTCGACCGACAGTTCCCACGTCCCGTTTCCAACCTTCCTCCGTTTCCACCCGCACTGAACCGAACGACCGCAGCGCGCCTCGAGCGCGCTCCACCGCGCCGAGCGCGGCGACCGACACGCTGATCGTCGGACGCATCAAGATCACGCCGCAAGGTCGCGCGTTCCTCGAACCCGAGGTCGCCGGCTTGCCCACGATCGTGATCCCCGCCGGCAAGACCGGCATCGCGCTCAACGACGATCGTGTCGCGGTGCGCCGCGATCCTTCCAGCGCCACCCAGCCCGGATTGCCCGCGAACGCGATCACGGCGCACGTCGTGCGCGTGCTGACGCGCAAGCGCACGCGCCACGTCGGCACCCTGCGCCGGCGCGAGACGCGCTACGACGTGATGCCCGACGATCCGTGCGCGCCGCGCGCGATCCGCGTCAGCGAGCCGATCTGCGGCGATCGCCGCGCGAACGTCGGCGACAAGGTCGTGGTCGAGCTCGAGGACGCCTCTCCGTCCGCGACCGCGATCTTCGGCCGTGTGGTCGAGATCCTCGGCCCGCCCGATGCGGCCGGCGTCGACACGTTGTGCGTCGTGCGCCAGCATCAGCTCGCACTCGAGTTCCCACCGGACGTCGAACGCGCCGCGCGCGCGTTCGGCAAGACCGTGACGCCGCGCGACCTCGAGGGCCGCGTCGATTGCCGCGAGCACCCGGTCATCACGATCGATCCGAAGGATGCGCGCGACTTCGACGACGCATTCTGTCTACGCAAAGACGGCAAGAACGGCTGGACGCTGTGGGTCCACGTCGCCGACGTCGGGCACTACGTGAAGCCGGGCTCCGCGCTCGATCTCGAAGCCAAGCGACGCGGGAACTCGACGTACCTCGTCGATCGCGTGATCCCGATGCTGCCCGAGTCGCTGAGCAACGGCTTGTGCTCGCTGGTGCCGCGCCAGGATCGCTTGACGCACTGCGTCGAGTTCTCGTTGAAGAACGACGGCACCGTGGCGAAGGCGCGCTTCTACGACGCCGTGATCCACTCGCAACGCCGGTTCACGTACGAGGAGGCCAGCGTCGCGATCGGCGACGTCCCGCGCGACGCGATCGAACGCATGCTGCAGGACGCGCACACGCTCGCCCAGCGCATCCGTACGCGGCGCTTCAAGAACGGGGCGCTCGAACTCGACGTCCCCGAAACCAAGATCCACGTCGACGAGCGTGGACACGTCACGCACATCGACCGCACGCAGCACGACGGCTCGCACCAGTTGATCGAGGAGTTCATGCTGCTTGCGAACGAAGCCGCGGCGACGGAACTGATCCGCAAGCGACGTCCCGCTCTGCATCGCATCCATGAATCGCCCGACCCGTCGCGCCTCGCGGAGTTCCGCGCCGAAGTCCTGCGCGCTCGCGTGCCGTGCGGCGACTTGCGCGAACGCGCGGCGATCCAGGACTTGCTCGCCCGCCTCGCGGACGTGCCCGCGGGCGCCGCGCTGCGGTTCGGCTTCCTCAAATCGATGCAGCGCGCGCGCTACGCCACGCGGCCGATCGGCCATTTCGGCCTGGCGAAGGAGTGCTACACGCACTTCACGTCGCCGATCCGGCGCTACGCCGACCTCGTCGTCCACCGCGCGCTCCGCGGCGAGGGCGAGGACTCGATCGAAGCGCTGGACACGCTCGGCACGTGGATCTCGGAGACCGAACGCACCTCCGCCGCGGCCGAGCGCGAGAGCCGCATCGTGAAGCTGCTCGCGTACCTCGAAAGCCAACGCGGAGCGCGCGAGCCCGCGCGCTTCACGGCCACGATCGTCGACATCCGCGACTTCGGCGTGTTCATCGACATCCCGAGCCTCGGCCTCGGCGGACTCGTCCACGCGTCGACCTTCGAGCGCGACGCGCGCCGAGGGCGCGGCCATCGCCTCGGCGACGAGGTGCGGGTGCAAGTCGAGGACATCGATCCGAGCAGCCGCCAGGTGAGCTTCCGCGTCGTGAGGTGAACCTAGGCGGACGGTGAACCGGGGGCTCGCGCCCCCGTTGCGAGATGGTCATGAACACTCGACGCACCGCCTCCGTCTTCGCCGTCTTCGCCGTGGTCGTCCTAGCGAGCGGGATCTATCGCTACGCGTCCGCTCCAGGCGGCGTCGAGGCCATTTGGTTCGGCGTCGTGATGGGCGCCATCGCCGGCGGCAGCTCGTTGGCTTTCTTCCGTGGCTGGCGGGCGCTCGGCATCGGGCTCGGCGCATTCGCGGTGCTGACCGTCGGCGGCTGGTTCGTCTACGAAGCCTTGATCCAGAAGGGCCTCGCCGTCGCCGAGCGACGGCAGCTCGCGCTGATCGTCCTGTCGGTCGTCGTCGGCGGCGTGCTCGTGCGGGAAGTAGCAGCACCGCGCACCGAGCGTTCCGACGACGTCACGTGATCCGCAACTGCGAGCGAAAGAACCCGATGGCGATCCACGCGACGGCCGCGAGGATTCCGAAGATCACGAGCCAGCGCTGGCGCGGCCACCAGAGTTGAGCACTCGCCGCAAGGATCAGGACCGCCGCGGCGAGCAAGCAGGGCCAGTCGCTCTTGATGTGGAGGTACGGGCCCGCCCACGCGAACGGCCCATCCAGCGCAATACGCGCCAAGCCCCACCGCTCTTCGGGCGATCCCTCCGATCGAGGCACCATTCCGGAGAAGTCGAGCGTCGGATCCAACCAGTCCGCAGCGTTCCGCCAGAACGCGAGGCCGAACGCCGCTGCCGTGATCGCAAACCGGATCCAGATCCCGCGGCCGTGCCGGCGGCACTGGCTCAGGACGACGAGCAGGAACACGGCGAGTGAGATCCAGGGCAGCCAATCGGTGTTGATCACTGGCAGCCTTCCTGCCTACTCGCCGAGGGGACGCCGCACGGCGACCTCCTGGGACAGCGACCCTCACCACCATCGCGATGGTGCGCCCGGCAGGAGTCGAACCTGCGACCCCAGCTTTAGGAAAGCTGTGCTCTATCCAACTGAGCTACGGGCGCTCGTGCGAAGGGGCGCGGAGACTACCACACGAAGGTTGCGTCGACCGGTGTGCGGCACGGACCGCTCGATCGGCACGTCGGCCGTTCGCGGGGCTCGAATCCCCGCGCCGATCGGGGCATTCGGACCGCGCAGAAATCGGCCACTGACACCTTGAACGCCGACGCGCGGTCGAGCGGAATAGGCGCGTGCCCAACACCCAACTCTCTTCGTCGCGGTCCACGCTGTGGGCCGTGCTCGTGTTCGCGGTCTACCTGGCGATCGGCATCGGACTCCTCCAGCGCACCTTCGTGCATGGCGAGTCCCTGTCCGCCGCGGGTCCGTTCCTGCGTGGCGGTCCGTATCCGAAGGAGTTCCGCGAGAACGCGCCGATCGGCGTGAACTGCATCCAAGACGCGGCAACGCAATACGAGCCGTGGATGCGTTACGGCGCCGCGCAGCTCGCCGAGCACGGACGCTTGCCGCTGTGGAAGGACTCGACGTACTGCGGCGCTCCGTTCTTCGCGATTCAACAATCGGGGCTGCTGTGGCCCGTGCATTGGGTCGTTTGGTGGATCGGACTCGGTCCGTCCTCCGAAGCGTGGATGGCGCTGTTCCATTTCGTCGTCGGAGCTCTCGGCGCCTACGCGCTGCTGCGCCATCTCGGTTTCGGTCGCGGCGGGTCGCTGATCGGCGGCGCTGCGTACGGCTACTGCGGCTTCGCGATCATCCTCGTGATGCACCCGCACCTGCACGTCTCGTGCTTGATGCCGTGGCTGACGCTGGCTGCCGATCGATGCGTCCTCGCGCCGAGTCCGCGGCGCGTCGCGCTCGTCGCCATCCTCGCGATGCTCGAGCACTTCGCCGGGCACTGCGAGACGTCGTTCCACGCCCAGGTCGCGAATGGGGTGTTCGCGCTCGCGCGCGCGCTCGACGTCACTCGCGGACAGTCGTGGCTCGCCTCCGCGCGACGACTTGCGCCGTGTGCGTTCGGATTCGTGCTCGGCGCGGGGCTGGCGCTCGTCCAACTCGTTCCGTTCATCGAGTACCTGCGGCTCTCCGATACGTGGGCGTTCCGCCATCAATCGGGGAACAGCTTGATTCCCGACTTCACGCGCTGGCATTGGCCCGCGCTCGCCGGGATCCTCGTCGCCGTGTTCGCGGCGCGGCGGCTCGGTCGCGAGAACGCGCGGCCGTGGCTCACGGCCACCGTGTTGTGCGCGGGACTCGTGCTGGCGTTGCGCGCGAGCCAAGCCGCCGACATGCCGATGGACGCGGCGATGTTGCTCGTGCCGGACATGCAAGGTCCGGCAACCGGCGTGCGGGGAACGGCCGTCACGTACTTCACGAATCACGGCTTCCTCGGCGCCGTGCTGTTCCTCGCGATCATCGGTGCGATCGTCGGACGATCGTCGCGCATCCTTCGGTTCTCGATCTGGACGTTCATCGCGATCGCGGCGATCGGCCTGCGCGCTCCGTGGTTCACCGACTTCATCCAGCGCTTCCCGCTGCTCGACGTCACGGTCAACGAGCGCTTCACGTTCGTCTCGAGCCTCGCGGCGGCGGCGCTGTGCGCGGCGGCCATCGATCGCTTCGGCGCTTGCACGCGCCGCGACGTCGCGCGCGCGGCCGCGGGCAGCGCCGCGGTGCTGATCGCGCTGTGGCTCGGACGCGACGACGCGCCGAAGCCGATGGTCCAGGTCGACAAAGCCGTCGTGCAAGCGATCGCGGGAGCGACGCGCGTTCCATCCGCAATGCCGTATGCGAAGCGCGCCGAACATTCGTCCCCGGTCGAACCCGTGACGATTTGGAAAATGGCGGGTTGGCTCGCCCCCGCGTCACCGGTCACCGCGGTCGCGTTGCAAATCGGTCGGGACGACGTCCTGAACGGCAAGTTCGTACCCGTGCCGCGCGAGAGCCGCTCGCTCGATCCGACGCTGCCGACCGAGCCTGAGATCGTGGTCGCGGCGCGATTCGAAGTGCCGTCATGGGGTCTCTACGCGTCACACGAACCGATCCGAATGCTCGCGTCGCTCGCCGACGGTTCGCTCGTCTGTTCGGGCTGGTACGACCGGAACGGAGACGAGACGGAGGCGCCGTCGGACTCGTTCTTCGCGAGGCGCCGCCCACGCGGAGAGCGCGGCTTCGAGCAGCTGTGGTTCGCGCTCGCGGCCGCGGCGTTCGCGCTGATCGCGCTGGTCGTGCCAAGCAAGCTGGCGCCGTGGTGCGTCGCGATCTTGCTCGCACTCTGGTACCAGCCGA
>JBPOIU010000064.1:0-4438 GCA_052034255.1 Planctomycetota bacterium | reverse complement strand
GAGCAACCGCCGGCGCAGGACGACGACTTGCTGCGCATGGATGGCGTCGTGATCACGCCGCACGTCGCGAGCCTCACGGCCAGCACGTATCGCGCGATGTGCGTCGAGACGGCGAGGAGAGTGCTCGGGGTCCTCGAGCGGGATGCTTGAGGCACATGCGGCGCTGCCGCGATCGACGTCCTGTTTCCACGGCTCTCCCTGCCGTCCCTGCTCTCCCTGCTCTCCTTGCGAACTGCACCCCTTGTCCCCTGCCTCCCGCCGGAACTCGTTGGACGAACGAACGGGGGAGGCAGGGGACGAGGGGTGCAGTTCGCAGTGGAAACAGTGGAGCAGGGAAAGCAGGGAAAGCAGGGAGAGCAGGGAAGCAGGCTCAGGAATGCCCTGGGGCTGGAGCGTAGAGACGCTCGCGATGCCGAACCTCGGGAGGGCCCCTGCCCTTACGTGAGCTTCAGTCGCGGTCGACCCGCGCCGATCGGTTCGGCCGCCTCGATCGCGGTTCTGACCCAGCGCTTCGCGACCATTGCTGCGTCGGCCGCGTCGGCGCCTCCGATCAACAGCGCGAGCAGCGCCGCGCTGAGTGCGCAGCCCGTCCCGTGCGCTTCGCCGCCACGCGTGCGTACACGTGGCAACGTCAACAGCGCGAACCGTCGCGCGTCCGCGAACAGGTCGACCGCGTTCTTTCCCGTGCGGTGACCACCCTTCAGCACGACCGCCTTCGCGCCGCTCTCGAGCAGCGCGCGGCACGCACGTTCGGGGTGCTTCTCGATCGCCGCTCGCGTCGAGCCTAGCAACGTCGCAGCCTCATCGAGGTTCGGCGTGAACACGGCCGCGAGCGGTAGCAGTTTGCGCCACAGCGTCTTTCGACCTCGTTCGTCGAGGAACGGCTTGCCGCGTGTCGGCGCCAACACCGGATCGACGACGAGTGGCGAGATCTCGTACTCGCGCACCGCGTCGGCGACCGCGCGCACTTGCTTCGCGGACGCGAGCAATCCCGTTTTCGCACCGGCCACGCGCACGTCGTCGAGCAATCGCGCGAGCCGCCGTCGCACCAGCTTCGCCTCGAGGGCGTGGACGGCGTGGACCGCCCGCGTGTCCTGTTCGGTCAGCGCCGTCGCGATGGCGGCGCCGGACAACCCGAACGCCGCGAACACCTTCAGGTCCGCTTCGAGCCCCGCACCGCCGGTCGGATCCGAGCCCGCGATCGTCAGCGGTACGCCCATCGCGCCGCGAGTCGCTGCCTTCATTCGTCGAACAACCGCGCGAGTTCCGCCGCGCGCCGCGACGTGATCGCGTGCCGGCGCATCTTCAAGGTCTCGGTCAGCTCGCCGGTCTCGATCGAGAACGGCTCGGTCATGAGCACGAACCGACGCACCATCTCGAACGGCTTGAAGCCCGCCTCGCGCGTGACGAGGCGCTCGAGTTCGCGCTGCACGAGCTTGCGTACGTGTGCATCCTCGGGATCGAACTCGACCGCCGCTCCACTTGGTGTCACCGGGAGTCGGGCGACGATCGCGTCCTTCGCCGGCACGATCAGCGCGCCGAGCGCTTTCTGATCCTGCCCGACCACGAGGATCTGCTCGATCAGCGGCGACAAGCGCAGCGCGTTCTCGATGGGCTCGGGTTCGACGTTCTCGCCGCCGCGCAGCACGATCGTGTCCTTCGCGCGCCCGGTGATCTCAATGTCGCCCGTCGGATGGACGCGCACGAGATCGCCGGTGTCGAAGAAGCCGTGCTCGTCGAACGCTCTGCGGGTGGCTTCACGGTCTTGGTAATACCCCGCCGTCACCTGCGGCCCGCGCACGTGCAAGACGCCGACGTCGCCGCAGTTCACGCAGCGGCCCTCGCCGTCGCGCACCTGGATCTCGGTGTCGCGGATCGGCGGTCCCACCGTGCGCAGCGCGATGCGTTCCCGACGCCGCACGGCGACCAGCGGCGCGGTTTCGGTCAGTCCATACCCATTCAAGATCGGCACACCCGCCACGTCGAAGAATGCGTCGATGTGCTCGGGCAGCGAGCCGCCCCCGGACACGAGGGTCCGCAACCGACCGCCGAGCGCCGCGCGGAACTTCGTGAAGATCAACTTGTCCGCGAGCGCGTGCACCGGCCGCAGCCAAGCGCCCGGCCCCCCCGGAGCTTTGCCCGTACGCGGATCGACACGTTCCGCCGCGCGCACCGCGGCCGATGCCCGGAGCAGCGACTTCACCAGCGTGCGTTGGAACCACGACCCGTCTTCGGTGAGTCGCTTCCGTGCCTCTTCGTACAGCAATTCGTACAGGCGCGGCACGGCCGCGAGCACGGTGGGGCTCTCGCGCAGTAGGTCGTGCTTGAACGTCCGCTTCTGCGTGTAGACGGTCAAGCAGCCCTTCGACAGCGCGGCGTATTCGATCAAGCGCTCGAACATGTGCCACGCCGGCAGGATCGACAAGAACACGTCGTCGCGCGTGAACTCCACGACCTCGGGGATCGCGCGGATGTTGTGCAGGATGTTGTCGTGCGTCAGCGTGACGCCCTTGGGCTTGCCCGTCGTGCCCGACGTGTAGACGATCGTCGCGAGGTCGTTGCCGCGCAGTTGCTCCGTGAACAACTCGAGCGTCGCGCCTTTGCCGAGCAGCTTCGCTCCGCGCTCGCGAACTTCGTCGAGCGAGAGCACGGTGCGCGGATCGCCTTGCCGATACGAGCCATCGAGCAGCACGATCGTTCGCAAGTCGGCGATGTCCGCGAGCGTGGGCGCGAGTTCGTCGAGCGTCTCGCGATCCTGGACGACGACGACGCGCGACCCCGAGTGGCGCACCAAGTAGTCGATCTCGCTCGGCGTCGTGTCCGTCCCGCGCGGGACGTCGATCGCACCGATCGACAGGATCGACAGGTCCGCGATCAACCAGCTCGCCGAGTTGTCGGCGATCAGCGCGACGCGATCGCCGACGCCGATGCCGAGCGACGTCAGGCCGAGTGCCGTCTCGCGCACCGCATCCGCGAGAGCGGCGAACGTCCATGCTCGATCGGGCGCGCCAGCCGGTCTGAGGGCCGTCCGCGCGGAATGCCGCTCCGCGGCGTGAAAGAACAGGTGTCCGATCGTGCGTACCATGGCTTGATCCTCCGACGGTGGAGTCGGCGGCACCGGCCACTCTATTCCTGGCCCTCCCGGTCACCAACACGCGGCAAGGCGAAGGACGGCGTTCCGCATGGATCGTGGACGCCCGCGTCCACTCGGCTCTTGCCCTCGGCGAATCGGCCCTTACACTCCCGCGCCTCACCACGCGGGTGTAGCTCAGTGGTAGAGCACAACGTTGCCAACGTTGTTGTCGAGGGTTCGATCCCCTTCACCCGCTCCAGACAACACTACGGGGCTTCCGGTCGTCGATCGGAAGCCCCGTTTGCGTTTGGATTTGCGTCGTTTCGACGGGTCACGGGCCGGCGGACTTCGCGGGGAGACCCGAGCCCCTCGCACGTGGGGTGGGGCGATCAGCCGAGCGCCAGCATCCGCTCCAGCGGGATCTTCGCCTGCGCGATCAGTTCCGGGCTCATTTCGAGCGTCGGCTTCATTGTCTTCAGGCACAGCCAGAGCTTCTCGAGCGTGTTCAGCTTCATGTGCGGGCATTGATTGCACGCGCACTTGTCTTCGCCCTCGAACGGGCCGGCGATGAACGTCTTGGTCGGCGCCGCTTTCTTCATCTGGTGCAGGATGCCGGTCTCGGTGCCGACGATGAACGCCTGCTTCGGGCTCTTCGACACGTAGCCGAGCAGCGCGCTCGTCGAGCCGATGAAGTCCGCGTGCCGCAGCACCGTCGGCTCGCATTCGGGGTGCGCGATGAACTCGGCTTCGGGGTGCGCGACCTTCAGGTCCACGATCTTCCGCTCGGAGAACGTCTCGTGGACGATGCAGGTGCCCTGCCACAGCTTCATCGGGCGGTTCAGCTTCTTCATCAAGTAGCCGCCGAGGTTGCGATCCGGCACGAACAGGATCGGCGTGTCGGCGGGGAACGAGCGCACCACGCGCTCCGCGTTGCTCGACGTGCAGATGATGTCGCACAGCGCTTTCACGCCGGCCGAGCAGTTGATGTACGCGACCACCTTGTACTCGGGGTGCTTCGCCTTCCACGCGGCGAGTTGCTCCGGCGGGCAAGCATCCGCCAGCGAGCACCCGGCGTTCATGTCGGGCACGATCACCGTCTTGTCGGGGTTCAGGATCTTGGCCGTCTCGGCCATGAAGTGCACGCCGCAGAAGCAGATCACCTTCTGCGTCGCCTTCTTCGCCGCCTGCGCCAGCTGCAGCGAGTCGCCGAGGTGGTCGGCGAGGTCCTGGATCTCCGAGTCCTGGTAGTAGTGCGCGAGCAGGACGGCGTCCTTCTCCTTCTTCAGGCGAAGGATCTCGGACTTGAGTTCCGTGGCAGGCGGGAGCTGCAGCGCGGTGGTGGCAGGGGCGAGGGTGTCGGTCGGG
>JBPOIU010000128.1:0-15169 GCA_052034255.1 Planctomycetota bacterium | reverse complement strand
ATCTGGCGACGGAGTGGTTTGGACGCGCCGGGCTTGGAGAACAGGGAGAAGTTCGGCTCGCGCCTTTGGCGCTCCATCGCCTCGGTGGAAGGCATCGGTACCCGGACGATGACGGGGACGGAGGCGCCTCCGTCCCCGATCTGTCCCCCGTCTGTCCCCTTGCGCGCGGATCGCCGCATCCGTGCGACGTGACGAGAGGCCGCGGGCCAGGGCCGGCTGCTGTCGTCCCGGGCTCGGGGACCTATTCGGCGACGGAGTGGGCTGGAGCCTGGCGGCTTTGAGACCGGGGAGAAGTTCGGCTCGCGCCTTTGGCGCTCCGGGGTGGCGATTGAAGGCATGGGGTTCGACGGACCCGGACGAAGTAGCCGCCGGCAATCTTGTCCGGCCAGCCGGACGAAGTAGCCGCCGGCAATCTTGTCCGGCCAGCCGGACGAAATCGCCGCCGGCAATCTTGTCCGGCCAGCCGGACGAAATCGCCGCCGGCAATCCGGTCCGGCTAGCCGGACAGGATTGCCGGTGGGGGCGGGGCGAGACTCCCACGCGCTTGACGCCGTTTGCGCGAATGAACGGGACTGAGACACTGCCGGGAAGGAAGCGCCGGCTGGGCCGTGGCCTCTCGAACGCACTGGGCGGGTTCGTCCGCGTGCAACTGATGTTCCCACCGCTCAAGAACGCGGTTGAGCTGGGGCTCGTGCGTCGACGGTGAGCTCACGTTCAGCCCCCTTGCCGGGTCGCGGCGCTTCGCTAACATCCCGCGCTTCGTTTTCCGACCAACCCTACGTGCCGGGATGGCGGAATTGGCAGACGCGCCAGGTTGAGGGCCTGGTTCCCTTCACTGGGAGTGCAGGTTCAAGTCCTGTTCCCGGCACCACTTGTCCCGCTTCTGCGGGGCTCGTTCAAAAACCCTCCGCGCGCGGCGCGCCCAACTCGTTGGGTGCGCCGTTCGTGTTTTTCGGGCCGTCGATCACGGCAAGAAGCGCGCGGCCTGGTCCGGCGGGAGCAGCGGACACGCCGTCGGAGGGCGCGCGAACAGGCTCCGCCGTATCCGCGCGACTCCGTCGTATCCGAGGTCGCGCAGTGGTCGCGGCACGCCGCCCAGGATCGTTCCCACGGTGGGCCACGGCCCGTCGAGTCGGCGCAAGACGCTCGCGACGGCCGTCGACTTGAACGCGAACTCCCCGTTCGCGTCGCAGAGCACCACGCTCTCCGGCACGATTTGGTCCGAGCCCGCGGTGCACTGCCGAAAGGTCTCCCCGCGCAGCGGCGCGAAGAGGAACTGCGCCGCGGGATCGTGTCGCACGACGAACTTCACGAACGCGTGGCACAGCCCGCACTCGCCGTCGAAGAACACGATGTCGTGGCGCGTCGGGTTCATGCGCCCGCGATCGTATCGACGCCGGCGGTGTGTCGATCTCGGCGCGCGCGCTCTACACCACGTCCTGCTGTTGGGCGCGGCGCGCGCGGTACGCCTCGAGGATGCCGATGAACAGCCCGAGCAGCATCCCGATGAACCACGCGCCGCCGACGTGATCGCCCGGCCTGTCGCCCTTATGCGCCGCGAGGAGCACGATCAGGACCGGGAACACCGGCGCGCAGACCGGGCCCAAGAAGAGCTTGCCGATCGGACCGACCGGGAACTGCGCGAGGAGCACGGCCGCGATCGCCCCCGACAGCGCGCCGAACCCGGACATGACGAACGCGATGCCCGGCCGCGTGGCGTCGATCAGCGCGCCGAACACGAAGAACACCAACGCACCGAGCAACGCGGCGCGCAGGGACGACGGCAGTAGACGATCGCTCTTCATCGCGCGGCTCCCAGATCGGACAAGCTTGGAATCGACCAGTCGAGGCTCAGCTTCGACCCGAGTTCGACGTCGGGCACGCCCGCACGCGCCCGTCTCAAGACGGTCGTGAGGTCGGAGCGTTCGAACGCGGGCGGGACGATGAACACCGAGCCGACCGACAACGCGATCAACGCCGCGGCCGCGAGCACCGAGCGCGGCGTGATGCGCGCCCTCCACGAACGCGGTTCGAGCTCCGTGACGACGCGCGCCTTCAGCGCCGCGAAGTCCGCGTCGTCCGGTCGCGCTTCGCGCACTGCGGCGCGCGTGGCCACGAAGCGTGCTCGTGCCGCCGCGCACTGCGCGCACGTCTCGACGTGCGCCCGCACGAGCGCGGCCTCACCGACCGGCAGGTCGTCCTCGAGCTCACGGGGCAATCGCTGCTCGATCAGCACGCATTCAGGTGACGGGGTCATCGACGGTCCTCCACGGACGATTCGGATTCGGGCGCCATGGCGGGTCGCAGCATGCGCTCGAGCGCCTTCATGGCCTGATAGTGATGGGCGCGCGCGTTGTCCTCGCGGATGCCGAGCACGCGCGCGATCTCGACGAACGGCAGTTCCAGGTCGATCCGCAGCGCGACCACCGCACGCTGACGCGTGGGCAAGCGCTCGATCGCCGCTCGGACGGCGCGCGAGCGTTCGCCGTGCTCGATGCGCTCGAGCGCGCTCGCGTCGTGTCCCACGGGCTCGTGCGCCGTACCCGCGCCGAACTCGTCGAGCGACAGCGGCTGCGTGCGAGCCGACCCGCGACGCAACACGTTCGTCGCGATGGTCAGCAACCACGAGCGCAGCCTCTCCGGCTCCGCGAGCCCCGCCAGCGCGCGCCACGCGCGCAGAAAGGTCTCTTGGAACACGTCTTCCGCGTCGCCGGGTCGCGGCGCCAGCCGGCGGACGTAGCCGAGGACGGCGCGGCCATGGCGTTCGATCAAGGCGTCGAACGCCACGCGATCCCCGCCGCGCGCTCGGTGGACCAGAGCGCGGTCGATCGTTGCATCCGCGCCGGACTCCGCCGCGGGCTCATGCCTTCGTTCGACCATGGCCGGGGACGAGGATCCCGGCGGCGTCGCTGGCGTGAAAGGAAAAACTCGCGTGGGTCGCGATCCGGGCTTCGCACCCAAGTGGTGAATCGGCAGTTGCCTGGAGCGGCGCGCCGTCAGCGGCCCCAACGCGTGAGTCGCATCACCGTGCAGGTGACGTTGCGGCCCGGGCCCTCGATGTCGGTGAGCGGTAGGTCGACGCGCGCGGCGACCCGGAACTTCGGATGGGCACGCACGAACTCCGCGACCTTGCGCGGGATCGCCTCGATGAGGTTCGGGTCCTTCGTCGGCGCGTCGTAGACGATGACGATCGAGTCGAAGTCCGCGACGAACGCATCGACGCTCGCCTTCGTGACGTTGCCGACGTTCTGCTTGTAGGTCTCGTAGCCGAGGCGCTCCTGGAGTTCATAGCTGAGCAGCTCGAACGATGTCCGTGGCACGTCGAGGCCGCGCTCGCGGGCGCGGATCACGATGTGCGAAGCGGTGATCCGCGGAGTGCCGTAGCGCTCGTACCCCTTGAAGAAGGCTTGGCCGATCCAGAGCGTCTTCTTGCCCGCGCGAATCGCGTCGATTCCGAGGTCGACGACCCGCTCGAGTTGGCGCAGTGGATTGCGTTCGATGCGGAACGTGGCCACGCCGAACGCCGTGGCCAACAGCGTGCCGAGCACGATGCCGACGGCCGCCGGCATGCCGCGCACGAAGCGCGTGACGAGCTCCCACAACCGCGGCGCGCCGAGACCGGCCAGCACGAAGACGTCGCCTGTCAGTGGCACGAGGATGCGTTCGAGCTTGAGGTCGTTCGCCTGCGCCAGCGCGAGTCCGACGCCGAGGTGCAACGCGACGAGGCGCACCCGACCGCGCAGCACTTCGGGCAACGCGGCGAGAAAACACGCGGCGAGGAAGATGCTGGCGACGACGCCCGCACCCAGGCGATCACGCAGCGTCACCGCATACGTCCAACCGCCGAGGTTCAGCGGATCGGAACCGCCGGGCACGGTCTTGATGTAGTAGACGAAGTCGTGGAAATGGCGCGGGAACGCCAGCCATGCCGCGGCGACGAGCCCCGCGATCGCGATCGGCCGCAATGGGGCGAAGCGTTGCGCCGGGGTCGCGGGAGTGCGCGCGAGCCTCCACACTCGCAACGCCGCGTCGAGACCCACCGCCGTGAACAAGATCACCGCGTGGTTGTATTTGGTGAAGAACGCGACGACGAGGCCGACCACGGCCCACGCGAGTCCCGAACGCGACTGGACGCGCTGCTCGCGGACGCACAACAGCAGCGCGAGTTGCAACGTCAGCAGATTCAACGGCTCGACCATCGCCGTGCGGCCCCAGTAGCCGAGCAGCGGCGAAGCGGCCGCGAACAACACCGCGAAGAAACCGGCGGCGTCGCGATGTTCGGGGCGCGCCAGCTCGCGCGCGAGCCGGCCGATCAGGAACAGCGCGATCAAGCACGCGACGAGTCCCGCGCAACGCGCCGAGCGCGTGCCGACGTCACTGACGAGGAACGCGACGGCGAAGTAGACCCGGTACAGGATCCCCTTCATCGTCATCTCTTCGTCGAAGCGCCGCACGAAGTCGCCGATGTCGCCGCGGGCCAGTTCGTCGCGCAGGACCATGCCCTCATGGACGTGCGTGGCCTCGTCGTAGCGCAGGATCTGCTCGTGCGGGATGCGCGCGAGGGCGAGCCAGGCGAACGCGCCCAACACGACCAGAGTGGCGAGGAACGCGACGCGACTACGCATGGAGCTCCGTGGGCGGGACGAACGCGTCGCAGTCTGCCAGACCCGACCGCGACTTGGGCCTGGTGTTCTGCGAGCTCGACGACGGAGTGGGAATGGCGCCGTGCGCGGGACTTCTTTCCCGGGCTGCTAGACTTCTCGCCCCGTTTTGCGTCGGCTCGGACCGGCGAACGGAAACCCGCGGAGCCTCCATGACGCAAGAGCGCGAAACCCTCGAAGTCGACGTCCTGATCGTCGGTGGTGGTCCGGGCGGCCTGGCCACGGCGTACTGGCTGCAGAAGTCGATCCAGAAGCACAACGACGCGATCGACCGCGGTGCGTACGGCGGGAACAAGATCGGCGAGCTGTCGATCGTCGTGCTCGAGAAGGGACCGGAGATCGGCAATCACGTGTTGTCGGGCGCGGTCATGGAT
Organism: Planctomycetota bacterium; assembly: GCA_052034255.1. Classification (GTDB taxonomy): domain Bacteria; phylum Planctomycetota; class B15-G4; order B15-G4; family JADJEK01; genus JADJEK01. Next base: position 10,134 of record JBPOIU010000128.1, on the reverse strand, counting down.
CCGCGGGCGATCAAGGAACTGATGCCCGACTACGAAGAGCAGGGCTGTCCCGGTGTCCCGGTGACGTCGGACGAAGTCTGGTTCTTCACGAAGAGCGGCAAGCTGAAGCCTCCGTACCTGCCGCCCTACATCCACAACGACGGCAACCGCATCGTGTCGATCTCGCGGCTCGTGCGCTGGCTCGCGCCGAAGGTCGAGGAGCTCGGCGTCCAGATCTTCCCCGGCTTCCCCGCCGCCGAACTGCTGCATGACGGCGATCGCGTGGTCGGCGTGCGTACCGGCGACAAGGGCGTCGACAAGCACGGCCAGAAGAAGGCCAACTACGAGCCCGGCATCGACATTCGCGCGAAACTGACGATCTTGGCCGAAGGCACGCGCGGCTCGTTGACGAAGCAGCTGGTCGCCAAGCACGAGCTCGACCGCGGCCAGAACCCGCAGGTGTACGCGACCGGTATCAAAGAACTGTGGCGCATCCCCGGCTGCGACGCGAAGAACAAGGGGCGCGTGATCCACACGCTCGGCTGGCCGCTCGACATGAAGACGTTCGGCGGCGGCTTCGCGTACTTCATGGGCGACGATCTGCTGTCGCTCGGTTTCGTCACCGGCCTCGATTACCAAGACCCGACGACCGACCCGCACGCGAAGTTCCAAGCGTTCAAGCAGCACCCGTACATTCGCCAATTGCTGCAAGGTGGCGAACTCGTGCGCTACGGCGCGAAGACGATCCCCGAAGGCGGCTGGTGGTCGCGGCCGCGGCCGTTCGTCGACGGCGCGTTGATCATCGGTGACTCGGGATCGAACCTGAACCCGGCGCGCTTGAAGGGCATCCACATGGCGATCAAGACCGGCATGCTCGCCGCCGAGACCGCGCTCGACGCGCTGTCGAAGGGCGATACGTCGGCCGCCGTGCTCGAGGGTTACGCGGACCGCGTCGAGAACTCGTGGGTGAAGGAAGAGTTGTTCGGAGTCCGCAACTTCCACCAAGCGTTCGAGCATGGCTTGCCGATCGCGGGCATCCACCTCGGTCTGCAGCTCGTGACCAAGGGTCGCGGCTTCAAGAACAAGTACGAAGCGAAGGCCGGCCATACGCACATGCAGAAGATCAGCGGCAAGCCGCCGATCAAGCCGACGTTCGACGGCAAGCTGACGTTCGACAAGCTGACCGACGTGTTCAACTCGGGCACGACGCACGAAGAGGATCAGCCGTGTCACTTGGTCGTGAACGCGACGGCCGATCACTGCGCCGTGCGCTGCGCCGAGGAATACGGCAATCCGTGCCAGCACTTCTGTCCAGCGGCCGTGTACGAAATGGTCGAGGCGCCGGATCGCAAGGACGGCAAGAAGGCGCTACGCATCAACGCCAGCAACTGCGTCCACTGCAAGACGTGCGACATCATGGATCCGTACCAGGTGATCAACTGGATCACGCCCGAAGGCGGCGGCGGTCCGGTGTACACCGATTTGTGAGGCGTGATGGGCAACGGCACGAAGTCGCTGGTCAAGCAAGCGCGGGAACTCGCGGCGCGATATCGCATCGACGACGGCAGCGGCTTCGATCTGACGTCCGTCGATCCCGACGACATCGGACCGTTCTCCGCCGACGACAAGGCCAAGGCGAAGGACGCTCTTGCCGAGGGCGTCGACGTGCTCTCGGAGTTGCAAGACAAGCTCTACGCACAGGACCAATGGTCGGTGCTGCTGATCTTCCAGGCGATGGATGCCGCCGGGAAAGACGGCGTCATCAAGCACGTCATGTCGGGCGTGAACCCGCAGGGTTGCCAAGTCTTCAGCTTCAAGGCGCCGTCCGCGGAAGAGCTCGACCACGATTTCCTGTGGCGCTGTCAGCGCAGCCTCCCCGAGCGCGGTCGCATCGGCATCTTCAACCGGTCGTACTACGAAGAGACGCTCGTCGTCCGCGTGCATGACGAGCTGCTGCATCGACAGAACCTGCCGGAGACGCTCGTGACGAAGGACATCTTCGCGCAGCGTTTCGCCGACATCCGCAACTTCGAGAGCTACCTCGCCCGCAACGGCGTCCTCGTGCGCAAGTTCTTCCTGCACGTCTCGAAGAAGGAGCAGAAGAAGCGGTTCCTCGAGCGGCTCGAGGACCCCGAGAAGCACTGGAAGTTCTCGGCGCAGGACGTGAAGGAACGCGGGCACTGGAAAGCGTACATGGACGCCTATCAAGACGTCGTGCGCCACACATCGGCGCCGCATGCTCCTTGGTTCGTCGTGCCCGCGGACAACAAGTGGTTCACGCGGACGGTCGTCGCGGCCGCGGTGATCGACGCGCTGGATTCACTGGAACTGTCGTATCCGAAGATCGGAGCCGCGGAACGCGCGGAGCTCGATCAGGCGCGCGAGACGCTGCTCCGCGAGTGAGCGGCTCGAGTCGCGTTCATTTGATCCACAGCGTTTCCTTCGGCCCTTCGAACTTCGGGCGCGTCCCTCGCGCAACGTCGACGATCGCGAGCACGCGCGCGAGGATCTCCCGCAACGGAACGCTCGGCGCGAACGAGAACTCGACGTGCGACGGATACGCCACGGCGTCGAGCCCGCAACTGCGCGCGAGGAACAGCGCGCGCGGTGCGTGGAAATCGTCGGTGACGACGACCACGCGGTCCTGACCGAACACGACCTTCGCGCGCACGATCGAATCGAGCGTGCGCAGGCCCGCGTGGTCGAGCGTGATCGCGTCGACCGGAACGCCGCGCGCGACGAGTGCAGCCTGCATCGCGGCGACTTCGTCGTACTCGCGTGTGCCGTGATCTCCCGAGATCAGCAAATGCTTGACGCGACCGGACGAGAACAACGCGGCCGCCGCGTCCATGCGGCGTTCGAAGAAACGGTTCTTGCGGCCCGACGGAGCGAACGGAGCGGTGCCGAGCACGAGCGCGACGTCGTGCTGCGGCACGTCGTCGACGTGCGCGAAGGTCGCGCTGGAAGCGGCGACGACGAGCCACGCATTGATCGCGCCGACGCCGAGTCCCACGAGGAAACCGGTGACGACGAGGACTCGCATCAAGGACCGCAGGCGGCGACGCATCGTCGCAACGATACGCCGCCGCGCACGGGCCCGGGAGAGCGCCTTCAGCCGCCGACGAACTCCAGCGCGTTCGTCACCGTGTAACCCCACGGCAAGGCAGGATCGGCGCAGACCGCTTGTTCCGTCCAACGGATGCCGGGGACGATCGTCGTGCCGAGTGGGACGGAGAACTCGATGCCGCCCGTTCCATTCGGCAGCGCGAACGTCGGCAGCACGATCGATGCCGGGAACAGCGGCGCCATCTGGAACACGCAGCCCGGCGGCGTGGTCGTGTTCACGGGATTTACGCCGAAGAACAGGATCGCGATCGAATTCGGCAGCGCGTTGCGCAGCGCGAAGGACACGGTCTCGCCATTGCGCACGCAGCCGGTCGTCGTGAGCTCCGGGACGAGGCCGCCCGTGCCGGGGCAACCGTGGCCGTAGCGACTGGCGCGCCCCGGGCAGAGGTGGTCGAGGACATGCACTGTCGGGTCGGTCCAGCGGTGATAGGCGAGTTCGACGTCGGGGTCGGCGTCGAAGTTGGCGGCTGCGATGCCGTCGGCCTTTTGGGCGCCGAGACCGTAGAAGCTGTCGAAGGTCAAACTTCCCGCACCGTCCCCGAGGAACACCGCGGCGCGCGTGGTGAACCGGCCGACGACGTCGAGATCGCCGTCCAGATCGAGGTCGAGGATCGCGAGCTGCTCGGGAGACGAGGTGATGTCGATGACCGTGCTCTCGGTCAGGCTGCCGCCGGGACCACGCACCAAGGCCCGCACCTGCGCCTTGATGAACGCACCGCCGCCCGGAGCTGGCGTCAACGTATGCGTCGTCACCACCAAGTCCGCGTCGCCGTCGTGATCGAGGTCGCCGCAGGCGATGTCGCGCACTTCGACGTCCGGACCCGCATCGAAGGCGGCTCCGAACGTGCCATTGCCGAGCGAAGGGAACACGCGAATGCGGTTCGTGGCACTCGACGCGCACAAGACGTCGAGGGCTCCATCGCCGGTCAAGTCGGTGAGCGCGATGTCGAGCGGTCCATGGAACAAGCCGCTCGGTACGAATTGAGTCGCGACGAGCGAGCCCCCGACGTTGTGGAACACGGAGAGACCGGAGGTCTCATGGAGCGCCGTCGCGACGACGTCGTCGTCCCCGTCGCCGTCGAGATCTCCTGCGGCGATCAAGTCGAGTGGTCCGCTCGAGGCCGGTGACGTGACGAAGTTCTGCGGGCCGAAGGCGCCACCGCCGAGGTTCTTGCGCCATTCGATCCCCGTCGAGCCGAACGGCACGGCGACGAGATCGGGAAGGGTGTCCGTGTCGACACGGGCGGCGACGAATGCGTAGATCGGGTGGATCGGGCCGGGGGTCGTCACCGTCGTCGGGAACGAACCCGAGCCGTCGTTCAACGCGGCGCGATAACCCGAGTTCAACGAGAACGTCACGTAGTCGACGTCACCATCGCCATCGGCGTCGAACGCGGCCGACGCAAGCGCGGCCGGACTCGGGCCTGATTGAAGAGGGGCGGTCGAGAACCGACCAGGCTCCGAGCCCAGGTACGTGCGGACACCGACGGCCGAGTCGTACGTCACGACGTCGTAGACGTCGTCACCGTCGAACGATCCCATCGCCATCGAGGGACCGGCGAAGTTCGACGTGACCGTCCCGCCCGCGTCGGCGGGATGCGGAGTCGTGAACACACCCGCGCCATTCCCGAACGCGGCGAGCAAGCCGCCGACTCCGCCCAGTTGGACGTCGAGATGACCGTCGTGATCGAGGTCGGCGACGGCCAGGGCACGCGCTCCGATGTTCGGTGCGAAGTGCTGCACGACCGAGAACCCACCGGCTCCATTTCCTCGATACCACGCCACGTCCGCCGCGACGCCAACGACGTTGACCGTGCTCGCGACCATCAAATCGAGCAGGCCGTCCTCGTCGAAGTCCGCGATCGCCATCGGTCCGACGGCGAGGTTCGAAATGAAGACCGGACCTGGATCGAGCGCGATCGTCGGCTGCGCGGCGAATCCGCCGCCGGCTTGCGCCAGGAACACGTGGAGCTTCGGGAAGAACGACTCGCCGGCGACCAGATCGTCGCGGCCATCCGCGTTCAGATCCGCGGCTGCGATCGAATTGAAGAACGTCCCCGGCGACAACACGAGTCCGGAGTCGACGAAGTCCGTAGGCGACTGCTGTTCATACATCGCGAGCCCGTTGCCATGGCGGAGCGACCCGATGTCCCAATCGCCATCGGCGTCGAAGTCGCCGCGCACCAAGCCGACCGACCCGCCGACCCCCGCGATCGGAATGCTGTCCACCAGGACCCAACCCGTGGCGGGATCGAATCGGAGGATGAACTGCTGGATCGTGATCGGCACCGTGGTCGTGACGAAATACACGAGCTCAGGACGCGCGTCGCCGACGAGGTCCAGCGCCGTGAGCGAGTTCGCGGACGACGTCGGTGCGGTCGGCAACGGGTACGTCCACGACGTCGGTTCGAACCGCCCGAAACCGGTGCCGCGGTAGACCCGAACGCACGAGGTCTTCGCGATCGGGTCGAGGACGTCGAACGTGGCGATATCGATTCGACCGTCGCCGTCGTAGTCGCCGTGCGTCACGACGGCCGAAGCAGGCAGACCCGAGGTGCCGCCGGAGAACAGCGGAACCGTCTGTGCCAATGCGGCACGAGAGGCGCTGGTCGTCAGGAGGGCAATGAGAAGGGTCGTCACTGCGCTGCGCGGCCTGAGGGCGCGCTGCGCGACGGACGAACTCGACGAGTCGCGGAACATCACGATCTCCCGACAAGCAGCGGCGGCGGTCGCACTAATTCCGACTGAGCGGCCCACAGGCCGGTCGGGGGCCGTTGTTCTGCGGCGCAATCGAACGACAGCGCGCGGCGCGGAGCTGGACTATCCTCGACATTCCCTGTCGGAGGCCGGAACGGCATCCGTCCTCCGGACGTTGCGTCGAACCCGCTTCCTCGGAGACTCCCATGAGCATGTCCCGTTCGCAGATCGCTGGACTCGCTTTCGCGTGCGGCGTGCCGATCGTGCTCGGCGGCGCTGACGCCTTCGCCACGGTGCGACTCGGAAATCCGACGTTCGCGCCGGCGTGGGTCGGTAGCAGTTCGGTGGCGTCCGGATTCGGTCACTCCGTTGCGTCCGCGGGTGACGTGAACGGGGACGGCTTCGCTGATGTGGTCGTCGGCGCGCCGTGGTTCGACGGCGGCCAGTTCTTCGAGGGCAAGGCGTTCGCGTACCACGGCTCGGCGAGCGGACTCTCGGCTGCGCCGAATTGGTCCTACGAAAACAACGTCGCGTTCCACACGGTCGGCTCCGAAGTGGCCGGAGTCGGCGACGTGAACAACGACGGCTACGACGACGTGGTCGTCGGCGTCGAGCAGTACACGAATGGCCAGACGAACGAAGGTCGCGCGCTGCTGTTCCTCGGCTCGCCGACGGGGCTCTCCACGACACCGAGCTGGGTCGTCGAGAGCAACGACGCCTTCTCTCGCTTCGGCAGTGCGATCGCGGGAGCCGGTGATCTCGACAACGACGGATTCTGCGATGTCGTGATCGGAGCGTCCGAGTCCGGGCTCAATGGTAGTGCGTCCGTGTACCACGGCAGTCCGACGGGACTCCCTTCCCTCGCGACCGCGGTCCGCACGGGACCACACGCGAACGCCTCCTTTGCATACGACGTGCAATACGGAGGCGACGTGAACGGCGACGGCTACGACGACATCGTGTTCGGCGTGCCGGGTCTCTCGAACGGCGAGGCGAGCGAAGGCGGCGCCCTCGTCTACGCGGGCTCCGCGGCCGGCATCGGCGCCGCGCCGCAATGGACGATCGAAAGCAACGTCGCGAACATGTGGCTGGGAACAGCGGTCGGTGATGGCGGCGATTTCAACGCGGATGGCTACGCGGACTTCGCGCTCGGCGCGCCGTACTTCGGCACGGACCTGTGGCAGGAAGGTCAATTCCAAGTCTTCATGGGATCGCCGAGCGGGCCCGGGACCTCGCCCGCGATGACGGTCTCCGGAGGCGAGGTGAATGGGATCTTCGGCAGCGCGCTCGCGAACGCGGGCGATGTCGATGCGGATGGCTACGACGACCTGCTCGTCGGAGCGACCAGCTACGACGATGCGCCGTTCAGTTTCTTCGTCGGTCGCTTGTTCGTCCATCGCGGGGGAGTGAATGGACTCGACCCCCTGCCGTCGTGGAGCGGCGGCCAAGCGAATAACTTGATGTTCCTCGGGTTGTCGGCGGCCGGCGCGGGCGACGTCAACGGTGATGGATTCGCCGACGTGATGGGTGGCGGCGAGAACTTCGACAGCGGAGCCCAGCATGCACAGGTGTTCCACGGCGGCGCCTACGCGGCGATCGCGCCGTACGGTCGGTCGAAGGCATTGAGCCCGACGGTCTTCTCACCGCGACTCGTCACGACGACGGCTCCCGCGATCGGCGCCACGTCGAACCTGATCGTGGCGAACGGCGTCAAACTCGCCCCGGGCGGCTTCCTGTTCGCGGGCTTCCAGCCGCTGAGCGTGCCGTTCGACGAGGGCATGTTGAACGTCGTGCCGACCTATGTCGTGGTCCTTCCGGCGTTCGATGCGCAGGGAAAGGTGACGATTCCGGTCGCGATCCCGCCGCTCGCGGGGCTGGACGGCCTCAGTGTGTACTTCCAGGCTGGGCAGGCGACGTTCCAAGCTCCCGGTCCGCACCACACGACGCAGACGAATGGTCTGCGTTGGGTGCTCGGGAACTGACGAGAGTCGCTGCGACGAGCTCGGCGCGATCCGGGCTCGCATTGTGCGCGCGAGCTCCGTATCCATGACGCACTTCGTGTCCGCTTCTCGCGCGACACGACGCGATGCATGGGAGCCCGCGCGTGGAAGCACACGAAGTCGAGATCACGATCGAGCCGTTCCGTGATGCGTACGCCGCGGCGTTCGATCGACTGAATCGCGCTTGGCTCGAACGGTTCGTGCGCGTCGAGCCGCTGGACGAGGTCTACCTGCGCGATCCGCGCGGCAAGATCGTCGACGTCGGCGGCGAGGTGTTCTGCGCGGTCCGTGGCCGTCACGTCGTCGGCACCTGCGCGGCGATCCCGGCCGGGCCGGCGACGTTCGAGTTGGCGAAGCTCGCGGTGGAACCGAACGCGCGTGGTCGCGGTCTCGGTCGCAAGCTCGCGCAACGCGTGGTCGAGTTCGCGCGCGAGCGCGGCGCGCGTCGCGTGACGTTGAGTTCGAACTCGCAGCTCGTCGAAGCGATCGCGCTGTACGCGTCGATGGGCTTCCGGCACGTGCCGGTGCCGCCGGATCTGGGTTACGAGACGGCCGACGTCTGCATGGAGTTGACGCTGTGAGCGCGTTCACCTCGTGCGTCGCCGCCGCTGTGCTCTTGCTGCAAGACGCTCCGCCGACGGACGCACTCACGGAGCTTGCGGCGCGTTGTGGCAGCGAACTCGAGTGGGCGCAGGATTGGGACGACGCCGCGGCGCGCGCGCGCCGCGAGGATCGGCTCGTCTTGGTGTACGTCCGCGATCAGCGTGGGTTCGCGATCAGCGACGCCGCGATGATCGGGCCGTTCATGGACGAGGACGTCGTCGCGTGGGTCCGCGAGCGCTGCGTCCCGCTGAAGTTCGATCGCCATGCCGACGATGCGCCGTTCGAGGATCCGGCGGTGTTCGGGCTCGGGCCGTTGACGTTCGGGCTCGCGGTGCTGTTGACGACGCCGTCCGGCGAAGTCGTCGCGCAAACGTGCCTGCCGACGACCGAAGGGGTCGCTGCGCTGCTCGATCAGACGTTCGCGAAGCAGGCGGCGCCGAGCGGCGCTCGCGACGGATCGGACGCCGCGGCGCTGGAGCGCGCTCGCGTGGCGTTCGAGCGTTGCGAACTCGATCGCGCGCTGGCGGAGTCGCAGAGGATCGACGACGCGGAGGCCCACGTGCTGCGCGCGCGGATCCATCGAGCGCGCATGCAAGGCACCGACGCGCTGCGCGAGCTCGATGCGGCGCGAGAGGCCGGCGCCGAGTCGGCGCGAATCGCCGTGCTCCGCGCCGAGATCCTGTTGCGCGGCGGGGACGCCGTGGCGGCGCGGGACACGGCGCAGAGCGCGCTCGAGAGCGCCGCGTCGCCGTCGGCGTCGCTCGCCGCGCATGCGCACTACGTCGCCGGCGCCGCTGCGTACGTCGCGCGCGATCCCGCCGCGGGAACGCGTCATTGGACGGAGCTCGTGCGCGACTTCCCGACGGAGCGCTGGGCGTGGTTGGCGGCCGGCGTCTCGACGAGCACGATCGCGCGGCTCGGCGGCTTGCCGCAGTTCTCGTGGCCGCGGGAAGACGTGCGACGCGCGCTGCGTCGCGTCGACGACGAGCCGCTCTCGGCGAGCGCGGCACGGCAGGCGATGGACGACGCGATTGCGTACTTGATCCGCGTGCAGCGCGACGACGGCTCGTGGCTGTGCGGCGGTGAAGTCGACGGCATCGGCGCACGAGCGTCCGACTTGACGCTCGGCGTCACGGCGATCGCGGCGCGGGCGTGCCTTCTCGACGATTCACCCGTCGCGAAGGCGGCCGTGGATCGTGTGCTCGCGTGGCTGCGCGCGCAGCGGGAACTCGAGATCGCCGACACGACGGCGCCGCTGTTCATGGACTACGGAGGTTGGAGCGCCGCGTATCGATTGGCGTTCGCCGCCGAGTGCATCGCAGATGGTCGCATGAACGCCGACGATCCGTTCCCCCGCGGCATGATCGAAGAACTCGCGTCGCGCCAAAAGCCCGGCGGCGGCTGGCACTATTACGTCAGCGGCGACGCGACGGGCACGGCGAGCGGCGGATCGACCAGCTTCATCACCGCCGCCGCCGTTCTCGCGTTGGTGCGGGCTCGCGAAGTCGGAGTCGACGTGCCCAATGCCGTCCTCGACAAAGCCCTCGACGCACTCGACCGCATGCGCAACGACAACGGCTCTTATGAATACTGGATCGACATGGGCGGACTGCGCCAACACGCCGCCCGCCGCGACGGCAGCTACGGCCGCGGTCCGATCTGCGCGCTCGCTCGATTCAAAGGAGGCCGAAGCTCGCTCGCCGAGCTCGAGCGAGCCGTCGACGACTTC
>JBPOIU010000137.1:0-12823 GCA_052034255.1 Planctomycetota bacterium | reverse complement strand
GCCGCGTTGAAGTCGGCCGCCCTCGCCGGCCCGAAGCGACCGGCGTTCGGTCGCCTGTGGAGCCTCGCGATCGCGGCCGGCGCCGTCCTCGGCGTCGGGTTCGCATTGACGCGGCTCGCGGATGATGTCACCTCGGGCGGCGAGTCGAGGACGACCGCGCAAGCTCCTCCCAAGAAGCAGTCGAGTCCCGCATCGGACCCGAAGCCAGCGCAGATCCCGATTGGGGCGGACGCGGCTGCAGCGGGCGTTCCTGTTGGCGACGGCAAGGCGGACGTCCCGAAGAACGAAGGCGTCAACGACGCGCTCCTGCGCGACGCCATGTCGAAAGCGATCGCCAACGATGCCGGCGAACCGAAGCTCGAATCGCTCAATGCGTCGAAGCTCGGTGTGCCGCCGACGGCGGATCCGAACCCGGGGACGTACGTGTCCCCGACGACCGGAGTCGGGTACTTCTTCAACACGGCGGGTGAAGGATCGGGTTCGGAATCGACCTCGTCACCGACCGAGCCCGCGCCGACGATCGGTCTCGTCTCCATTCCACAAGCCGTCCTCGAGCGCGATCGCCTCGCACAGGAAAAGTTTGAGGTCGGATTCATTGGGGGAGCCGGCCCCACGAGCGGCGGCCCGTCGAGCGGACCCGTGTCGCCCGGGGAATCCGGTGCCGCGCCCGGGGGAGGCCGGCTCGGGAAGGCGCCCGGAGGACGCCCCGCAACGGTTGGCGGCCCGGGAGGCACAGGCGGTCGAGTCCGGATCGACGAAGCGACGAAGACGCCGGCGTCGCCGGCTTTTGCGCGGGAGAAAGCGGCCGAGGCCAAGAAGGCCCCCGTGGGCGGTGCTACGGCGAGCACGCGCGGCGCGGATCCCTACCGCGGCCCTGGCGATTCCGTTTCTGTGGCGGAAAGGCCCGGCGCTGTCGCCGCGGGATCCTCCGAGCGCGAGGCGATCGACCTACTCGAGGAAGTCGTCACCTTGAAGGACTTCGACGTCGAGACCGCGCAGGGCGCGGCCGTCGCGGATCGCCTTGTCGTCGACGTCCCCGCGGAACAGGCCAAGCGCATCATCGAGTCGTGCCGGCCGCGACCGAACGAGTTGCCGCGCGACATGTTCTTCCGCTGGTACGGCGATCACGCGTTCCAGCGCGCGGCGCTCGATCGACTGTCGACGTTCGCGATCGACGTCGACACGGCCAGCTACACGCTGGCGCGCAAATACCTCGCGGCCGGCCAGATCCCGCCGAAGGAAGCCGTGCGCACCGAGGAGTTCGTCAACTACTTCAAGCCCGACCTCGGCGCGCCGACGGACGGCAGTCCGTTCGCGATCTGGCTCGAAGCCGCACCCAACCCGTTCGGCAACGCCGACGGCAAGTCGCGCTGGTTGCTGCGCGTCGGCGTGCGCGCGAAGGACGTCGCGAAGGAGGCTCGCCCCCCGCTGCGCCTCGCGTTCGTCGTCGACACGTCGGGATCGATGGCCCAAGAGAATCGGCTCGAACTCGTGAAGCACGGCCTGCGCCTGCTCGCGTCGCAGCTCGACGCGCGCGACAAGATCGCGATCGTGCGGTTCGCGTCCGATGCGTCGGTCGTGCTGCAATGGACGAGCGCGGCGGATCGGGCGTCGATCGAAGCCGCGATCCATGGCCTGTCGCCGAATGGCTCGACGAACGCCGAGGCGGGCTTGAAGCTCGGCTACGACCTCGCGGTCGCGGGCCTCGACGCCGAGTCGACGAACCGCGTCGTGATCCTGTCGGACGGCGTCGCGAACACCGGCCAGACCGATCAGGACCGCATCAGCGCGGACGTGAAGGACAAGCGCCAGCGCGGCATCTACTTGAACGCGATCGGCGTCGGCATGGGCAACCACAACGACGTGTTCCTCGAGCGACTCGCGGATCAGGGCGACGGCCAGTGCGCGTACATGGATGACGAACTCGAGGCGAAGCGCGCGCTCGTCGATCAGTTCGTCGCGCAGACCACGCCGGTCGCGCGCGACGTGAAGATCCAAGTGGAATTCGATCCGGCGCAGATCGAGAGTTGGCGCCAGCTCGGCTACGAGAACCGCGCGATCGCGGACGTCGACTTCCGCAACGACGCGATCGACGCCGGCGAGATCGGCGCGGGCCATCAGATCGTCGCGCTGTACGAACTCGAGCCCATCGCCGATCCCACGCGGGGAGACGGTCCGTTCACGACGATCCGCCTGCGCTACAAGCAGCCGTACGTCGCCGGCGCCGCGAGCCAGAACGAGACCGCGCAAGAGATCACCGCGACGATCCCCGCCGCCGCGATCCGCACGACGATCGACGAAGCCAGCGTCGGCTTCCAGCAGAGCGCCCTCGTCGCGCAGTTCGCCGAGTTCCTGCGCCGCTCGGTCCATGCGCGCGGCGATTCGATCGACGACTTGCTGGCGCGCGTCGTCGCGTTGGCCCCGCGCATCGCTTCGACCGAGTTCACAGAGTTCACGCAGCTCGTCGATCGCAGTCGCACGTTGATCGCGCAGTCGTTGCCGCGCACGGACGAGTTGACGCAAGCCGTCGACGCACTGCGCCGCAATCAACTGCTGACGGCGGAACTGCGCCAACTCGCGCAAGCGCACACGAACGACGTCCTGCGCCAGCTCGAGGAGCAGAATCGGCGACTCGAAGAGGAAGTTCGCCGACTGATCGAGCAGCGGTTGAAGTGAACGTCGCCGGCCCGGCGCCGGGCGGATTTCGACGGATTCCACTTCAGTTCGGGAAGCCTCGGTGACGACAAGAGTGACGGAATCACTCTCAAGAACCGCCGAGGCTTCCATGAACCGTCGCGCCATCGGACTGACCGTTTCGATCGTTCTCGCGGGTGCGGTCGGCGCCCATGCGTGGGTGAACGAAGCGACGACCCCGAATCCCAAGAAGGTATTCCCGGCGCGGGTCTCGACGCCCGCCAGTCGCGCGCGCGGCCCGCACGCGGAGAAGACTCCGGTTGCCGCGGCTCCGGTTGCCGCGGCGCAAGCGAACGCGGCCGTGCCGAACGCGCCGCCCGTGCGCACTGCTCCAGCGGCGACCTCCGGCGTGGCACATCCCGCCGCGACTGCCTCCCACGCGGCACCGGTCACGGCGGCGCCGGCTGCGGAAGCCGCGACGCACGACGTCGCGCAGGCGCACACCCCACCCACGACGCACGCTCCCGCGAGCGAGTCCACCGCGATCGACGTCGACGCGCTGTGGACGGATCTACTGGCCGGGAACCAGCGCTTCGTCGCGGGAACGCCGGCAGTGCGCGATCTGGTCACGGCTCGCGCGGAATTGGCGAAGGGCCAGCACCCGTCGACGATCGTGCTCGCGTGCGCGGACAGCCGCGTCGCTCCGGAGCTCGTCTTCGATCGCTCGCTCGGTGAGCTGTTCGTCGTGCGCACGGCCGGCAACGTCGCCGACCCGGTGGCACTCGGCAGCATCGAATACGCGGTCGAGCACCTCGGTGCGCGGTTGCTGGTCGTGCTCGGTCACGAACACTGCGGCGCGGTCAAGGCAGCCGCCTCCGGTGCCGCGATGCCGACGCCGAACCTGCAGGCGATCGTCGATCACATCGCACCGGCGCTCGACCACGTGCGTCCGTTCGCGGTCGCCGATCAACTCGCGGAGTTGGGAGTCGCCGCAAACGTCCACCAAAGCGCGTCCGACGTGTCGTCGAACAGCCCGATCATCCATGAAGCGCTCGCGAACGGGACGCTGAAGCTGATCCGCGCCGTCTATCGGCTCGAGACCGGCGAAGTCGTTCGCTTGGCCGAACCGGTTGGATCGCACGCGCACGCGACGATCGAGTTCGAGGTCGACCCGAGCTCGACCGCGATGGAACTCGCCGAGCGGAAATAAAGCCCTCGCACGCGGAGCGACGCACCCCGCGACTCGATGCCGAGTCGCGGGGTGCGTCCGTTTTGGGCTTCGTCGCGCGAGCGCGCGAAGCCGTCAGACCGCGTTCGTCACGGCAGGAAGTCGAGGCGCAGGGCGTTACTGACTTCGAAGCCAGTTCCGCTCGGCGCCACGGCCTGGACGTACACCGAGAACGACCCGAGGCCGCCGGGGACCGGCAGCGTGAACTCGCCCAGCGCGTTCGTCGGCACGTTCAGCACCAGCAGGATCGGCAACGTGATCAGCGTGCCATTCAGCTCGGGGACGAACGTCGGCGACGAGGAGGTCGACGCGAGCAGCGTCGCGCTCGCGTTCGGCGCGACGCGCGACAACGACAACGACGACTGTCCACCGCTCTCGAGCGCGTCGCCACAGCACTCGAGCGTCGCGTCGCCCGGGCCACCGAAGCCGAGGCTCGGCTGACAGACGTTCGAGTTGCCGTCGTTGGTCCACACGAACGTGCCCGAGCAGCGCCCGAGGACCATGTCCTTGTCACCGTCGTTGTCGACGTCGAACACTGCGGCGTTGTACGTGCCGTTCAAGTCGTCGTACTTGAGTCCGGGCGCGCCGAGCCACGCCGACGCCGATGCGTTCTCGCGCTCGTGGATCAGCTGGATGCTCGCTCCGACCGTGCCGCCGGGGTTGTGATAGATGTGCGTGTAGCGGTTGCAGCCGCCGCCTTGCACGTCGAAGTCGGTCTGCACCACTTCGTTCCAACCGTCGCCGTCGAGGTCGTCGATGACCATCTGGTTGGCGAATCCATCGTCGCCGCCGCTCAAGAACTTGTACGGAACCTGCGTGCTCCAGATCACACGCCCGAGAGCGTCGACGCCGGTGTTGTAACGCACCACGTCCGACACGTCGTCGCCGATGGCGATGTCGATGCGGCCATCCTTGTTCAGATCGCCGGTGCCGACGAAATACGCCGAGCCCGTGTACGCGTTCTGCAGCAAGTTGAACGAACCGACGTTGTTCGGGTTGTTGTAGTAGACGTCGGCGGGACCGTTCTGACTGCGCACGATGTCCTTCCAACCGTCGCCGTTCATGTCGGCGATCGAGCCGGCCGTGCCGAACGCGCTCGCGATCATGTTGGCGGTCAGCCGCGTCGCGCTCTGATCGGAGAAGAACCCGTTGCCGTCGTTGATCAACAGCCGATGGCCGGTGTCCTGATTCGCGGGCTCGCCCGAGTCGTAGTCGACGAGGAACAGGTCTTCGTCCTGATCTCCGTCGATGTCACCGGCCGCGATGCCGCATGCGTTCCCGGCCGCGGCGACGGCGCCCGCGAACAGCTGCGGAATGCGTCCGTTCTCGAAGCGCAGGCCGAGCCAGTTGCCGTTCACGTCGTCGCCGAGGTTGCGATACACGCGCGGGTGACTGAGGTGCTTCGGATCGCCGAAGCTGATCACGACCGCGGTCACGACGTCCTGCCAACCATCACCGTCGACGTCGACGACCACGACGTCGCGATCGTTCGTCGGCGTCAGGAAGCCCTGGTCGCCAGCGACGTCGGCCGCGCTCGCGAATTGCGCGGTCTTGTCGGTGAGCACGCCAGCGACGTTCATCAACAAGACGTTGGTGCGCTTGCCGGCCGTTTCCGCGGGCTGCTTGCGGACCACCACCAGGTCGGTGAAGCCGTCCTGATCGAGATCGCCGTGCGCGAAGTCGACTTCCGTATCGATCTTCGACACCGACGTCGGCGCGACCGCGAGCCGAGTCGCGGTGTCGTTGGTGAACGACACCCATTGGTTTCCGAAGGACTGCGCCGTGGCCGTGGAACCAGCCAACGTCGCCGAGAGAGCGAACGTCCAAACACGAATGGATTGCACGAACTTCCTCCATGGGGAGAGACACGACACGACGGCGGCGCCTTGGGGCTGCGGCGCTGGAGGGAGAGATCTCCGGCTGCGCTGCCGTCGCAGGAAGTGCGGGCCATTCTGCCTGCGACACCCTGTCACACGGAGCCGAGATTCTCGGATTCGTCGGTCGATCACCCCCCTCGCCCGACGTGGTCCGACGGCGACGGGAGTTCGCACACGGCGACGCACGCGCGTCCCCTTCAGAACAGCGTCGATTGGCGCGGGCCGGGAACGCGGAAGTGCTTGGTCTCGAGCGTCAGGCGTTCGCGAACGAGGCCGGCCTTCGCGCAGCCGATGCGGAACAGCTGCTCGATCTCGTCGGCGAAGATGCCTTCGCCGCGCATGCGGACGCCGAACCGCGGATCGTTGAGCGCGCCGCCGCGCACGCGCTCGATGCGGTGCAGCACTTTCTCGCGTGCGTTTTGCGCGTGGTCGGTGAGCCACTGCGCGAACAGGTCCTTCAGTTGGTGCGGCAAGCGCAGCACGACGTACCCCGCGCTGCGAGCTCCCGCGTCCTTCGCCGCTTTCAGGATGCGCGGGATCTCGTGGTCGGTGAGACCGGGGACGATCGGCGCGACCATCACGTTGACCGGAATGCCCGCCGCGGCGAGCTTCGCGATCGCATCGAGCCGAGCCTGCGGCCGGGACGCGCGCGGCTCGAGCTTCGACGCGAGCGCGACGTCGAGCGTCGTCACCGTGATGCTGACGACCGCGGCCTGGTAGCGGGCCAATTCGGCAAGGACGTCCGCGTCGCGCGTGACGAGCGCGTTCTTCGTGATCACGCCCGCGGGGTTGCGGAACTCCGCCATCACTTCGAGGCAGCGGCGCGTGAGTCGGAACGTGCGCTCGAGAGGCTGGTAGCAATCGGTCACGCCGGAGAACGCGACGAGTTGCGGCGTCCACCGCGGATGCGCCAGTTCGGCGCGCAACAGTTCCGGCGCGTCCTCCTTGACGAGGATCTTGGTTTCGAAGTCGAGGCCGAGCGAGAAGCCGAGGTACTCGTGATACGGCCGCGCATAGCAGTACACGCAGCCGTGCTCGCAACCGCGATAGGGGTTCACGCTGAAGTCGAACGGCACGTCCGGGCTGTCGTTCTTCGTCAGGATCGTCGACGACGCGTCGCGATAGACGCGGGTCGCCGGCGGCGCTTCGTCGGGGTCGTACGCCTCGGGATCGGGCCGGTAGGACACTTCCCGGAATCGATTGTCCGGGTTCATGGCCGTGCCGCGGCCATGGAGGGCACGCGGCAACGCGCGCTCCTCCGTGACGTCGTCGTGTGCGCTCGACCCATCGGAATCTGGCATCGGAAGCGAGATTGTGGTTGTTCGCATTCCGTTCGGCCAGTACTTTCCGCGGCCATGACGCTTCCCATCTCCGCCAAACAAATGGAAGTCCTGAACGCGTTCCGAGCATTCGCGGAAGAGCACGGCCGGACTCCGTCCGTGCGCGAACTCGCGAAGCTGCTCGGTCGCGCTCCCTCGACGATTCACCAATTCCTGACGACGCTCGAAGAGCGCGGCATCTTCGTCAACGGCGAAGGTGCGCACGGCTGGCGCATCGCGGAGGCCGATGAGGCCCCCAGCGCGCGCGCCGCCGCTCCCGAGATCGTGCAGGTGCCGTTGCTCGGTCGCATCGCCGCGGGTCGCCCGATCGAAGCCGTCGCCGACGGCAGCGAGAGCATTGCCGTCGCGCGCAGCATCGCGCGGGACGGGACGTTCGCGCTGCAAGTCCGCGGCAACTCGATGATCGACGACCACGTGCTCGACGGTGACTTGGTGTTGATCCAGCCGCAGGACTCGGTCGACGACGGCGACATCGCCGTGGCGTTGCTCGACGACGGCGGCGCGACGTTGAAGCGCATCTATCGCGAGAAGGGTGGCAGGATCCGCCTGCAGCCCGCGAACGCGGAGATGCAGCCGATGTACGTCGACCACGTCACGATCCAAGGCAAGGTCGTCGGACTGATCCGCGATCTGCGCTGATCGACGACGTCCGAGAATCGTCGCGTACTGCGACGACCCTCGGACGTCGTCGACCCTCAACAGGTGTCGCTCGGCACCGAGAGATCGCAAGACGGCGTCGGTCCGCGCGAACGAGCGGGTCGACGCCGTCTTTTCGTCCCGATCCCGACCGAGCGCTCGAGGAGTCCGACGTGTTCATCGACGCCCACTGCCATCTCGACGACGTGGCGTTCGATGCCGATCGGGATGCCGTGTTCGCGCGGGCGCGGTTGGCCGGCGTGCACGGATTCGTCTTGGCCGGCGTCGATCGCGACTCGTGGGCGCGGCAACGCGCGCTGGTTCGTCGTCGCGCCGATTGCGTACGCAGCGCCGGAGTGCACCCGATGATCGTCGGTCGGCTCGCGCACGACGAACCGGCCTTGCGCGCGAGTCTCGATGCGCTCCCCGCGGAGTTCCACGACGCGGGCGCCGCGATCGCCGTCGGCGAAATCGGACTCGACAGTCATTTCGTCGACGCGGCGACGCTCGACGTCCAAGAGCGGGCGTTCCGCGCACAGCTCGCATTCGCGCGCGCGGCCGACCTGCCGGTGGTGCTGCACGTCTTGGGGCGCGGCACGCACGCACGTGCTCTGGACGTCCTGCGTTCCGACGGCCTCCCGAAGCGCGGCGGGATGGTGCATTCGTTCTCGGGCAGCGCGGACGTCGCCACGCAGTACGTGCGCCTCGGCTTGTGTTGCAGTTTCGCCGGGGCGATCGCGCGACCGGCCGCGGCCAAGGTCCACGCGGCGTGTCGCGCGGTCGGCGACGATCGGCTGTTGATCGAGACCGACGCTCCGGACCAAGCGCCACCCGGTACCGAGCGCCGCATGGAACCGGCGCGGCTCACCGAAGTCGCGGCGGCGATGGCCCACGTGCGTGGAACGACGTCGGCTATCCTCCTCGCGCAAACCGCCGCGACGGCGCGCCGGTTGTTCCCGACCCTCCCACCCGCTTCGGCCTGACGGCGTTTCCACCATGTCCGAGTGCTCGAACGACTCCTGCTCCGACTCCGGCTCCTCCGTTTCCGGCGCGCGCCCGGCGCCGATCCCCGACGAATACCGCCACCTGCGCCATTTCGATCGACTGGCGCGTTTGGTCGGCGACGACGGCATGGCGCGATTGAAGCGCGCGCGCGTGCTCGTGCTCGGCCTCGGCGGTGTCGGCAGCTTCACCGCGGAGTCGCTGGCGCGGTCGTACGTGGGAATGATGCGGCTGGTCGACTTCGACGAAGTCTGCGTCACGAACACGAATCGCCAACTGCATGCGCTGCACGACACGATCGGACGACCGAAAGCCGAGTTGATGGCCGAGCGGCTACGCCGCATCAACCCGCGCGCGACGATCGAGCCGATCGTCAAGGGCTACGACGTCGACACCGCGGACGAGCTGTTGGCCGGCGAGTTCGACGTCGTCGTCGACTGCACCGACCGCATCACCGGCAAATGCCATCTGATCGCGACGTGCGTCGCGCGCGGCCTGCCGTTGGTGACCGCGCTCGGGGCCGCCGCGAAATGGGATCCCACGCGCATCGAAGTCGCGGATCTCGCCGACACGCATGGCGATGCGCTGGGTGCGGCGGTGCGCAAGATCCTGCGCTCACAGCACGGATTCCCGAGCAAGGGGCCCTACGGCGTCGCGGCCGTGTTCTCGTCCGAGCCCGCGCAGGAGCCGTACGACCTCGCCTACGAACGCGAACACGGCTTTCGCTGCGTGTGCCCGAACGGTGACAACGGGTTCCTGACCTGCGAGCGGCGGTCCCGTATCGACGGCACCGCGTCGTTCGTGACCGGCGCGTTCGGACTGGTCACGGCGTCGGTCGTCGTGCGCCACCTGGCTGGAAAGGCCGACGCCTTCGCGTTCGGAGCGCGCGCGGCGTTCGCGCCGACGACGTCGACCGCTCCGTCCGCTCCCTGACGAAACGTCGCGCGCGGGCGAGGCCGTCAGATCGTGGGCTTGGCCGCCGCCGGCTTCTCGATGCTGCGCGCGTAGTGGATGAAGTCGGTGTACGGCGGTTCGTGACCCGCCGCGCGCAACGCGGCGGCGATCTGGCCGCGGTGGTACGCGCCGTGATGGACGACGTGCAGCACGATGTCCTCGACCGAGTTCTCGTACGACTCGCCCTTCGAGTTCTTGTAGGTCACGAGCTTCACCGGCGGGTGCTCGGCGAGGGTCTTCGTCCACTTCGCCGGCAGGTCGGCGAGTCGCGTGCCGCAGGCGTCCAAGTCGATCTCGGGCCAGACCGACAGCACGCTCTTGCGGCCGACGATGCGGGCGAGCCACGTGTACTCGGTGCCGACGATGTGGTTCATCCACCGTCGAACGCCATCCGGAGTCGCCGCGCCGAGCGCGGCGAGCTTCTCGAACGTCGCCTTGTTCGCCCAATGGTCGTAGGCGAGTTCGCGGACGAGCGAGATCGGCATGGCAGTCCTCCGGAGCGGTGAGGGGAACAGTCAAGACGAGGCATGGTCGGCGCTCAAGCGCGGCCACCGAGAGATTCCCACGAACCAACACAACCCGCTATCGGCAAAATACTTGCGCGGACGATAATGCACTCTTTGGACGCCGATCCGATGGCCGGAGCCAGGCCGACGCCATGCTTCGGGCACGATTGCCGAGAAACTCATGCCAGGAATGGCCCCGTCGGGAAGAAAGGGGGCAGCCCGACGCGGCGGACTCGTTCCGGTCCTTCGCTCCATCCCTTCCAGCGCGTGACAGCCGGCATGGCGGCCGGCCCCACCAGAGGAGATCGTCCATGGCCCGTCCCAGTGCTCTTCGTTTCGTCCCAACCATCGTGTTGGCAGGTCTTTGTGGATTCACGTCGAGTGCCTACGCGACGCTGACGTCGGACGACTTCAACCGTCCGAACAGCTCCAACATGGGACCGAACTGGATCGAGGCGCTCGGCAACACCGTGATCCAGAACAACAAGGGAAAGGGTGCTTCGGGCGCGTTCACCCAGGGCTGGATGTACCACGCGTCATTCACCGGGAATTACGCCGACTCGTCGTGCGCGGTCGACTTCCAAGCGAGCGGCATCGGCGAGAACGTCGTGCTGATGGCGGGCTTGGACCCGAACACCTGGGGCTGCATCTCGGTCAAGATCCAGGACAACACCGGTGACGGCCTGTTCGACCGCGTGTTCTTCGAACAGGCGTTCAACGCCGGCTCGTGGGGAAGCGGCGTGCCGGTCAAGTACGACCTGGTGACGCCGACGGCGTCCGGGCGCATGACGGTGTCGTTCGACAACGACGGGGACGTCGTGGTCTGCACGATCCAGAACAACGCCAGCAGCCAGATCGAGACTTGCTCGGCATCGGGCATCCTCGGCTTCGCGTTCCCGATCACCGGGACCGCATTCGGCATCGGCCACTCGGGCGGTCCGTTCTTCGACAACTGGACGGCCGACACCTACAAGCCGGCCTACGGCGCGGGTTGCCCGGGTTCGGGTGGGTTCGTGCCGGCGCTCGACGCGCCGCTGAAGCCGATCGGTGGCGCGCCATTCGATCTCGAGGTCACGCATGGGCTCGGCGGTGCGCCGTGCTTCTTCTTCTTCGGCCTCGGTCAGACCTCGACGCCGATCGGGCTGTCGGGTTGCTCGCTGCTGATCGCTCCGCTGCTGGCGCCGTCGTTCACGGTGCCGCTGTCGGGAAGCGGCGCGGGCAATGGCTCGATCCTGCTCAACGGGACGATGCCGGTCGTTCCGGTCGGCACCACGTTCACGATGCAGACGTTCATCGCCGACCCGGGCGTGCCGCACGGGTTCTGCGCGAGCAACGCGCTGCTGCTCGTCGTGGAATGACGCCGTCGTCGTTCCCGCGCGCGCGTTCGACCACTCCAACTTCATTCAATCCACTCATTCGACCAGGAGTTCTCATGTCCTTCTCGACTCGTTCCATCTCGGCAATCACGGCGTTCGCGTTGGCGTGCGCCGTTGCCTCTCCCCGCGCCGTCGCCGCGGACTTCGTCGGCATCGACGGGTTCGCCAAGACGCTCTATGACCTCGACACGCAGAACGGCAACACGACGTCGCTCGGCACGATCACGGGCGGACCGAACTTCGGATTCGGTTCGATCGATCGCGCGCCGGACGGAACGCTGTGGGCGGTCGCGCCCGGCCTCGTCTCCGGATATTCGCTGTACACGATCGACGAGTCCACGCTGACCGCGACGCTGAAGTGGACCGTCGCGACCAACTGCACCGGCAACGTCGGCATGGCGATCGAGCCGTCGGGCACCGGCGCGTGGGTCGCCGGCTTCGTCGGGTTCTCGCTGATCGTCAAGGTGCAGCGCGTGTCGCTGACGAATGGCGCGATGACGGAGAAGGGCAGCCTCGGCGGCAACTACTGGGGCCTCGGCTTCAACGACGTCGGCGAGCTGTTCAGCACGACGCAAGGCGGAGTCGGTCCGTTGCTCGTGAAGGTGAACCAGACGAACGCCGCGAACTCGACCGTCGTCGGCTCGGACATGCTGAGCGTCGACATGTCGTTCGGCCTCGATCTGGCGTCGTCGATCAACGCGACCGGTTTGACGCTGTACTCGCGTTCCACGGGCACGGTGTTCGAGGTCGACACGACGACGGGCCTCGAATCGGTGATCGGGAATCCCGGCGTCAGCTCGGTGACGTCGTTCGCGGCGAACGATCCGTGCGCCGGCGATGCCGATGAGTACGGCGTGGGCTGCGCGGGCACGGGCGGTTTCGTGCCGACGCTGTCGGTCGAGGGCTGTCCGCAAGTCGGCGATCTGTTCTCGGTCGAGATCGCGAACGGTCTCGGCGCGTCGTCGGCGGTCCTGCTGATCGGTTTGGGCGAAGGTTCGATTCCGGTCGGCGGCGGTTGCGCGTTGCTCGTGACGCCGCTCGCGCCGGTGACGCTGACCGTTCCGCTCGGCGGCTTCGGGCCGGGCGCGGGCTCGCTGTCGATTCCGTTGATCGTGACGCCGAATCTCTCCGGCGCGGACTTCACGCTGCAAGCGTGGGTCGTCGACGGCGCGACGGGCGTCGGCGGCGCGGGCAGCAACGGCGTCCACATCCAGATCCCCTGAGGGCCGCTCCGCGGAATGCCCGCTCGGGCATTGACGAGGTAGGGGGC
>JBPOIU010000245.1:0-33884 GCA_052034255.1 Planctomycetota bacterium | reverse complement strand
CAACCTACGCACCACCCCTCAAGAACGCGGTTGTTCCGGGGTGCCTGCACGAGACGTATCAGCGGATCGCCGCATCCGTGCGGAACGAGCGAGAGGCCGGGGGCCAGGGCCGGCTGTCGTGCCGGGTCCGGGGACCTATCTGGCGACGGAGTGGGCTGGAGCCTGGCGGCTTTGGGACCGGGGAGAAGTGCGGCTCGCGCCTTCGGCGCTACATCGCATCGGTTGTAGGCATGGGTGCCGACGCGATGACGGGGACGGAGGCGCGTCTGTGCCCGTCTGTCCCCGTGCCGGCGGATCGCCCCGTCCCTGCTATGCGACTAGAGGCCGGGGGCCAGGGCCCGCTGTCTTGCCGAGCTCGGGGACCTACTCGGCGATGGAGTGGGATGGAGCCTGGCGGCTTTTGAACCGAGGGAGAATTGCGCCGCACGCCTTCAGCGGATGTCGTCCAGCGTCTCCCGATAGTCCTGGCGGTACTCCTCGGACTTGCGCTGGAGCTCGCGCTTGAACTCGGAGTTGATGCCCGAGACTTCGCCCGGTCGGACGATGCGCGGCGTCATGAACACCAGGAGTTCCACGTTCTCCCTGGTCGACGTCTCGCCACGGAAGAGTCTGCCGATCAGCGGCACGTCCATCAGGATCGGCACGCCCGCTTCGTCCTTGCGCGTGCGCTCCTTCAGCAATCCACCGATGACGATGGTCTCGCGGTCGTTGACGACGAAGCGCGTGTCGACGAGTCGTGTATCCGTGACCGGCACGCCGGCGAAGAAGTCGACGACCTCGCTGACCTCCTGCATCACCTTCAGGATGACGGTCTTGTTCTCCGCCAGCACCGGCGTGACGTGGAGCCGGATGCCCACTTCTTCGAACTCGACCTGTTGCACGCTCGAGGTCGAGACGCCCGTCGTGTCGCCCGTCGTGGTGTTCGTGGACTCGATGTACGGGATGCGCTCGAGGATCTCGATCTTCGCGAGTTCCTGATTGATCGCCAGCACGCGCGGACTGGCGATGACGTGGAGGCGACCGAACTCCTGGATCGCGCGCAGGACCGCCGTGATCTGGCTCGTATCGCCGACCGTGCGCACCGAGAAGTTGTCGGACTCCTGCAAGAAGTCGCTGAGCAACCGCG
Source organism: Planctomycetota bacterium (assembly GCA_052034255.1). GTDB lineage: Bacteria > Planctomycetota > B15-G4 > B15-G4 > JADJEK01 > JADJEK01. The sequence goes on along the minus strand of JBPOIU010000245.1, from coordinate 32,758 downwards.
ACGTGGTCGCCGCCACCGAGCTGTCCCCGAACGTCATGTTCGCGCCGAACTCGAAGTTCTCGTCGAGCGCGACTTCGACGATGCGCGCCTCGATCAGGACCTCGCGCGGTTCGCGGTCGAGGCGCTCGAAGAACTCGACGACGCGCGTCATCAGCGCGGTTGGCGCGGTGACGTACAGCAGATTCTGCTGCGGGTTGATCGTCACCGAGCCTTCGTTCTCGCCGAGGATCGCGCGCACCTGGACTTCGAGGCCGGTGATGTCCATCGCGCCCGCACGGAACGCGCGCGTCTCGACCGAACTGTCCGGCGCCGGCTCGACGGTCCAGATGCCGTCGTGCACCGCGATGTCGAGGGACGCGCGATCCAGCACCACCTTCAGTGCTTGATCCAACGTGACCTTCGGCAGCGACGCGGTGACCGTCGCGGAGACTCCATCGGGCACGACGAAGTTGAGGCCCGCTCGATCCGCGATCATGCGCAACGCGTCGGTCGCCGGTGTGTCACGGAACTCGAACGCGTATTCGGCCGCATCACCGATCGTCGGTCGCGGCGGACGCACGACGACGGGGATGACCGGCTCGGGTAGCGGCTGCGGCGGTCGGTCGACCGGATCCGTGGCGACGAACGGCTCGCGCACGTCCAGCGGCATGTCGGAACGCGGCAGCTGCGTGGCCTCGCACGCGCCTAGCGCGAGCAAGCAACTCGCGAGCGCGGAGCGCAACGCGGTGCGGGTCGTGGATGGACGATTCATGAACCCGTGTCCTCATTGGACGGCGTGGGAATGAACTCTTCGGCAGAACGCTTGACGCTGCGATCTTGCAGCGCGACGTCGACGGTGCGCTCGCCCACGGCGAACGACACTCCGTCACGCCCGACACGGGTCAACGTGGCCCGGCCCCCCAACATGGTGTCGCCGATTCGCACGATGTCGCCGTGAACGAGGCAAGAGCCACCGTTCTTCGCGACCAGGACAGCACTGATCTCGAGCGCCTGTACCGACGCCACGAGTTCGGCCATGGGATCGACGGGTGGCGCGGCCGGTGACGCAGCCGCTTCCAGCGCTTCGCTCTCTTGCTCGTGTTCGATGCGCGCGAGTTCGGCTTGCTCGGCCTCGATGGCTTCGACCGACTTGCCCGCTTCCTGCTCCGCGGGGAACAGGAACGGATCCCGCGTTCGTGACCGCACCGGCTTGTGCGGCGCCTTCGCCATGTCGACGAACAGTGCTGCCCGATCGCTCAGGATCGTCGCGAGCGGACCCGATCCCGCGGGTGGGAGGTCGACGCGTTCGTCCGGCGTCTGCGGTTCGACGGGCGGTGTGGCCTCCGGCGGCGTCGATGTGTCTTGGGCTGGCGCGAGCGTCAGCAGGGACGCGAGGATCGCGATCGGCTTCATCGGTGGTCCTCCGCGGCGTCACCACCGTCGAGAGATTGCTCGTGTGAGGTTGGCTGCGTCGAGTCGGCGTCGGCCGCGGCCGTTTGGACGAGGCCGAGGCGCAGCGAGAACTTGACCTGTCCGAATGCCGACTCCTCGGAACTCGACTCCTCGCGCTCGAGCGACGCTTCGCGCACGACGATCAGCGGTCGGGGATTCGACAGGAGATGCACCAAGCGCACGACGCTGTCGAAATCCGCGGAGCCCGAGATGACGACCGCGGTGGAGCACAAGCCCGGAGGGGCCTCGACGGTTTCATCGGCGCTGACGATCGGCTCGGTGGGCGAGATCTCGATCGATGGGTCCGCGATTCCCGAACGCGTCGTTCGATCGAGCAGCATCGCGCGCAGCGCGCCCCGTGACGGAGTCGCCGGCGCGTAGGTGGCCAGCTGGGAGCGCGCGTCCTCGAGGACGTGGACGCCGTCCCGCTCGAACGCGCGCAGATCGGTGACGACCCGCAACGTGTCTTCGTAGGCGAGGAGCTCGGTCTCGAGCAACCCGCGCGCACGACGCTGAGTACCGACACTCGGCACGACGATGCCGCTGGAGCCGACCAGGAGCACCAGCGCGACCACGGAGAGACGCGCGCCGAGCGTCCGCCGGCGCGCCAGCGCCCGTTCAAGAGGATTCATCGACGTCCTCCTCGGATCCCGCCCAGGCCGCCTCGAACACGAACTCGAAGCGCTCGTCGCGCCCGTGCGGCGCCGCGCTGAGCTCGATCAAACGGCAGCTCGCGCCGAGTTCGCGCGTGACGTGCGCCATCAGCGTGTGCACGCATTCATCGGACTCGAAGTCGCCTGCGGCGACGCAACCGTGAACCTCGACGACGGGATCCTCGCCGTCGCAACCTCGAGCACGAACGGCCGTGATGCGCGCGATCCCCGGCATGGCGGAGGAGATCTCCGCGAGGAACGCCGCCAGGTCGACGCGCTCCGTGATCACCGTCTGCACGTAATCGCGCCGGGTGATGTGTTCTTGGACGGCCACCATCGCGTCCGCGTGTCGCGCGACCTCGCCTTCCAGTGCCATGCGTTCGGCCGCGATCCGCGTGACCTCGGACTGGGTATGCCGCGCTTCGTCGCCGCAGCGCTTCGCAGTGAGGCCCGAGAGCCCGATCGTCGTGAGCACCAGCGCCGCGGCGGCGAAACCGCGCAACTTGCCGGCGTGCCGACGACCGAGTTCGGTGGGCAGGAGTTCGAGATGCGTGAACTTGCGTCGTGTCGCCAACGCGAGCATCGCATGTGCTTCGAGCGTGAGGTCGGCTCCATCGCACGCGTCGACGATCGCCGGCATGCCGAGTGCGGCTTCGAGCGTCTTGCGCACGCTCTCGGCGTCCGACGCGACATGACCGACGACGTGGACCGAGCGCACGTCCTGGCCGCGGCTTCGCTCGCGGAAGAACATGCACGATCGCCGAACTTCCTCGGTCAGGACCGTGGCGAGACTCTCCGGATCGCTCGGCACCGAGACGCCGACGACGCGCAGTTGCACCACGCGCCGACCGACGTGGACCCCGACGGCGAAGCCGAATTGGCGCGCAAGCACGATCGCCTGGGGCTCGGATTCGACGCCCGCGGTGTGCGCGAACTCGTCGATCGCGTGCAGCAGTGCGATGAGGGGCGCGGCGGCCACCGAGACGACCGCGATGCCGCGGCGAGCGAGCTCGTGGACCAGTGCGAGCACCGCGGACTCCCGCGCCGCGGACACGAGGCGCAGCGACGTCCGAGAGTCGCTCTTCGCACTCGCTCCTTCGTCGACGTGGGCCAGCAGGATGTCGTTCGACGGAAGATGCGTTTGACGAACGACCTCGCGCTGGACGAGGCCGAGGAGGTCGAGCCCGCGCAGCGGAGGAGTTTCGAGGACGACTTGTTCGGTCCACGCGACGGGCAGGCCGAGCGCGAGTTTGGCGATGCCGTTCTCGGCCAGCATGGGCGCCAAGCGTTCGCCGAGGGCCCGCGCGGCGTCGGAGCTCCGTCCGTCCCCGGTGTCACCAAGGACGAACGTCGCGCGGCGACCCAGGCGCCGTTCGCGCCGGTCGACCGTGAACAGAGTGGCCGCGCCGTTCTCGATCAACAGAACGGCGGGACCGTGGACTCCAGCAGCCGGTGGCACGGCGGACATTGGAACTCCGAGGTAGAGGCCTCGGAACTCTTCGGACCATCCGTGACGTGAACTTGAACCGTCTCCACGATTTCGTCGGCCCCTGGGTGCATCGAACGCGCGGTTTGGCCGGTCGGGAGAGAATGACGCAGCGTTCGTGCGGGGAACGCGGCGTCCCCCGGGGCGAACTCAGATCGACATGTTGTTCGACTTGATCGCGACCAGCGGCGTCTTGCCCGGCGGGTTGGCGACGAAGCGCGTCCCGAACCCGTCGTTTTGCAGCTTCGTGTCGTTCGGCAGGTACCCGGCCGCGACCAGCATGTTGAACGCCGTGCGGATGTTCGCCGGCAGTGGCGGCTGGCTGGTTCCGCGGTTCTGGTTGTAAGTGGTGATCGCGGCGTTCCAGATCGCCATGCGCGCCAACGTGACCTGGCGCCGGATCGGGATCACGTTGACGATGACGTCGATGTCGTCGCCGCCGCCGTTGGCCTTGTCGGCACCGAAGCTGCGCACGCGCAACGAGGACGCGTTCAGACGCGTGAACTGCAGCGTCGAACCGTAGGCGTCCTCCGAGTACTTCGCCGTGCCCTGCGCCGAAGCCGCGAAGCCGTCCACGATGTACGGACCGGCCCACCCGGTGACCTTCGGATTCGTGGCGAGCGCCGTCAACGACGTCGGCAACACCAGAGTGTCTTGGAAATACGCGTAAGTGGCATCGGCGACCTGCTGCAGGCGAGTCGCCGTGGCCTCGTTGCGTTCCTGCTTCACGATCGATGTGGCGACCGGCGCCACCATTCCCGCGAGCAACGCGAGAATCGCGACGACGACGACGATCTCGAGCAACGAGAAGCCGCGCGAATGGAGTCGACGGTTCATCGCTTGATCGCTCCGAACAAACGAAACAAGGGCAAGAGGGTCGCGAACACGACGAAGCCGACGGTGAATCCCGCGACGATCAGCACGCCCGGTTCGAGGATGCCGACCAAGCGCTTGGTGCTCGCCTTGACTTCGCGGTCGTACAGCGCGGCCACGTGCGAGAGCGCCTCGTCGAGCGAACCAGAGCGTTCACCGACGCGCACCATGCGCGGGACGAGCGGTTCGATCTCGCGGGAAGTGCCGAGCGCATCCGACAGCGGCATGCCATCGGTCACGTGTGCCATCACCACGTCGATGTCGCGGGAAATCGCGGCGTCGCCGCACGCATCGCGTGCGAGTTCGAGCGCGGTCATCACCGGCGCACCGGCGCGGTGCAGCGTGCGGAACTGTGAGACGAAGCGTGCCGAAGCGAGCTTGCGACGCAACGTGCCGACGACGGGCAGGCGCATCAGCAAGGAATCGATGACCTGGCCGCCCCTCTGCGTGCGCCGGATCATCACGAAGGCGGCGATCGCCGCCAACGAGCCGAGGAACATCAGCCCGCCGTGATTCTGTACCGCGTTCGCGACGGCCAGCAGGATCTGTGTCGGTCGAGGCAAGTCGACGTGCGCACCCTCGAACACGGCCATCAGCTTCGGCAACACGAACGTGATCATGAAGATCACGAGCCCGGCGACCGCGACCGCGAGCACGCACGGATACGTGAACGCGGCGCGCACCTGACTCTTCACCTGCTGATCCCATTCCATCTGCGCCAACAGGCGTTCGAGGATGGTGTCGAGCGCGCCCGAGCTCTCGCCCGCCTTGATCGACGAAACGTACGCACGCGAGAACGCGTTCGGGAAGTGCGCGAGCGCATCGGAGAGGTTCGTTCCGCCCTCGACCTCGATGCGGATGCGCGCGGAGATCGCGCGCATGCGTGGATCGAGCATGCCGTGCTCGATCTCGAGCAGCGCCTCGGCGAGCGGCACGCCCGCGGCGTAGAGCAACTGCAAGCGATCGGTGAAGTCGATCAGCGCATCGCGCGGGACGGACCAGGACGACCGCGTCGATCGCGCCGCTTCGCTGGTCTTCAGGACGCGCGCCAGCGTCAGACCCTGGCGTTCGCATTCTCGCGCGAGTTCGAGTTCGTCCGCGGCTTCTTGGTCGAGCGTGACCAAGCGACCGTCGCCTCGCATCGCACGTGCCTTGAACGTCGGCATCGTCGTGCTCCGTCAGTCGACCACGCGAGTGACGCGCAGCACTTCGGTGGACGTGGTGAGTCCGGCCACGACTTTCGCTTTGCCGTCGCACGTCATCGGCGCGAACCCGTTGGATGCGGCGGTGGTGCGCAGCGACGCGTCGTTGCCCTGCGCGAGCAGCAGTCGCTTCGTCTCCGCGTCGGGCTCGAACAGCTCGTAGATGCCGAGCCGTCCGCGATAGCCGGAGTTCGAGCACTGCGGGCAACCGCGTCCGCGCAGCACGCGTGACGGCGGCGAACCGTCGAACAGCAAGCGATCGTCGTCGGTCGGTTCGGACTCGACGGCGCACGCGCGGCAGACGCGACGCACGAGACGCTGCGCCAACACGCCGGCGAGCGAGGCGGACAGCAGGAACGGTTCGATCCCCATCTCGATCAGGCGCGGCGCGGCACCGAGCGCATCGTTGGTGTGCAGCGTCGCCAACACGAGGTGGCCGGTCAGCGAGGCGCGCAGCGCGATGTCGGCGGTCTCGCGGTCACGGATCTCGCCGACGAGCACGACGTCGGGATCTTGGCGCAGCAGCGAGCGCAGGCCTTCGGCGAAACCGAACCCGATCGACGTGTCGACCTGCGATTGGCGCACGAGCGGGATCTCGGCTTCGATCGGATCCTCGATGGTCGCGACCTTGCGGGTCAGTGCGTCGATCGACGACAGCAGGCTGTACAGCGTGGTCGTCTTGCCGGATCCGGTCGGACCGGTGACGAGCAGCAGACCGTACGGCAGTTCGCCGATCGACTTCAGGCGCGCGAGCATCGGGACCGGCAAGCCGAGTTGATCGATGCGAGTCGCGGCCGAGGAACGATCGAGGATGCGCATCACGGTGTTCTCACCGTGGCGCGTCGGGATGGTCGAGACACGCAAGTCGATCGAGCGACCCGCCACCTCGGCGCGGAAGCGACCGTCCTGCGGACGGCGATGCTCGGCGATGTCGAGTTGCGCGAGCACTTTCACACGTGCGACGACCGCGGCGCCGGATTCGACCGGGAGCATCTCGACCGAGCGCAACAGACCGTCGACGCGGAAGCGCAGACGCACGAGGCGCTCCTCGGGCTCGATGTGGACGTCCGTCGAGCCCTCGCGCAGAGCGCGCGCCAGGATGGCATCGAGCTGCGCCGCGGCGCCCTCTTGCGCCATGCTGGTGACGGTCTTCTGCGTCGTCGGCACTGGGGCGAGTCGCAGCAGCGCGCGGATCTCGCTGTCGGTCGCGGCGACGACTTTCAGCGGCTTTTTCAGTTGTCGCTGGATCGTGTCGAGCACGTGGACGTCGGAGGGTCGCGCCATCGCCAGCACGACCATTCCCTTTTCCTCGCGCAGCGGCACGGCCGCGACCTGCGTCAGGAAATCGACGTCGAGCGCGAAACTCGCGAGCGGTTGAACGACTTCGTCGGCGAGTCGGACGAAGGGCACGCCGAGGTCGTCGGCGAGCATCTGCGCCAGATCCTCCTCGCGCACGAACGCGAGTCGCAACAGCACCTGGCCGACGTTCTCACCGGTGCGCTTCTGCTCCTCGAGTGCGAGGACGAGCTGTGCGGCGGTGATGCGACCGAGGTCGACGAGCCGGTCACCGAGTCGCTTGCGACCTTTGTCCCCGACTTGAGGGACGACAGGCGAGGACGGTGGCAATCGAGGATCAGGCACGGGCGGTCTCCCGCGTGTGGCGTGGGGAGAAGGAAGGCGACGGCGCGGGCGTGCAGGACGACGATGCGACGATCCGCGCGCGGTGCGTCCGTCAGTCGATGAACAAGCCGATGTCGTCGCCGCCGAGCGTCGTCGACTTCGCGCTGGTCTCGAGCGTGCGGTTCGGGCCGGCCGAGATGACCCAGACGCGTTCCTTGCCGTTGAAGAAGCCGTTGACGTTCACGAGGTACGCCGAGCCCCACGGATCCGACGGGGTCTCGCCGAGATACGGGCCGCGCCAGTTGCGGACCGAGAACGTGTCATTCGTCAGGAAGTCGTCCATGCCGCCGACCGCGCCATCGGCGAAGTCGTTCTGCGTCGGCAGGTCGCCCTTGCTCGCGAGGAAGTGGAACTCCTTGAGCCCGTTCTTCCCGGTCGGGGCGAAACCCGTGTCCTTCATGTACTGCGTCAACGCGGTGGCCAGGCGGTTCACCGTCGCCTGGGCCGACGACTTCTTCGCGTCGTCGAGCTCGTTCGTGACGATCGGGACCAGCACACCAGCCAGCGCGACGATGATCGCGATGACGACGATCATTTCGATGAGCGTGAAGCCACGGGCGGGACGATTCATGGAAGGCGATCTCCTGCGAAGCCAAGCCAATGCGCGGGCCGGTTCGATGCACGCGCTCGCAGGGTTATTCGCCCCGACCCCAGAGGGACTTGAGCGGGATTCGCGATTCGATGAGGAGCTCGCAGGAAGTCGCAAAACGCCAGGGGCTCCGACGCAAAGAGTCGGCGGTTCCGAGTGGAACGACCGACTCCTCCTGGTTGGAGCTAAAGATCGACGCCGTCGCTTCGAACGTGACGCTCGAGACGACTTCAGTCGTCGCCGCCACCGCCGTCGTCACTCGCCGGCGCCATTTCGTCGGCGTTCTCCGAGCCGCTGTCCGCGTCCTGGACCGGCGCGGCCTTGGGCGGCGGCTTGACCTTGTCCTTCAGTTCCGGCGGCAGCGGCTTCGTGCCGCGGCACTTCGGATAACGCGAGCAACCGAGGAACGGGCCGCGCTTGCTGAAGCGCACGACCATCTTCGGCGCTTGGCACTTCTCGCACGCGACCTCGACCATCATCGGGCGGATCGGTTTGCCTTCGGCGTCGACCGAGCACGTGTTCTTGCACTTCGGCCAACCCGAGCAGCTCATGAACCGCCCGCGTTTGCCGTTGCGGATCACCATCGGCTTGCCGCACTTCTCGCAGACCTCGTCGGTCGGCTCGGGCGGGGCGGAAGGCGCCGCGGGCGTGCCGTCGGCCGCCGTGCGCTCGATGTACTTGCACTCGGGGTAGCCCGAGCAGCCCTTGAACCGCCCGAAGCGGTTCATGCGCAGGAGCATGGGCTTGCCGCATTGCGGGCACTTCTCGCCCTCGACCTCGACGGCCTTCAGGTTCTGCATGTCGACCTTGGCCTTGCCGAGGTCGGATTCGAGCGTCTTGTAGAACGACTTCATCAAGCCGAGCGATTTGCCGCCCGACTCGCGCTCCGGCGCGGCTTCGATTTCGTCGAGCTTCGATTCGAGCCCGGCGGTGAACTCGAGGTCGACGATCTCGGGGAAGTGCTTCACGAGCGAGTCGTTGACCACCTCACCGAGCTCGGTCGCGAAGAACTTGCGCTCGGCGAGCTTCACGTACCCGCGATCCTGGATCGTCGAGATGATGCTCGCGTACGTGGACGGCCGGCCGATGCCGTTCTTCTCCAGCGTCTTCACCAGCGACGCTTCCGAGTACCGCTGCGGCGGCTGAGTGAAGTGCTGCGACTTGTTCAAGCCGAGCAGGTCGAGAACGTCGTTCGCCGCGAGCGGCGGCAGGACTTGCTCGTCCTCGCTCTTCTCGAAGCCGGTCAACCTCAGGAAGCCGTCGAACACCAGCGTGCGGCCGCGCGCGCTGAACGTGTACGGACCGGCGGCGATCGAGACCGACGTCTGGTCGAACTCGGCGTTCGCCATTTGGCAGGCGACGACGCGCTCCCAGATCAGCGTGTAGAGGCGGAGCTGGTCCTTGTTCAGGAACTGAGCGACCGCGTCCGGCGTGCGCATGATGTCGGTCGGGCGGATCGCCTCGTGCGCCTCTTGCGCGCCCTTGCGCGCGGCGAACAGGTTCGCCTTCTCGGGCAGGTACTTCTTGCCGAACTTCTGCTCGATGAATTGGCGCGTCGCGCCGATCGCATCGTTCGACAGGCGGTACGAGTCCGTACGCATGTAGGTGATGAGACCGACGCTGCCTTCCGGACCGAGCTCGACGCCTTCGTAGAGCTGCTGCGCGATCATCATCGTCTTCTTCGCGGAGAAGCGCAGGCGCACCGACGCTTGCTGCTGCAGCAGCGAGGTCGACAGCGGGGGCGCCGACTTCACCGACTTGCGCTTCTGCTCGACCGACGACACCGACCAGTTCGCCTTCTGGATCGCGTCGAACGCGGCCTGCGCGTCCTTCTCGTTGTCGATCTCGAGCGCCTTGTCGTCCTTGCGCTTCAGCTCGGCGGTGAACTTCGTGTTCAGCGCCGCCTGCGATCCCTTCGCGTCGTGCTTCTTCAGCTCGGCGATGATCTTCCAGTACTCCTGCGGCTTGAACGCGCGGATCTCGCGCTCGCGCTCGACGATCAAGCGCACGGCCGCCGACTGGACGCGACCCGCCGACAGGCCGCGGGCGATCTTCTCCCACAGCAGCGGCGACAGCTTGTAGCCGACCAAGCGATCGAGGATGCGGCGGGTCTGCTGCGCATCGACGAGGCTCATGCGGACGCGACCTGGTTTTTCGATCGCCTCTTGAACCGCGCGCTTCGTGATCTCGTTGAACGTGACGCGGAACGTCGTGTCGTCCTCGAGCGCGAGGGCTTCTTTCAAGTGCCACGCGATCGCCTCGCCCTCGCGGTCGGGGTCGGGTGCGAGGTAGACCGCGGAGCTCGACTTCGCGAGCTTCTTCAGGTCCTTGATCACGTCGCCGCGCGTGCGGATGACGAGGTAATCGGGCTGGAAATCGTGCTCGACGTCGATGCCGAGTTTGCCCTTCGGTAGGTCACGGACGTGACCCATCGAGGCCTTCACGACGTACTCGTTTCCGAGGTACTTGTTGATCGTCTTGGCCTTGGCAGGCGATTCGACGATCACGAGTTTCTTCGCACTCACGCGACTCTCCGCTCCGACTTGCAGGCAGGCGCGCCCGCTCGTCTCGACGCCTTCGTCGCAGAGTCGGCGCGCTTCGTCAAGAGCGAGCCTTCCCGCGAGTCGGCCTCACGAACCTTCTTCGACGGCCTCTTCGTCGGCCTTCGCCGGCGTGATGTAGCCGTTCTCGTCGTCTTCGAACGACGGCTCCGACCCCGGATCCGGCCAGCGAACGCGCAACTTCTGGTAGTCGTCACCGGCCGGATCCCACGTCGTCAATCCCGCGACGAAGTCGAGGAATTGCAGCGGCGAGATCGCGACGCGGACACCGATGACGCCGGCGAACACGCCGACTTCGGCGTTCAGAACGTTCACGAACGCCCACTTCGGCCACTCCCACGGCGACCGGATGTAGTAGGGCGGCAGCAGCGGGAACAGGAACTCGCCGTCACGGGACATGCCCGGCGCGATCAGGAACGACGAAGCGCGCTTGCGCTTCAGCTCGCCCCACCAGATCGGATCGCCGCCGGACCAGCGTTCGCAGCGGCCCAGATAGTCCTGGTAGCGGTAGTAGCGCAAGACCGGGATGCCCCGTTCCTTCTCCCACCACAGCGGGCCGAACCTCTGTTCGTCCATGCCCGCGCGCCACGCTTCGTTCCAACCGGCACCGAGTCCGAGGTAGGGCGTCAGGCGCGCTTCGATCGAAGCGCCGTACCCAGCGGCCACGCTGATCGGAATCGCGTCGTACAGGTCGAGGGCTCGGTCCTCCGCGTACTGGCAACCGAACGTCGCCGTCAGCAACAGCACACTCGCGACGCGCTTCATGCACGACTCTCCAGACGATGCCCGGCGATCCCCGGACGGGATTCCCCGTCGGCGTTACCGATCGAGCGCCTTGACCGAATCCACGATCTGCAACAAACGCAGGCGGATCTCGCGACCCTGTTCCTGCGCCTTCGTCAGGCGTTCGATCTCGGCACGATAGAACACGAGGTACGGCTCGTAGGCCTTCTTGATGCGGTCCGCCATCGCCGCCAGTTCGCGCTCGAACGTGCGCGAGAGCTGAGCGCGGAACTCCCGCACGAGTTCATCGACGCGCAACGAGAAGCGCTGCATCAGCAGGCGCTTCTTCTTCGGCAGGATCACGAACCCGGTCGTGAACAGCACACCCGCGGCCAGCACGCCGGTCACGTCGAGCAGGATCCCGGACAACAGAGCGACGAGCAGCGCCCCGAGGCCGACCGCTCCGACGTGGACGCCGACTTGTTGCAAGATGCCGCGGTAGGCAGCTTCCGCGACGCGCTTGCATTCGCCGTCGACGTCGAAGCGCGCGATCTCCTGCGCGAACGCTTCGCGCATGTCCGCGACCAGGCGTTCGCGGTTGTAGTCGAACGTGTTCTGCGTCGGGTCGGGTGCGACGACGCGGCCCTTGTACTTGCCGGTCACGAGATGCTCGGTGACGAAGCGCAATGCGCGCTCGAACAGCGCGATCTGCTCCTTCATCAGGAAGTCCGTCGCATCGTGGATCGTGTCGCCGATACGGTCCTTCAAGTCGGCGACGACCTTCGTCTCGAACAGCGCTCGGAACTTCGCGTCGTCCCGCAACAGACCGAAGTTCGACAGCTTCAGCTGGTCTTCGAAGAAGGTGTGGCCGCGGCGCTCGAACTCGCGCAGCAAGTCGTAGATGCGCACGACGTGCGAATCGACGCGTTGCCGCAGTTCGACGGTCTTCTGCGCCACTTGGGAGTCGAGGTCGTTCAGCGCCTGGAAGTCGCGATCGAGATGCTCACGCCGCTCACGCATCACGACGTCGAGTTCGCCTTGCAGCGTGAGGCCGGACTCCACCGGACTCGACAGTTTCAACTTCACGCGCTCGCGCTCGGCGAGACTCGACAGCAAGTAGTCCTTCAACTGCGGTAGACCGCTCGTTGCCAGAGCCTCTGCGTCGCCCGCCGCGACCGCCTTCGTCGCTTGCCGTGCGGACAACGCGAAGACGCGGGGTTCGAAGTCGTAGAAGCGTCGGCAGTTGTCCTTGATGTAGTCGACGACCGGCTGCAGCTCTTCGGGCTCGCGCGTGTCGATCTTCGTCAGCACGAAGATCACGCGGCGCCGCCACTTGTCGTTCAACAAGTTCAGGAACTGGTGCTCGGACTCGGAGAACGGGCGATCGATCGACGTCACGAACAACGTCAGGTCGGCCTTCGGGATGAACGACTCGGTGATCGTCTGGTGTTGCCGCACGATCGAGTTCGTGCCCGGCGTATCGACCAATTGGAACAACCGCAGCATCTCGTTCGGGAACACGCGCTCGACGACGAATTCGGCGCGCAGCGTCTCCGCGCGCTCCGCGCCATGACGCAGCACGTAGATGCGATCGGTCAGCGGCAGCGGGCCTTCCTCTTGGACCTTCGTGCCGAGCAATGCGTTGATCAGGGACGACTTGCCGGTCTTCACTTCGCCGACCACGACCAGCAGGAAGAACTCGTCGAGGTGTTCGCGCACGAGCCGCGCAGCGATCGCGGCCTTGCCAGCGGGCTCGACGAGTTCGGTCAGCGCCACCAACGCATCGAGCGCATGTCGGGAATCGGCGAGCAGCGAGGCCGCGCGCTCCCCCAGCAGGTCGATCAACGATGGGTCGGTCATGGTGTTTCGACGCTCCGCGCGGCCGCCGCGGCTGCCGTGCGCGAACCTTCTAACGCACGGCGTGGGCGAAGCGCGTCGGCTTTCACGGAGCAGTCAACTCCTCGATCACACGTTCGATGCCGCGGGCGCAGACGGCGCAGAACTCGTTGCGGTTGCGGCTGAACATCACGCAATCGACTTCGGGACGGTACAGACCGCGTGCTTGGTACATCGCGCCTTCGTAGGCGCCGACCGCGTGCTGCGCGCGCTGGGCGTCCAACAGTTGTTTCGTGGCCGCCTTCTCCTCGGCGAACAACACCTCGTATTCCTCGTCCTTCGCGCCCTTGTCGACCAGCGTCGCTCGTCGCTGCTGGAATTGCTTCGACAGCGTCGTGAACGCGTTGCGATCCCACGGCGTCGGCAGCGGCGTGCCGGTGGCGACCAGATCCCGCCATTTGAGGTTCGCCGGATCGAGCAAGGCCGTGGCGTTGACCTCCCATGGTTCGACCTGGGGAGGCGTGAACTCGGTGTACGCGACGGGTGACGTGAAGTACTCGTCGGCCAGGCCCGCGAACGCGTGTCCGAACTCGTGGACGAACAGGTACTCGCTGACCTCGGACCGTGCCGCGGCCGTGGCGTACAGACGGAAGATGCCTCCGCCACCGTACTTACGTTCGTTCAATAGGACCACGACGGCGTCATAGGGGGCCGCGGCCGCGACGTCGCGCCAACGCCGGTCGTCGAGCAGCAGCGCATAGCGATCGGAGTCGAAGGTGTTGAACGAAGCACCGAGCGCGCTCTGGCGCCACTCGCCCTGACGCGGCTTCGACACCCCGGACCGCGGCGAGGGCGGCGCGATCGCGCGGATGTTGAACTTGGCGGCGTTCGACTTGTACGGCTCGGTCGACAACAACGCGCGCGCAAGCCGTTCCGCGTCGGCGCGGAAGGCTCCTTTCTCGGCTGCCGTGTAACCGTCGCCGAGGAGCAACAGGTCGACGTGGTTGCTCGGCTCGCCATGTTCGGCGATCACCAGGACCTCCTGATTCACCGGCTTCTGGCGTTCGACCGTCAACGACTTCGGATCGATCGTGGCGCGGAACCACTCGACGAACTGCTGCTTCGCGTCGCGCTTCTCCAGCGACAGCACGATCGGAGCCTTCGGTTCGGGGAATCGGACCGCTTCGCCGAACGTCCGCCGCCCGGGCAACTTGGCCTCTTCGGTCGTCATCCACTCGCCGAAGATCGAGCAGTACCCGTGCGTGAACAGCACGGCGTCGGTCGCGGCGTCGCGCACCACGGCGCGATACAGACCGAGTCCCGTGCCATCGATCAAGCGTGCCTTGTTCCCTGGCCACGGGCCCTCGGTCCGGATCCGATCGATCGACGCGAATTCCTCGCCCTCCCGCCCGGTGTGGAACAGGTCGACGCGGAGGACCCGGTCTTCGAAGTGGGCGCCGAAGTCCACGCGGGGGGTGGTCGCGTCCTGGACCGGGCTCGGACCCTGCGGAATCGGTTGGCAGACGAAGGCCAGGACCAAGGTGAGCGGGACGAGCATGACGCACCTTCGGATCGATCGGCCTCGACGAAACGTCGCGGTCGGTGGCGGAGTCGGGCGGGCCACATTAAAGGAAGGACCAGTCGATCGTCGCGTTCCTGCTGTGCCGGCGGCGAGGGCGGCACGGGATTTGACGAGTCGGCGCGACGAGCCGGATTGCTCCGAAGCGCCGGAACCGCTCGGCCCGTACGTCTGCATCGGCCGGGTCAGCCCGGCCCGAAATCGGTCGTCGTGGACCGCCGATAGGATGGACCGGTAGGCCCCACCGGGCGGGCGACGCGCGCGGCGTCCCGCCACGGCGGTGCGAGATCTCGAGGTTGCGAGGAGGCGAGCCATGAATCGCGTGACCGGACTCTTGTTCTCGATCGCGCTCGGCGTGCTGTTCGGGTCGTTCGTGCTGCCGATGCTCGGGGATTGGACCCAGCCGGCCGCGGCGAGCCCGCGCCCGGTGTCCGCCGCCGAGGGCTTCGACGCCGACGAGCAACGCAACGTCACGGTGTTCCGTGAGACCGCCCCATCGGTCGTCTACATCGTCACGAAGCAGACCATCAACGGGTACTTCGCGACGCAGGAAGCTGCCGGCGAGGGTTCGGGCTTCCTGTGGGACGAAGCCGGCCACGTCGTCACGAACTTCCACGTGATCAACGGCGCCAACTCCTTGGCGGTCACGCTGCATGACCGCAGTCAGTACGACGCCAAGGTCATCGGCGGATCGCCGGAGAACGACATTGCCGTGCTGAAGATCGACGCGCCCGTGGAGAAGCTGCGCGCGATCAAGATCGGCTCCAGTTCCGACCTGCAAGTCGGACAGAAGGTGTTCGCGATCGGCAACCCGTTCGGCTTCGACTACACGATGACGACCGGCATCGTGTCCGCGATCGGTCGCTCCATCGTCGGCATCGCCGGCAACAAGATCGACGAAGTGATCCAGACCGACGCGGCGATCAACCCGGGCAACTCGGGAGGTCCGCTGCTCGACAGCTCGGGACGCCTGATCGGCATGAACACGTCGATCTTCGCGCCGGGTGCGAAGCAGAGCTCGGGCATCGGCTTCGCCGTGCCGGTCGACATCATCAACCGTGTCGTGCCGGACATCGTCGCGTACGGCCAAGTGCGCCGACCGCAGCTCGGCGTCGGTCTCGTCGATTCCGAACAGAACGGTCGCATCGCGACGCTGCTGTATCAGATCCGCAAGGAAGGCGTCATGGTGCAGAGCGTGACGCCAGGAGCGGGCGCCGAACGCGCCGGCCTGGTCGGATTCCGCCAAGTCGGTAACCGCACGCTGCTCGGCGACGTGATCACCGAAATCGACGGCGAGCCGGTGCGCACGCGCTGGGACCTGTTCAAGATCCTCCAGAACAAGCAGGCCGGCGACACCGTGAAGGTGAAGTACCTGCGCTTCTCGGCGCGCGACTACGAAGAGCGCGAAGCCGAGATCAAACTCTCGATGCCTCCGACCTGACGTCGCTCTCGGCGATCGGTCCCGCTCGCAGCGGGTTCGAGGCCCGAGAATTTCACGCGACCCTTCAAGTTCCACGCGAGCCCTGGCCGATCCAAAACGGCGACGGATCACCGCAAGGTGATCCCGGCCTGACTCCGAACGAAGTCAGATGGGACGGTTCCTGGATCGCAGCGAGCTCGGGGGCGAGTCGAGCCAGGCATCGCCGGGTACACACGGACCCGCGAAGGGACACGAGAGAGAACGAGGGCCGCGTGGGGTCTCCACGCGGCCCTTTTTTCGTCGACGGCGATGCGCGATCAGGTGCCGATGACGACCTGGACGGCGGAGCCGAGGCGGACCGCGTCAAGAACCTCCGCCGCCTGCAACCAACACGACCAACCGACGAGTTGCGGATCCGTGGGGAGGTCGATCGGCAGTCGCGTGAATCCGTCCTGCGCCTGCGTCGCCCCGAACAACACGACGAGCTGCGACGGTTCCAGCCCGAGAATTCCGCTGACACCGGGAAGCGTCAGCGACGCCGCGGTCGGCGCATACAACAAGAACACGGGTTGGCTCGGCGCCGACGCGAGCTGGAGTTCGAAGCGGGCGCCGGGCGCCGTCGCGCCCATGATCCCGACGTGGGGTGCGGTGCCGTAGTCGACGACTTCGACGTCATCGATCAGCGCTTCGGTGACGGAGTCGTTCAGCGGGTCTTCCGCGCGCACGCGCAGGCGCATCGCGGACGTCGGGGTCAGGAAATCGGCCACACGGAACGCGCGGTGCTCCCAACTAGGCGCTTGCGCCGTGGAGCTCTCGAGCTGGATGTACGTCGCCCCGTCGTCGTTGGACAGCTCGATGCGCAATGGGTCGTCGGCTTTCGAACACCAATACCAGCGCGAGAGTTCGATCCGCGGCTCGACCGCGTGGGAGAGGTCGAGGCGCGGCGACACCAACGAGGTCACACCGTCGTCGACGTCGTCCTGACCCGCCGCGGTGCCGGCGTTGCCGGTGACGAAGCAGAGCTTCCCGGGGGACGGCGTCGCATCGAGATCGGGTTGCGCCGCATCCGCGCCCTGCGCGATCGGCTTCGGATCGGCGCGCGTCCACTTGCCCGTGGTCGCCGTATCGCTGGGCACTCCGCGCGTCCAACCGAGATCCGTTTCGACGTCGTCGAACAACACGCGGCGCGGCTTCCCGACGACGAGCGTCGCCGGACTCGTCGTCGTGAAACCGTCCGCGGTCAGCGTGAGCTCCACGGCCAACGGCACTCCGATCGGCGCGTTCGCTGCGATGGCGACACGCAAGAGCCCAAGGCTCGTCTGCGTCGACGATGTCGCTGCGAGCGGTGCCAAGGTGCCGTTGCCTTTCGTCAACGCGACGTGACCGTTCAGCGACGCGAGCGTCACCGCGATCGTCGAGGTCGTGGCCCGTAGTCCTCGATTGCGCAGCGAGACGATCACGTCTCCGAGTTCGCCGGGTTCGAGCACGCCGTCACCGTCGCCCCCGATCTCGACGGCGTGAAGCGCCAACACGTCGAGCGCACTCCCCGCCAGCTCGGCCGCGCGCATCATGACGGCGCTCTGTTCGACGGCGGTCGAGTACAGCTCGCTGGGCGTCGGCCAGAAGCTCGTGCCGACTTCAGGAGTCCACGACATGGCGCCGTGCACCACGTGGTGGTGATCCAGCGCCGAGCCGTTGCCGACTCCGAGGAGGTTCGACACCGCGCCGACGCGATCGTCGGTATGCGCCGCGAAGCACGCGCCGTGTTCACGGTAGAGGCCGACGTTTTGCAGCGGCGTGTCGTTCGATGCGGCGAACGGGAACATCAACAACTCGCCGTGCGCGTGAACGCTCCAGACGATCTCGAAATGCTGCGCGGCGACGAACGCATCGAGCACCGCGGTTTCCGGCTCCGACAGCGGTCCGCTCCCGCGATACACCGCGCTCGCGGGATCGGGACTCGATCCGAGATCGTCCTGGCCCCATGCGTACGGGTAGTTGCGGTTGAGATCGACTCCGAACGTCCCGCCCGCATTTTGCCGGCGGTTCTTGCGCCACAAACCGCCACCGGTCGGGTGCGTCAGTTCGTTGAACACGTAGCCATCGGGGTTCACGACCGGAACGAACCACAACTCACGTTCGTCGAGCAACGACGTGATGCGCGCGTCCGTGCCGTAGTTCGTCAGCAGATGGTGCATGAACCAAATGAGCGCCTGCATCGACGACGGCTCGCGCGCGTGGTGCAGTGCGTCGAACAACACGCGGGGTTCGGGCTCCGTGGTGTCGGGATGGTCGGAGATCTTCACGGCGAAGATCGGGCGGCCTTCGACGGACGTGCCGATCGACTGCTTCACCGAGATCAGCTGCGGATACTGCAGGCGGAACTGATCGAGCAGTGCGGCAACTTCCGTGAACGAGTAGCACCCGCCCATCGCCGATTGGCCGAACCCCGCAGGCCCGGGCAACGTGGATGCGTACGAGCTCGCGCTCGACCACGCCGGGCGGTCGACGTCGCGGGAGATCGTGGTCGCGGGGAAGCCCAAGGCGCTGAGGCGCGCGCGCGCGCCCGCGTCCGCGAGGATGCGCACGACCAAGTCATCGCGTTCGAGTCCATCGCGAGAACGCATGCGCACGACGTCGAACCCACTGCGCAGCAAGCGGTCGCGGTCCGCGCCGTTGTGCAAGCGAAGTTCGACGACATCGGTGCCGTTCCTGCGAGCGGGCAGCGCCAGCAGCCCGATCAGGATCGCGAGGGGCGCGAGCCCCAAGATGGCTCGGCGGAGATTCGTCACGGTGTCCCTGGTGCTCGATCGAACGTTGCGTCCGAAACCTATCCCACGATTGCAGCGGTGGCCGCGGCGCCCCCATGAAATGAGACAGCCCGCGCACCCACGCGATCTCGCGTGCGGTGCGCGGGCCGGCTTCACGGCAGGTCGGGCACAAAGCCCTCGCCGGTCACGACTTCAGTTCACGCCGACGAGGACCAGCAAGGTGCCGGTCGCGCCATCGAAGCTCTCGAGGGCCTTGCCGACCACGAGTCCGCGCGTGTCGGCGCCGGGCGCCAAGCGCGCGGCGTGACCCGGGATGCTCGACGTCGTCAGACGATCGCCGACCTGGATCGGACCGTTCTCGCCGCTGACCTTCACCTTGACGCGACCGCGCAGAGCGATCGCGGCACGCGGCAGGTCCGCCAGATCCTTCTCGATCTCGCTGCGCAGCTGAGTCGCCGTCGCGTGGTCGCCGGCCGCCTCCGCCGCACGCGCCGCGTCGACGCGCTCGGGGAAGAACAGCTCGTCGCTGAAACCGCCGCCGAGCACGATGCCGGGCTTGTCGGTCACGATTCCGACGACCGCGCGATCGAACGCGCGAGCGCTCTTCGCGACCGCACCAGGCATCGTTGCGTGCTCGATCGCCACGACGACGTCCCCGGCTTCCAACGTGCCTTCCGCCGGGAAGTACTCGGCGATGTCGAACGTCATCGAGCCGGCGAGCGTGGTGCCCTTCGTCTCGAGGTCACCGTTCTCGCGCACGCGCAGCAGACCGGAGTCCGGAGCGTGGCGCACTTGCCACGCCGCCGTCGTTCCTGCGTCCGTATCGTCGTCGTCCGCATCGACCAGGACCGAGATCCCGCCGGTGCTCGACACGCGACGACCGGACATCGTCATTTGTCCGATGCGCACTCCGTGGTTGAAGCCGGTCTCGACCCACGACGAATCGGTCGTGTCGATGTCCTCGGCGCGCACCGATGCATCGCGCAACTTGTCCGTATCGACGACGTTCGCGACCAGCGCTGCGGTATCGACCGCACCGTCGGCCAGTTCCGAGGCCTCGACCGAGTCCGCATCGAGCGAACTCGACGTCAGCGCGTTCGCGGCGAAGTTGCCGTCCACGACCGAGTCGATCGACACCTTCGTCGTCGTCACCGCGCCGTCCACGACGGCGCCGGTGTCGACGGCGTCGTTCGCGAGCTCGGAGCTACCGACGGAGTTGGCCGCGAGCGAGCCGTTCGTCAGACCGTCGTCGGTGAAGTCCGCGTCGCCGAGGTCGCTGCCGAACTTGGCGATCGTCACGGCTCCGGCCGGGATCTTCGCCGAGGTCACCGCACCGTCTTGCATCGATGTGGTCACGACCGTCGCATCCGCCAGTTCCGAAGAACCGACCGCGTTCGCCGCGAGGCTGCGCGCGAGGAGGGTTCCATCGACGAAGTCGTCGTCGTCGAACGTGAAGGCCGCGAGCTTGTCGAGAGTGACGGCGCCGTCCTGGATCGCATTGGTGTCGACCGACGTGTCCGCGAGTTCGGACGTGTCGACCGCATCCGCGCCGAGCGAAGCGCTCGTCAGAGCGTCCGCGCCGAACTGTCCGTCGCCGAGGACGTCGCTCGCGACCTTGGCCGCCGTGATGGCGCCGTCCGCGATCGACGCGCTGTCGATGGCATCGTCCACGATGGCCGCGGTGTCGACCGCATCGTCGGCGAGTTCGTCCGACGTCACGGAGTCCGCCGCCAGCGAGGCGCTCGTCAGCGCGTTGTTCGTGATCGCGCCGTCACCGATCGTGTCCGCGGAGACGTCGGACGCGACGATCGTGCCGTCCGCGATCTTCGCCGTCGTGACGGCGTCGTCCGCGAGGCCGGAGGTATCGACCGCGTCGTTCGCGAGTTCCGAAGCGCCGATCGAGTCCGCGGCGAGTGACGTCGCACCGACCGCGTCGTCGGCGATCTGCGTGTCATCGAGCGCGTCCGCGACCGACAACTTCGCACTCGTCACGGCTCCGTCTTGGAGCGCAGCCGTGTCGACCGCGTCGTTCGCCAGTTCCGATGCGGCGACGGCTCCAGCGGCGAGCGAGCTCGCGCCGAGGCCATCGTCCGCGAACTTCCCGTCGTCGAGTGCATCAGCGACCGACAACTTCGCCGCGGCGACCGCGGTGTCGCCGAGCTTTGCCGTGGTGACCGCGTCGTCCAGAATGGCAGCCGTGTCGACCGCGTCGTTCGCCAGCTCCGAAGCCGTCACCGAGTTCGCGGCGAGCGAGCTCGCGCTCAGGCCGTCGTCGGTGAAGGCGCCATTGCCGAGCGCATTCGCCGCGACGTCGGCCGCGCCGAGCGTGTTGGCCGCGATCTTCGCCGACGTGACCGCGCCGCTCTGAACGGCCGCGGTATCGACCGCGCCATCGGCCAGTTCGTCGGAACCGACGGAGTCGGCCGCGAGCGAACCCGCCGACAGGGCGTCGGCGCCGAAGTGCGCGTCGGTGAGGACGTCGGTCATCGACGCCTTCGCCAGCGTGACCGCGCCATCCTGGATGGCAGCGGTGTCGACCGCGTCATCGGCGAGCTCGGATGCGCCGACGGAGTTCGCGCTCAGCGAGTCCGCCGTCAACCCGTCGTCCGCGAAATGCGCGTCGGTCAACGCGTCCACCAGCGTGGACTTCGCAGCCGTCACCGATCCGTTCTGGAACGCAGCGGTGTCGGCGGCCGAGTCGGCGACTTCCGTTGCCGTGGCCGAATCCGCGCCGAGGTTTCCAGCGGTCAACGTGTCGGCAGCGAACCGCCCATCGGTCAGGGTCGCCGCGCTGATGTCCGCGGCGACGACCGTACCGTCCGCGATCTTCGCCGAGGTCACGCCGTTGTTCTGGAGCGCGCCCGTGTCGACGGAGCCGTCCGCGAGTTCGGCCGCGCCGACGGAGTTCTGATCGAGCTCCGTCGCCGTGAAGTCGAACCCGAAGTGGTTCATGTCGAGAGCGCCGTCGGTGATCTTCGCGCTGGTCACCGCACCATCTTGGATGGCGGCGGTGTCGACGGCGTCGTTCGCGAGTTCCGAGGCTCCGATCGCGTTCGCGGCGATCTCCGCGGACGTGAGGACGTCGAGACCGATGCGATCAGCGATGATCGCGCGGACCGCGAAGTCCTCGGACTTGATCGTGCCGTCGAGGATGCCCTTGCTCGTGACCGCCGCATTCGCGGCCGCCGACGAACCGAACAGGATGACCGCCGCGATTGCGATGGTCCGCGAGATGGAGAATGAGGTGTGAGCGTGCTTCATGGGAGTGTGATCCGTGATCGGGACCGCCAAGGGCCGCGACGGATCGCGGCCCTTGGCGTCACCCGAGCGACCTTCAGAAGTTGCCCACGAGCACGAGGACCGTGCCCGAACCGTCCGCGCTGGAGGTCAGCGCCTTGCCGATCACGGTGCCCTCCGCGCCGGGCGTACCCGGCACGTACTTCATCGCGTGTCCGGCGACGTTGGACGTGGTCAGCAAATCGCCGACTTGGATCGGACCGTTCTCGAGGCTGACCTTGACCGGCACGCGGCCCGCGAGGGCGATCGCAGCGCGCGGCAGTGCGGCGACGGACGCATCGATCTGCTCCCGCACTTGACGGGCGAGCGCGACGTCACCGGCGACCAGAGCGGCGCGCTCCGCGGCGCACAGCTCGGGGAAGAACGCCTCGTCCGAGAAACCACCACCGAGGATGATGCCCGGCTTCGTCGTGACGATGCCGATCACCGTGTTCTGGTACGCCTGGCTCGAGCGCATCACCGTGCCGGGCACCAGCGAGCTGGCGTCGGCGACGACGACGTCGCCCGCTTCGAGCGTGCCGGTCGACGGGAAGAACTCGGCGATGTCGAACGTCTGGCTGCCCGACAGCGTGGTGCCGAGCTGATCCAGGTTGCCGTTCTCACGCACGCGGAACAGGCCCTGCGTGCCCGTGCTCGTCGCATGGCGCACTTCGAAGGCCGCGTCCGTCGTCGCGTTCGAGTCGTCGTTGTCCGAGTCGACGAGCATGCTCATGTTCGAGTCGCTCGACATCGTGACACCGCCGATCGTCAGCGAGCCGGCGCGCAGGCCGTCCGAGAAGCCGAGCGTGGCCCAGCCTGCGTTCGTGACGTCGACGTCGACGTACTCCACCGAGCCGTCCGCGATCTTGGCGCTCGTGACCGCTTCGTCTTGCAGCGCGCTCGCGTCGACCGCGCCGTCCGCGAGTTCGGACGCACCGACCGAGCTCGCCGCGAGCGACGCGGCGCTGATCGAGTCGTCGACGACGAACGAGTCGTTGATGAACCCACTGGCGAGCTTCGCGCCGGTGATCGCTCCGTTCTGGATCGCGGCGGTGTCGACCGAGTCGTCGGCGAGCTCCGAGGCCTCGACCGAGCCAGCGGCGAGCGACGCGGCCGTCAGGCCGTCATCGGTCACCTGCGCATCGCCGAGCACATCGTTGCCCATGTCCGCCGTGCCGACCGAACCGTCGGCGATCTTCGCGCTCGTCACCGCGTCGTCCTGGATGGCGGCGGTGTCGACGGCGCCATCGGCGAGTTCGGACGCTTCGACCGAGTCCGCAGCGAGCGACGCCGCGGTCAGCGAGTTCGCGGAGACGTTCGCGTCCGTCAGCGTGTCGGCCGCGACCTTCGCGCCCGTGACGGCGTCGTCCTGGATGGCGGCGGTGTCGACGGCGTCGTTCGCGAGTTCCGAGGCACCGACCGCGTTCGCGGCGAGCGACGCGGCGGTCAGCGCATCGTCGGTGACCTGACCGTCACCGAGGACGTCGGCGGCGAGATCGGCCGCCACGACCGTGCCGGCCGCGATCTTCGCCGTCGTCACGGCGCCATCCTGGATGGCGTCGGTGTCCGCGGCGTCGTCGGCGAGTTCCGAGGAACCGACCGAGTCCGCGGCGAGCGACGCGGCGGTGAGGGCGTCGTCGGTGATTTGACCGTCACCGAGGACGTCGGCGGCGAGATCGGCGGCCGCGACCGTGCCGGCCGCGATCTTCGCCGAGGTCACGGCGCTGTCCTGAATGGCGGCGGTGTCGACGGCGTCGTCGGCGAGTTCCGAGGAACCGACCGCGTTCGCGGCGAGCGACGTCGCGGTGAGCGCGTCGTCCGTGATGTCCGCGTCGGTCAACGTGTCGTTCGCGATCTTGGCCGAGGTGACGGCCGAGTTCACGATCGCGGCGGTGTCGACCGCGTTGTCGGCGAGCTCGGAAGAACCGACCGCGTTCGCGGCGAGCGACGACGCGGTCAGCGCGTCATCCGTCACGTGTGCGTCGGTGAGGACGTCGGCCGCGACCTTCGCCGCGGTGACCGCACCGTCGATCAGCTTGGCCGTGGTGACCGCGCCGTCTTGCATCGCGGCGGTGTCGACGGCGTCATCGGCGAGTTCCGAGGACGCGACCGCATCCGCTGCGAGCGACGCGGCGGTCAGCGCATCGTCGGTGACCTGTCCGTCACCGAGCACGTCAGCGGCGACGTCGGCGGCGACGATCGTGCCGTCCGCGACCTTCGCCGAAGTGACCGAGCCGTCCGCGATGGCGGCGGTGTCGACCGCGTCATCCGCGAGTTCCGACGAGCCGACCGCATTCGTGGCGAGCGACGCCGAAGTCAACGCGTCGTTGGAGACGTTCGAGTCGCCGAGGGTATCGGCGGCGAGCTTGGCCGCGGTGAGTGCTCCGTCCGCGATGGCGGCGGTGTCGACCGCGTCGTTCGCGAGTTCCGACGAGCCGACCGCATTCGTGGCGAGCGACGCCGAGGTCAGCGCATCGTCGGTGACGTTCGAGTCGCCGAGGGTGTCGGCGGCGAGCTAGGCGGCGGTGACCGCACCGTTCGCGATGGCGGCGGTGTCGACCGCACTGTCCGCGAGTTCGGATGAACCAACCGAGTTCGCGGCGAGCGAGCCGGAGGTCAGCGCGTCGTCGGTGACGTTCGAGTCGCCGAGGATGTCGGCGGCGAGCTTGGCGGCGGTGACCGCGCCATTCGCGATGGCGGCGGTGTCGATCGCGCTGTCCGCGAGTTCGGATGAACCGACCGAGTTCGCGGCGAGCGAGCCGGAGGTCAGCGTGTCCGCGGCGACGCGCGTCGTGTCGATCGTGCCCGCGGCGATGTCGGCCGCGACGATCGTTCCATCGAGGATCTTCGCACTCGTGACGGAGCCGCTCTGCATCGCTGCAGAATCGACCGCGTCGTCCGCCAGTTCGGATGCGCCGACGGACTCGGCTGCCAGGGCGGACGCGTCGATGCCGTCGGCGGCGATGTCGGCGGCGGTGATCGTGCCGTCGGCGATCTTCGCGCTGGTCACCGCTTCGTCCTGGATGGCGGCGGTGTCGACCGCGTCATCCGCGAGCTCGGACGCCGTGATGGCGTCCGCGGCGATCTCCGCGGCCGTCAATGCGTCGAGCGCGATGCGATCCGCGGCAATCGTGCGCGACGCGATGTCGACGCTCTTGATCGTTCCGTTCTTGATGCCCGAACTCGTGACTTTTCCAGCGTGCGCTTCGGCAGTGATGAAGCCGGCGCTCGCGAGCGCGAGCAACAGACGGAGAGCGGTAGGCGTCAACTTCATGGTCCGTTCATCTCCAAGGGCGGTTGAGGAAACTGTCTGGCTGACCCCATCGGTTCATCCGCGCGAGTCCCGTGCGCAACGAAACGCATGGGCATTCCCGATTCCCGCGGGGGTATTCGTGGGGCGTGAGTTCGTCCAGGTCGCGAATCGAACATGAGGGAAAAATGGGAACGACTCGCGCGCGGCGCCCGCACGGCGACTCCGCTGCAGCGTCGCGGCTTCAGGAAATTGCGCGGATGCCCTTCGGTTTTGACCGACTCTTGCCGATACAGCGCCGCAGGAAACTGTCGTCGAATCGAGAGGTTTCGCGCGACGACCCGCGGTCCCGCGCGCCCATCAGGAGTCGTTCCATGTCGCTCGCCATCGTTCTCAGCGTTCTTGCCTCATTGCCGCTTGGCTCGAGTGCCGCGAAGCCGCAGGTGTCGTTGCGGTCCGCGTTGCGCGTCGACGGTGTCGACGTCGTCGCCGTGGAATCGAGCGCGCGCCCGCTACCGCCGGCGGAGTTGGCGAAGATCGCAGCGGATCCGAAGTTGCTCGCCGCGCTGAACGAGAAGCACCTCACTCGCGTCGCCACGCTCGAGTCGACGACTCCGATCGCCATTGGATCGGCGTTCCTCGGCGCGGGTTCGCATTCGATCGCGCTCGTGGTCAGCGAACGGGGATTGACCATGCAGTTCGGCGCGGACGGCGAATCGGTGACGTTCGGCGACGAACGGCGTCATGACGGCTACGTCGCGCGGCCGAGCTTCTCGATCGTGAACTCGCTCGATGGGTCGACGTATGCGATCACCGTCGCGTTCGCGCACTGGTCGGGTTCGCTTCCGATCCGCGTCGGCAACGAAGTCGTCGCCGACATGAACAACGTCGCGTTCGACCTACTGGTGAAGAAGGACGCGACGACGGCGCACGCGCGCAGCGCCCTGCGACTCGCGCGGATCGCGTCGGAAGCCACCGAACTGCGGGAGCCGCGCGTGCTCGACACGTTTGCGCTCGCGCTGTTCAAGAACGGACACGTCGACGACGCGATCAAGGTCCAGAAGCGCGTGCTCGAGCTGCTGCCGACGCAGGATGCGCTGCGCGCGGACGCGCAGAAGCGTCTGACGCTGTTCGAGAACCAAAAGCGCGGCTGAGAGGCGGGTCGCAACGTCGCCGCTCGCGACAACCCGTTCAATAGTCCTTTCGCCGGAACACGACGATCGCGGTCGTCAGGAACGCGGCGGTCGCCGCGGCGCAGATCGCGAACGCGCCCCACGGCATCGCCTTGCCGCTCGCGATGTCGACGTACATCGGCACCGACGACAGCACGTAGATCGACCACGGCAGCGTCTGATTCACGAAGTACAGCATGAAGCTGACGATGCACAGGCCGCCGGCGATCGCGGCGAGTCGCAACTGCTCGACCAACACGACCGCGAGCAGCAACGCGAGCGCATAGACCATCGCGATGAACATCGACGCGTGCAGCGAAGCCCACAGCAACGGGGCGAGCGGCACGGTCTCGTCGATCAAGGACTCGCACAGCGTTGGAGTGACGAGAGCGACCAGGAACAGCGGAAGCGTCAGCTCCAGCACATGCACCGCCGCGAACGACAGCAGGATCCGCGTGCGCGAGATCGGTCGCGACAGCAGCAGTCCGATCGTCCCGATCTCGACTTCGCGCACGATCGTGCCCAGCGCGTAGATGATCGCCGCGGCCGGCCCGATGACGTTCGCACCCTTGAAGAAGTGGTTCAGCGCGACGAACACCGCGAACTTGTCGCCACCGGCCCCGGTCAGCACGGCCTTCAGGAAGGTCGCGAAGTTGGGGATCAGGTTCACGATCGCGGTGATGTTCGACTTGAACGTCGGATACGCGAGCACGGTGGCGACCAGGTTCAGCGCCAACACCGTCGTGTAGGCGATGGTCTTCCACACGTCGTCCCGCAGGATGCGGCGCACCATCATCGCGTCGCCTCCCGCGTGTAGAGCTCGCGGTAGATGTCCTCGAGCTTCGGCCGGTTGTATTCGAGCGCGACGATGCCGCGCGCGAGCAAGGCGTCGAGCAGGGGCTTCGGGTCGCCGCGGAACGTGAGGCGGTAGCCCGCACCCTCCCGTTGCGCGTGCGTGACCTGCGGCAGCGCGGCGGCATGCGGGAGGTCGCCGCCGCTCACCTCGACGTAGAGCTGGTCGCGCCAGTGGGCGCGCAGGGCGTCGATCGTCGACGTTTCCACCATCCGGCCGCGGTCGACGAAGACCAAGCGGTCGCACATCTGCTCGATCTCGGCGAGGATGTGCGACGACAGCAGCACGCTCGCGCCCTCGCGATGCGCCTGCGCGACCAGCTTGCGGAACTCGAGCTGGCTGGTCGGATCGAGGCCGCGGGTCGGCTCGTCGAGCAGCAACAAATCCGCGTTCACGCACAGCGCCTGCGTGATCGCGAGCTTCTGACGCATTCCCGTCGAATACGTCCGCACGCGTGCGCGCAGCGGCAAGCCGGCCTCGTCCGCCATGCGCCGCGCCCGCGACAGATCGCCGCGCGGATGGAAGGCGATGCTGAACGCGAGGAAATCGTCCGCCGTCCAGTTGCGATAGACCCCGATGTCGCCGGGCACGTAGCCGACTCGCGCGCGAACCGTCGTCGCGTCTTCAGGGACCTTGGAGCCGAGCACGACCACCGACCCCGACGTCGGCAACACCAGTCCCAGCAAAGTCTTGATGAAGGTCGACTTGCCGGCGCCATTCGGACCGACGAAGCCGAGGACCTCGCCGCGCCGCAGGGTCATGTCGATCCCGTCCAGGGCGAATTGGTCCCCGAAGCATTTGCGAAGCGAACGAGTTTCGAACGCGAAGTCGGTCACGCGGGAGCGATCCTCGGGAGTTTTTGCGACGCGGGAGCGCACGGTATAGTCTCCCGATTCTTGACCGGGCCTTGCATTGCGATGCAAAGACACGCGACCGCACTCCCGCGGCGTGGGTCGCCCCGGGGTCACTTGCCGGACGTCCTCGACCGGCTACGGAGCGCAGCGATGGAGATCCGTGAGATCAAGGAAGACGGCTACGAGCGCATCGTGGTCGGGATCGACAAGGAAGCGGGTCTTCACGGCATCGTCGCGGTGCACAGCACGCGCTTGGGTCCGGCGCTCGGCGGGTTGCGCATGTGGCCGTACAAGAACGAAGCCGAAGCGCTGTACGACGTGAAGCGCCTGTCACGCGGCATGACCTACAAGTCGGCCGTCGCGCAGACCGGGCTCGGCGGCGGCAAGTCGGTGATCATCGGCGACTCCCGCACGCAGAAGTCGGCGAAGCTGTTCCACGCGATGGGCAAGCTGATCGACAGCCTCAACGGGCTGTACATCACGGCCGAGGACGTCGGCACGTCGGTCGAGGACTTGGAAAAGGTCGCGCAGTCCACGAAGTGGGTCTCGGGCCTGTCGCGCGAAGCCGGTGGTTCGGGCAACCCGTCGCCGTACACGGCGCGCGGGACGTTCGTCGGCCTGAAGGCATGCATCGAGGAAGTGTTCGGCAGCGCCGACTTCCGCGGCAAGACGTTCGCGATGCAAGGTGTCGGCGCCGTCGCGTTGCCGCTCGGCAAGATGCTGACGCAGCAAGGCGCGAAGATCGTCGCCTGCGACATCAATCCGGACAACGTCGCGCGCGCGAAGCGCGAGCTCAACGCGACCATCGTCGAGCCGGATGCGATCTTCGACGTGGCGTGCGACGCGTTCATGCCGTGCGCACTCGGCGCGATCCTCAACGACCAGACCATTCCGCGCCTGAAGACGCGCATCGTCGGCGGTTGCGCCAACAACCAGCTCGCCGAGCCGCGGCACGCGGACGCTCTGCAAGCGCGCGGCATCCTCTATGCGCCGGACTACGTGATCAACGCCGGCGGCATCATCAACGTTTCGTGCGAGTTCGATGCCGGCGGGTACCGCGAGGAAAGCGCGATTCCGAAGGTCGACAACATCTATCGCGCGCTGAAGGAGATCTTCGCGACGGCGAAGTCCGACGGCGTCACGACCGCGGTCGCCGCTGACCGTGTCGCGGAGCGTCGCCTGGCCGAAGGTCCGAAGTCGCGCGCGCGGCCGACCCCAGGTGGTGTCGAGCGCTGACGCCGATGCTCGTACGGATCGCTGCGTGCGCACTCGTCGCCGCGACGCTGTCGGCCTGTTCGTGGTTGGTGCGGCCGCCCTCGGTTCACGAGGTCGTTCCAGACGATCGACTCGATGCGCCGCTGAGCGCGGACGACGTCGAGACCGACCTGCGGTTCGCGATCGAACGGATCGAAGAGGTCCATCCCGATCCGTACGCACACACGCCGAAAGAGCGCATCGAGGCCGAGCTCGCGTCGATCCTCGCCGAGCCCACGCCGCCGATGACGCGCCGCAAATTGAATCGCCGGCTCGCGCGTCTGCTCGCGCAACTCGGTGACGGGCATACCTCCGCGGGCTTCTTGCAGGAAGAGTGGAATCGCGACGTCGAGCGCGGCGGCGAGCGCCTGTTCCCGTTGCTCGTGCAGCGGGACAAAGGCGCGATCGTCATCGTGCGACACGTGCGCGGCGCCGACGACGCGACCGCGCCGATCGCGCCGCAATCCCGACTGATCGCGATCGATGGCCGTCCGATCGAGGAGTGGGTGCAGGAGCTTTGCCTCGCGCAAGCGGGCCCGGCGAGTCTGCGCGACGCGACGGTCATCCAGAGCCTGCACGTCCAGATGTGGTGCGCCGGGATCCACCCGCCGTTCCGCGTCACGATCCTCGAGCCCGGCGTGGCGGTCGCGACCGAACACGTGCTGGCGGGCCAGCCATACCCGAGGTTCCGAGAAGCCAGCGATGGCGGAACCGCGCAGCGCAAGCCCGACTACGGCGCGACTTGGCTCGACGATCGCATCGTCCGCTTGGACTTCCGGTCCATGCACGACTTGCCCCGTTTCCGCGAGTTCTGTGCGGCGACCTTCGCGACCATGCGCGAGAAACAAGCGCGCGGTCTGATCGTCGATCTCCGCGAGAACGGCGGCGGCGACTCGCAACTCGGGGACGAACTGCTGTCCTATCTGACGACCAAGCCCTACCGATCCTGCGCCCGCAAGGAGTGGAAGGCCAGCGCGTCCTATCGGACCTTCATGATGAGCTACGTGCATCCGGCCATTCGCTGGTTGCCGTTGCACTGGTTCGACTCGACGACTCGGCGTTACTTCGGAGCCGAGGACGGCGCGATCGTGGTCTTCGAGCAGCCCGAGCCGCTGGAGCCGGAGCAAAACGACCTGCGCTTCGATGGGCCGGTCGTGTTCTTGATCGGGCCGCAGACGTTTTCGTCGGCACTGATGCTCGCGAACGCGATCGAGGACTACGACCTCGCGCCGTTGATCGGTGAAGAGACGGCCGAGTCGCCGAACTCGTTCGGCGAGGTGTACCCGTTCGATCTGCCGCGCAGTGGACTGAACGTGCGATCCTCGACCGCGCGCTACGTGCGGGCGAACGGCGACGGCTCGGATCCTCGCGGCGTCGTTCCGGACATCGACGTGAAACCCACCGCAGCCGACGTCGTGGCGGGACGCGATGCGGCGCTCGAGCGCGCGAAGCAATGGATCGAAGACCAGATCGCGGCTGCGGCCGATGGGATTTCCTGCGGCCCGTGATCGAGTCTTTGGCCGTTCATGTTCCGATGCCCCGCCCCAGGGCAGAATGCAGCCGTGCCACCGATCCCGTCGTCCCTCGTCGACCATCGGCCGTGCTTCACGTGCGTCCACCATCGGCGTACGGGTGCGGGCTGTGCCATGGTCGAAGCGGCCGAAGTCGTGGTCGGCCACCGGGATTCCGCGAGCACTGCCCGCACGTCCGCGGTTCCGCTCGATGGCTTCCTCGGTCGCAGCGAGTGCTTCCTCAAGGAACATCTCGCCGAGTTCTCGCGTCGGTATCTGGCCCATCGACCGCGTTCGCTGATCGACCCGGATGACCTCGTGAACGACGTCAGTCACCAACTGCTCGCCGACGAGTCGATCCGCTCGGGCGGGTTCGGTCGCGGCCTGCGACCGTTCCTCGCCTATCTGCGCCAAACCGCGGTGCGGTGCGCGATCAGTGCCGAGCGTCGCGAGCTCGGGCGAATGCGGTGCGGCAACTGCCGCCACTTCGCGCCGTACTCGGGCCTGTGCCTGAAACTCGGTCATCCGTGGACACACACTCGGCTCGACGCGGTGACCGATCCGCGCGCGCTCGAACCCGCGTGTCAGTCGTTCACCTTGCGGCGCGAACCCACCGCGCTGGGCGAGGAATGGGAGATGTCGGCGGCGATGAGCGCGACGCCGGATGTGGCGAGTCTTGACGGCGAAGTGGCAGCGATGGTCCATCAATCCCTGCTGGAACTTGCCGAGCGACATCCGCGCGCCGCACTGATCGTGCGCGCGCGACTCATCGAACAGCGCACCTACGAGACACTTGCGGGCCTCGGCCCCAGCATTCGCACGATGAAGCGCGACTACGCGCTCGGAATCGCGTTCCTGCGGCGCAAGCTCGCGTCGCTGGCTCCCGAAGACATGGCCCCCGATGCCGAGCTCGGACGTTCCAGCACGGAGGCCGAGTCGTGACGTCGCCCAACACGCCGCGCACTCCAGAGCCCGAAGAGGATGCTCCCTTGGATCCGCGTCTTGCTCGGATGTTCGACCAGTACCGAAGCTCCGCACTGTTCTCGTCGGAGCGTGCACTCGCGAGGAACGCCGACGCGCCCGACCGCGTCGACGTCGCGGAGCTCGCGGGCGGCCGCATGCACGATCCGCGGCAGCGCGAAGCTCTCGCGCGGCAGTTGATCTCGGGAGAGCGCGCGATCGAGCGCGTCCTGCCGACGTTGGTTCCCGCGGACGACGTCGTCGCGTCGCCTCCCCGCCGTTCGCTGCGCGCGTTCATCTTCCTGTCCGCGGCGGCTGCGCTCGTGGTTGCCGCGTTCGGACTCGGCACGCTCATGCTGGACGTCGCCCTTGGCTCGGGCGCGCGGATCACCGACGGTACGGGGCAGGAGCCGCGCTCCGGATCGGAGCGGGGGCCGCATCGCGTCGTCGTGACCTCGCATGAGGCGGCCTACGCGGCGCTCGCGCGGGTGATCGGCGATGCGATCGTCGTCGAGCCGCTCGAGCGCGACCAACTCACGCTGCGGCTGAATCCCGACGAGGAGACCCTGCTGCCGCTCGACCGTGAGATCGTCGCACACGGTGAGGAACGCTGGCTCGTGTTGCTCAGCGCGGAGCCGTTCTCCGGACTGCTGGCCGACCTGTTCGCGCGCGCGGCGCGCGGCGAAGTGCCGGAAGGCTGCGCCGTGCGCGAGATCCTCGTCCACGGCCGCTAGGAGGCCGTGAAACAATCCCCCGCGGCGTCGGAACGGCTGCGAACGACGATCGCTTCGTGTCTGGAGAATCCGGTCGCTCCGCGACCGGAG
>JBPOIU010000099.1:0-25271 GCA_052034255.1 Planctomycetota bacterium | reverse complement strand
CTCGACCGCAACTTCGTTCGCCGCATTCAACACCGCACCAGCGAGTCCGCCGGCGCGCGCGACCTCGTGTCCGAGTCGGAGCGCCGGGAAGCGCTCCAGATCGGGCGCTTCGAACGTCAACTTCGCGAACTTGCGCAGGTCGAAATAGCCCTCGCGCGTGTTCGAACGCGAGGGGTACGACAACGCGTAGCGGATGGGGACGGTCATGCTCGGGACGCCGAGCTGGGCGAGGATCGAGCCGTCGACGAACTCGACCATCGAGTGGACGATCGACTGGCGATGCACCAAGACGTCGATGCGTTCGGCGTCGAGTCCGAACAACCAATGCGCTTCGACGATCTCGAGCGCCTTGTTCATCATCGACGCCGAGTCGATCGTGATCTTCTTGCCCATCTGCCAGGTTGGATGCTGCAGCGCGCGCTCGGGCGTGACCGCCGGGAACTCCGCGGCGGGCAGGTCCGCGAACGGGCCACCCGACGCCGTCAGGAAGATCCGGCGTACGCGTTCGATCGGCTCGGCGCCGATCGATTGGAAGACGGCGGAGTGCTCCGAATCGACGGGAACGATGCTCGCCCCGGTGGCCCGCGCGGTCTCCATGACCGGCGAGCCCGCCATCACCAGCGCTTCCTTGTTCGCGAGCGCGAGTGTCGCGCCGAGCTTCACCGTCTCGAGGCTGGACGGCAGCCCGGCCGCACCGGTGATCGCCGCCAACACGAGGTCGGGACGCCGCTCCCGCAGCACCGCGACCGCCGCATCGGGGCCGATCACGACCCGGCAGCCGAGTGCGCGCAGCGTCGCTTCGCAGCCGCGCCCGGCCTCGGTGTCGACGATGCCGACGATCTCGGGACGCAGGCGTTCCGCCTGCTCGGCCAGCAATGCGGTATTCGTGTGCGCGACCAGCGAGACGACGCGGTGGGTGGCCTGGAGCTCGTCCAGCACGGCGATCGCGCTGCGCCCGACCGAACCTGTGCTGCCGAGGAGACTGATCGTGCGCATCGAAACCCGTGCGTCGCCGGAAAGCGCGCGATGATAGCGCGCCGCAGACGGCCTTCGCACAGGGGTTTCGGACGCGCGCGGTTCGCCTATCATTCGCCGCATGTGGGAACGGCAAGCACGCTTCTGTCCGCTTTGCGCCGGGGCGCTCACGCGCAAAGCGAAGATCCATCGCGAGCGGTTGGTGTGCTCCCAGTGCGAGTTCGTGCTCTACGAGAATCCCGCGGCGGCCGCCGCGGCGATCGTGTTGCGCGGGGACGAGGTCCTGCTGATCCGGCGCGGGATCGAACCGTTCCGCGGCCATTGGGCGCTACCGGCCGGTTACGAGGAGGTCGACGAATCCCCGGCCGTGACGGCGGTCCGCGAGACCTTCGAAGAGACCGGAGCGGTGATCGAAATACGCGGCCTCTACGACGTCCTCTATACGTCCGACGATCCGCGCAAGCGCGCGATCTTGATCGCCTTCGTTTGCGAGCAGGTCGGTGGAACGCTGCAAGCCGGTGACGATGCGCAGGATGTGCGCTATTTCCCGCTCGATCGACTGCCGCCGAGCATCGGTTTCGCGAACAATCAGCGGCTGCTGGCGCGACTCGTGGCGGAGTGGCGGGCCGGTGCGATCCAAATGGTGAGAACGCTCGAACTGCCGTAAGCCTCGGTCGGCACGGTAAGTGCCTCGTGATCCGACGCTCGTTCGGTTTCGGCACGCGTCGGCGTCCCGTTCGAACGACGGCCCTGCGGTGAGCCGTCGGAGTCGCGTCGCCGCGAAACGTCCAGTGTCCTTCGGAGCCAGCACGCCATGAGTGGACTCGGCGTCATGTTGATCCTCGCGGCGTTGCTCGGTCCGAGTGGGGACGAGGACGCTCCGCTCGTCGAACTGCGCGGGCGTGTCGAGTCCTTGCTGCGGGATGGGGACGTCCCGGAGGCCCTCGGTGCCGCGACGCAACTCGTCGCGCGCGGGGACGGCAAGAACTCGGGCGATCTGCTGTTGCTCGCACGCACGTCGTACTTCGAAGCCCTGCGCCGCATCGCGTCGGGAGAAGCGGGCGGAGGCATCACCGATGCGCTGTGGTTCGACGCCACCGACGCAGCGACGCGCGCTGCGGCGCTGCCCGGGGGCGAGATTGACGGTGGAACGTTCCTCGGGTTCGTGTTGATCCAACGCGGCAAGTATCCCGACGCCATCGCGGCTCTCGACGCCGTTCTCTCGCGTGCGCCGCAAGCCAACGAAGCCCGGGGATTGCGCGGCTATGCGCACTCGTGCGTCGGCGACGTGGACGCGGCCCTGACCGATCTCGACGCCGCCATCGCGCAGGAGCCGGCGCGTTTCGAATTCCGCGTGCATCGCGCGCGCGCCATCGCGCTGCGCTCGCTGGTCGACGGCGCGAAGGAACTCGAAGCACTGGCCGGGGAGCCTGGTGTCGACGACGCGTTCGCCAGCGATGTCGCCGCGATCCTCGCGCCGCGGCCCGAACTGGCGCTCGCCGTGCTGCGCAAGGTGTTCGATCGTCACTCGACCCCGAGCGCCGCCATCGCCCTGGCACGCGCTCAGATCCAAGCCGGGGACGCAGCTGCCGCACGTGCGCAGCTCGACGCGCCGATCGCCGCGGCCCCGGAGGACGGCAGCTTGCGCGCGTGGCGCGCCGAAGCCGCGCGCCGCGCGAACGCGTTCGACCGCGCGTACGTCGACGATCTTCGGCTGGCGGCGCGCTCGGACTCCGACGAGGCGAGTTGGGCGCACGATCTGCTCAATCTGTCGGTGGGGACGTTCGTCGATCGCAACGACTGGGAGACCGCCCGTGTGATGTGCGAGACCCTGGTCGAACTCGAGGATCGATCGCGCGTGTCGCTGACCAACCTGGCGTTGACGCTGCGGAATCTCGGCCGCACCGGAGAGAGCGAGGCTCTCTACCGCGAGGCGTTGGAGCGCTGGCCGGAGGACGCCTCGTCGTGGAACGACTACGGACTGTTGTTGTCCGGCACGCAGCGGAAGGACGAAGCCGCCACCGCGTTCCAGACCGCCGCCGACCTCGGCAACATCGACGCCGTCGAGAACCTGGCGCTGTTGCAACTCGCGACGGGAGACGAGGCGGCCGCGCGAAAGAACCTGCTCGCCGTGCTGCTCCGCGAGCCCACACGCGTACGCTCAGGCGCCGCGTTGATGCGCTTGACCCTGCTCCGAGGCGGCGGTTGACGCTGATTTTGCAGCGACCTAGACTCCGGTCGATTCGTGAGTTGTGATCTGAGTTCGGCACGTCGATCGCGTCGTGCGCGGCGCGGGAGAATCTCGATGAAGCGTTCCGTTCTGCCCTGGCTCGTCTGCTCCGCCCTGGTCCTTCCAGTTGCGTTCGGGGGTGGTACGCCGCTGCTCGAGAAGGCGGAACGCAAGCCGATCCTCGAGTCGATGACCAAGTACCAGCAGGCGTACCTCGACAAGCACCACGACACCAAAGCGCTGAAGGAGATCTCGGGACTCTTCGCCGACCTCACCAAGAAGCTCGAGGACGCCGCGAAGAAGAAGAAGGTCGACACCCTGCTCGCGAGCCCGGCCGACCTTCGCATCCTGTTCGCCGTACCCGTGCGCCCCGAGGCCTCGCCGAAGAAGGACGCGTACTACGACCAGGACTTCCTGTTCGACGACGGGCAGACCAAGGAGAAGCTGAAGTACCTGCTGCGCGTGCCGAAGTCGTACACGGCCGGCGACGCGTTGCCGATCGTGCTCGTGCTGCACCCGCCGATGAAGCGTGCGGATGAAGTGAAGAAGTGGGTCACCGCCGCGATTCCGGCGACGGTCACCGAACAGTCGATCGTGTTGGTCCCGATGAACATCGACAATCCGGCCGATTGGAACAGCGGGCTCGGTCACATCCGCGCCATCGTCCCGTTCAACCCGACGTGGACGAAGCTGTGGGTCGACCGCACGCGCCTGTTCGTCTTCGGCTCCGGCGCATCGGCTGCGGCAGCCGTCGACTACGCGACGTTCTTCCCCGGCCTGTTCGCCGGTGCGATCCTCGGCCAACCGTCGTCCGCGCCCACGGTCAGCAAGCTCCCGACGGCCCGCTATCTGCCGATGCTGTGCCTCGCGGCCGGCTCCGGGGACTCCGGTCAGATCGCGACCAGCTTCGCCGATGAAATGAAGAAGGCGGGCGGAACCGCGAACGTGGTGACTTCCGAAGTCGACGCCGCCGGCGCATTCGACGCGCCCGGTCAGGAAGCGTTCACGAAGTTCATCGCCGAGACCCGCAAGGACGTCGCGCCCAAGAAGGTCGCGCTGGTGACCGACAGCGACGCCTGCGTGAACGCCTACTGGTTCCGCGTCGACAACGTCGATGTCAAGCCCGGTGAAGTCGCACGCATGGACGCCGAAGTCGATCCGGCGACGAACGAGATCCGCGTGACCACACCGAGCAGCGTGCGCGGGTTCCACATCTATTTGAACGACGAACTCGTCGACATGGGCAAGACGATCAAGGTCGTGCACGTCGTCGCGGGCAAGGACGATGCGAAGGTCGTGTTCGAAGGCACGAAGACGCGCAGCTTCAACAACGCCATCGAGCTGTGGATGAACGCGGCGCACGGCAACTTCGGCGAGGCGTACACGAACGCCATCGACATCACGATCGCTCCGTGATCGCTCCGTCCGACGGCGCGCCGCGGCCTCCCGTCGCGATCGATCTGCCCGGACCGGCGCGCGGAGTGTGGATCGCCGGATTGACCGGCGCGGCCGCGCTCGGCTTGGAGTTGACCGCCGCGCGGCTGTTCATGCCGTGGTTCGGTGCATCGATCCACGTGTGGTCGAAGGTCATCGGCGTGGCGCTCGCCGCGCTCGCACTCGGCAACCTCGCCGGTGGACGCCTCGCGGCGCGCTGGCCGACGCGCACCGTCCTGTGCGGCTTGCTGTCCACAGCCGCGCTGACCGCCGCGCTGGCGCCCTTGCTGACACGCTCGTTCGCGGTGTGGACCGTTCCGGCGGACCTTCCGCTCGAGGCCGCGCTCGGGATTCTCGGGCGCGCGTCGATGATCACCGCGATCGCCGCACTCGGCCTGCCGCTGTTCGTGCTCGGGACGGTATTCCCGTTCGTCGTGAAGGGAGCCGCGCGCTGCTGGCCGGTCGAGCGCGCATCGGGAGTGATGTCGTGCCTGTCGACGTTCGGCGGGTTGATCGGGACGTTCGCACCTGTCCATTGGTCGATTCCGACCTACGGCAGTCGAGCGACGTGCATCGGAATCGCCGGCGTGCTCGCCCTCGCCGCGCTGCTCGCGGCCTGGCCGCCGCGCCGTCCGAAGGCGCTCGCCGCGATTGCGATCGCGATCGGTGCCACGCTCGCGGCCACCGCGTACGCGCCCAAGCCGTGGAAGCCCGCGGGCGCGGACGTCGCCGTCTTGTTCGAACATGAATCGCCGTACCAGTACGTCCGCGTCGAGCACACCGCGGACGCGACGCGACTGTGCTTGAACGAAGGTCTCGATTCCTACCACTCGCTCGCGTACGCCGGCGACGTGATGACGCGAGGCGCCTACTACGACAGCTTGAGCCTAATGGCGGCGGGGCCGCTGACGCGGGCGGCCGCGCCGCGCGTGTTGGTGCTCGGGCATGCCGCCGGAACCGTCGCGCGCCAACTGCTTTCGTTGTTCGGCGCCACGCACGAGATCCGCGTCGACGGCGTCGAGCTCGATCCGGTCGTCGCAGCGCTTTCGGCGCCGTATTTCGATCTGGAAGCGCAGCCGCGCCTCCGCGTGTTCGCCGACGTCGACGCCCGCAGCGTGCTCGATCGAACGGCGCAGACGTACGACGTCATCGTGGTCGACGCCTACGCCCATCAGATCCACATCCCGTTCCAACTGTGCTCACGCGAGTTCTTCGCGTCGATGCGCGCGCGACTCGCGCCGGGTGGAATGTTCGTCGCCAACGTTTCCGCGTTCTCCGCCGACGACACGGCGCTGCGCGCGATCGCCGCGACGGCACGAGCCGAGTTCCCGCATGTCGGAGCGCTCGCCGTTTCGGGCACACGCAACTTCGTCCTCGCCGGCTCGATGGACGCGTTACCCGAGCACTGGCTGTTGCCGGCAGCCGCGCTGCCGGCTCGCTTGCATCCCGCACGTGCGGCGGCGGAGGAGTCCTGGGGCGTGTTCGCGTGGCCGGCGACTGTGGGGGACGTCGTGTTGACCGACGACCGCTCGCCGATCGAGCCGTTGATGGAAGACGATCTCGCGCGGCGCGCACGCGCGATCTTCGCGGCGGGACGGGAAGCGCGATGAACCGCTCCTCGCGCTGCCGTTCACGCTCGTGGTCCTTCGTCCTGAGCTGTGCGGTCGGGGCGGCGTGGGCGTCGCCCGCCGAAGGTCACGCCGCCGATGTCGAGGGCCTGCTGCAAGAAGCTCGCGGACTCACGCGTCAGTTGCGGCTGACCGAGGCCGAGGTTCGACTTCGCGACGCGCTGGCGTCGGCCGCGTCGGTCGAGCAGCGAGCCTACGCGCACCTGCTGCTCGGCATCGTCCAGCACGAGCATCGCGACGTGACCGCGGCGGAGCTGTCCTATCGCGAGGTCCTGAACGGATCCAGCGACGCGGGTACGCGCGCCGCCGCGCAGGCGAACCTCGACCTACTCGCGGAGGAAAGGACGCGCTCCGCGGAATACGCCACGTTGCAGCGTCGACTCGATCGCTGGCTCGTGATCGAACTCGCGGTGGCCCTGCTGGTCGCTGCGGGAATCGTCCGCATCAGTCGTTGACCAAGACCTCGGGTTAGGCGTCCGTCGGCTGCAAACGAAAGCGGGGTGCGCCGCTCGCGCGACACACCCCGCTCCGGCGTTTTTCCACCGTGTCCCGACGTCTCCGAGGCTGTGAATCAATCCTGCCGTCGCCGCCTCAACACCTGGTGAGGCCGAGAACGTCAATCAAACGGATTGATTCGCGTTTCCTCAGAGGATGTCGAGGATCTCGTACTGCGCCGGGATCACCGTGCGGTAGTTCGAGTTCACGGACAGCGGCGTGTTCCAGTACAGCGTGGTCTTCTCGGCGAGCAGACCGAGCGCGACGCATCCGAACGCGCGCGCGAGGCCCGGGGACTTGGCGTCATTGACGAGCGCCACGAGCGGCTGGACCGCCTGACGATCGCCGATGAGACCGAGCGCGCGCGCGAGCGACGACGTGACGTTCAGCGTGCTGGCCTTCTGCAGGCTCTGCAGCAGCGTCGGCACGGCGCCCGAATCGCCCATCAGACCGAGCGAGGTCGCGACCTGCAGACGCATCTTGTCGTCCGCATCGTCTTGGACCAACGAGCGCAGCGACTCGACCGCCTCGCGATAGCGCATCATGCCGAGCGCGATCGCCAAGTAGCCCTTCAGCGGACGGTCGTTGGTCTTGTTCATCTCCTTGAAGATCGTCTCGGCCGCGACGTTGGCCTTCAACAGACCGAGGGAGATCGCGAACGCCGACTTGTAGGACGGGTTGCTGCTCTTCTCGAACTGATCGAGGACCTTCGACGTGATCAGAGCGCGTTGCTCCGCCGAATCCGAGTAGGCGCGACCGAGCAAGCCCAGCGCGATGCCGGCCCACGGTTGATGCGTCTTGGTATCCGGATCGGTCAGTTCCTTCAGCAGGAACTTGTTCAAGGCCTTCAGCATCTCGTCGTTGGTCTCGACGCTCTGCTTGATCGCGCGATCGCCGATCTGCGCCAGCGCGATGAACGAGAAGTGGCGGGACTGCTCGTCCGAGCCATCCTTGATCTGATCGAACAGCACCTTCTGGACTTCCTTGTCCTCGGGCGCGGCGAGCTGGCCGAGCGCGATGACGCAGGACTGGACCAGCAGGTTGTCCGTCTTCTTCGCCAGGATCAATTCACGCAGCGCCGGAACCGTGGGCACGGCGTCGGCCTCGAGACGACCGAGCGTGATCGGGATCTGCGCGCGGACATTGCGATCGAGCGTGTCGTTCTTCAGCAGCTCCGACAGCTCCTTCACGATCTCCTGGCGACCCTCCTTGAACAGGCCGAGCGCGAGGATCGCACTGCCCTTCAGGTCGATCTCGGAGTCCTTCTCTTTCTTGATGACGTCGAGGATCGTCGGGATCGTCGACTTGTCGCCGATCA
This sequence comes from Planctomycetota bacterium, assembly GCA_052034255.1. GTDB lineage: Bacteria > Planctomycetota > B15-G4 > B15-G4 > JADJEK01 > JADJEK01. The sequence goes on along the minus strand of JBPOIU010000099.1, from coordinate 17,191 downwards.
TGCCGAGCGCGATCGCCGCGAACGAGCGGGGCAGATCTTGGATCGAGCCCTTCTCGTTCATCAACTTGCGACCTTCCGGAGTGTCGTTCAACACCTCCGTCAACGTCGGGATCGCGGCCGAGCTGCCGAGCACGCCGAGCGAGAGCACGGCAGCTTGCTGCGCGGTGGGGTTCGAGTTGCCGAGAACGCCCTTGATGTCCTCGAGCACCGTGTCGGCCGATTCGCTCTTCACGATGCGACCGAGCGCGAGCACCGCGGAGTCGACGATGTCGGCGTCCTTCTCCTTCAGCATCGTCTTCAACACGGGGACGATCTGCTGCTGGGCTTCGCTGGCCGACGGGCGGTTCGACGTCTCGGATTCCTCGCGGCGACCCATGCCGGCGAGGAAGCCGGCGCTACCGGATTTCACCGCGCCGCCGGCGAGGCTCGCCTTCAGGTTCAGGTAGGGGTCCTTGTTGTTCTCCCACCAGAACTGCCACTGCTCGAAGCCTTCGGTCGGCTTGTTCTTCTTGCCACCCGCTCCGGTGACCGGACCGCGCGGCGGACCACCGCCACCCGGAACGACCGGACCACCGCCCGGCGTCGTCGGACCACGACCGCCACCGGGAGTGACGGGGCCACCGGGACCACCCGTGACCGGACCACCCGTATTCGGACCGCCGGTGCCAGGCCCCGGACCTTCGGTCGGAGGCACGCTGTCGCCCGGACCGCGGTACTGACCGCCGTGGGCGAATGCCGAGCTCTCGAGCCCGAACAGAAGGCCGCCGACCAGGCCGACGGCAAGCAGGGATTTGTTCATCGAGCGAACTCCCAAGCGCCACTGGAGGGCGCACCAAGGATCCGGGGCTTCGGAAAACGCGCACCGAGCCTACCGGCGACCGACTTCATCGCAAGCCGCGTTCCAACTGGAGGTCGCGGTGTGCCGGGACAGCGTCGCGCCTTGTCCGGATCGACCGCTGCGCACGCACCGCCGCCAAAGGCCCCAAAAAGCACGAAAACGCGGTGAGAACTGCTCCGCCGGTGCCTCATCTCCGGCGCTGGGCGCGCTCGCCACGGGCACGGGACCGCAAGACCGGGTCTCCCCGCGCGCGGGTTTCGTCCGCTCGACGATGCCGTTTCGTAACCGCGCGTTACGGCATCGTGACGCCGCTCCTCAGACCCGTTCGAGCGGCCACGGCCCGCGGTGGAGGAAGAAGAACCATGCGAGAGACAACCCTGGTCGCGTCCGAGGTGTGCGGATCGACGAGTCCGCCGAACGGAGAATTGCCACGCGACGAGCGCGTCGCGTTCGATCAGCTGAGCGAGGCGTTCGCGGTGCGCGCGGGCTTGGTCGGGGAGTCGCCGGCGTTGCGCTCGCTGTTCGAGCGCGTTCGCAGACTGGCCGACAGCGACGTCACCGTGCTGATCGTGGGGGAGACCGGCACCGGCAAGGAGTCGGTCGCACGCGCGCTGCATCACAACTCGCCGCGTGCGCGCGGGCCCTTCGTCGCGGAGAGCTGTGCCGCGCTGTCGGCGAGTCTGTTCGCCCAGCGCCTTTTCGGCCACTCGCGCGGCGCGTTCACCGGCGCCGTGTCGTCGATGCCGGGGCTGCTCGACCGCGCGGACGGCGGAACGTTGTTCCTCGACGAGATCAGTGATCTCGCCATCGAGGCGCAAGGTGTTCTGCTGCGCGCGCTGTCGTCGGGTGAATACCGAGCGCTCGGCAGCAGCGACCCGCGCCGCTCGGACTTCCGCGTGATCGCGTCGACGCATTGCGATCTCGCCGCGCTGGTGCGGATGGGGCAGTTCCGGCGCGATCTGTACTGGCGCTTGCGCGGCGCGATCGTGCGCGTGCCGCCGCTGCGCGAACGACGCTCCGACATCGCCGTGCTCGCGCAGCAGGTGCATCGAGAACTCCACCTGCGGACGCGCCGCCCGCTGGCCGAACTCTCCGACGACGCGCTCGAGGCACTGAAAGCGCATGCGTGGCCGGGCAACGTGCTCGAGCTGCGGCAAGAACTCCTGCAGGCGTGGGCAACCGCGCACGGCGACTCGCTCGGCCCATCGGCATTCCAATTCGAACATCTCGAGCACGTGGGGCCGCGCTCCGCGGCGACCGCGCGCGGCGTGCGCATCAAACTGAACGACGTGCTCGGCGACGCCGAGGCGCGCTCGATCCGCGACGCGATGCGTCTCGCGAGCGGCAACAAGGCCGAAGCTGCGCGGCGCCTCGGCGTCACTCGACGATCGCTGTATCGGCGACTCGAAAAGCTCGATGCGCTCGATGCGGCGCGCACGGCGCACGCGGAACCCGCGGCGAGCGCCGTCCATGTGGACCTCGAATCCCCGCGAGCGCCCGCGCAGGACGGCGCGCACGGTGATCTCCGCGTGGGTGGTCGCGGCAGTGGCCACGGGCGCAGCAACGGCAGCGCGCACGCGGCGAGCGACCCACACGCGGCGCGCGTCGAAGCGGTGGATGCCGATGCCTGCGCGCCGACCGGACGCTTCGAGTCCCCTGACGATTCGTAGGCCTCTCGACCCGGGCGCCATGCGTCGCCCCGTTCAGGTTCGGCCGCTACGGCATGAAGCGACGACGCCCCAGCGGCCGCAGCGTGCACGCGGCCGGTGGGGCGTCGGTCCAGATCGATCGAGGCGGTGGTCGATCAGAGTCGAATGGAACGGATTTGGTCGATCCTGAAGTCGACCGAGATCTCCGCATCGACGTTGATGACTTTGCCGCAGCCTTTCATCTCGTTGAAGAGGATGGCTCCCTCGATCTTCTTTCCGTCGCTAAACTCAACACTGACACGCTCTTCGCGCGTCGCCTTGCGCAACGTCTCGACCAGGGCATTCCGCGACATGGCTCTCCTCGCCAAAAGGCCCAACGGAATGTATTCGATTTCTGATTACTACCAACCAGTTGTGTCGAATCAAGGGCCTCGACACCAACGAACACCGGACGGAAGCCCCGGCGGGGGTGCCAAGGTCCTCGGACCCGCCCCCGTGGAACGCACCTGTCCTGGGGATGGAACGCTCTCGTGACCCGTACCGGCATCTGGATCATCGGAGCGCGCGGCGGCGTCGCGACGACCACCGTCGTCGGCGGCTTGGCGATCGCGCGCGGCCTCGCGGCTTCTACCGGCTGCGTCTCCGCGCTGCCCGCGTTCGCGCGGCTTCCGTTTCCGGCGTTCGACGAGTTCGTCTTCGGTGGACATGACGTGGACACCCCGACGTCATTCGCGACCGATACGCTCGAGCTCGCGCGCGTGGGGCGGTTCCTCGACCCCGCGCTGATCGAGTCGTTGCGCGGTGAGCTCGACGCCTACGGTCGACGCATCCGCCGCGGCATCACGACGAACTGCGGACCGGCCGTGCAGCGCGCGCCCGTGCAGGGCGCCGGCGACACACCGTTGGCCGTCCAACTGGACGGGCTGGAGCGCGATCTGCGCGCATTCCGCGCGGATCACGCGCTCGACGACGTCGTCGTCGTGAACCTCGCGTCCACCGAACCGCCGCTTGCCGGCGATCCGGCGCACGCGACGTCCTCGGCGCTGCTCGATGCCATCGCGCGCGATCACGTCTCGTGCGTGCGCGCGAGCTCGCTGTACGCACTCGCGGCTCTGCGCACCGGCTGCGCGTTCGTCAACTTCACGCCATCGAATGGGGCGATGCTCCCGGGCATCCTCGAGCTCGCGACGCAGTCACGCCTGCCGATCACCGGCTCCGACGGCAAGACCGGCGAGACGCTCGTGAAGGCCGCGCTCGCGCCGATGTTCGCGCACCGCAACCTGCGCGTGCTGTCATGGCAGGGGTACAACATGCTCGGGGATCGCGATGGGGAGGTCCTCGCCGATCCCGAGCACCGCGCCTCGAAGGTCCACTCGAAGGACGGCGTCGTCAGCGGCATCCTCGGCTATCCGGTCCACACGCACGTCGGCATCGATTTCGTGCCGTCGCTGCACGACCACAAGACGGCCTTCGATCTCGTGCATTTCGAGGGCTTCCTCGGCCATCGGATGATGCTGACGTTCACGTGGCTCGGTTGCGATTCGATCCTGGCCGCGCCGCTGGTCCTCGACCTGGTGCGCTTCTCGATCGCCGCGAAGCGGCGCGGGGAACACGGCGTGCAGCGCCAGCTCGCGTGCTTCTTCAAGTCACCGTGCGGCGGTACGGAGCACGACTTCCACAAGCAGTACGAGTCGTTGTTGGAGTACGCATCGCGTGCATGACGACGGGAACGGGGACGATCGAACGCGCGGCGACCAACGAGCCGGCGACGGCGCGGAGAACGCCGCGCATCAATCGTCCGGCGGCGCGCCGAACCCGATCCAGCCGCCGCACCCCCTCCATTCAACAGAACATGGATTATCGGACCTTTTGAACGACGCGACCGAGCGCCGCTTCGGGCTTCCAGAACTCGCTGTCTTCGTGACCTTTGCGGCGTTCGCGCTGGCGTTCGCCTGGTGGCTGGCGTCCGCGACCCGTTGGTTCGAGCTCGCCGCCTCGACCGACGTCGTCGGCGCCTTGTCCGCGATGCGTCACGACAAGGGGTTCGAGACCCGGCTGTTCGTGCTGACGACCTGCGCGCTCCCGACGTTCGTGTGGCTGGCCGCATGGTGGCTGCAGTCGCGGCGGAATCGCGGCGAGTCCGGACCACCGTCCAGTTGGTGGTGGCTCAGCGCCGCTGCGAGCATCGTCGGGCTGTTCCAGCACGCGACCCAAGTCGATCGGCTGTCCGGCTTCGGCTTCGCGACGATCGCCGCCACGGCGATGCTCGGCCCATTGGGCGCGGGCGTCGAACGCTGGTTCGGGCGCCGCGAGGGCCGCGCGCGCCGGGGTCCGGCGGATGCCGCGACCGCCGGGTGGGCCGACCGCTTGAACGGCCCCGGGGCGGAGCTCGTGCTGAGCGCCGCCGCGCTGACGATCGCCGTGCTCGCCCTTGGCCCGCGAACCGCGCCGAACGCGCCGTTGCTGACGAGCATCCTGCGTGTGGGCGGAGCGTTCGCGTGTTCGTTCGTCGCGCTGTGGGGCGTCTGTTCGGTGCTCGGCGCGGGGCTCGGTGATCGAGCGTTCGTGCTCTCGCGGCCGTTCGTCGCACTCGCCGCGCTGCGCTTCGTCCGGGCCGACGACGCGATGCTCGTCGGGATCGTGTTGGGTGGGTGCGCCGTTGCGGCGGCGATCGTCGGCGCGTGGGTGCTGCGCAAGAGCGCCAACGGCGCAAGCACGACCGCCCCGCCGATGCGTTCGCGCTTCGCGTGGAACGTGGCCGCCCCATGGCTCGTGGTCGCGCTGGTGTTCCATTTCGGCGTGCATGGGACCATCGATCTGTTCCATTCCGGCGAATGGCTGACGATCGGCGCGATGACGCGCGACGGAATGACTCCGTTCCGCGATCTCTATCTGCAGCACGGCTTGGTCCAGAACGCGTTGCGCGCGGCGTGGACCATGCAGTGGATCGGCGACTCGCTGTGGGCGGATCGCGTGACGACGAACGTCCTGTATGGGGTCACCCACGCCGCGTTCTTCTGGATGCTGCTGCCGATCCTGCGTTCGCCGTACGTCGCGCTGCTCGCGGCGCTCGCGTTCGCGACACGCGGGATGTTCTTGCAGCCGCGCTTCCTGCCGATGTTCATCGCAGTCGCGTGCCTGCTGCGCGCGATCGACGCCACCCATCGTGACGTCGCCGAACAGGCACGCGCGCGGCGTCACGTTCTGCTCGCGGGCATCGCGGCCGGCATCGGCGTGTTCTGGTCGCTCGACATCGGCGTCTACACGACCCTGGCGGCCGGCCTGTACTTCGTCCTCGACGCGTGGCTCTCGCGGCGCCGCACCCCACTGCGGCGCGGACTGCTTCAGCCGCTATCGCACTTCGCGCTCGGCGCCGGACTCGGTGCTGCCCCATTCGTCCTGTATCTCGGCGCGCACGGCGCACTGGGCGCCTTCGTCGAGAACTCGCGTTTGCAGGCCTCGCTGCAGCTCCCGGTCTGGGGCTTGCCGTTCCCGTCCTTGCGCGAATGGCTCGCGACCGCCGGCACCGCCGATCCGAAGGAGTTCCTCGGCAACGGCACGTTCATCGCGTTCGTCGCCCCGCTGGTGTTCGTCGTCGCGCTGGCGGTCGTGCTCGTGCGTGCGCGCACCACGCCGCTGGGCGCCCGCGACAAGCAACGCGCGCTGCTCGCGTTGCTCGGGCTCGTCGTGTTCCGCACCGCGCTCGGACGGTCGGACGCTGGTCACTTCGCGTACGCCGCGGCATTCGTCTGGCCGATCGCCTTGATGGCCGCGCAAGACGGCTGGCGAGCCCGCCCCACGCGCGGCTTGGTGCTTCGACTCGCTCCGGCGTGCGTGCTGGTCGGGTATCTGTTCACGGCGTTCGAGCCCGCCTACGCGTTGGTGCGCCAATGGTCGCGCATCAGCGAGATCGAGCCGGACGTGCCCGGCGGGGGCTTCAGCTACGCGCCGCCGCGGCGCATGCGCGACGTGCTGGTGCCGGACGCGCAAGCGCAAACGCTCACGGCGTTGAAAGCGTGGCTCGACGAACGACTGCCTCCGGGCGAGCCGTTCGCGGACTTCTGCAATGCCGGTGCGGCGTACTACTTCGTCGAGCGCCCCATCGCGTCGCGCTACGCGTACCCGGCCTACGCGGCGACGCCCGCGATGCAACGCGAGTTCATCGCCGACTTGGAGCGCACGCGACCGCGCTATCTGCTCGCGAGCAAGGTCATCGGCGGCATGGACGTCGACGGCGTACTGCTCGAGAGCCGATTGCCGCTGCTGACCGCGTACTTCAAAGCGAACTACGAACCTTGCGCCGACGAGGTCTTCGGCACCATGCTGCGCCGCAAGGGCGACCTGGCGCCGCGCTGATTCAAGCGCGCGGCGGAACCGGAGTCCGCGCCAGCTGCGCGACGACCGGCAACGATCCGACCAAGGGTCGCACGTACTCGAGCCAAGCCGCCGTCACGTCGTTCGCGTCGGGCGTGATCCACTCGGCCGGGAATGGCTTCGTGTTCTTGGCCACGCTCGCGAGGGGAGTCACGAACGTCTCGACCGCGTACGGCGCATTCGAGATGCGTCGCAGCGCGATGGAACCGCTGGTGTGCTGCCCGGACACCGCCGCCTTCACGGCGTCGCTGCCGACCCGCCGCGCCTCGTGTGCATCGACCTCGGACGCGAAGCCCGGGAATGAGCGCTGCAGGTATCCGAACGTGTCGGCGCGGACGCGCGCCGATTCGCCGAGCCGCGCCTTCACGCGGGCCGCGAGCAGATCACCGAGCGCGCCGGACCCCGAGAGCTGCACGTTGCCGTGCGAGTCCTTTTCACTCCCTTCGACGATCAAGCGGCCGCCGGCGTCGTGGATCCCCTCGGAGACCGCGACGATGCACCGTTTCCACGTGCCGACGACGCGCTGGACGTCGTCGAGGAACCGCTCGACGTCGAACGCGGTCTCGGGCAAGTAGATCAAGTGCGGACCGTCGTCCGGCTCGATGCGCGCGAGCGCGGTCGCCGCGGTCAGGAATCCCGCATGACGCCCCATCACCACGTTGATCTTCACGCCGGGGAGACTTCGATTGTCGAGGTTGTCTCCCATCGTCGCCGCGGCGACGAAGCGCGCCGCGGAACCGAAGCCCGGGCAGTGGTCGGTCACCAGCAGGTCGTTGTCGATCGTCTTCGGAACGTGGAACACGCGAAGCTCGTGGCCCGCGCTCGTGCCGAGTTCCGCCAGGAGATGCGCCGTCTCCGCGCTGTCGTTGCCGCCGATGTAGAACACGTAGCGAATGCCGCGCTGACGCAAGTTGGCGGCGATGCGCTCGCACTCCTCGCGAGACGGCTTCTTGCGCACCGAGCCGAGCGCGGACGCCGGAGTCGCCGCCACGCGCTCCAGCGTCGCGCTCGACTCGGCCCGCAGGTCGATCAGTCGATCCTCGAGCAGGCCACGCACGCCGTGCAACGCCCCGAAGATGCCGTCGATGCAGCCGTGCCGTTTCGCCTCTTCGATGATGCCGACGAGACTCTGATTGATGACGGCCGTCGGACCACCGGACTGACCGATGACCGCGTGTCCCTTCAACTCGTTCGACATGAGGACTCCGTGTGACGCGCTCAGAACGACGTCGCCGCGACGCTCACGGGAAGTCGTTGGTGCCGCCCGAGGTCTTGTTGCCGCGACCCGCGTTGCCGGTCGACCCGGGATCCTCGTCGATCCCGTCGTTGCCCTTCGCGGTGTTGAACGTGATGTAGTTGCGATCGCCCTCGATGCGGATCCCTTGCCCGGAATTGTCGCGGACGCTGTTGCCTTCGAGGTTGTTCCCGTCCGACGTCGCGTCGATGAAGATGCCGTGGCCACCGACCGCGCCGTTGCTCGTTTCGCGAACGCTGTTCTTGTAGAGCAAGTGCGCGCCGCTCAGCATCTGGATGCCGCACGACGTGTTGTTGCGGATGCCGTTCTCGCGGATCTCGCAGCCGATTTGATCGACGTCGACGAACACTCCGACCGAGCCGTTGTCGCGAATGGTGTTCTTGCGCACCTGACCACCACTGAACGTCGTCCCGCCGTCGATCCCGAGGCGCATGCCGACGCGCTGGTTGTCCTCGATCGTGTTGTCGCGCACGACGCAAACGCCGGAGACGACCAAGCCATCGCCGTCGTTGTCACGGATCTTGCATTTGCGAACGAGGTTCTGCATGCCCGACACGAACACCGCATCCGTCGTGATGCCCGGACCGGTCTGCTGAGCGACGCACGATTGCACGCGGCTGCGGTCCGCCTCCACCCAGATCGCGCGGAACTCGTTGTTCGAGAACGTCGAGTTCTTCACCTCGTGGTCCGTGCGACCGCGGATCCGTAGGCCGTATCCCGAGTCGGCCGCCGTGGATTCGTCCATCCCCGAGAAGATGCAGTTGCTGACGATCACTTCGAACGTGTCCTCGACGTCGAGTCCGCCGTCGTCCCCGGAGACTCCTCGGCACGAGAGCGCCGCGAAGCCGACCGTGTCGTCGACGAAGATCGCGGCATCACCGTCGCCGTGGTTCGAATCGACCGTGAAGTTGAACAACGTCACCAAACGAGCATCGACGACCTCGACGCCGTCGCTGATCACGTGGTTGCCATTGCCGGTCCCTTCCAGGTTCAGGATGGCCTGGTTCGTGCCGGAGAAGTCGATGACCACGTGCTCGTTGTAGGTCCCGGGGAGCACGCGAATGATGTCCGCGCTGTCCGCGTTCGACAACGCGAGGTCGACCGCGTCTTGGATCTTCGCCGGGAAGCCGGTCACGATGATCGCTCCGGAGGCGGCCTGCGCCAACCCCAAGCTCACGACCGACAACATGGACAACAGGAACTTCGACTTCATCGCGGACTCCATTCACCGATCAAGACGTCGGTCCGTGCATTGTGGACCACGCCGCCGTTCCGGGCAAACGACCGTTCCAGACGATCGCGCGGCCATGCTAACAGAGGCCGCGGGGCAAGGCGCGCAGCCGATCCAGGGGCCGCCAACGCTGCGCGAAGCGCCGTCGAATCGCCAGACGTCACCGAGCGGTCGTGACGACCGCACGCGGCGCCCAGCGGCCGTTCACGCTTGGCTTGACGCGCCGCGCAACCACGCACTGATCGGAAACCGCGGCGCGAACTTCTGATGCAGCGCCTCGAGCCGCGTGATCACGACCTCGCGCCCCAAGGACTCGATGACCCGCGCCGGCCCGCCGAGCGCGGCCGGGAAGCCGGCGCCGAGCACCATCGCCGCGTCGAACGCCGCGGGTTCGTCGACGATTCCGTCCTCCAGCGCGAACGCGGCTTCGCACAACAGCGCGAACCACAGCCGATCCCGAATTTCGTCGGCGGACGGTACGGGCGTGCGTGACACGCACTTCGCCCGCGCCCGCGCCTCGGCGAGCCACGGCGCCGTCGTTTGGCCCTTGCCTCTGCGCACGCGGAAACCGCCCCGGCTCTTGTCGCCGAGATGTCCCATCGCGACCAGTTCACGCCCGATGCGCGCATCCGCGAGTCGCGGTCCGAGCTTCTGCTTCAGCGCATCCGCCGCTGCCGTCGCGACATCCAGTCCGACCGTGTCGAGCACGCGGATCGGCCCCATCGGGAACCCGAGTCGCCGCATCGAGTCGTCGATCGCGTCGAGAGCGACGCCTTCCTCGACGAGGAGCAACGCTTCGGCGAGATACGGAGCGAGAACGCGATTCACCGCGAACCCCGGCTGATCCCGCACGCAAACCGGGACCTTGCCGAGATCGCGCACGATCGCGCAGGCCTCGACGATCGTGGCTTCGGTCGTCGTCGGAGGGCACACGACCTCGACCAGCGGCATGCGGTCGACCGGATTGAAGAAATGGAGTCCGACCACGCGCTCGCGCTGCGTGAGGGATTCGCCGATGCGCTCCAGCGCCAACGACGACGTATTGCTCGCGAGCAGCGTGCTCGGCGCACAGGCGCGTTCGAGGTTCCCGAACACGTCGCGCTTGACCTCGAGCTTCTCCGCGGCCGCCTCGACCACGACGCGCGCTTCGGTCAATCCGCGGATCGCGGTGTCGGTTTCCAAACGATCGAGCGTGCGACGCGCTTCCTGCGGCGTCGATCGACGCCGTGCGACGTCCTTGTCGTAGCGCTCGCGCAACGAGCGCACGCCGCGGCCCAGCGCTTCCGCCGTCACGTCGATCAGCCGCACGCGCGCCCCGCGATCGAGGAAGGCCTTCGCGATTCCCGACCCCATCACTCCAGCCCCGATCACGCCGACCGCATCGCCCGCACGCAGGCCTCGCCCCGCCGCGCCGCGACGCTTCAAGCGCTCCATCATCAGGAACAGCTCGACCAGCCGGTGCGCCACCTCGCCGGCGAGCAGGTCGCCCACGGCCGTCGCTTCCGCGACGAACGCGGCGTCACGGTCGGAATGGAACGCGAGGTCCACCAACGCCAACGCGCGCAGCGGCGCCGGGTACACCCCCGCCGTCCGTTCGAGCACGCTGGCACGCGCGCGGCTCAGCATGAAGCGGCGGACGAACCCGATCGACCCGAGGGCGCGAACGAATCCTCCGCGTCGCTTCGCGTTCCGCCGCGGCTTCCCGTCGGCGAGTTCCAATGCGTAGCGCTTCGCTTCCTGCTCGAGTTTGAACGGACACACGCAGTCGTCGACCAACCCCATGCGCTCGGCGCTGCGAGCCTTGACCAACCGGCCGGTCAGGATCATGTCCAGGGCCGAGGGCACGCCCACGCGGCGCGGCAGGCGCTGGGTGCCGCCGAAACCTGGAACGATCCCGAGCTGCGTCTCGGGCAAGCCGAGCTTGGTCTTCGGATCGTGCGACACGATCAATCCATGGCACGCGAGCGCGAATTCCAAGCCGCCGCCGACGCACGCCCCGTGGACCGCCGCGACGACGGGCTTGCTCAGGCGCTCGATGCGCTGGAAGCACTGTTGGCCGAAGCGCGCGAGCCGCTGCCCCTCCGCCTGCACGGTGACCGTCGCGATCGACTCGACGTCGGCGCCGGCGCAGAAATTGGCCTTCTTGGCGCTGCGAACGACCAGCGCGCGCACGCCGGGACGATCGGAAGCGGCAACGATCGTGTCGACGAGCGACGCCAGAGTCGCTTCGGTGAACACGTTGACTTCGCGCTCCGGCACGTCGAACGTGACGATGGCGAGCGGGCCTTCGACTTCGACGCGCGCTGCGTTCACGTTCCCTCCGGAATCTCGATCAGCGCGGCGACTCCCTGCCCGCCGCCGACGCACAGCGACGCGATCCCGCGCCGCGCGCCGCGCGCGCGCAACGCTCGCGCGAGCGTCAAGACCAACCGCATGCCGCTGGCGCCGACGGGATGGCCGAGTGCGATCGCACCGCCGTGTACGTTCAGTCGATCCGCCGTTGGCGCCGCGTCGCCGAGTTGCCGTAGACACGCGAGGACCTGGACCGCGAATGCCTCGTTGATCTCGAACAGATCGACGTCGGCGGCGCGCAGATCGTGGCGCGCCAGCAGCGCCGGAATCGCGATGGCCGGCCCGAGCCCCATCCGGCTCGGATCGCAGCCGACCGACAACACGTCGAGCACGTGCGCGAGCACCGGCCAGCCGCGACGGCGCGCTTCGTGTTCGGAGGCGACGAACATCGCCGCCGCGCCGTCCGTGACCTGACAGGCATTGCCGACGGTGACCGTGCCGAAGCGCCGATCGAACACCGGCTTCAAACGTGCGAGCTTCTCGACGGTCGCGTCGTCGCGGATCCCGTCGTCCGTCGTGAAGGGCCGGTCGGACCGCGGCGGCGCGACGAGCGGCACGATCTCGCCAGCGAGGAACCCCGAGTCCCGCGCTTCGCGGGCGCGTTGCTGGCTCTGCGCCGCGAACGCATCTTGTTCTTCGCGCGTGATCCCGAGTTCGCGCGCGAGCAACTCGGCCGTATCGCCCATCAGCAATCCACTGATCGGATCGGTGAGCGCCGGCCGCAGCGACGGCTTCGGCAACAGCGTCTTCCAGCGCGCGTTCCAGAACGCGGCGAGCTTGCCTCCGAACGACTTCTGACGCGCGACTTCGACCATCGCCCGCATGCCGGCCGGCTCGAGTTGGAACGGCGCTTCCGACATCGATTCCACGCCGCCGATCAGGTACGCGTTGCCCTCTTCGGCGCGGACGCGCAGCAACGCGGCATGGATGGCCTCGAGCCCCGACGCGCAATTGCGGTGGACGGTGACGGCAGGAACCCGCTCCGGGATCCGTGCGCGCAATGCCGCGACGCGCGCGAGATTCATCGCCTCCACGGGAGGACCGGCGCAGCCGACGATCACTTCGTCGACGTCCTCGGCGCTGGCTCCCGCGCGGACCAGAGCTTCACGGAGCACCACGCGCGCGAGTTCGTCCGCGGGAATGCCGCGGAGTACTCCGAATACGCGGGCGAACGGCGTTCGCACCGCGGAGCAGATCGCGAGCGGAGCTCGCGCGTTCACGACGACTGCCCCCCGGGCGACAGCACGCCGATGTACGGCAAGTTGCGGTAGTGCTCGGCGAAGTCGAGTCCGTAGCCGACGATGAACACGTTCGGGATCTCGAACGCGCGATAGTCGGCTTCGAGCTCGACCGCGCGCTCGACCTTCTTGTCGACCAGCACGCAGGTTTTCACCGAGGCCGGCGCGTGCTTCTCGATCTCACGCCGGATCGCGTGCAGCGTGCGGCCGGAATCGAGGATGTCATCCACGATCAGGACGTGCCGCCCCTCGAACGCGCCTTCGACCGCGGACAGCTGCACGATCCCCGACGACACGGTCTGGTTGCCGTACGACGACGCGCGCAGGAAATCGAGTCGCAAGGGAATCTGCACGTGCCGCAGCAGGTCGGCGAGGAAGAACACGCTTCCCTTCAGCACGCCCAACACGGTGAGCGCTTTGCCGCGATACTCGGCTTCGATGCGGCGGCCGAGAGCGCCGACGCGCTCCTGGATCGCGACCGCATCCAACAGAGTTTCGACGCGGTCGTTCGGGTGCAACATGGATCGGTCCTTCGTGGCGATCGTCCGGAGCGGACGCCGCGCGGATTGTAGGAACCGATCGGAGGAAGCGACCCCCACTCGGACCGCTACGTCGACGGGCAAGCCGAACGATCAGTTCTCGACCCGAACGAACGGAGTGAGCCCGGGAGCGTGCAACGGCTTGGCCGTTTCAGGGTGTTCGCAAGTGAATACGGCGACTGCCGTCGCCGCGGACACAAGGTGCGGGATCGACTAGGTCCGAGAATCGTTGCTGTACGCGACGACTCTCGGATGGAGTCGATCAGTAATCGTCGTCGTCCCCGCCGCCGCCGCCATCGTCGTCGTCGTCGTCGTCCCCGCCGTCGTCGTCATCCTCGTCGTCGTCCTCGTCGTCGTCCTCGTCCTCGTCGTCGTCATCCTCGTCGTCGTCGCCGCCTTCTTCGTCGTCGCCGAATTCATCGTCATCGAAGGCGTCGTCCGACTCCTCGTCGAACGTGTCGTCCTCTTCGGTGCTGGCGGCGGTCTCCTCGCCTTCGCCCATCTCTTCCTCGGATGGCAGCATCTCTTCGATCTCGTCTTCGTCGAAGGTTGCGTCGCACTCCGGGCACGTCTTGTAGGAGCGGACGTACTCGATGTCGTCCGTTTCCTTGAACGTCTCGCCGCAGTACGGGCACTCGAAGCTGACTGGCATGGGACGCTGGCTCCGCGAAGATGATTCGAGCGATGGTTCGAGCAGGGTTGAACACGGACACGCGCACCGCCCCGTGGCAGACGATGAAACCCGCGTGTCGTTCCCGCGCACGATCCTGGGGCCGTACGTGGGACGGTCCTTCTACCTTGAGCACGAAGGCTGTCAAGCGCCGGAGCGCCACCGCGTTTCCTGACCGTTGCGAATGATTTCAATCGTCCAGCTCGTGCTTGCCATCGGCGAGGTCGAGCGCTGATCTAGGGCCTCCTCGACCCGGTCATTGGTCCGGGATCGAGCGCTAGCGCACCTCGGCGGGAGGCGGCATGGACGATCCGGTGCTCGGCCAGCTGTGCGAACAATTGCCGTTGTTGCTCGTGGACGAGCGCGAGGGGATCGTCGGCGCAGGAGCCGCGATCGCGCAATTACTGGAGCGATCCGTCGACGCGATCGTCGGGCAACCGCTCGCGTCGGTCTTGCCGGTCGTCGAGAACGGCGCCCCGCTGCGCGGACTCGACGCGGGCGGCGAGCGCCGCTTCCACTTGACTCCGTTCGCGGTGCGCGGAAGTCGCGGCCCCGTGCGCGGCTACACCGTGCGCGAAGAAACGGCGCTCGAGCGCGCCCGCGCCGAATGCGTGCACCTGAACAAACTCGCGGCCGCCGGCCGACTCGTCTCCAGCATCGTCCACGAGATCAACAATCCTCTGTCCGGCATCATCGGCTACGCGCAGCTGTTGCTCGTGCGCGACGTCGACCCCGACCTGCGCGGCTCGATCGAGAAGATCTACTCGGAAGCCCTACGCGCGAGTCGGATCGTGCGCAACCTCCTCGATTTCGCGCGTCGCCGCCAGCCGGTTCGCGGGCGCGTCCGACTCGGGCAGGTGATCCGGAAGGCGCTCGAGTTGAAGAGCCACGACCTCCGCATCCACAACGTCTCCGTGCATCTCGATCTTTCGGACCAACTGCCGGCGGTGAATGGCGACCCGCACCAGCTGCTGCAGGTGTTCGTCAACCTCATCACGAACGCGGAGCATGCGATGTATGCCGCCGATCGCGGTGGCCGCATCGAGATCGAAGCGCAGGCCACTGGCCCCGTGGTCAGCATGGTCGTTCGCGACACCGGCCCCGGAATCCCGGCCGAATTGCGGGATCGCGTGTTCGAGCCGTTCTTCACGACCAAGGGCGAAGGTCAAGGCACAGGCCTCGGCCTCACGCTCGCACGCGACTTGTTGGCGCATTACGGGGCGACCCTCGAGCTGCTGAACGACGGCCGGCCGGGCGCTGCGTTCCAACTGACGTTCAGCACGAGCAGCGACGATGCGATCGACCCGCCGCTCGAAGTCCCGGCGCGTCGCAAGATCCGCATCCGCGGCCGGCGTTTCGTCGTCGTCGAGGACGATCCGGTGTTCCGCGCCATGATGGTCGAGGCGCTCGAACGCCACGACAACCATGTGCACCCTTTCGATCGCTCCGAGCCCGCGTTGCGGTTCCTGCGCACGCACGTCGTGGATGCGATCGTGACCGACTTGCACCGTCCGGGCTTGAACGGTCTCGAGTTCCGCGAGGCCGTCAAGAGCATCGACGTCCAGCTGGCCGATCGCATGGTGTTCTTGACCGGCGACATGCTGAACGAAGAGCTCCAAACGCTCGCGCAAAGCGGCGACGTCGCGGTGCTCGCGAAGCCAGTCTTGTTGTCGACGCTGTTCGAAGCGCTCGACCGCGTGTTGACCGCGAGCTTCGGGCGTCAACGCTCGCTGTTCTCGCCGGACGGCCCCGCGCCGGGCTTCCAAACCTCGCTGTGATGGGGCTGCCTTCGATGTCTCATGCCGTGCTGCTGGTCGCCGAAACGACCAACGGACTGCCGCGTTTCGACCAGCTGACGGGTGTCGACTGGTGCGCCGTCGTGGTCATCGTCTGGTTCGTCGTCCTCGGCATCGCACGAGGATTCGTTCGTGAACTCCTGCGCTTGTGCGCGTGGCTCGGCGGACTCTGGCTCGGTCGGCGCTACGAGGGCGATCTCGCTCCGATCCTGCGCGAACACCTGACTGGCTTGAAGCCGCCGCTCGATTCCGTCGTCGCGTACTTCGTGATCGTCGGCGCCGTGCTCGTCGTCTGCTGGTTCGTCTTGCGGGTGTTCCAAAGCGGGCTGAAGCGGCTGCAATTGCAGAGCTACGACCGTCTGTTCGGAGCCGTGATCGGCGCGGCGAAGGGACTGCTGTTGGTCGCGTTCACGGTGCTCGCGTTGTCCCACGTTCCGGGACTGCAGTCGGCGAAGGAAGCCGTGAAGCGCAGCGAGGCAGCGCGCTTCACCGACGCCCTCGTGAAACACATCGAACCGCTGTTCCCGGATTCGCTGCGCGCGGAGTTCCGCTCGTTCCTCGAGCCGAGCAGCACACCGCCGACGAACGGCACGTCGAAGTGAAGCGCCGCGGCGCGCTCACTCCGTGCGCTCCCGCGCCGGCGTGACGCGTTGCCCGGCCGTGTCGCCCGCAAGACGACATGCCTGCGCGCGAACCGGCTCGCGTTCGCGTCTCGGCGCCAGTGGTCAGCGCGGGCTCGGCGGAACCGGAAGGGGCGGAGGGGCCTGGAAGTCCAGCGCCGCTTCGCGCTCGGATCGCAGATCGCCGAGCATCTGCTCGAACTGGTGCGCCAGTCGATCACGCGTGCTCTGCGCATCCTGGAGCAGCACGATCGCGTCGTCGATGCGGCCCAGCGCTCGTAGCGCTTCGGCTTTCTGGCGGAAGAACGCCGGCTCGCGAGCTCCGAACGTGTCGATGCTCCAATCCGCGAGTTCCAGTGCGAGTTCGGCGTTGCGCGATTCGACCGTGCGCGCGTGCAGCAAGATCTCGATCGACTCGCGCATCACGAGCATCAGCTTCGCGTCACCCGGATTGCGCTTCGTGCGCGGCGCCGCGCCACTCGTCGGCGGAGTCGTCCCCGCAGCCGGCGGAGTCGTCCCGTTGGACGGTGGCGTGGTCCCGTTCGTCGCCGGCGTCTCACCGACCGGGGTCGGCGTGCTGCCCTTGGCAGCGGGATCGTCCTTGTCGACCGCGATCGACTCATCCTCTT
>JBPOIU010000167.1:0-14546 GCA_052034255.1 Planctomycetota bacterium | reverse complement strand
CGATCACGGCACGCACTCTGCGCGACTCCGGCGGCGATCCGTCGAAGCCGTTGCACCAACTGCAGGACCTCCTGCGAACGACGCCGGAACCGCAGGGCGTCTTCGGCTTCACCGACACCTATGCGTGGGGATTCGACGTGATGTCGAAACTCGCCATGGGCACACCCGAGCTCGATCGGTGGTGCGTCGACTGGCTGGTGCGGGACGGCGACGACAAGTACCACGAGGAGGACATCGCCGCGTACCTCGCCACGCGCGAGCTCGCGGCGGAGCTGCGACCGCTCGTCTTCCACGCGCGCGGCCTGTTCGTCGACACCTTGTTCCCGGACCTGTTCGTGCGCCCAGGCGAGCTCGCGCTGGAGACGCTCGCGCGCTGGCCAAGACTGCACGTCGATTCGCGCTGGAAGGGATCGCCTCGCCTCGATCTGTCCGGTCTCGAGCGCATCCTGCGCCTGACGGTGCTGACGCCCGCGGACCACCACGATCTCGCGCGCGCGACGCGTCACTGCATCGCCGTCGATCGCCTCGAGGCGCTGCGCTTCGTGAAACGGCACGGGCTCGCGAGCGATGAACTCCGCGCCGCGATCGTCGCGGCTCGCGCGGATTGCGACGACCGTGTCCGCGCTCTCGCGCAGGAATGACCCGGATCAGGTGCCGAGGTCGCGACGTCGCGCGAGGTCGCGCGCGAGCATCGCCTTCAGGTCGGGATGCATGCCGAACCACTGGCGGATCTCGTAGCGCGATTGGCTGACGCGCGGCGGCAAGGTGCCGCTGGTCCAGATCCAGTGCAGCACGTGCGCGAGCAGCTCGATCTGCGCCACATCGATCGCATCGCGCAATTGCGCGATCGACGTCGCGTCCCCGAGCCCGACCACGCGCGCGACCAGCAGATCCCCGGTATCGATGCCCGCGTCGACGAGATGGGCCGTGACGCCGACTGCGTCGCCGTTGAACGCGGCCCACTCGGCGACGTTCATGCCGCGATAGTGCGGCAGGAGTCCCATGTGCGCGTTGACCGTTCCCAATCGCGGGAGCGCGAGCAAGCCCGGTCGCAGGATCCCGGCGCCAGCGCACACGAACAGGTCGGGATCGAGGTCGCGCAGCTTCGCCAGCAGGCGCGGATCCACCAACGACGTGGCCCGCAGCGTCGGGATCCCGCGCTGCCGCGCCAGTTCGGCCGCACCGAGCTCGATCGGCAAGTCGACGTCCGCCGCCGCACCATCGGCACCACCCCCGGGCAACGGAGCCAAGCGCGCGAGGACGCCGTCGACGCCTTCGTCGGCGAGCAGCCGCGTGACGCGCGCCTGCGCGCCCAGGTTCGCTGGCTCTTCGAGCACGATCGCCGCCGGTTCGAATCCGAACGCGTCGCACGCGTGCAGGATCCGCGCGGCCTTGCGCGAGTTCGGCGTCGACAGCAACACGACCCGCGGCTGACGCGACGCTTGCGTCGCGATGGGAGGCAGGTGCGTCGGCACTTCGACCGGCAAGGGCCGCGCGCCGAGCTCGCGCGCTTCCAGCACCGCGGAGACGTGGCGCTTCAGCAGCAGCGCGTCGATGAAGAACTTCGCCGCCCAGTTCGGCAGCGCGTTCGTGATGTAGCCGCCCCACACCGGGTCCGAACCGGCGATCGAGCCGAACAGCGCGGGCTCCGACGCTTCCATCGGTTGCGCGCGCTTGACGTGGTCCAGCGCCTTGAACGCAGCGTTGACGAGCCGCGGGTCGCCGTTCTTCTGCCACAGACGCATCCACAGGATCGCCATCTGCGCGTTGCCGGTCAGACAGGTCCAGTCGGAGAGCTTCTTCCAGCGTGCGTCGAGCATGCCCGGCAGCGAGCCCGACAACTCGAGGCGGCGCGCGATGCCGTACGCCGCGTGTTCGACGTGTGTGATCGCGTCGTCGCGGTTCGCGATCTGCGCGGTCAGCAGGAGCCCGGACAGCGTGTACGCGATCGTGTGCGTGACCGCGCGCCGCGCCGCGTGATCGTCGGCGGAGAACCCCATGCGCTCGATGAACCCGGTCTCCGGATCGCGCGCGGCGAGCACCCAATCGAGGTGGCGGACCGCGGCGTCGATGAAGCGCGGCTCCTTCAGGTGCTGGCCGAGTTCCGCGAGCCAACACGTCGCGTGCGCCGAGTACGCGGTCGCGACGCCCATGTAGATCGCTTGGCGGAACGCGCCGTCCGCGTCCTGGATCGACGCCAGCCACTTGCCCGCGCGCAGCGCCGAATCGGCCGCGCGCCAATCGTTCGTCGCGCGATGCCAGGCGACCAAGCCGTTCACGATCTGCGCGGTGTTGAAGAACGACGGTTGCGTGCGGTTCTCGTGGACCTCGAGCCCGGGGAAGGCGCCGCTCGGCAATTGCAGGCCGAGCAGGAACTCGATGCAGCGGCGTGCGCGTTCGTGCCACTGCGGCTCGTCGAGTTCCTCGCGTAGCGCGAGCAACGTCGGCACGCAGTAGCCCGTGGTCTCGGGGTAGCTCGAGGTCCAGCCGCGATCGAGTCGATAGCGGCCGACGATCCCGCCGTCGTCCGTCGCGTCCTGCGCGCGCGCGAGCCAACGCGCCGCCGCGACCATGTGGTCGTGGTCCGAGTAGCCACGCAAGTCGTTCCGCGCGCGATGGACGACGTTACGCCACAGCAAGTGCGCGTGGCCGGGGCGCCAGGCTCCGGTGTCGCGCACGAAGCGCGCGAACGACGTAATGGCGCCCAACGACGTCATGCAACTCTCCGGCCTCGCCCACTCGGGGCGACGAGCTTCGGGATTCGTCGGCCCGCCTTCAAGTGCGCAGTCGCTCGATCGCGATTTGCTTCACACGCTTCAGGTCGACCTTGCCGGTGCCGAGCAGCGGAATCGCGTCGACGTGGACGAACGCGTCGTGCCGCGGCACGAACAGGTTCGGTAGGCCCGACGTCGCGAGTTTCGCCAGGACTTCGGCTCGTTCGGCCGGTGTCACGGTCGTCAGGACCGCGAGGCGTTCGCCCTTTTTCTCGTCCGGGACGCCGGTCACGGCGAACCGTGGCGCGTCGCGCTTGCCGAGCGCGTCGTACAGCGCGTCCTCGACTTTGCCGTGCGGCACCATCTCCCCGCCGATCTTCGAGAAGCGCGACAGGCGGTCGGTGATCGTCAGGAAGCCGTCTTCGTCTTCGACGGCGAGATCGCCCGTGACGTACCAGCCCTCGCGCAGGACCGCTTCGGTGAGGTCGTCCCGGCCCAGGTATCCGCGCATGACGTTCGGCCCGCGCACGAGCAGCAGGCCCGGCTTGCCGACCTCGACGTCGACTCCGGTGTCCGGATCGACCAATCGCACCACGATGCCGGGCAACGGTCGTCCGACCGAGCTGCGCTTCGCGCCGACTTGGAAGAAGCCCGCCGAGCGATACGGCGGCACGCTCGCCGCGATGACCGGCGCGCACTCGGTCGCGCCATAGCCCTCGAGCGGGCGGATGCCGAAGCGCTGTTCGAACGCATCGGCGACGCGATCCGGCAACTTCTCGGCGCCGGTCATCACGACGCGCACCGATCCGAATTGATCGGGCGAGCAGCGCCGCGCGTAGATCTGCAGGAACGTCGGCGTCGCGAGCAGCAACGTGACGCGCCGCTCGGCGACGACTTTCCCGATCGCGTCGCCATCCAACGGATTCGGGCAGAACGCGAGCGGCAGCCCCTCCGTCAATGCGAACCACAGCGTCAGGAACCCGAACGAGTGGAACAGCGGCAGCGAGCCGAGCACCACGTCCTCGCGCTGCGGTCGGAACACCTGCGCGAGCCCGCGCAGATTGCTGTCGAGATTGAAGTGCGAGAGCTGAACGCCTTTGGGTTCGGCGGTCGATCCGCTGCTGAAGATGACCGTGGCGATCGCGTCGACCGTGGTGGCCTCGCGCCGTCCGCAGAAACGCTCGAGCCACGGCGCCGGCAACAGCAGCGCGGTCACCGCGGCGCAGAGCCGCGCTGCGGCGCCGATCGTTGCGGCGATGTCTTCGAGGAACACGGGCTCGACGTCATCGGGCAACGTGATCTTCGCGCGCTCGAGGAACGCGCGACTCGTGACGACGTGGCGCAACTGGCTCTGGCGCGCGGCGGAACGCAGTCCGTCGACGCCGACCGTGAAATTGAGGTTCACGATGCAACGCCCCGCGAACAGGATCGCGAGGTTCGTGGCGGCGGCGGCGACGCACGGCGGCAACAGCACGCCGACGCGCTCGGTCGCCGCGAACACGGCGGGCCGGGCTCGGGCGAGGGCGACCGCGCGCGTCACGAGTCCGATGCGCGAGACGCGCGCACCGAGTTCGTCACACGCGGCGAAGCCGAAGGGCGCGAACCGTGCGCGCGCCAACGCCAACCGCTGGAGCTGCCGCGCGGTGTCGCGGCGCAGCGGCCAAGCCTCCGCGCCCAGGCGTTCGACGGCGCGGCGGACGACCGGCATCGTCGCGGTGCTCGGCAGCGGCGCCCCGAACGACACCGTGACGCGATACGGCAACTGGCGCGGCAGCTTGGTCACGAACGTGCCGCGCTCGAAGCTGAAGATGCTGCCCCAGAGTCGGTCGAGGTGCACCGGCACGATCGGCACGCGGCGGCCGTGCACGATCTTCTCGAGCCCGCGGCGAAACGGCTGCAAGCCGCCGGTGCGCGTGATCTGGCCTTCCGGGAAGATGCACACGACTTCACCGCGATCGAGGGCGTCGCCCGCGGAACGCAGGCTACGCAGCAACGCGCGCGGGCCGCCCGCCGCATCGATCGGAATGACCTCCAGCGCGCGCAGGATGCGCGAGAACAGGGGGCGCTCGAACTGGCCGCGATCGACGATGAACCGGATCGGTCGCTCGATGGACGCCAGCAGGAACAAGCCGTCGACGAACGACACATGATTCGGCGCGAGCAACGCGCCGCCGTTCTCCGGCACGTGCGCGCGCCCGATGACGCGCGTGCGATAGATCGTGTGGGCCAGCACGACCGCGATCGCGCGTGCGAACGCGGTCGGCAGCAGCGTCCACGACCAAGCCGTGCCGATCAACGTCGTCACGGCGGCGAAGAGGAATTGGACGCGCGGCGACGCGCCGACCTCCGCGAGTCCGCGGGCGACGATCGAGCCGACCAGCATGCCGATGTACGTGAAGCCATTCGCGAGCGCGATGACCGCACCCCGGCGCTGCGCGGGCGCTCGCGATTGCAGTAGGGCGTTGATCGGGACGTTGACGAAGCCGCTGGAGAGTCCGAGCAGTGCGAGCAGCACGTACGTGCCGAGCGCTCCGGGAGCGGACGCGCCGAACCACAGCGTGAACAACCCGAGTCCGGTCGCTCCGATCGGCACCAAGCCGACTTCGACTTTGCCCTGCGAGCCGCGGCCGGCGACGTAGCTGCCGATGCCCACACCGATGCCGAAGATCGCGAGCGGGATGCCTTGTTGGCTCGGCGGAAGAGCGAGGCTGGTCGAGGAGTAGACGAGCAGCGCCTGACCGAGCAGGCTCGCCAACGCCCAGAACCACGTCGATCCGATGACGCAGAGGCGCAGCGCGCCGTCGCCGCGCAACACGCGCCAGCCCTCGCGCACGCTGTCGACGAGGCCACCGCTGGCGCCGGTCGCCACGGTCTTCGGAACCAGCCAACTCACACCGAGGCCGACGACGGCGAGCGCGAACAAGACCACCCCGACCGCGGCCGCGCCGTCGAACGCGCCGTACAGGAACGGTCCGAGCGCGGTGCCCGCGATGATCGCGAGGAACGTCCACAATTCGAGCGCGCCGTTCGCTTCGGACAGGCGTTCGTGCGGGACGAGCTCGGGCAGGATTCCGTACTTCGCCGGGGCCAGCAGCGCGCTGACGCAGCCCATCGCGACCAGCACCGCGATCAGTTGGCCAAACGAAGGTGGAGACGCCCACAGCGCGCACGTGCCGAGAGCGAGCACGACGCATTCCGCGACCTTCAGCGCGACGATCCAGCCGCGCTTGCCGATGCGATCCGCGATCGCGCCGCCGGGCAACGAGAACAGGACCAGCGGAACCAACAGCGCGGCCGTCGCGAGGAACGCTTGGTGTTCCTTCGCCGCCGCGAACTCGGCCGCGTCCGGGACGCGCTCGCGGAGCATGCGCTCGCCGAGCACGACGACGAGCAACTTCCACGCGTTGTCGTTGAACGACGTCAGAGCCTGCGCCGCGAGCAACGGCCAGAGTCGGACTCGTGCTGGATCGGAGGCGGGCGTCACGGCGCGGCAGTAGACCATTCGCCCGACGCGAATGCGACGCCGCGGCCGCGCCCCGACATGGCACGGCCCCCGCGCGATCGCTCGCGCGGGGGCCGTGGAGATCATGCGATCGTGGGATCGCGCGATCGGATCAGGGCTGGAAGTCCAACCGCACGCAATCGCTCATCTCGTAGCTGGCGCCGTTCGGCGTCACGTACTGCGCGTAGAGCGAGAAGGAGCCGAAGCCGCCCGGCACCGGCAGATCGAGCGTGCCCGTCGCCGAGGTCGGGAACGACAGCGTCAGCGCGATCGGGAACGCGGCCAACGTGCCGCCGGTTTGCGGCAGCGCGATCGGCGACGACGACAACGAGGCGAACAGCACCGCGACCGAGTTCGGCTGGACGCGCGTCAGGGACAACAGCGACGATTCGCCCGCACCGAGGCCGGAGCCGCAGCACGTCAGCGTCGCATCGCCCGGGCCCTGGAACCCGATGCTCTGCTGGCAGACCTTGCCACCGTCGTTGATCCAGACGAACGTGCCGTTGCAGCGCCCGAGGATGAAGTCGAGGTCACCGTCGACGTCGATGTCGAGCGACGCGACGTTGTAGCCACCGGTCAGGTCGGCGGCCTTGGGGCCGACCGCGCCCAGCCAGCCCGAGTTCGACGAGCTCTCACGCTCTTCCTTCAACGTGATCTGGGCGCCGACCGCTCCACCCGGGTTGTGATAGATGTGCGTCCGACGCGAGCAGCCACCGATGTCGACGTCGACGTCCGTCTGGATGACGTCACGCCAACCGTCGCCGTCGAGGTCCTCGAGGATCATCTGGTTGCCGAAGCCGTCATCGCCGCCGGCGAGGAACTGGTACTGCTTCGACGGACCCCACACGACTCGGCCGAGCGCGTCGTTGCCGGTGTTGTACGTGTAGTTGTCCGCGCCATCGTCGCCCATCGCGAGGTCGATCCGACCGTCGTTGTTGAGGTCGCCGACGCCCACGTGATAGGCCGCGCCGGTCGGCGGGCTTTGCATCAGGTTGAAGTGACCGACGTTGTTCGGGTTGTTGTAGATGACCGTCACGGAGCCGTTCTGGCTGCGCACGATGTCGTTCGCGCCGTCGAGGTTCAGGTCGACGATGTGGCCGGCCGTGCCGAACGCGCTCGACGTCTGGGCCGACGTCATGCGCGACGACGTCTCGTCGGTGAAGAACCCGTTGCCGTTGTTCACGAGCAAACGGTCGCCGAGGTCCTGGCCGCTCGGTTCACCGTTGTCGTAATCGACGAGGTAGATGTCCGGGTTGCCGTCGCCGGTCAAGTCACCCGCGACGATGCCGCACGCGTTGCCACCGGTCGGCGTGGCGCCGACGAACAGCTGCGGGATGCGGCCGTTCTCGAACTTCATGCCGAGCCAGTTGCCGTTCACGTCGTTGCCGAGGTTGTGATACACGCGCGGATGGCTGATGTGCTTCGGGTCACCGAAGCTGATCACGACCGTCGTCACGAAGTCGAGCCAGCCGTCACCATCGACGTCGACCACGGCCACGTCGCGGTCGTTCGTCGGCGTGAGGAAGCCGTTGTCGCCGGGAACGTCGGTCGCGCTCGCGAACTCGGTGGTCTTGTTCGTCAGCACGCCGTTGTAGTTCATGAACAGGATGTTCGCGCGCTTGCCGGGCGAGGTGTTCGGCTGCTTGCGCACCGCGACGACGTCGGGATACCCGTTCTTGTCGAGGTCGCCGATGCCGAAGTCGACTTCGTCGTTCCCGCTCGAGACCTGCGTCGGCGTGAGATTCATGCGCGACGCTGTCTGGTTGCTGAACGTGACCCACTGGTTGTTGAACTGAGCGTGCGCGGTACCGGCCGACGCGGCCGCCGCGATCGCGATCACGGAGACGAGACTCGTACGGAATTGCATTCCGGACTCCTTCGAAGTGGAGAGGTGCGAGCAGACACGAACAAACGCGCGCGAGCCGCGGGCAGCGAGGAACTCGGGGGAGAATGGGGGGGCTCGTGCGCGGGAGAGACGGCCCTGTCGGAGAACGGCCCGGCGGCACGTTGCGGGCCGCGGGAGACGCCGACTCGAGCCGGGATGACCCCATAGGTATCCGAACCGCAAGAAATGGCAATGTCGCGGAAGATCAAAGTCGGCCCCGGCAGGGGGGCCATCGGGGCGGTCGGGCGCGCCTGCGGGGGCCGATCAAGACTTCTTCCGTGGCCGTGCCGGACCGAGGTGCAGCCAGTCGGACGCGAGCAAGTGCTGGTAGATGCGGCGCGCGACGTCTTCGTGGCCGCGTGCGTTCGGATGCAGCGGATCGCCGCCCTTCAACTCCAACGAGCGCAGGTTCTTGGCGCCGATCTGCCGCCAGGCGTCGAGAAGGTCGATCCGCGGGACGCCCTCTGCGTCGAGGACGTTCGCGACATCGTCATGGATCCGACGCGCCGCGGGGTCGTAGGCATCGAAATCCCACGCCAGCAGCGGGAACACGAGCGCCAACACGGGGATCCCTCGATCGCGTGCCCGGCGCACGAGTTGGCGCAACGCCGCATACGCACTGTCCGCGTCGACCCCCTGCGGTCGCCCCGTCTCGTCGCCGAGCCCCTGGCCCGCCGTGGCGGCGACGAACAGACGCAACAGCGACGAGCGTTCGAGCCACAGCGGATCGAAACCTCCGATCTCACGATCGGGGCAGAAGAACCGCATCCGGTCGCCGTCCTTGAACACGATCGGCGTGACGAGGACGTCGTTCGGGCAGTACGCCAGCACGATGACGTCGGGCTCGAGGTCGAAGCCGCGCTGGTCGAGGAACGCGAGCTCCTGCGCCGTGTTGTATCCCGCGACCCCGCCGTTCAGGACCTCCACCGGCGCGTCCGGGTGATACGTGTTCAGGATCGTCTCGAGCGTGGCCGCGAACGTCTGCTCCGCCGCCACTCCGATCCCGTATGCGATCGAATCGCCGACGACCAGGACGCGCTTGACCCCGGCCGGTTTCGCCGCCGTGCGGTCCTTGCCACGCATTCCGAGGTTCGAGATCTCCGGAGTCGCGTTCGGCACGATCTCGTAACCGGGCCCGTCGACGAGCCGATAGAAGTCCTGCGTCATCCACGGCACGGCGTTCGAGTGCGCGACTGCGGTACGGACGAGCGGGGTCCACCGCACCAACGCTTCGCACGCGAGCAGCGACACGAAGGTCGCGCCCGCCACCAATCCGGCGCGTGCGAACAGGGTTCCGATCGCCAAGAGGACGACTCCAAGCCCGGCCGGACTATGCCCCACGCAAGCGCATTCGGCCAAGGGAAAGGTGGTCGAGGAACGCCCACCCTCGACGCAGCACCCCACCGGGGCCGCCCACCCGGGCGGGCACCCGCACCCGGGCCGCCACCCGGGCGGGCACCCGGGCCTCGGCCCGGGTCGTGGCCCGGGTCGTAGCCCGGGTGGCGGCCCGGGCGGACTTGCGCCGAGTCGACATCGAGTCGGCCCGCGCCCCCCGACTCGGTCGGCGGCCTCGGCGTCAGCTCGCGCCACGACGGCTATCGTTGCGGGCCCATGCCCCCTCCCGGCCCCTCGTCCACACGGCGCGTACTCCTGACGGTGGGCAGCCTCGGAGCTGCTGGCTTGATCGACGCCATGGCCGGCAAGGACGTGGCACGTGACCCACTGCAAGACCGCCTCGCCGAGGCTGCCAGCGCCGGATTCGACGCCGTCGAGGACTACGTCGCGTTCGCGCTGTTCGAGCCGAACGCTGGCCACTTCGACCCGACCCAGGTCTTGACGCACCGCGCCGCGGCGGCGCGCGCGGGGTTGCGCTACGTGCTGTACCCGTGGCTTCACGCGTTACCGCGCTGGCTGCGGTCGTCGCGCGCATTCGACGCATTCCGCTGCCTCGAGCACGATGCGGCGATCGACGCGCCGTCGTTGTTCGCGCCGTCGACCTGGGAGTGGTTCGAACGGTTCTACCGGGAGTTGGCCCGTACCCTCGGCGACGTCGATGGCGTGACGATCGCGCTGCCGTGCGATTACGGCGAAGTCGCTTACCCGACCGGCGTCGCGAATTGGATCTTCGCGACGATGCACGGTCCCCACGCGCCTCACGAAGGTGCGTGGTGCGGCGACCCTCATGCCCGCGCGGCCATGGCGCGAGCCGGGGTCGATCCGACCGACGCCGTCGCGCTCGGGAGGTTCCTGCGCGCGTCGATGACGGGTTTCGTCGATCGACTGCTCCCGCTCGCCCGGTCGGCGTTCCCGACCGCGCGACTCGGCTTCAAATGCGGGTTGGCGGGCGAGAAAGCCTGCTTCGGCAACGATCTCACGGCGCTCGGCCGCGTCGCGGCGCGTCACGGTGCGGACCTGTGGTCGACGCACGGGACGCTGCCGGTCTACTTCCACAAGCGGATCCAATCGATTTGCCGCGCCTTCTGCGTGCCGTACATGACGGAAGGCGTCGTGGAGCGCACGCAGGCCGACGTCATGGATCGATTGTTCGAAGATGCCGCCGACGGCGCGCGCGGCTTCTTCGAGTTCGAAGCGACTTGGATGCAGCACCGCCCCGCCTTCGATCTCGGGCTCGCGCTCCTTCGCGGGCAGGATCCGCGGATCGATCTCGCGCTGTTCTTCCACTCGTCCGCGCACGAGCGCGCGATCGGCCAATCGGTGCCGCCGGGGCTGTTCTCGATCTGCGAGCCGCTGCGCGATTTCCTCGATTACGCGATCCTCGACGAGGACCTCTTGCAGGAGCCTTCGGCTTGGGAAGGCATCCGCTTGCTGTGCGTTCCGGACGGCGGCGCGATGCGCACGGAGTCGCGCGCACGCTTGCGCGCGTTCGTCGAGGCCGGCGGCATCGCGGTCGTCGGTTCCGCCGATGTGTTCGGCGCGTTGACGGAGACCAGTCCGGGTCGCTGGCCGATCGCACGCGACTTCGTGCGCTTCGATGCGCTGACGCGCTTCGGCAGCTCCGAAGTGCATCTCGGCGACGACGACGCGTGGCATCGTTTCGGCCGCTGGCACGGTCTCGAACGGGCGACGGCGTTCTTTCCGGACGCGCGCACCGACGAGCCCGCGCGCTGGACGAGCGGTCACGTCGGCCTGCGCATCGGACGCGCGGAAACGATCGCGATCGAGCTCTTCGCGGATGCGCGAGTCGAACCCGCGGCATGGCGCGTGTTCCTCGATGGCGTGGAGCGGCCGGTCCGCCTACGCGCCGGAGCGCAGTGGATCGAGCTTGCGTGCGGGTCCCCGCTCGGCGCGTGCGACGTCGAGCTGCGCGGCCCGACGTTCGTGCCCGCGCGGCATGGCGACTCGATCGATGCGCGCGATCTCGGAGTTCTCGTGCGCCGCGTGCGCGCCCAGTGCGGCCGCGAGGATGCGTGGGCTCCGATGCCGCGCATCGGCTTCGACGTCGACGTCGAGGCCGTGGATGCGCTGGCGTGCGTTCGTGTCGGACTCGGCGCGGTGATCGCTGCGCCCGAACACGACGTCGCCGCGCTCGCGGCGGTGCTCGTCGACGTGCGGTCGCTCGCGGCGCGCTTCAGCCGCGGACCACGACTCGAGCCGTGGCCGCGCGGTCGTCACGACGGACTCCGCGTCGCGCGCAATGACACGGGCTGGTTGTTGCACAACCGCGGGAGCGCGCCGGCTTCGCGCTACGTCCTTCGCGGCGACGGATCGGTGACCAACGTCGTCGTGCAGCCGGGCACCATCGTCTCGATCACGTGAACGTGATGCCGAAGCGCTCTTGGAACTCGGCGAAGACCTTCTCTGGTTCCTTGGCGTTGTGGAGGATCACGCGGCGCAGATGGGCCTCGCAGCCCGGTTCGATCACCTCGAAGCGGATGCCGATGCCATCGTTCTCCGTACGCGCGACCGAGCCGAACGCGCGGATGCGCGGTTCGTCTTCCGTCTCGCCGAGCAGGATCCGCACCGTGACGGGCATGCCGACGGGCAGCCGGAACGGCGTGCGCACGAAGACCCCGTTCGCCGACAGATTCCATGGTGACGCGCTGCGCATCCACGTATCCGCGACACGGATCTCGAGGGGTAGCGTCAGGTCGACGCGCGTGAACGTTCGGCGGTTGGACTCTTGGCTCATGGCGAAGCCCTGGAACGACTGGTGTCGTCCGGTCTTTCGGCGGGCGCAGACGCGGATCTTGTGAGGATTCCACGCGCCGCGGCCCTTCGGAGGAACGACCCGCCGCCGTGGTTCACGGTTGCATCGTCCGCCCGCACGGATCCCCGTGCAACGCGAACGGCCCCACGCGACGGATCGCGCAGGGCCGTTCAGTGGATGCCGTCGGTCCCTCAGCGAATGCCGGCGACTTCTTCGGCCTCGCGGACGTTCGCGACCGTGCCTTCGAGCGTGACGCCCGCGGCTCGCTTCACGAGCGTCGGCTTCTTCTTCAGGCCGATCATCTGCAGGCCGCGGTTGGCCCAGTCGAACAGCTTGAACTCGAGCGGATAGCTGTAGTTCTGAGTCCGCAGGCGCTCGCCCGCGCGCTTGCGCAGGAACCGGTAGTAGCTGCCGTTGCCCTTCACGAGGCCGTCGTACCACGGCACCAGATAGGTGTAGCGGTTGTAGTCCCGGCGAATGGCCGGCGGCAGGCTGTCGTAGGTCTTGTTCTCGAACTTGTATTCGATCATCGCGCCCCACGTGTCGAAGTCCGTGGGCATGTGATACCCGAGCTTCTGCGCGTGCTCACCGCACTCGGTGCCGGGCAGCGGGCGATACAGCAGCACTTCCGACGTGCAGTTGGGGAAGCGGTATTTGATCTGTGCCGCGAGGTCGAGCGTGGCGCGCATCGACGCCTCGGTCTCGTTCGGGTAGCCGATGATCCAGAACAGGCCGATCTTGATGTCGCGCTTCCACATGCGCTCCATCGCGGCCATCGTGTGACCGTCCTCGATGTACTTCTTGATGTACGTCTGCATCTCGGACGTGGCGGTCTCGGCGCCGACCCACATCATGTGGCAACCCGAGTCGCGCATCAGATCGAGCGTCTCGTCGTCGCACTTCATGATCGTTTCGACTTCGATCGTCGCGTTCCAGTGGATGTTCAGCTTGCGACGGATCAGCTCGTTGCAGAACTCCTTGATGCGCTTCGGATTGACGCCGAAGTTCGCGTCCTGGAAGCGCACGACGTCGAAGTCGTACTTCTGCTTCAGCTTCTCGAGGCGGTCGACCAGGACCTTCGCGTCGAGCGCCACCCAGCGTCGCTGCGTGATCTGCGGCGAGCAGCAGAACGAGCAGGCCTCGGGGCAACCGTACGACGAGAAGAAGGAGATCGCGCGGTACGGCTTGTCCTGCGAGTATCCCGGCGGATCGGGGAAGCGGTAACGCACCTTCGCCGTGCGCGCCTGACGATCCTGGATGTCGAGGTACTTGTCGACGTCGATCAGCGCGAAGTCCGGCTCCGGCAGCGCGTTCATCTGAACGACCTTGCGCCGGTTGGTCTTCAACAGCTTGCCGTCACGCCACAGCGCGAGGCCGTCGACCGCGTCGAGCGGCTTGCCGTCGCGCACCGCGACCAGCCACTCGGTAAACGTCTCTTCGCCTTGGCCGATGCAAACCGCGTCCGCGATGTTGGTGCCGAGGAAGAGCTCAGGCGCGACCGAAGGGAACCAGCCGCCCCACATGATCGGAAGCTTCGGGAACTTCTCGCGCACCTTGCGCGCCATGACGGCGCCGTCCGCGACTTGGTACCCAACGATGCACGTCGACGCGAACGCGAAGGCTCCCTCGCACGCTTCGATGACCTTCGCGTGGGGATTCGGTTCGATCATCGAGTCGATGATCACGAACTCGAACCCCTGCTTCACCGCGGGCGCGCAGATCTGCAGGAATTCGAGCGGAAGGAGGTCGGCCGAGTACGGCTGCCCCAGCTCAGGGTTGCCGCGCTCCGGGTAGTAGAGGACGACCTTCAACTTCTGGCTCATCGTCGGTGACCCCACGTCGCAACCGGCTCGGCAGTGCCTAACCCGGTGCGCGATCTGACTTTGAAAGAGACTCGCGGTTCTGTTGCTCGGCCAAAGCGGTCGCGGATCCTGAGGGAGGAACCGCAGTGCTGTCGTCGAGCTTGGCGCCGAAGGCCGCGAAGTATAGCCCGAGTCCAAAAGTCGGCAATTCACCGCCTTGCGCTCGGGCCGCTGGGCCGGATGGTGCTGACCATCCAGGCAGGGGGGGGGGGGGGGGGCGGGGGGGCGCGCCCCCCCCCCCCCGCGCGCCGCCCCGGCGCGGGGGGGGGGGGGGGGCCGGGGGGCCCGCGCCCCCCGGCCTCCGCAGAAGGCGGAGCGGCCTTCGGCCGGCGAGTAGGCCGGCCTCCGGCCGGCCTATTTAGGGGCCGGGGCGGTTGGCCCCTGCCGGGTGGGGTGCAGGGGCCGTTGGCCCCTG
>JBPOIU010000148.1:0-2626 GCA_052034255.1 Planctomycetota bacterium | reverse complement strand
TCATCCTCTGGCATCACGTGACGTATCTCGTCGTCACCGTGACGCTGCTCGGGTTCGCGGCCGGCGGAACCTGGCTCGCCGTCGCGCGTTCGAAGCCGCCGATCGGCCGAGCCGCGTTCGCGGCCGTGATGTTCGCCGCGCTCGTATTCGTGACGTTCGCCGCGTTGGCGCGGCACGAGATCCGCGCGCTGCCCGAAGCCGACTCCCGCTGGCCCGCGATCAAAGCGACACTCGCCTACCTCTATTTGGTGGTGCCGTTCTTCTTCGGCGGCGTCGCGGTCGCCGCCGCGTTGGACGGAACCGGCCCGCGCGTCAGTCGCCGCTACTCGGTGAACCTGATCGGCTCGGCGCTCGGCTGCCTGCTGGTCGTGCCGACGTTGCGGTGGGTCGGTGGCGCTGGACTCGTGCTGGTCTCGACGGCCATCGCCGCGTGTGCGGGCGCGAGCTTCGCCTTCGCCGCCCGACGCACGGTCCTCGCGGGCGTCGCCGCGTTGATCGCCGTCGCGAGCCTCGGCGCACTTCCGCAGCGCGACCGACTGCTGCCGTTCCCCGTCGCCGAGGGCAAGACGCTCTACGCCGAGCTGCATGAAGCGAAGGCGCCGCTCGCGGCCAGCGTGTGGGATCCGATCTGCCGCATCGACGTCGTCGGCGACGAGACCAAGGACACGCAGCTCCGCGTCTACCAAGACGGCGACGCGCCCACGCGGATTCCGTCCACGGACAAAGAGCAGCGCTTCAACTTGCCGTCGAACCACATGGCGCTCGCGTACACGTCGACGTCGAAGCCGAAGGGCTCGCACGCGCTCGTGATCGGCGTCGGCGGTGGCTTCGACCTCGCGGTCGCGCTCGAGATGGGCGCGACGCGCGTGCTCGGCGCTGAGATCAATCCGTCGACCGCGGCTTTGATGCGCGGCCGCTTCGCCGCCTACACCGGCGGGCTCTACAACGATCCGCGCGTCGAAATCGTCGTCGCCGACGGCCGTTCGGTCGTCGCGCGCACGAAGGAGACATTCGACGTCATCCAGATCACGGGCGCGGACACGTATGCCGCACTGGCGACCGGCGCGAACCTGACGGCCGAGTCGTACCTCTACACGCAGGACGCGATCCGCGATTACGTCGATCACTTGAACGACGACGGCGTGCTCGCCGTGTTGCGTTGGCGGTTCTATCCGCCGCGCGAAGAGTTGCGCCTGATCGGCATGATGGCGCGCGAGCTGCGGCGTCGCGGCGTCGCGAATCCGTCGGCTCACCTCGCCGTCGTCGACGTGAAGACGCCGGGCGAGGACGGCGGCGGCGCCGAAGCGCGTTACGCGGTGTCGTTGTTGAAGAAGTCTCCGTTCAAGCCGAACGAGGTCGAGTTCCTCGAGCGCTTCTGCGCCATGCATCCGGACAAGGGCAAGTACTCGATGGCGCTCGTGCCCGGTGGCACTGGAGAAGCCGCGTTCGCCGACTACGTGAACGCGATCGGCGCCGGACCGGAGGCCGAGGCCGCGTTCGAGGACGGCTACGCCTACGCGGTCGGTGAAGTGACCGACGATCGGCCGTTCTTCTTCCAGTTCTATCGCGGGCGCGACGTGCTCTCGTCCGGTGACGAACAAGGCGCGCGTTCCGTGTTCCACTCGGTGATCGGGCACGGTCCAGCGGGCTTGCAGGTGTTGTGGCTCTCGTTGCTCGCCGCGGTCGTTCTGCTGCTCGCGCTGGTCGTCGTGCCGCTGTTCGCGTTCCGCAGCGGCGGACTGCGAGTCGCCGGCGCTTGGCGGCAAGTGCTGTTCTTCGCCGCGGTGGGACTCGCGTTCATGTGCGTCGAGATCCCGATGATCCAGCGGCTCACGCTGTACTTGGGTCATCCGCTGGAAGCGCTCGGGCTCGGAATCTCGGCGTTCCTCGTGTTCTCGGGGCTCGGCGCCGCGACGTCGGCGCGCGTCGGGATCGGGCGCGAGCGGGCGGCGGTGACGCGCGCAGCCCTCGTCGTCGTGTTGCTGTCGGTACTCGTTGCGTTGCTCGCGCCGAAGATCTTCGCGGCGACGCTCGACCTCGGGCTGCTGCCGCGTCGCGTGATCGCCATCGCCGTGATCGCACCCGCGGCGTTCGCGATGGGCTTCCCGTTCCCGCTCGGGTTGCGTTTCGCGAAAGAGCGCGCCGCACCGCTGTTGCCGTGGGCTTTCGGTGTGAACGGCGGTGCATCCGTGATCGCGAGCGTGTTGACGATCCTCGTCGCGATGGACCACGGGTTCACGCACGTGCTGTTGCTCGGCGCGGCGCTGTATGCGCTGGCAGCATTCGCGCTGCCGCGCGAGCGTGTCTGAACTTCGGACGACGAATTCGCGGGACGCGTAGGAAACCCCGCTGATCCTCCGTGCGCGCTGACGGTCCTGGCTTCCGGACCGCGGCGCGCAACGGAGGATTCGATGTCTCATTCGTCCTTGGCGTGGCGCCTGCCCCTGGCGCTCGCCGTCCTGTCCGCGACCTCGTTCGCAGCCGAGAAATGGGTTGGTCTCATTCCCGGTGCCGCGGCGGGAACCCCTGCCGAATTGAAGATCGACACCGCGGCCTCGGACCAAGCGCGCTCGATCGTCGAATTGAAGATCCACGGCTACTTCGAGGACACGGTCGTCGGTCCCGA
>JBPOIU010000057.1:0-4452 GCA_052034255.1 Planctomycetota bacterium | reverse complement strand
CGACCGGCGCGGACGAAGCTCAGCACTTTGGACGAACTGAATCAGGCCTTCCCACTGTCGCATCCGCGTCACTGGGCAACGATCGAGTGCTACGGCTCGCCGGGAGTCTTTGAGGCGCCGACGTCGGACGGGCGGTGAGTGAGAGTCATCTCGAGGAGATCACGTGCGAACAGGCGCCCTTACTACCCTTCATACTCGTAGGCATCAGTCAGTTGGTGGTGGTGTTCCCTGCCGACATTCAGCGGGGGAGCGCGTACTTCACTCGACGGGTAGATGAAGGTCTTGCGCGGCTCAGAACCGTTTCCGGCAGAAACAAGAACTACGTAGATGCCGTAGACCCCTCCCAAGTCTCGATACTTGTTGTCAAACATTGCGTCCGAATCACCGGACTTCGGCATGCCGTTTTCAAATGCGAGATCCCCGATCTTAGTCCGCTTCCTACCGCCCGCGTGATCAACCCAGTAGACCGCACCTTTTTCATATCGGTAGGGTGCAATCTCGCGTGCCGCATCCCAGTGGAGAGTGACAGTGACTTTGCTGTACTGATCGGTTGAGTCGGTCACCGCCGCAAACTTGACCGAAGCAGTAAAAACCCCTCCACCGCGAGAGGACTTCTCTACCGGAGGCGCAATGGAGTCCGGCGGTTTCGGCCCCGCACACGCAGCGAGCGCGAGACACATCAGCGCACCGAGACGACCCAGTAGGCGAGCAACGCCGAAAGACATAGAGACCCCCCCGGTATGGACTTTGTTCTCGAACTCAACGGTTGAACTTGCGCCGCCCAACTCAGTTTGGCGCGAGCATCACGTATTCAGACCCGGCCTGCGCAGGGATGGTCACGGTCCCCGTGACGTACTTCGTGACGTAGACCGGTGTGCAGGAATCGCTGCGCTGGCATGAGCCTTGGCACAGACCGGAATCTGGGCACTCGAGAGTGCCGCGCAACATGACGCGCACCGTGTACTTGGGCGCGTAGCAGCTCGTTCCCTGCACGAGACAGCGCGTGAAGCGCGAATCGACCTTGGTCGTCGGCAAGCCCGTCGTCGGTTGCTCACCGAGGATCGCGTATTGCGTATCGGTGGCCGGGGCGCTGCCATCGTGCGCGACACCAAGCACCACCACACTGGTCACGACCATCCCCGCGTAGATCGGTTTCGGTGGCGGAACAGCCTCGGCGGCCTTGTCCCAGTTCAGGGTGACTTCAACGCGTTCTGGGTTCGTCGGTGCCGAGAACGAGACGCTCGCCGTGAAGACGCCACCGGTGTGGGCGTCCTTCGCCGACACATGGCGCTCGGAAGGATCGGATTGCGTGGACTGCGGCGCGGAACACGCGCTCAACGCCACAGACGTCAGCGCAGCGATCAACACCCGTACCATCGAGCCCATGCGTTGCCCCCCGGCGGCTGGTCATCGATCAGGTCGCGCCGGACGATAGCCAGGTCGGGGAGCCACAATCCAGGCCTCGACGCAGCGAAGCCTGTTGTTTCGGAGCCTCAGCTACCCCCGCGCGGGCAATCGCAACCCCGCGGCAACACGACTCCGCCCGACTCGACCTCTTGCGGCGTAAGCTCTCTCCAGCACAGCTCTTGCGGCTCTGACCCACCGATGATCAACGGGAAGTCCGCGACCGCCTGCATGACGTGCGCCTTGCCCGAGGTGTCCTGGCCGACGGCGGTGACTCGCACGGAGTACCGCGAGTGTCGGGGTTTGCCGTGAGGGTCGAGTTCGATCTGGGTGTCGAGGTGAACTCCGCGGTGCGGCACGCCGTAGCCCGGCGACACGAACGAGCGCAGGTACCACCACGTCGCATCGTCCGGCCGCGCACCGTCGTACTCGAGCCCTTCCGCGACGAAGTCGTGAGCGTGCTCGATCATGGCGCACGGCCGATCCCGCAGAGCGAGCTCGCGCGGGAACGCGATCTGCACCATCGCCTTGCCGTCGGCGAAGAACGCCGCGCGCGTCTCGAGCGCCGTGTCCCCACCGAAATCGAGCTCGACGAACGACGACGCACAACCGCTCAATGCGAGCGCCAGCATCCATCCACACCACAGGCCACTCCGCGAACGCATCAGACCTCCGAGAGCTTCTCGCCTTGGATCTTCTTCGCGACGTCGGAGTCGACGAAGTCCGAGTGGCACGACAGGCGGCCGTCGTCCTTCGCGTCCTCGGCGAGCACGGCCTTGGTCTTCGCCGCGAGCCGATGGATCTCGTCGGGCGTGAGGTAGCCGCGCTGCTCGAGGATCTTCGCCTGCTCGTCGTTCAACGCCGGCGTTCGTTTGGCTTTGCCGGGATCCATGCCCTCGGCCTTGCCCGACGCGAACGCGACGACTTCCTTGCTGATGCGCACCGAGCACCAGTCGTGCCCGCACATCGCGCAGAAGTCCGTGTCGACGTCGAGGTCCTCGTCGTGATACGCGCGTGCGGTGTCCGAATCGAACGCGAGCTCGATGTGCTTCTGCCAGTTCAACGCGGCGCGCGCGGTCGTCAGTTGGTCGTCCCAATCGCGCGAGCCGGGGATCCCGAGCGCGACGTCCGCGGCGTGCGCGGCGATCTTGTAGGCGATGCAGCCTTGCTTGACGTCGTCGGCCTTCGGCAGGCCGAGGTGCTCCTTCGGCGTCACGTAGCACAGCATCGCGGCGCCGTGCCACGCCGCCGACGTCGCGCCGATGCACGACGTGATGTGGTCGTAGCCGGGGAACACGTCGGTCACGAGCGGACCGAGCACGTAGAACGGCGCGCCGTGGCACAGGCGGCGCTGAAGCTTCATGTTGAACTCGATCTGGTCGAACGGCACGTGGCCCGGCCCTTCGACCATGACCTGGACGCCCTTTGCCCACGCGCGTTCCGTGAGTTCGCCGAGCGTCTCGAGCTCCGCGAGTTGCGCGGCGTCGCTGGCGTCAGCGAGACCGCCGGGCCGCAGGCCGTCGCCAATCGAGAACGTGACGTCGTACTCGCGCATGAGATCGCAGATCTCGTCCCACAGCGTGTACATCGGGTTCTGCTGGCGATGGTGGATCATCCACTTCGCGAGCAGCGAGCCACCGCGCGAGACGATGCCGATCACGCGCTTCTCGACGAACTTCAGGTGTTCGAACTTCACGCCGGCGTGGATCGTGAAGTAGTCGACGCCTTGCTGCGCCTGATGCTCGAGCGACTTCAGGATCATCGCGGGCGTCAGGTCCTCGATGCGGCGGCCGAGGATCATCGAGTAGATCGGCACGGTGCCGACGGGCACCGTCGACGCGCGCACGATCGCGTCGCGGCACGCGTCGAGGTCGCCTCCGGTCGACAAGTCCATGACCGTGTCGGCGCCCCAGCGCACGGCCCAGCGCATCTTCTCGACTTCTTCGTCGGTGCTGCTCGCGATCGGCGATGCGCCGAGGTTCGCGTTGACCTTGGTGCGGCTCGCGCGGCCGATCGCCATCGGATCGAGCGCGTAGCCGAGGTGCACCTTGTTCGCGGGGATCACCATGCGGCCGGCTGCGACCTCGTCGCGGACTTGTTCCGCGGTGAGGTGCGCTTCGCGCTCGGCGACGCGGCGCATCTGCGGCGTCACGATGCCGAGGCGCGCGAGCTCGAGTTGCGTGACCGCACGATCCGCGCCGCGCGGAGCGGGATTGAAGTCCCACGCGGTCTTCTCCGACGGCTGCGGCATGCCGGGCGTGTCCGGCGACGAGAACGTGCGCGGCCCACCGATGTCCGGCGCGTTCGCGAACGAACCCGGCGTGGTGCCGTAGGCGGTCGAGGACGGGTTGTGAGCGCCGTTCAGCGGGAGATCGAACTTCGTCGGTCGGTTCATCGCGGCTTCCTCTCTCGGACTCCGTCGGAGTCTCAGGACTCACGGATCGCCGACGTCGAGGAAACGGGATCGAGGTTCGATCTGCTTCCCTACGCCGGTGCGAACCGGATCAGGTTCTGCGGGTGCATCTCAGCCACGTGCGAGAGCAACTCACGCGCGGCGCCCCGAGCAAGGCGAGAAGGATAGCCAAGCAGCGGAAAGGGGACAGTCCCCGCGGAATCTTCCGCGGGGACTGTCCCCACCGCACCCACTGCGAGGCGATGGCCCGGGCCGGCACCCGGGCCGGCACCCGGGCCGGCACCCGGGCCGAGGCCCGGGCCACGGCCCGCTCGCTTACGGCTGCTTCGCGCGGATCGCGTTCGACAGCGCGACGCCTTGCGGCGCTCCGGCGTCGGCGATCGCGAACTGGAAGTAGATCTTCGTGCCCTGCGGAATCGAGTTCGGCCACGACGCCACCGGCAGCGAGAACTTGCCGCTCGCATCGGTGGACACGATCGTCGAGAACGCGATCGGGAACGCCAGCAACGTGCCGCCCATGAACGGCTGCGGGACGCTCGTCGCCGAGATCGCCAGGAATGCGGGAGCATTCGGCGCCGCGTTCGACAAGCCGATGTTCGCCGCCGTGCCGGGCACGAGCGTGCCCTTGCCGGTCA
>JBPOIU010000063.1:0-75392 GCA_052034255.1 Planctomycetota bacterium | reverse complement strand
TCACGCGATGCACGACTCGCCGCCCGGTCAACGGCAGCGAGCATTGGCGCAGGATCTTCTGCTCGTCGCCCTTCGCGACGTGCTCCATCGTCACCACCACGCGGCGCGCTCCGGCGACCAAGTCCATGGCGCCGCCCATGCCCTTGACCATCTTCCCGGGGATCATCCAGTTCGCGAGGTCACCGTCTTGCGAGACCTGCATCGCGCCGAGGATCGTCAGGTCGACGTGGCCGCCGCGGATCATCGCGAAGGAGTCGGCGGAGTGGAAATACGCGGCGCCCTTCGCTTCGGTGATCGTTTGCTTGCCGGCGTTGATCAGGTCGGGATCGACCTCGGCCTCCGTCGGGAACGGGCCGATGCCGAGCATGCCGTTCTCGCTCTGCAGCACGATGTCCATTCCCGGCGGAATGCAGTTCGCGACCAAGGTCGGGATGCCGATGCCGAGGTTCACGTAGTAGCCGTCGCGCAGTTCTTGCGCGGCGCGGCGGACGATCTGTTCGCGAGTGAGAGCCATCGTCAATCCTTCGAAGGCGCGAGTAGCGGCGAGTCCGTCAGGTCGGGCGGGTCGTGCGTTGTTCGATGCGTTTCTCGTACGTGCCGCCGCGCACGAGCCGTTTGACGTAGATGCCCGGTGTGTGGATCGCGTCGGGTTCGAGCGCTCCCAGCGGAACGATCTCCTCGACCTCGGCGACCGTCACGCGGGCGCAGGTCGCCATCATCGGGTTGAAGTTGCGCGCCGTCTTGCGGAACACGAGGTTGCCGTGCGGATCGGCCTTCCAGGCCTTGATCAGCGCGAAGTCGGCGCGGATGCCGCGTTCGAGCACGTACTCGCGACCGTCGATGACGCGCGTTTCCTTGCCTTCCGCCACGCGCGTGCCCACGCCGGTCGGGGTGAAGAACGCGGGGATGCCGGCTCCGCCCGCGCGGATGCGCTCGGCCAGCGTGCCTTGCGGCACGAGTTCGACCTCGAGCGAGCCGTCGAGGAACTGGCGCTCGAACGTCTTGTTCTCGCCGACGTACGACGAGACCATCTTGCGGATCTGGCGGGTTCTCAGCAGCAGCCCGAGGCCGAAGTCGTCGACTCCGGCGTTGTTCGAGACGATCGTCAGATCCTTGACGCCGGAATCGCGCAACGCCGCGATCAGGTGCTCGGGAATGCCGCACAGACCGAAGCCGCCGACCGCGAGCGTCATGCCGTCGGTGATGCCGGCGATGGCGTCCTGGGCGGAGGGGATGAGCTTGTTCATCGGGGAATCCTCGGAGAGGCCCGGATCATACGGGTGGCGTGCGCCGCACGAAGCCACCAGCGTTTTTCTCATGACCAGCGCCGGCAGGCACGAAACCGTGCGGATCGCGACGCGTCGCCGTCAGAACTGGAAATACAAGAATGGCGAATAGCGCTGGAAGTAGAGGTGGCAGACCGCGAGCGGGAAGATGAGCGCCGCGCCGATCACGATCCACGGCGTGCGCTCGCGCGCGACTCGATTCGAGTTCGGCAGGAACCACGCGACGAACGCGCAGGCCCCGAGCGCGAGCCACTGCATTTGGTCGATCGAGAAGCGCCGTGATCCGATGTCACCGTCGCAAGAGCCGACCATCGCGGCGAGGAAACGTCCGGCCTGCCCGATGTCCGTGGCCCGGAAGAACACCCAGCCGCCGAGCGTGATGACGAACGTCAGGCCGACCTGGACGACCACGGGCGTGCGCCAGTACAGCGGTCGGCGGTTCGTGAAGCGCTCGAACGCGAGCAGCACACCCTGGTACGCGCCCCAAGCGACGTAGGTCCACGCGGCGCCGTGCCACAAGCCGCCGAGCAGCATCGTGATCATCAGGTTGACGTACGTTCGCGTCTCGCTGCCGCGGTTGCCGCCGAGCGGGATGTAGAGGTAATCGCGGAGCCAAGTGGACAGCGAGATGTGCCAGCGGCGCCAGAACTCGGTGACGCTGCGGCTCTTGTACGGCGAGTCGAAGTTGGTGGGGAACTCGAAGCCGAACATCAGGCCGAGCCCGATCGCCATGTCCGAATAGCCGGAGAAGTCGAAGTAGATCTGGAACGCGTACGCGAGCGTTCCGAGCCACGCCTCGGCGGTCGTCGGCGTCTGCAGCGCGAACGCGGAGTCGGCGATCCGCGAGACGGTGTCGGCGAGCAGGATCTTCTTCGCGAAGCCGATCTGGAACAGCGACGTGCCCAGCGCGAACTTGTCCCAGGTATGCGTGCGCTCGCGCAGTTGATCCGCGAGCGTCTGGTAGCGGACGATCGGCCCCGCGACGAGCTGTGGGAACAGCGTCACGAAGCACGAGAAGTCGACGATGTTGCGGACGGGCGGGGCTTCGCCGCGGTACACGTCGATCGTGTAGCTCATCGTCTGGAACGTGTAGAAGGAGATCCCGACCGGCAGGATCACCTTCGGCCAACTGACGCCTTCGAAGCCCATGCTCGTCAGGATCGCGTTCAGCGAATCCACGCCGAAGTTCATGTACTTGAAGTACGCGAGCATCCCGAGGTTCGCGCAGATCGACAGCGTCAACAGCAACTTGCGCCTGCGGATCAGCCCGGGCAATTCCGGCGAGCCGGCGGGTTGCGCCGCGATCCGCGCCCCGGCGCGGCCGATGACGCCACCGAAGATGAAATCGAGCACGGTCGAGATCAGCATCAAGACCGTGAAATCGACGCGCCACCAGCCGTAGAACACGAGGCTCGCGAGCGTCAGCCACGCCGACCGCGCCCGCGTCGGCACGATGTAGTACGTGAGCAGGACGAGCGGCAGGAACCAGAACAGGAAGATCTGGCTGGCGAAGATCACTTGGCCGCCTCCGTCCAAAGACGTAGGCGGCCGACGTGGAACGCGGCCTGCACCGAGATGGGGTCGATGCGCAGTGCGCGGATCGGCGCGTGGTTCGGCGTCGTCAGCGGCACGACCATCAGTTGATCGGCGTCGAACCCGATCTGCCAGCCCTCGAACTTGTTGCGACCGTCGAAGCCCGCGCCGACGTCGAAGTGCACGCGCGACATCGTCGGCGTCGGCGAGCGCAGCTCGAACACGAGGGCCTTCGAGCCGTCGCCGACGATCGGCTCCTTCAACAGCAGCGTGAACTGGGGCGCCATCGACGCGGCGACCGCGTCGAACTCACCGTTCCCGAGCCCGGTGACCTGCATGTTGTTCACGGGTCCAGGATCGGCGGCGACCGGCGTCTCGGTGCGCGGGTCGTAGTGCGTCGCGCGCAGCAGGTTCTCGAGCGGTGGTCGCAGATCGCGCTCGGCGCTGACGAACAGGAAGCGCTCGGGGATCTCCCAGATCATCAGCTTCGGGAAGGTGCGGCGGCCGAGCAGCGCTTCTTGTGCGACCTGCAGCAACGGAACGATCGGCCCGCGGCCGATGATCGCGCGATTCTCGACGCGGCGGCCAAGCAGCGCGGAGAACACGCTCGGCAAGAAGTAGCCGTGCGAGTAGCTCGTGCCGACCAGCACGATGTCCTCGGGCACCTTGGAGTCGAGCAGCTTCTGCGATTTCGGATCGCGACCGACGATCGTGGCCGTCGTGACGCCGAGCGAGAGCTCGAGCTCTCCGCCGTCGCGCAAGCCGAGCATCTTCACGAGGTCACCGACGTGCCGGCGCGGACCGTTCTGGAAGATCTCGCCCTCGACCACCGCGCCGGGAACGGCCTCCGCGCTGCCGTAGTGTTCGACGATGCGCGAAACCGTGAGACGTGCCGCGGCGACGGCGCCATCGCTGGTCCAGTGGGTGTCGTTCTTGTGATACAGCAACGTGCCGTCGTGGGTCAGGACCGGCC
Source organism: Planctomycetota bacterium (assembly GCA_052034255.1). Classification (GTDB taxonomy): domain Bacteria; phylum Planctomycetota; class B15-G4; order B15-G4; family JADJEK01; genus JADJEK01. The sequence continues at coordinate 71,600 of JBPOIU010000063.1, read as the reverse complement.
GCGGGTCGATGACACCGAGGCCATGCGCACGGAAGGCCGCGCAGCTGGCGTCATACATCGGCTGGAAGTTCGGTTCGGCGGCGCGTACTGCGTCGGGCAGCAGGCTCGACTTCTCGGGCACGAACAGCACGACGACCTTGGTGCCGTTGGCCTCGAACCAGCGCACGGTTTGCGCGATGAGCTCGGCCGTGCGCGGCAATGCCTCGCGCTCGAGCGCTACCGGGAAGTCTCGCGTAGATGCGCCGAGGAAGAACCAGCCGTCCGCTCCGAGTAGCACTTCGCTCGGCGTGTGGCGGAACGCCTGGAACGTCAATTCGTTGTAGGTGCCGCGGATCAGGCCGGGCACGCGCTCGTGGCGCGAAAGGTCTTTCTCGATCGCCTTCGCCAACTCGCCGCGTCGGATGGCTTCGCCGGAGAACGGCTGGTCGAGTCCGCTCCCGGGCCAAACGCCACCAGCCCATTCGTAGGCCGGGACCGCCAGCACGACCAAGAAGAAGATCGAGGCGGCGATGGCGAGGCCGAGGCGACGCAGCATGGATCCGGCCGGAGGGGAGAGGGGGAAAGGGCGCGGGAGTCTACACCCGACCGCGGCGGTTCCGGATGTAGTCCACCAGTACGAAACTGCCGAGCCGGTCCGCGCTCGCGTAGTACGCCCGGCCGTGGTTCGTGCGCGTGAACGTCTCGACGAACCCGACCAGCGTGGGGTCGTCGGTGAGCATGAACGTGGTCACGACGATGCCGTCCTTGCGCAGGCGCGCGGCTTCGTCGAGCGTCGCCACGACGACGCGGTCGTCGAGGCCGAACGAGTTCTTGTACAGCGAGCCGTCGGCTTCCGTCAGCGCCGACGGCTTGCCGTCCGTGATCATCAGGATCTGCTTGTTCGGGTGCTTCTTGCGCGCGAGCAGGCGCGCCGCGAGCTGGAGCCCGGCCCGCGTGTTGGTGTGGAACGGACCGTTGCCGACGTACGGGATCCGATGCAGCGGAACTTCGCGGGCTTCGTCACCGAACAGCACGACGGAAAGGGCGTCCTTCGGATAGCGCGTGCGGATCAGTTCCACGAGCGCGAGCGCGACCTGCTTCGCGGGCGTGATGCGGTCTTCGCCGTACAGCGTCATCGAGTGCGAGACGTCGATCAGGATCACGCTGGCGCACGAGGTCAGCGCCTCGGTCTCGAACACTTCGAAGTCGCGCTCTTCCCATGAGGGCTCGAGGCCGCCGCGCCGCAGCGCGTTGTGCATCGACGCGCGGAAGTCGATCGAACTCGGCTCGTCGCCGAACGCGTACGGTCGCGTCTCGGAGGTGCGCTCCTGACCGGGCCCCGTCGTCTTCGTGCGATGCGAGCCCTCGCCGGCCCGCGCCCCCGGCTTCAGCGCGGCGAACAAGCGGGCCAAGGCGTCGCGTCGAATCGCGAGCTCGCCACCGGCGCCGAGGCGCATCGCTCCGCCACGTTCGCGCTCGACGATTCCATCGCGCTGCAGTCGTTCGAAGAACTGCGCCTTCGTGAACGCCGCATCGAACACGCCCATGCGCCGATCGACCTGGTCGAGCCAGCGCTCCGCCTGCGCGAGATCCCCGTCCGCCATCAATGCGAGATGCAGCCACAGCTTGCGCGTCCGCTCGAAGCGCTCTTGCGCGGACGTCGTGCGCGGATCGAAGCGGCGGTACGTGACCTTCACCACGGCATCAGTCCTTCAGACCTTTCACCATGTCGTCGAATTCATCGCCGTAGTTCGTGCCTTCGGGCGACACGTCCTTGCTGAGGATCGAAGCCTGATGCAGTCCCTCGAGGATGAACTCCATCGCCGCGGCGATTTCATCGGCGTCGTTGCTCGCGAAGAAGTTGCGGGCGAGCGCTTCGAGATCGGGCACGGCCGATAGTGCCGCGCGGTACTGCGTGTCGTCCATGCGGTCGCTGAGCGCGACGCGGCGACCGCCGCGGAAATGCGCGAGCAGCTTCTCGTACACCTGCGCGCCGCCGCCTTCGCGGTACGGATCGGGCAGGACTCGGTCGAACACGACCTTCACCGCCTTCCCGATCAGCTTGGCCGCGACGGCCCGTGGACCTTCGCGCTCGCCTTCGAACACGAGTTCGACCTTGCCCGTGATCGCGCTGTCGGCCGCGTACAGGTCCGTGACGCGCGGCGTCGCCCGCGCCGCGTGCGTCCGCAGCGCGCGCCGCTCCGCGTTCGAGATCACCAACTCCAGCAGCGCGATCGTCATGCGCGCCGACACGCCGGAGTTCTGGTCGACGAAGCTCGACGTGCGCGCCTGGATCGCCGTCTCCTCGATCACCTCGCGCAGGTAGCGCGGTACCAGGACCCGTGGGCCGTCGCCGCGCTCCTGCCACGCCTCCTGCGTCGTGATCGCGAGCCCGTCCTCGAGCGTGCGCGGATAGTGGGTCGCGATCTGGGACTCGATGCGATCGCGCAGCGGCGTGATGATGGAGCCGCGGTTCGTGTAGTCCTCGGGATTCGCGGAGAACACGAGCAGGACGTCGAGCGGGATGCGTACCGGGAAACCGCGGATCTGGACGTCACGCTCTTCGAGGAGATCGAGCAATCCGACTTGGATGCGCGTCGGCAAGTCGGGCAACTCGTTGACGGCGAAGATCCCGCGGTTCGTCCGCGGCACGATCCCGTAGTGGATCGCACGTTCGTCGGACAGATCGAGCTTGCGCGCCGCGGCCTTGATCGGATCGACGTCGCCGATCAAGTCGGCCACGGTGATGTCGGGCGTGGCGAGTTTCTCGCGATAGCGCTCCGCGCGTGGGATCCAGCGCAGCGGGAGATCGTCACCGAGTTCGGCGGCCAGGCGCTTGGCTTCGACCGACAACGGCGCGAGCGGATGGCTGTTCAGTGGACAACCGTCGATCGCGGGCAGCCATGGGTCGAGGAGTTCGGTCAGTTGTCGCAACAAGCGCGTCTTCGCCTGGCCGCGGAGGCCGAGCAGGATGAAGTCGTGGCGAGCGAGGAGTGCGTTGACGACTTGCGGGACCACCGTGTCGTCGTAGCCGACGATGCCCGAAAACAGCGGTTTGCCAGCCCGCAGCGTCGAGATGAGATTGCGGCGCAGTTCGTCGCGTACGCTCTCCGCAGGTCGCGAGAGTCCCTTCGCCTTCCATTGAGCGAGAGTTCGAATCGTGTTCACGAGAGCCGTTTCGTCTTTGGAGTCCGCCGGCCGTGCGCTCGCGCGCAAAGTGAGCGCGTCGAGGCCGCGGTCGTCGCTGCGCTCCGGGGTGGGTCCGAAGGATAGCAGGCATCCTGGCGCCGTCCGGGGCGACACTCGACGCGGTCGCCCTCGACGCGCAGCGTTGCTGGTGCCGCTCGTGCTGCTCGGACTCCAAGCGAGTTCCGAGGTCGGATGGAGCGCCGAGGACGCCGTGCCGGTGACGTGGATCCGCGACGTGCGCATGTGGAGCGGAGTGCGCGAGGAGCCGGTCCGCGAGGGTGCGTGGGTCGAGATCCGCGGCGATCGCGTCGGTCGGATCGAGGCCGGCCCGCCGTCGCCAGCACCCGCCGCGTCGATCGACGGCAGCGGCTGCACGTTGCTGCCGGGGCTGTTCGACTTGCACGTCCACCTCGGCGCCACGGCGGCGCCGTTCGACGCGAAGGCGGCGCCGCGCGCCGATGCGTTCGCGCGCGCCGCGCTGGCTTGCGGCGTCACGACCTTGCTCGATCTCCACGGCGATGAACCCGAACTGCTCCGCCTGCGTGCGGTCAGCCGCGTCGACGCGACGCTGCCGCGACTCGGCTGTGCCGGCGCGGCGTTGACCGTCGCCGGGGGGCACGGCACGGAAGGCGGGCACCCGGCCCGTCTGGTCTCGAACCCCGACGACGCCCGCGCGGCGGTCGCCGACGCGGTCCGCAGCGGTGTCGACGTCGTCAAGCTGATGCACGATCGAGGCGGTTGGGGCGGAATGCCCGCGCAATCGACGATGGACGACGCCACGTTGGCGGCCGCGATCGACGAGGCGCACGCGCGCCGCGCGAGAGTCGTGGTGCACGCCGTCGAGCGCGATGCGGCGCTGTTCGCCGCCGAGCACGGTGCCGACGTGCTCGGCCACTTGCCGGTCGTCGGCACGCTCGATCAGGAATTCGTCGACCGTGTGCGCGCGAGCGGCGTGGCCGTGATGCCGACGCTGGCCGCGTACGCCGCGCTGGCCGGCGACGAGTTCGACGCCGGGGAGCTCTCGCACTACGTCGATGCCTCGGTGCGGCGCGCGGCCGCGGCTGCGCTGGAGTCGTCCGAGCGCGCGGCTGCGCTGTCGATCTACTTCACGGGTCGGCTGCCGAAGCTGCGGGATGCCTTGTTCCGACTGCACCGCGCCGGTGTTCGCTTGCTGCCCGGCAGTGACGCCGGCATGCCGGGCGTCTTCCACGGCCCGGCCGCCGCGGCCGAATTCCGGTGTTGGATCGATGCAGGCGTGCCTCCCGAGCAAGCGCTGCTGGCGTTCACGTCGGATGCGGCCGCATTCCTCGGTGTGCTGGACGAGCGCGGGACGATCGCCAGCGGCCGCTTCGCCGACCTCGTGCTCGTGGAAGGTGATCCGCTCTCCGACCCGACGGCGCTGACCCGCGTGCGCGCGGTGTGGCGCGACGGCATCGCCGTGGATCGCGCGGCGATCGCGGCGCGCTTCGTCGCGATCACGCCGTTGCAACCGTTGCCGGACGTCGGGCGGCCCGGCGTGCTGTTCGACTTCGAATCGGAAACCGGAGCGCTGCCACCGCACACGCGCTCTCCGGAGCGGAACGACCCGGGCAAGGCCGAAGTCGCCGTCACCGGTGTCCGCGACTACGGCGACGACAACCGGACCTCGTTCCTGCGGATCGACGGTGTCCTGGAGCGCGGCTTGCCGCATCAACGGCGGCTCGCGGTCACGCTGTTGCCCGTGGACGGCGGTGTATTCGATGCGGGCGAGTCCGACGCGCTGCGCTTCCGCCTGCGCGCCGCGACGCGCGGAGAGTTCCGAGTGCGACTGCTGACGAAGGACGTGACCGACGGGGACGCGTTCTCCGCCACGATCGCGATCGACGAGCGCTGGCGGACCTATCGCGTGCCGTTCCAGGCATTGGCGCAGGTCGGGTTCGGCAAGCGCGTGAACTTCGATCCGCACGCGGTGGTCGGCATCGAGTTCGCGACGCCGCTCGGCGCGGTGGGGGCGTTCCGGGTGGACGTCGACGACGTCGAGTTCGCGCCGCGGCCGTGACGGGGGGGGCGTCGATCCGTCAGCGCGGAGCGGTCGACACCTGCTCGACGTGACCGAGGATCGTCGCATCGACTGGGACGAATTGGACCGGCAACGGATAGGTGGCTTCGCGACCGCCGATCCAGAACACGACGTCGCCGATGCCCGCGTGCATCGCATCGCACGCGACGAGTTGCGCACCTTTGGGATGCAACTGCTCGTCGAGTGGTTGCAACCACAGCAGCTTGACGCCCTCGAGGCCGGGGGTGAGCCGCGTCGCGATGACGCGGCCGGTGACGCGTCCGAGGTTCATGTCAGACCTTCGTCGCGAGCGCCTGGCGATCCCAGACCAACTCGCCGTCGACGTCCCACGAATCGATGACGGCCATGATCACGGCATCCGCGGGCTTGCCGTCGGTCGCCGGGGTTTGGCGCGCGGACGAGCCGGTCGCGTAGAGGACCATGTCGCCGTGGCCGGCGCCGACCGCGTCGATCGCGACGACGTACTTCCCGGTCGGCTTGCCGCGTTCGCTGACGTCTCGGACGACCTGGAACTTGAGGCCCTCCATCTTCTCGTCCTTCACCGTCGACACCACGGTGCCGACGACCTGTCCGATCAACACGGTTCGCCTCCTGTCGGTTTCGCCTGCCGTCCTCAGAACGGACTGCGGACGACGCCAGCGCCGTCCTTCAACGTCTTGAACAGTTCCTCTCGGGCCCGCGCACGGACCGCCGTCGCGAGCTGTTCGTAACCGGGCGCGGGACGCACGTCGAGCAGTTCGACCAGATAGACGCCCTCGGTGGCCTCGATCGGACCGCACAGGCCGGGTTTCTCCTCGAGCTTCGCGAGCGCCTTGTGCGCGATCACTCCGAGCGGTGTCCGCGTGCTGGCGACGAGCTGACCGACGTTGCCTTCCTGCGTCGCCGACGGATGCTCCGAGATCGCCTTGGCGACCGCGGCGAATGTCGTCGTGCCGGCGAGGATCTCGGCGCGCTTGTCCGCGAGGATGCGCTCGGCTTCCGCGTAGCCGCGCGGCACGAACTTGGCTTCGACGGCGCCCGGAGCTCCGGCCTTCAAGAAGACCACGCGCATCGTGACGCTGCGCCCCGCACGCTCCATGAACTCGGCGCGATGGGCGCTGAAGAACGAGCGCAGTTCCGGATCGGGATAGAGGTCGTCGACGAGCTTCTCCATCAGCAGCTTCGCGCGGAACAACCGGCTCGCGCGCAGCGCGTCGATCGACAGGCCCTTCTCGGCGAGCAGGCGGCGGAGATCGACGTCGCCGCCTTGCTGGCGCTCGCGGAACTCCTTCTGCCATTGATCGAGTCCGACGTCGACGTCGCGATCGGTCAGCACGAGGCCCTGGCGTGCGGCGGCCTGCTCGACGACGACGCAACCGATCAGCTCGTCGAGCCACTCGTCGAGCTTCTTGCGTTGACTCGCTTCGACCAGTCGCTGGCCGAGCCGCGCGACGTCGATCGGGACGCCGTCGACACGCGCGGCGACGCCGCTGTCGATGCCGAGGCGCTCGACGCGGGCGCGCGCCAGACGATCCCCGATCCACACGTGCATCTTCTCTTGCGGCACGGGCTCGTCGTCGTCGAGTTCGAACTCGGCGCGCACCAGCTGTTCGAGCAACAGCACCGGCCGCAGCTTCTTGCGGAACAGGCCGAGATCGACGTCGTTCGCCGCGAGGTACGAGGTCAGGTCCTTCGCACCCGCTTCGCGGGCGCTCTTCACGAACTCCTGCTCGTATTGCGCGAAGCGGGCGTTCACTTGCTCGTCGGTGACCGAGAACCCGCGGCGCTCGGCTTCGAGGAAGACGATCTGTTCGCTGATCAAGTCATCGAGTGCCTGGTTCGCGAACTCGGTGCCTCGATGTTCGCGCGCGACGAACGACTCGAACTCGGCGCGAGACAACGCTGCGTCGCCGACGCGTGCGACGACGCCTTCTTGCAGAGTGGTCTCTTGGGGCGCGCACAGCGTGCTGAGCGCGAGAACGGCGATCCGTGCGGAATGGGCGACAGCGATCACGCGAGGTTCCGACCAGAGGCGGGGGAAACGCGGATCGTAACGGCGGGCGGGCTGGCATGCAGCGGCGTGCTTGAGCACGAATCCGAACGATCGTCGGAGTCGGCTTCGCGCCGGAAGCCGTCGTCGGAGCACGGGTTGCGCAATCCGCGCGCGGATCGGCGCGAAATGTTCGAGCAACCGCCGCATGAAGTCGCCGAAGAAAGGTCCGCGAAGCACGGTCCTCTCCCGAACGGGCACGGCGAGGGGACGAAGGGTCGGCGGAATCGTTTCCGCCGGCCCTTTTTTCGTGGCCGGACGTAGTGGGTCCTCGGAGCGGACGCGGACAACGGACGACTTGAGAACGATGTCGAGGTGATCGAGGTGCGGAACAGCGGCCGGATCCGTGGGCTCGCGCGTGACTTAGGCATCGCGAGCGCCTGCGCGGCGCGGGATTCGACACCAGCGACTCGAGTGTGGACCGATAAGCGAACCGTCGACGTCTTGCGCACCGCGAGACCTCTGGAGCCGTTCATGAAGTCGTTCGAGAAACCACCCCTCGTCGTCGTCGGCATGGCGATCGTCGCGCTCGGATTGTGCGTCGCGCACTTCACGACGCGCGAGTCCGAGGGCACGCCGACCGCGCAACGGACCCAAGCTGGGACCGGCGCGATCCCGAACTGGACGCGCGAAGAGGGCAAGCAGCGCGACGCGAAGCTGATGGAGGAGTTCAAGGAAGGTCGCCGGCCGTCGCTGCTCGACTCGAAAGAAGAGAAAGCGACCAAGGAGCTGACGCGCAACCTCCGTCAGTACGGCTTGAACCCGGTCGAGATGCCGGGCGGCCCGCTCGGCGGGTCCGCCGAAGGCATCAAGGTCATCGACTCGCCGGCGGACGCGAAGGCCCTGATCGAGTCGGGTGGCTACGTCGCCGGCATGCGCCCCGAGGAACTCGAGGGGGGACGATGATGCGGCTGCACCGACGCACGCAACGCGGTTTGACGTTGATCGAGATCTGCGTGGCGATGGTCGTCCTCGCGACCGCCGTGATGGGCATGGCCGCCACGATGATGACCGGCATGGCCGCGAACCGGCAGTACCAGATGAACACGATGGTGCTGGCGCGCGCTCAAGCCTACGTCGAGCTGCTGAACAACCTGCAGTTCGGCGACGGCGACGACGACGTGCTGGCGGCGCCGGACTCACCCGACGACGCGTTGGCCGAGCTCTTCGACCCCGAAGTGGAGGTCGGCGGCAATCCGCCCTCGCTCTATTCGCTGGCGCGGTCGATCAAGGAGCTCCCGAACGAAGTCCTCGATCTCGGCAGCGTCGACGGCTTCCCCTCGGCGGGCATCCCGGGTGACTTCCTGATCCGCGTTTCGAACAACGTGCAGTCGACGCTCGAGTTCCCGGCCGCGGTGGACCCGGACGGCGACGGTGTGCCGGACGGCGCGGCCGCGCTGCTGCTCGGCAGCTTCATCGAACAGGAAGCCGGCGAGGGTTGTTTCGAGGACGACGACGACTCCGACCAGAGCATGGAGTTGTTCGGCTTCGAAGTGTTCTACCGCCCCAATTTCCCAGCGAATGCTCAGCCCCGACTCGTCCTGCGCGGCCTGCGCGCACAGGACCCGTGAACCCGATCCCAAAGGTCATGGACGCCATCGGTGCCCACCGGAAGGAACAGTTCGTCATGAGACTTCCTCGTACAGGCAAACCACGAACCGAACGCGGGACCGCGTTGATCCTCGCCGTCGTGTTCGCGTTCTTGATCATCTCCGGCACGGCGATGTTCATGGACCGCAACCACTACGAGTTGCGCGACTCGAATCAAAAGGCCGCGTCGGTGCGCAGCTTGTTCTCCGTCCACGGCTCGCTCAGTCGCGCGCATCGCGTGATCAACGAGTTCGCGAAGGGGGCGAGCGGCGAGGCCAAGAACCCGAAGCTCACCGATCCCGAGCAGGGTGACAACGACGAGACGTTCATCGCCGGCACGAACCGGATGGTGCGCCTGCGTACCGACGAGCCGAGCAACGTGTTCGACGCCGACGGCAACGAAGTCGGGGGCGCCGGGGACGACTTGCCGCAAGACTGGTACGTGCTCGAGGCCCGGGTCTCCGAACCTCTGTACACGCGCGCCGACGGCGTGGAGATGGGTGTGTTGAAACTCGTGCGCCAGTACGTGCGCGACGGGACACCGCTGTCGAACAACTTCGTGGCGGTCGTCGACGACGACCTCGGTCTCGGTGGTTCGCCGGTCAACCCCGGCAAGCCGGCCGAAGGCGAGATCCACACGAACAAGCACCTCTACATCATGACGTCGAACCCGTACTTCGCGAACCGCCTGCTGTCGGTGACCGGAGTCTCGTACACCGCGGGTGCGACCGAGGCCGGCACGGTGTATCTCCACCCGGACAACAACTTCTCGGCCGATCCGCTGTATCTGCCGTTGCCGTCATCGCTGACGAGCAATCCCGACGATCCGGACGACACGCTGAAGAATTACGCGTCCGGTTCGTCGCCGAGCACGATCAACCTGGCGTCCGGCACGGTGTCGGGAATGACGGTTTCCTACAGCGGCATCGCGAGCGTCAGCGACCTGAAGAAGAACGCTTCCGATCCGACGCCGACGTTGAAGATCAACTACCAGAGCGGGCAGGTCGCGGGCGTCGTGGTCGATGGTTACGTCGACTCGTCGGTCACGTTCGTCCACAACCCGAACGGCAACCCGAAGAACACCATGACGCTGAAGTTGGTGAAGAACGGCACGCCGAGCAAGTACCTGACGGTCACCAACGTGCCGGTGCCGGAAACGGGCGTCGTGTTCTTCGACACCAAGGAGTCGCTCGGCGGCGGCGCCGCGTACACGTCGATCCAGGGCAAGGTCAGTGAACGCGTGACGGTCGCGACGACCGGAAACGTCGACATCATCGGCTCGGTGCAGTACGTCGACGACGCGGGCGACCTCGCGACCAAGCTGGTCTACAAGAGCCAGCTCGACGGCGTCGACGAGGCCGACTACGGCACGCTGTCGAACATCTCGGATTCGACGCAGATCGCAGCGAACGCCGAAGTGTCCTACTTCGCGAACAAGCGGCCGCCGGGAATGGAAGCCGAATCGGGTGATGGCTTCTACGACGGCGACGCGGTGCTCGGCGTGGTCGCGGCGAACGACGTGATTATCCGCTCGAGCGTGCCGCAGAATGCCGAAGTCGCGGGCGCGTACATCTCGCTGCAGAAGCGACTGACGCTGGAAGGCCTGGGTTACAACGCGGCCGGCCAGTTGTCGTCGGTCTCGGGTTCGAACCCGTTCTATACGAACAACGGCGGTCGCTCCTCGATCCGTCGCTTCGGCAGCCTCGTGTCCTACAAGCGTCCCTGCACCACGGTCGTGACCGGCAGCGGCGCGTTCTATTACGGCTTCAAGCGCGGCTTCTCGTTGTTCGACGAGGACATGAAGCAGGCGCCGCCGCCGTTCTTCCCCAAGGACAAGCGGCCGCAGTACCTCGGTTGGGAACTGCGCGACCTCGGCGTCAAGCCGATCGCCAACTGAGCGAAACAGAGGTGGCACTCCGATGAACGTATCCAGGCGCAAGATGCGGACGGCGATCCGTGGTTTCTCGATGGTCGAAGTCGCGATCTCCGCGACGTTGCTGTCGCTGATGTTCTACGTCGCGCTGTCGTCGTACACCGGCAGCATGCGGGGGACGACGGCCGGCACGGCGCAACTCGAAGCGATGGCGAACAGCAGCAAGGCGCTGATCGCGATGAACCTCGAGCTGCAAGAAGCGTCGGTGCGCGACGAGACGGTCCAGATCTGGCCGATCGACGAGGACAACACGCTCGCGGCGGCGCCGGTCGATTCGGCCGCGACGCCGCCGCCGGGCACGCTGTATCCGACGACGAACGCGGTTGGGAACTCGAACTTCGCGATCCGCTTCATGACGATCGGCGGTTTCGTGAACGTCGGCGGCAACTCGATGGAGATCGAGGAAGCCGGCCCGTTCATCTACCGGCTCGGGTACGGCACCGCGGGCGACTTCCCGCTCGACCATCTGGTGCGCATCGACCAGAGCGGAGTCCAGCAGGCGCGCACGCTGTGCCGCGGAGTGCAGCAGGTGGTGTTCCAACGCGATTCGCGCGGCGGCCAGATCTTGATCCGGCTGATCACGTCGAGCCGCGATCCGATCAGCGGTCGGGACATCCAGACCACGCAGCGCCTGGTGGTGACGCCGAAGAACGACTTCTCCGCGAACCTGTCGAACTTCGACATGAACGGCGAAGAGTTCTGACGGAAATCGCCCACGGGCAGTCCCGTCCGGGTCGGTTTTGAGGTGGACGCGGCGCTGGCTCACTCCGCATCGGGGCGCCAGCGCCGCTCGCGTTTCACCGCGCTGCGCTTCTTGCGCGCGTCGATCTTGCGTTCGATCGAGCCGCGCGTCGGCTTGGTCGCGACCCGGCGCTTCTCGGGGGTCAACGCCTGTTCGAGCATCGAACGCAGGCGTTCGAACGCCGCGGCCTTGTTCTGTGATTGATCGCGGTGCTCGGCGCCGTGGACCAGGAGCTCGCCGTTCGTCGTCAATTTCGCGCCGAGCTTCGACAGCAACCGGGCGCGCGCGAACTCCGACAGCCCGGGCGCCGTGCGCAGGTTGAGGCGCAAGGTCACGCGGCTGTTGACCTTGTTCACGTTCTGGCCGCCCGGCCCGCTCGCGCGGGAGACGTCGATCTGGATCGCCCACAGCGGGATCTTGGCGCCGCGGACCGCGAGGACGTCGCTCATGCGGTCTCCGTCATTTGCGATCGCGCACGATCGTGCTGCCGCACAGCGTGTTGGCGGCCTCGTCGATCTTCGCGACGTCACCGCCGCGCAGGACCTTCAACGCGGCTTCGATGGTCGATTTGGTGGTCGGATCGGATTCCTTCAGCGCGGCCGAGTCCAGCATCGCCTCGTGCGCCTCTCGATCCCGACGGACGGCGAGCGCGCACGCCGCCGCGCCCCGAAAGGCCGCTTCAGGGGCCTGCAGCGCCGGTTCCAGCAATGCGCGCGCGGCTTTCGCGTCCTCCAGGTATGCGGCGCCGACGAGCGCGGCACAGCGCGTGGCGGCGTCCTTCGCCTTCGCGAATTGCTCGGTCAGCGTCGTCGCGGTCTTCTTGTCGGCGCGGCCCGCAGAGGCGATCGCCCGCAGCAGCTCGCGCTTCACGGTGTCCTCTTTCTCACGCTTGAACGCCTTGGTCAGGTCACCGAGCGCCTTCGGGTCGGCGAGTTGCTCGAGCGCGACGGCGGCCTCGGCGCGCACCTCCGGACGTGGATCCTCGAGGAAGCGGGTCACCAGTTCGGACCAATCCTGCGGCGACGACCGGCCGACCTCATGCACCAGCACCGTGATCCAGTTCTCGCGGTTCGCCGGCTTCGACGACAGGAAGTTGCCGACGTAGTCCTTCGCGCGCGGATCATCGCTCTTGAACAGCCGCATGATCTCTTCGCGCATCTCGCGCGGTGCCTCGCCGCGCTTCAGTCGTTCGAGGATGGCGTCGACCTCTTCCTTGGTCGGCGCCTGTTCCATGGCCTCGCCGGTGACCACGCCGTCCATCACGAGCCGACGCGGAGCGCGCGCACCGCTGGACAGCGTCCACGAGAACGCGGGGTCGAGCTTGCGGATCGCGGTGACGATGCACCACTCGAGCTCGGGCTTCGAGATCTCGTACTGGACCGACAGCAGCACCTTGCCGTCCGGACCGAGCAGGACGTGCTGCGGCGAGACCACGTCACCGCCGTCGGCGGGCTTCAGGATCTGCGCGCGCACGGCCTTCTCGACGGCCATGTGCGCCGAGCACGGCACGCTACCGGCGCGTGGGCACGGCTTCTCGCCCGATGCGTGGTCGAAGCGCGAGCAGAACAGATTCAGCGTGTGGCTCGTCAGCTTGACGATCGTCGGGTCTTTGTAATGGTCCGCGACCAGGCGGTCGTTCGCGCGCTCGCGGTCCATGTTGACCGCGATGAACACGACCTTGTTCTCGGTCTTGGCGCGCGCCAGCACGTCGTCGAGCGACGGCTGCCAAGTGATGCCGGCCGCCGCGGCGGTGGGAACGAACAGCAGCAGCGTGGCCAACGCACGAAGTGCACGCATGTGGAGTCTCCGGATCGGATCGCGGAGACTGTAGCGAGTCCACGGACGACCGCCGTGGCGCGCGTCGATCGCGTCGACGGAGCGGCGGCTTTGGTCCGGATCAGACCGGGGCGGGGGCGAGCGCGGTCTGGCGTTCGCCGGGGCCCTTCACGGTGGCTTCGAAGTGCAGCTTGCCGCGGCGGACCGAGGCCAACACCGTGTCACCGGCGCCGAACGTGCCTTCGAGCAACAACTCGGCGAGCGGACTCTCGACCTGCGCGCGGATGATGCGGCGCAGTTCGCGCGCTCCGTACTCGGCCGAGTAGCCGAGGCTCGCGATGAACTGGAACACGCGCGGCGAGAACTGCAGCTTCACTTCGGCGTTCTGGAGATACGAGGACACCTCGTCGAGTTGGATCGACGCGATGCGCTGGCAGTCCTTCTCGGTCAACGGGTTGAACAGCACGACTTCGTCGACGCGGTTGATGAATTCGGGAGTGAACGTCGACTTCATCGCCGCCTGGATCGCGTCCTGCATTTCCCCGCGGCTGAGGTCCTTGCGGCTCGCCGAGCCGAAGCCGCAGCGATTGCGCAGATCCTCGATCTCACGCACGCCGAGGTTCGACGTCATCAGCACCAGTGTGTTGTCGAAGCGGACCTGGTTGCCCTTGCCGTCGGTCAGCGTGCCTTCGTCCATCAACTGCAACAGCAGGTTGTGGACCTTGCCGTGCGCCTTCTCGATTTCGTCGAACAGCACGACGCACGACTTCTTGGTCTTGACCGCCTCGGTCAGGAAGCCGCCCTCGTTGTGGCCGATGTACCCGGGCGGCGCGCCGATCAGCTTGGCGTACTCGTGGGGCAGCGCGAACTCGGAGCAGTCGACGCGCACGATGTTCGTCGTGCCGCCGAACACCTTCGACGCGACCACCTTCGCGAGTTCCGTCTTGCCAGTGCCGGTCGAGCCGACGAGCAAGAACACGCCGATCGGCTTGCGCGGGTCCTTCAGTCCGACGGCCGCCTTCTTCAGCGCCTTCGACACCGACAGGACGGCTTCCTTCTGCCCGACGATGCGGCTCGTGAGCTCGCGTTCCAATCCGTAGACCTGGGCGAACAGGCGCTGCCGGACGTTGGCTCCCGCGTCGGCTTCCGGCGTCCCGTCGGCGGACAGCGGAAGGCTGACCTGGTGGATCTCGAGGTGCGGGTTGACCTCGACGCAGATTTGGTAGAGCACGTCCTCGAGCGCTTCGGGCTTGTAGATGCGGTTGAACTTCTTGAACAGCGGCAGGACGCTGTCCTCGTAATCGAGCACGCACCCTTCGACGACCGAGCGCTGATAGCTGCGCCGATTGCTGACGCGGTCCTTCGCCACGAGTTGACCGATCTCGTCGTCGGCGAAGACGCGGACCTTGATGAACTCGTCGATGACTTCGCAGTACTTGAGAACGACCTGCGTGTCGTGCTTTCCAGCCATGGTGCACCCGGGGGTGATGTCGTGGCGTCAGGATCGGCTGGGTGACGAACGAGCCTTGAGCCCTTGTGGGGAGTTCACGCAAACGTTCCTCCGTCGTTGCGCGGGTGCAGCGGGAGGTTCGAAAACGCACCCGGCGGCAGCAGCGACATACGGACGGTTGAGGGTCAAGCCGCGCGGGCGCTGCGCACGATGCACTCGCCATGAGTGCGACCGCCTTTTTCCGCCGGCCGCTCCCCGTCCTTGACCCTGTTTCTCTCGCGAAGCTATCGTGCCCCTTCATGGGCCGCGAAGTCGAAGCGAATGTCTCCGGAACGGAGCCGTCATGTTGAGTCCCGACGAGGTTCGCTTCCTCGCGATCTTGGTCCAGAAAGGCCATCTCGGCAAAGCCGAGGCCGAACAAGCGCTCGCCGCGTGCGCACAGGGTGGCCCTGAAACCGTGGAACAGCTGTTGGCGCGGCTTTCCATCCTCAGCGCCGACAAGGTGCGCTTCCTGCGCTCGACCGGTGGCGAGGACGTGCCGGTGGTTCCCGGCTTCACGTACGTCGCGAAGGCCGGTGTCGGCGGAACCTCGGTCGTCATGCGTGCGCGCGAGGACAAGACCGGCCGCGAAGTCGCGATCAAGGTCATGCACGCCGCGCTGCATCAAGATCCCGAGCAGCGGCGGCGGTTCGTCCGCGAGGCGAAGCTGCTCGTGAAGCTGCAGCACGAGAACATCGTCGGCGGGCACCGAGTCGGTTCGGTGAAGGACAAGTCCGGCGCCGAGCGCCTCGTGTTCATCATGGATTGGGTGCCGGGCGAATCGCTGCTCGCGCTGTTGCGCTCCGGCATGCAGTTCCACGAGGACGCGGCGCTCTTCATCATCCTTCAGGCGGCGCGTGCGCTCGAGAGCATGCACGCGCAAGGGATCCTGCATCGCGACGTGAAGCCGGACAACATCCTGTTGACGCGCGACAACGGCGTGAAGCTGATCGACCTCGGATTCGCGACCTCGATCCACGACGCGCACGAAGTCGGGTCGGACACCACGCTCGGTACCGCGGCGTACATGTCACCCGAGCAGGCGCAAGGCACCGCCGATCTCGACGAGCGTTCGGACATCTACGCGCTCGGCGCGACGCTGTATCAGATCGTCGTCGGTGAACTCCCGTTCGCGGGCGAGGGAACCCAGGAACAACTCGCGGCGCGCATCCTCGAGACCCTGTCGTCCCCGGAGCTGCAGTCGCGGCGCATCTCGCCGCACATGAACTACTTCATCCGCAAGATGATGGAGCAAGACCGCGCGTTCCGGTACCAGACGACCAAGGAACTGATCGCGGACATCGAAGAGCAGATTCGCGGCAAGAAGACGCTGTCCTTCCGCGAGGGCGGTTCCGACACGACGCTCGACTTGCCGTTCCAGACGCCGCAGGACGGTCCGCCGCATCCGCGCTTCCCGGTCGTCCGCAAGCGCCCACGATGAGCCGCGTCGAGCGCGGCGCGCTGCACGCGGAACTGAAGGCGCTCTACGACGCGCTCGACGTCGAAGTCCGCGCCACGGCGGTGCGCTGCGATCTGCGCGGACTGTGTTGCGACTTCGCCAAGGCCGGTCACGTCCTGTTCGCGACCGACGTCGAAGTCGAATACGCGCGAGCTCACGGCGGTGCGAAGCCGCAAGACGCGGCCCCCGACGCCTGCCCGTACTTCCAAGGGGGGCAATGCCGGCTGCGCGATGGGCGACCGCTCGGATGTCGGGTCTACTTCTGTGATCCTGGATACGCCGCGGCCATGCAGGAGCTCGCCGAGCGATACCATCGCAAGATCGTGCAGCTGCACGAGGCGCACGGCGTGCCGTACCGCTACGACCGGTTCGTGCGAACGATTCGCGAGGAGGGACGTCGATGAACGCGTGGGTCGCCGGAGTCCTGACCGCGATCGTCGCGCTCGGTGACGGAGAGAAGACCGCTGCCGAGTGGAACGAACTCGGCGTCGAGCAATTGAAGGCGAAGCACTACGACGACGCGATCCAACTGCTGCAACGCGCGACGCGCGCCGATCCGGCGCACCGCACGATTCGTGAGAACCTCGGCGTCGCCTACCACAATCGCGGCGTCTCCCGGCTCGAAGCACGATGGGTCGCCGAGGCGATCGCCGACTTCGAACGCGCGCTCGACCTGCGGGACGACGTCACGACGCGGCGCCATCTCGCGCGCGGCTGGATGGAGCTGCGAGATTTCG
Organism: Planctomycetota bacterium; assembly: GCA_052034255.1. Lineage (GTDB taxonomy): Bacteria > Planctomycetota > B15-G4 > B15-G4 > JADJEK01 > JADJEK01. The sequence continues at coordinate 54,618 of JBPOIU010000063.1, read as the reverse complement.
GTCGCGCCGAAGCCGTACTGATCGAAGCCCGCGCGGAGTTCCCCGACGAGCCCACCGTCCATCGCGACCTCGGGTTCCTTTATTACGCGAAGGACGATCTGCCGCGTGCGATCGAGAGCCTGAAGCGGCGGCTCGAACTCGGCGAGGAAGCCGTCGTCACGGCGTTGCTCGAACGGTGCGAGCGCGAGAACTCGGTTTCCAGCGATTACGTCGACCGGTCGTCGAACGACTTCACGCTGAAGTTCCTCGGCAAGCCCGAGGACTTCGCAGTCGCCGATCAGGTGCTGTCCCTGCTGCAAGACGCGCGCGCGAAGGTCGGCAGCGAGCTCGGCGCGTTCCCGCGCGACAAGACCACCGTGCTGCTGTACTCGCGCCAGGACTTCCAGAAAGCGACCGCGACCCACGGCTGGGTGGGTGGCCTCTACGACGGCAAGATCCGGTTGCCGATCGACGACTTCGCGCGCGAACGCGAGTCGATCCGCAGGACGGCGACGCACGAGTACGCGCATCGCGTCATCGCCGATCTCGCCCCATTGTGCCCGCTCTGGCTGAACGAGGGCCTCGCGGAGTTCTTCGAGGGCGTCGATCCGCACGCGGGCGTGCGTGCGCTGGTCGCGAAGGGCACGAAACCCGCCGCGTTCGCCGAGCTGCCGGCGGAGTGGGTCAGTGAGACCGATGTCGACAAAGTGAGGCTGTGGTACGCGCAGTCGCGGTCGTTCGTCGGGTTCTTCCACGGTCGCTATGGCGTCGGCGCCGTGCGGGCGGTCCTCTCCGATCTCGGGCGCGGCGACACGCTCGATCAAGCGTTCGTGCGGTCAACGGGCCAGGACGTGCAGCAACTCGACGCGCTGTGGCGCAGCGAGATCCTCGCGCGATGATCGCCACGCGTCGTTTGGCCATCACGCTCGGCGATCCCGCGGGGATCGGGCCCGAGATCGTCGCGAAGCTGCTGCATTCGGGCGAAGTGGAGCGCACCGCCGTCGAGGTGGTCCTCATCGGGGACCGTGCGGCGCTCGCCACGTTGCCCGCGCCGGGACCGCGCGAAACGCGGGTCGAGAGTTCGGCGGTGGGGAGTTTCGCGCTCGGCCGACCGAGCGCCGAGTCGGGCGAGGCGGCGGCGCGAGGGTTGTTCTGCGCCATCGACGCCGCGATGCGGGGTGAGGTCGCGGGCATCGTGACGGCGCCGACTTCGAAGGAAGCGATGCACCGCGCGGGACACGCGTTCCCGGGGCAAACCGAGATCCTGATCGAGCGCAGTCGATCCGCGCGCGGTGTCATGTTGTTCGTCGGCGGTGGCATCAAGGTGGCGCTCGCCACGCGGCACGTCGCGCTGAGGGACGTCGCGACGCGGCTGGACGCCGCCGCGATCGCCGCGGACTTGGAGATCCTCGATGCCGCTCTGCGCCGTGATTTCGGCGTGGCGGAACCGCACGTGGTCGTGACCGGGTTGAACCCACACGCGAGCGAGCACGGGTTGTTCGGCGACGAGGAGTCGCGCGTCATCGAACCCGCGATGGCCACTGTCCGGGGGGCTCGCCTGACCGGGCCACTGCCGGCCGACACCGCGTTCGTGCGGCTGCGCAAAGGCGAGTTCGATGCCGCGTACGCGATGTACCACGATCAGGGCCTGATTCCGGTCAAGCTCCTGGCGTTCGGGTTCGGGGTCAACGTGACGATCGGTTTGCCGTTCGTCCGGACCTCGCCCGACCATGGAACGGCGTATGACATCGCCGGGATGGGGCGGGCCGACGCGGGTTCGATGCTGGAGGCCTTCCGGCTGGCGGTCGACTGCGCCTCCCGGCGCGGATGAGCTCGTCCGCCCGGCGATCGTCGCCGGGCCGCCGTCGTTTTGGCCCGGATCCCTCGGGTGCAATCGATCCCTCCTGGCCCCGGGCGGCGAAACCGGGTGGCCACCGCGCCGGTGTGAAGCCTTGATCGGAAGGTCGCTCCACGCTTGAATGCTGCGTTTCCGCCGCGTGGCGGAAGCCCGGAACTTCCCGATCGCCTCCGATTCCGTCGAATCGAGTACCCGTTGCGAAACCCCATGACCGGAAAGAAGAGCCATCCGCTCGAGATCTTCCGTTCCAGCGGGACGTTCCAACGCCCCGATCCGCTGCGGAAGGAACCGGGGATGGGTGGCATCCACACCTCGGAAGTCCCCGAGCGTGCCGAGCGACCCGCGCGGGTCGTCGCGCCGACGCAGGAGTTCGAGCTGCGCCTGTCGCTGATCGGCAGCGTCGTGCTGTTGTTCGTCTGGGTCGTGTTGATCGGCGCGGCCTATCTCTACGGCTACAGCAACGGGCAGTCGGCGCAGACCGAGTCCGATGCCGCGAGCGTTCTCGCGAAGGGCGCTGCGATCGAGACGGGCGACGCCAACGCGCGCCCCGACGCCGCGAACCTCCCTGTCACGATTCCGTTCGGCGTGAAGCTCATCGCCTATGACCGCACACCCGAGCAAGAGCGCATCCTCGACGAGATGCGCGGGTTGCTCGAAACGCGGTACGGCATCGACTCGGCGGTCATCACCGATTGGCCGGACACCAAACGCAATCAGTGGGTCGTCTACGTCGGTGAGTTCGCCAATTCCGACGATCCCACGCTGGTGCGTCTGCTGAACAAGTTGCGCACCATCGACGACTATCCGAAGGGCCGGGACAAGAGTCCGTTCCGCAACGCGACCATCGCGCGGCATCCGGACGACCCGGCGAAGTACCGCAAGGACTGAACACGAAACGGGCCCGCGCGTCGGCGCGACGGTTCAACGACAGGAGTTGCCATGACGGTTCACAGCAGTCTGAAGATGAAGAGTTCGTTGCAGCGCTCGCGCAACGTGTTCACGCGCGTCGAGCGTCTCGCGGCGCTCGAGAAGGACGGCAAGCGCAAGACCGAGGATTCGGTCTACAACCTGCCGAAGGTGCGCACGCGTCTGAAGGTCAAGAAGATCAAGTCGGCGGCTCCGGCGGCGGGTGCGCCGGCGGCAGGCGCGGCTCCGGCGGCTGGCGCGAAGCCTGCGGCCGCTGGCGCGAAGCCCGCGGCGGCTGCTCCGGCGAAGCCCGCGGCCAAGAAGTAAACGCGGACCGACGCTTGCGACGCCTCGCGTTCCACGTCATCCCGTGGGGCGCGAGGCGTGTGCTTACGCGCGCGGTTCGCCGAGGGTTTCGGCATGCAGGGTGGCTCATTGGCGACGACGACCGGGGTCCTGGCGGAGGTGTTTTGCACCTTCCAGGGCGAAGGTCCGCACGTCGGCAAGCGTCACCTGTTCGTCCGGCTCGGGGGCTGCTCGATCGGCTGTTGCTTCTGCGATACGCCGGACGCTCTGCGTCCCGGCCAAGGCTATTCGGTGCGCATCCCCGGCATCGAAGGCGTGCGCCAGAACCCGGTGGACCCGATCTCCGCAGTCGAGCTCGTCCGCGATGCGGCGGCCAGGGTGTGTGCGCTGCACGCCGTGTCGATCACCGGCGGTGAGCCGCTCGAGCAGGTCGACTTCCTCGAGTCGTTCCTGCCGGGGTTGGCGCCGTTGCCGGTGCTGCTCGAAACCGCGGGCACGCTCCCCGACGCGTTGGCGCGCGTCATCGACGCGGTCGCCATCGTGTCGATGGACCTCAAATTGCCGTCGGTCGCGAACACCGCGCCGAGCCTCGACGCGCATCGCCGCTTCCTGCGGATCGCGGCGCGCCGCGAGGTCTACGTGAAGGTCGTCGTCAACGACCGTCTCGAGCGCGCCGAGTGGGACGACGCCGTGCGCCTGATGCAGGACGAAGCGCCGAATGTGCCGTTCATCGTGCAACCCGAAACACGCCGCAACGGATCGCTGGCGGTCTCGTTCCCGTTCCTCGCCGAGCTCGCGGACCACGCGACGCGGCAGGGCCTCACCGACGTGCGCGTGATCCCGCAGGTCCACAAGTTCCTCGGTGCGCCGTGAACCCATTCCGCGTCGTGATCTGCGGCCGACCCAACGTCGGCAAGTCGTCGTTGTTCAATGCGGTGCTCCGCCGGCGGGTCGCGATCGTCGATCCGACCGCTGGCGTCACGCGGGATCGCGTCGAAGCGCGCGTGGAGCGCCCTGGCGGTTCGTTCTTCCTGATGGATACGGGTGGCATCGGTCAGTTCGACAACGCCCTGTTGAAGGACGAGATCGAGCGCCAGATCCAATACGCATTGCAAGATGCCGACTTGATCGTGCTGGTGGTCGATGCCGGCGACGGTTGTCTGCCCGCCGACGCGGAGATCGCGCGACGCTTGCGCCACCTCGACAAACCGGTCGTGCTGGTCGCGAACAAGTGCGATGGCGTGCAACAAGAACGCGCGTCCGCGGACTTCATGCGCCTCGGCTTCGGCGCGCCGATCGCGGTGTCGGCGCGTGAACGCTACGGCGTCGAGGAGTTGGTGGAGACGATCCTCGAGCGCATGCCGGAAGACGCGGGTGAAGAGCCCGAGGACCCGGCCGACGGCGAAGCCGTCGTGGACGATCCGAATCGGCCCATCCGGATCGCGATCGTCGGCAAGGTGAACTCCGGCAAGTCGACGCTGATGAACCTGCTGGTCGGTAGCGAACGCGTGATCGTGTCGCCGCTGGCCGGAACGACGCGGGATTCGATCGACGCGCCGTTCGAGTGGCATGGGCGCAAGTTCATCGCGGTCGATACCGCCGGTATCCGCAAGCACCGTGCGGTCGACGGCACGCCCGACTTCTACAGCCAAGGGCGCGCCGAGGAATCGATCCGACGGTGCGACGTGGTCCTGTTCCTGATCGACGCGACTCGCGAGATCTCGCAGATCGACAAGGCGATTGCCCGCACGGTCGCGGACTCGGCGCGCCCCGTCGTGCTCTGCATCACGAAGTGGGACCTCGCGCAGCAGGCCGGCAAGACCCCGGACGAGTACGAGCCGTACGTGCACCAGCAGTTGCACGCGTTGGCGTTCGCGCCGGTGTGCTTCATGTCCGCGTTGACGAAGTTCAACGTCGATGCGGCGCTGAAGACCGCGATCGACCTCTACGTCCAGTCGAGCTACCGCGTCGGGACCGGCGAGCTGAACCGCGTCATCGAACAGTCCGAATCGCGGCAAGTCCCGCGCGTGGGGCGCGGCAAGTTCCCGAAGATGTACTACGCGACGCAGACCGGCGTACGGCCGCCGACGTTCGTCGTGTTCGTCAACGAAGGCAAGCTGTTCGGCGACGAGTACGCGCGCTACATGGCGAATCGCATGCGCCAGTGCTTCCCGTTCGGCGAAGTGCCACTGCGCGTGTTCTTCAAGGAGCGCCGTCGCACGGAGAAGGGCAAGCCGAACCGCCGCAGTCCGTGAGCGTGCTGCGGATCGTGAGCGGCCGGCTCAGACGCCGTGAATCAACCCCTCGCTTCGAGGGATTGATCCACAGCCGAACGCACAAGGTGCCGACGGCGGCGCCCCGGTCGCGAGGCGACCGACTTCTTGACCGCCGTCTCCACAGGTCGTTCGCGTCATTCAACGCCGTACAGCAGTGCCTGTTGAACGGGGCGGCGACTGCCGTCGCCTCGGACACCTGATGCGGGATCGACTACGTCCGAGAATCGTCGCTGGACGCGACGACTCTCGGACGTAGTCGCTCAGGCGTGCTCGCGCAGCACGTCCTTGCGGACCTTGCCCATCGCGTTCTTCGGCAACGCCTGCACGATGCGCCAGACCTTCGGCTTCTTGAATGCGGCGATGCGCTCGGCCAGGAACGCATCGAGCACAGCGCCCGTCGTCGACGAACCCTCGCGCAGCACGACGGCCGCGGCGACGATCTCGCCGAAGTCCGCGTCCGGCACGCCGAACACCGCGGCCTCGACGACGTCGCAGTGGTGCGCGATCGCCTGCTCGACTTCGGCGGGATAGACGTTCAAGCCGCCGCTGATCACCAATTCTCGTGCGCGTCCGACCAACGCGGTCTCGCCGGTCGCCGGGTCCTTGCGCGCGAGATCGCCGGTCTTGAACCAGCCGTCGACGCGTGCCGCCTGCGTGGCCGCGACGTCGTTCCAGTAGCCGCGGCCCACGGAATTCCCGCGGACCTGCAGTTCCCCGATCTCGCCGTCGGCCACGCAGGCTCCGGTCGGATCGACGATGCGCGCTTCGATGCCGGCGACGGGTGTGCCGACATGTCCGCGTGCGCGTGGGAGATCGTGCCGTTGCGAGAACGTGATCAGCGTTTCCGTCATGCCGTAGCGCTGCAGCGGCTCGACGCCGAACCGTTGCTGGAAGCGGGCCGCGATCGCGTCGGAAAGCGGCGCCGAACCGCAGATCGCGAGGCGCAGTTCGGGCAGTCGGATCGGCGCGGTCGCGTCGGCCAATCGCGAGAACATCGTCGGCACGCCCATGAACAGCGTGGCCTTGAAGCGCGCGAGATGCTCGAGGATGCGCGGCGCGTCGAAGCGCGGCTCGAGCAGGACTTCACTGCCGGTCACCAGTGCGCCGTGCAGCGCCACGCACAAGCCGTGGACGTGGAACAGGGGCAGGGCGTGGACCAGGCGGTCGTTCTCGGTCCAACCGAATGCGTCGATCAACGCCAGCGCATTGTCGATCAGGTTGGCGTGCGTCAGCACGGCGCCCTTCGGCTTGCCGGTCGTGCCGGAGGTGTAGATCAACAGCGCGTCGTCCGCGCGTTCGACGCCGACGTCGAGAGGACCCATGCTCGTCTTGCGCAGCGCGGGCATCAGGGCATGGATGGGGCGCGTCGCGTGCGGGCGCGGCGCGTCGCCGCGCTCGATCTCGAGCAGAGCCGCCACCGACGCGGGAGCGACGGCGTCGACGCGCGCCAGCCCATCGCGATCGGCCACGACGAGCCGCGGCGTCGCGTCGTTCAGGATGTGCGCGAGTTCGGCATCGCGGTACGCGGGGTTGATCGGCAACGCGATCGCGCCGAGCTTCAGCGTGCCGAGGTAGGTCAGCACGAACTCGAGCGAATTCGACGCGTAGAGAGCGACGCGATCACCGCGCTTCACCGAGAACGCCGACAACACGCGAGCCGCGGCGTTGGAACCGCCGTCGAGATCCGCGAACGTCGGATGGCGCTCGTCGAACGACAGCGCCGTTTTCTGCGCGAACCGCGAGCACGAGCGGTGGAGACGGTCGAGGATCGTCATGCGCCGGCCTTCGCCAGGATGCCGTCGATCGTGTTCGCGGACACGGGGTGGTAGCCCGGGCGTGCGCGGTCGTAGATCCTCCGGGCCAGAGCCTTGCCCCACGGCGTCTTCACGAGGTCCTCGTACAGCGGCTTCAGGAACTTGCGCCGACCCTGGCGCACCAGGAAATCCTCGAGCGCGCCGAACGCGGGTTCGTAGCGCTCACGAATGGCGATGCGCAGCCACTCGAACGCGATCTCGCTGTTGCCGGTCTTGGTCAACCCGAAGCGTGCGTCGAGTTCGGCGAGCCTCGCGTGCGAGGTTCCGGCGGCGAGCTTGCGCAGCAAGTGCAGCCAGTGGTGCGTCGTGAATCCCGTCACGTCGAGCGTCGAAACGGCAGCGCCGCGCTCGAACGATTCGCGCAAGCGATCGACGCGCACGAACTCGGACGATCGCGGTTCGACGGCGTTCGCCGGCAGACCGACGCCGTGGATCCACTCGCGCAGCTTCAAGCGTTCGAACGCGCCGGGGTCGTTCGCGAACAGGGTCGCGCGCAAGTGGGCTTCGAACCTCGCCGCCGACATCGGCTGGAACGCGTAGCGCTCGAAGTAGTCGGCCAGGAACGCGTCGAAGCGCTCGCGGCCGACATCGCGCTCGATCGTGACGAGCAACAGCTCGCCCTTCTCGTACGGCACGTTCGAGAACGCGTCGTCGGGGTTGCGACCGGATACGTCGATGTGCAGCGTCGTATCCGGGCCATTGCCGAACGCGACGAGGTCGGACTGCAAGTCCTGCCAGCCGAGCATGTGAAGCATCTCGACGTAGGGCGCCCCCGACAGCGCTTCCATGATGCGGCGCTCGAAGTACACCGTGAAGCCTTCGTTCAGCCACAGGTCCGCCCACGTCGAGTTCGTGACGAGGTTGCCCGACCACGAGTGCGCCAGCTCGTGCGCGATCAACGCCACCAGCGATCGATCACCGGCGAGGATCGTCGGCGTGGCGAACGTCAGGCACGGGTTCTCCATGCCGCCGAACGGGAACGACGGCGGCAACACCAACACGTCGTAGCGGCCCCAGCGGTACGGGCCGTAGAGGCGCTCCGCGAGCTCGACCATCGTCTCGGTGTCCTCGAGCTCCCACGCCGCGCCGTCGACGACTTGGGGTTCGGCCCAGACGCCGGTGCGTGCGCCGATGGACTTGAAGCGCAGATCGCCGATCGCCAGCGCGATGAGGTACGACGGAATCGGTTGTGCCAGCGCGAACGAATACGTCGTGCCGCCGGACGCCGCGGGCTTGCCGTCGTCGACGCGCGCGGCGGACATCACCGCGCGCAGGCCCGCGGGCGCCGTGATGCGTGCTTCGTACGTCTGGCGCACACCTGGCGTGTCCTGACACGGGATCCACGTGCGCGTCAGGATCGCCTGGCCCTGCGTGAACAGGAACGGTTTGCCGCTCTGCGTCTGGCGCGGTTCGAGCCATTGCAACGCGGCCGCGTCCTTCGTCGTCTTGTAGTCGATGACCACCGCATCGGTGGCGCCGAGTTCGATCCGCAACGCCGACCCGAGCACCGCGTCGCGCGGCGCGAGTTCGAACCGCAGCGCGTTTCCGTCCTCTCCGCGCACCGCGTCGATGGTCAGTCCGTCGGTGTCGAGCCACAGCTCGCCGGCGTTCGCTGCTCGCGTCACCGCGAGTCGGGCGGTCCCGCGGAGCGTCTTGGCGTCGAAGTCCGCGACCAGATCGAGCGCGATGTGCGTGACGCGGCATTCGTCGGGCCGTGCGTAGGAGTGGACGTCGCGTTCCATCGGAAGCTCCGAGGGGGTGGGGGTGGCGGACCCGGAGAAGATGCAGCCGGTCGGGGACAGTGCCGCGAGACAGATCCCGACGAACAGGCCGAGGCGGGCGGACGAACTCATGAACCAGGCTCCGGGCGACCGAAGAGGAGGGCGCAAGGGCGGCGGACTGCGGACTCTACGCAGGCCGGGCGTCCGATGCGGGACGCGAGAGCGGGGTTTTTCGTCGCGACGGCCGTGCCGGGCGAAAATCCGCTGGCGTTCGGCAGGGATGTCGGTATCTCATTCCTGGTTCCGCGGCACCCGCGGATGATGCGGTGAAGAGAAGAACAGGAAGCCACGAGGCAGCGGCAGGAGCGAGCGATGGGCGAGGTCGCGAAACTGACGTTCAACGGCAAGACGATCGATCTGCCGGTGATCGAAGGCACTGAACACGAGAAGGGCATCGACCTCGCCAAGCTGCGGTCGGAGACCGGTCTCATCACGTACGACCCCGGCTACATGAACAGCGGGGCTTGCCAGAGCTCGATCACGTACATCGACGGCGAGGCCGGCATCCTGCGCTACCGCGGGTATCCGATCGAAGAGCTCGCCGAGCGCTCGAACTTCCTCGAGGTCAGTTGGCTGCTGCTGAACGGCGAGCTTCCGACGAAGTCGGTGCTCGACGGCTTCGCGCAAGACCTCCGCATGCACTCGATGCTGCACGAAGACATGAAGGCGTTCTTCAACGCGTTCCCGAAGAACGCGCACCCGATGGCGGTCTGCGCCGCGGTCGTGAACGCGATGTCGACCTTCTATCAGGACTCGAGCGACCCCTCGAATCCGGAGCACGTGAAGATCTCGACGATCCGCTTGTTGGCGAAGATGCCGACGATCGCCGCGTACTGCTACAAGCACAGCAAGGGTCAGCCGTTCATCTATCCGAACAACCGGCTCGACTACTGCTCGAACTTCCTGCACATGATGTTCGCGACGCCATGCGACGAGTACGTCGTCGATCCGGCCGTCGCGCGCGCGCTCGACGTGCTGCTGATCCTGCATGCCGATCACGAGCAGAACTGCTCGACCAGCACCGTGCGCATGGTGGGTAGCTCGCTGGCGAACCTGTTCGCATCGATCTCGGCGGGCGTCGCGGCTCTGTGGGGTCCGCGCCACGGTGGCGCCAACCAAGCCGTCATCGAGATGCTCGAGGAAATCGCGGCCGAAGGCATCTCCGGCAAGACCTTCCTCGAGAAGTGCAAGGACAAGAACGACACGCGTCGTCTGATGGGCTTCGGCCACCGCGTGTACAAGAACTACGACCCGCGCGCGAAGATCATCAAGACCGTCTGCATGGACGTGCTGTCGCGCATGAAGCGCTCGAGTCGTCTGCTCGACATCGCGATGGAATTGGAGAGCGTCGCGCTGAAGGACGAGTACTTCGTCACGCGCAAGCTCTACCCGAACGTCGACTTCTACTCGGGCATCATCTACCAGGCGATCGGCATCCCGACCGACATGTTCACGGTGCTGTTCGCGATGGGTCGTTTGCCCGGTTGGATCGCGCAGTGGCAGGAACTGCAGAAGGACCCGACCAACAAGATCGGTCGTCCGCGGCAGATCTACACCGGCGCGACCAAGCGCGCGTACTCGCCGATGGACAAGCGCTGAGCTCAGCGGTTCGCGACTCCGCCGGAGTCAGCCTTTGCCGCGCGCGGCGGTCGCCGCCCGCGCCAACGCGTCGGTCGTGATCGCTCGGTGCGAGGCGTTCCAAACCACGGCGCCGTTCACCGTCAACAGAGCCTGCGGGCTCTCGTGGCGGATGCCGAGCACGGCCGTCGCGTGGTTCGACACCGGCCGTTCCTCGATGACCCGCACCACGGCCGTGCGCAACGCGGGGTCGCGTTCCCGGAAGGCCAAGTACTCGTCGTACGCCGCCGCACTGATCGGGCAGGTGGTCGAGTGCTTGAACAACAGGAACGGGCCGGGGGCCGCCAAGGCGGCATCCAGATCGGCCGTCGTCGCGAGCATCGGGGGAGTGCTAGGACCTTGCTTGCTCATCGAAACCTCCGCGTCGCGCGCTGGCGAACGCGCGCTATAAGTAGCGCCTTTCTTTCCCGACTTGAACCGCGCGGAATCTGCGCGACGGAGGAGCGCACGTGAATCCCCAAGACATCCCGAACTACGACGAAGATGCGGTGAAGCCGATGCGCGAGGAGCTGACGGCGGTCGGCTTCTCGGAAATGCGGTCCGCGGAGGCGGTCGACCAGGCGTTCGCGAAGCCGGGTACGGCCGTCGTCATCATCAACTCGGTCTGCGGTTGCGCCGCTGGCGGCGCGCGCCCGGGCGTGACGATGGCGCTGCAGCACACGAAGATCCCGGATCAACTGCTGACGTCGTTCGCCGGCCAGGACAAGTCGGCCGTCAATCGCATTCGCGCGCACCTGAAGGACTTCCCGCCGTCGTCGCCGTTCATCGCGGTGTTGAAGGACGGCAAGCCGGTCAAGGTGATGCAGCGCACCGACATCGAAGGCAAGGATGCGGGTCGCGTCGCCGCCGAGCTGACGGCCGCGTTCGACGCGCATTGCGCGCGCTCCGGTCCGTCGATCACACCGGAGGAATTCGCGAAGCTGAAGGGCGTGAAGGCCTGCGGCTCGTCGATCCCGCCGTCCACCGTGAAGATCCAGGGCATGGCGAGCCACAACCCGCCGGGTGGCGCGGGCCAAGTGGGCAACGACCCGAACAAGCCGTGGTGGAAGAAGTGGTGAGCGCGGTTCGTCGCTGACGGCGACGCGAACGACGGGGTCGATCGCCACGCGCGGTCGGCCCCGTCGCGTTGCATCGAGCGTGGCGAGGTGACGGTTCACCACTGCGCCACGGGCGCTGTTAGGATCGCGCGCCTTCTTTCGCGGAGTGCCGCAATGCGCCGATTCGTCCTCGCTGCTCTGGCCCTGTCGTCGTTGTCCCTCGCGGGCTGCACGATGTTCGCCTTGATGGGGATGGCCGGCGCGCCGATCTGGCAGGCCGACGTGTATCCGGACCTGACGTTCGACGACGTCTTCGTGGTCGCCGAGGCGCAGATCGACCGCGACTACGAGATCGTCCGCAGCGATCGGCAGAACGGAGTCATCGAGACGGCATGGGATCACGGTTCGATCTCGCCGCAGACTCGTTTGCTGCAGCGCGAGCAGGTCGTGGTGAACCTCAGCGCGACCGAGGACGGCGTCGAGTTGCGCCTGCGCGTCCGACGTCAAGTGAAGGAACGTCTGGGATTGCTCGCGGGAGAGCAGGAGAACCAGGAAGGCTGGGAGGAAGGTCGCGACGACGTCGAACGCGCGGAGGTGCTGTTCGGCAAGATCCAAGCCGTGCTGAAAGTCGGCCGGCCGTCGGACGACTTCTACAACCGGCGTCGCGATCCGTCGGCGCCGTCGATCGATCCGTCCTCGGCACCGCCGACGGGTCCGTCGGCGCCATGAGCGGAGCGAGCTACAACCTCGCGCAGGATCTCGTCGATCGTCATGTGCTGGCCGGGAACGGGGATCGGACGGCGTTGCTGTTCGAGGACCGGGCGGGATTCACGGGTTCGTGGACGTATCGCGACCTGGCGATCCTGTCGAATCGCTTCGCGCGCGTGCTGCGCGGCAAGGGCGTGACGCGCGGCGACCGCGTGCTGTTCAGAGTCCCGAATCACCCCGCGTTCTACATCGGAGCGCTCGGGTGCGCGAAGCTCGGCGCGGTGTTCATCCCGACCAGCACGCTGTTCAAAGCCGAGGAAGTGCGGACGCGGCTCGCGGACTCCGGTGCAGTGTGCGCCGTCACCACCCGTGCGCTGTTGCCCGAAGTCGAGGCCGCGTCGGGTTCGTGTCCCGAACTGCGCGAGATCCTGCTCGTCGACGATGCCGGCGAGCCGATCGAGCGCGGCGAACGCTCGCTGTCCGCATGCATGGCGCGCGTGTCGGACCATTTCGTCGCGACCGCGACGCGCGCGGAGGACCCGGCGTTCCTGGCCTACACGAGCGGGACGACCGCCGAGCCGAAGGGCATCGTGCACTTGCAGCGCTACGCGCGCAGTTACGACTACTTGATCGAGGACTGGCACGATTATCAGTTCGGCGACGTCGTCACGTGCCCGGCGGAGATCGGCTGGATGCTGCCGGTGGCGTCGACGTTCCTCTACGCGTTGCGCGCCGGCGTCACGATCCTGCTGTACCGCGAGCGCGAACCAAAGTTCTCGGCGAGCGCGTGGTTCGAGCTCATCGAGCGCCACCGCGTGACGAACTTCGTCGGTACGCCGACGATCTGGCGCACGCTGCTCGCGTCGGCCGACGATCCGCGATCGCGCGCGCTCGCGCTGTTGCGCCACGGGACGTCCGCCGGTGAACCGCTCGCCGCTGACACGTACGAGCAGTTGCGCGCCCGCTACGGTCTGGAAGTCCTCGACGGGCTCGGCATGAGCGAGTGCATGGTCTACGCGCACAACCGCGTGGGAGCTGTGACGCCCGGCGCCTGCGGCCGCGCGGGGCGCGGTCTGATCCTGCAAGTCCAGGACGACGCGGGGCGGGAAGTCGCCGTCGGTGACGAAGGCGTGTTGTGCGTCGATCGCGCGAGTCATCCCGGGATGATGCTCGAGTACTGGAATCGCCCGGAGGCGACCGCGGCGGTGTTCCGCGAGCGCTGGTACTGGTCCGGCGACGTCGTGCTGCGCGGCGAGGACGGCTTGCTGTGGTTCCGCGGTCGCGCCGACGACGTGATGAAGTGCTCGGGGTATCGCATCTCGCCGTTCGAGATCGAGAACTGCTTGCAGAGCCATCCGGCGGTACTCGAAGCCGCCGCCGTCGAGAAGGTCGACGCGCGCACCGGCGCCGTGGTGCGCGGAGTCGTCACGCTGCGTGCGGGTGTGGTCGCGTCGCCCGATCTCGAGCAGCAGCTGATCGCGCACGTGAAGAGCCGACTGGCGCCATTCAAGGCGCCGAAGCGGATCGATTTCGTCGAAGCCTTGCCGAAGACGCAGAGCGGGAAGATCCAGCGGCGCGTCCTGCGTGCCTGACGCGCGAAACGCGATCCGTTGGATTCACGTCGTCGGCTGAGGACTCCTCCTCGCGCTCGCCGTTCTCGCGTGTTCCGCGGCTCGCTCGGGCCGTGCGAATCTGGTCCACGGCGTCCGACGGCGCGTTCGCTCATTCCTTGTCGGGGATCTCGATGCCGTAGTCGTTGATCTTCTTGTTCAGCGTCGGCCACGAGATCCCGAGCGCCTTCGCCGCCGCGCCCTTCTTGTAGTGACAGAACGCCAACGCGCGTTCGATCGCGATCTTCTCGACGTTGTCGAGCGCCAGATCGCCGGGGTCGAGCGGGAACGGGAACAACTTCGCCGTCACCTCTTCGCTCGACGACAACATCACCGCGCGTTCGATGACGTTCGACAACTCGCGGATGTTGCCCGGCCACTGGTAGGCGGTGAGTGCGCGCAACGCGTCCTGCGACAGTGTGCGCGCCCGGCGGTTGATGCGTCGCGAGTGCAGCTTGAGGAAGTGGTCCGCGAGCAACGGGATGTCGTCCCGTCGATCCCGCAGCGGTGGGAGCACGACGGTGTCCGTCGCGATCAGCGCGAGCAACTCTTCGTGGAACGAACCGGCGCGCACGAGCGACGCCAGGTCGTGCGCGGACGCTGCGATCAGCCGCACGTCGAGCGGCGCCTCGCCGTCCGCGCGTTGACTGCGTTCACGCAGGACGGCGGCGAGTCGCGCCTGGCTCGCGAGGTCGAGCGCGTCGATCTCGTCGAGGAACAGCGAGCCGCCGCGCGCCCGCTCGATCGCGCCGAGCTGGTCGTCGGTGATCGCCTTCGCGTGCGAGCGCTTGCGCCCGAGAATCTCGGCTTCGAGCTGCGAGTCCGGTGTCGCGGAGCAGTTGATCGCGACGAATGGTCCGTTGCGCCGCGGCGAAAGCTCGTGCAGGTGGCGCGCGAACAGCTCCTTGCCGGTTCCGGTCTCGCCGACGAACAACAGCGGGCCCGGCGCCGAGGCGTTGCGCCGTAGATGCCGCAACACGTCCTTCAGCGGCGGGCTCTCGCCGACGATCCGCGTTTCGTCGGCTTCGGGGCGATGCAGTTTCGCGACCTCGCTCCGCAGGCGTTCATGCAGATCGGCGGTGTGCAGCAAGCTGCCCACCGCGCCGACGAGGCGCGCCGCGATCGCGCATTGCGCGGCGGTGAACGGCTTCTTACGGCGATCCACGTACAGCAGCGCGAGCGGTTCGTCGCCGCGTCGAATGGGGGCGACCAGCGCGAACTGACTCGACTTGCCGGTCTGTTCGAGCAGCAGCAACTCGTTCTTCGCGAAGCTGTCGCGCACGAATGCGCGGTCGGGATCGAGCCGCAATTCGGAGCGACTGACGACGATCGGCGTTCGCCCATCCGCGCCGTCGTGCCGGTAGATCAGCGTCGCCGCACGATCGGGTTCGAGCAGACGCTGGGCGGAGTCGACCAGCGCGAGCGCGATCACGTGCAGGTCGGGCGTGCCGCGTCCGGTCTCGAGCACGGCTTCGAGCGCGCCGAGCAGCGGTGGGTCGGTCGGCGCGGCGCTTGCCGCGAGCAATGGACCGAGGTCGTGCCGTTCGACGATGCGCGCGTCGTCCTTCAACGCTTGCTCGAGCACGACGGTCGCGCCGGGATCGCGCTTGGACAATCGCACGCGGAACAGCGTATTGCCGACTTGCAGTCGGTCGCCGTCCGCCAGCACGCCGCTCTGCTGGCGTGTGCCGTTGACGAAGGTCCCGTTGGTCGAGCCCTGGTCTTCGAAGCGGCACTCGCCGGCTTCGGGCTTCACGCGGACGTGATGCCGCGAGCACGACTCGTCGGCCAGCACCACGTCGGCAGTCGGTGAGCGACCGATCACGGACTCACGCGACAGCTCGAACTCGCGGCCGCGGCCGTCCTGGCTCTCGATGACCAACTTGACGGTCGACACGGACGTCTCCGGGCGCAAGGGCGGCGGCAGACTCTACCAATGACGACGCGGGCGCAACTCCGGAGCGCGAGGTAGGGGAGCGGCACCTCCGTCGGAGCAGGGTCTTTGCCGTCCGTCTCGTCGGGCTGCTAGATTCCTCCTCGTGAAGCCCCTGGACGCGGTCCTCATCCTGGTTTGTCTGTTGTTCTCGACCGGCGTCATCGTCGACCGACGGTGGGCGCACGAGCGGGCGCAGCATCGGACCTGGGTCGAGTTCCAACAAGAGGCCCTCGACCTGATCGAGCGTCGTGTCCGCGATTTCGAGGAGACGCAAGGGCGCTACCCGACGACCGCAGAGGGACTGTCGGTCCTTCCGAATCTGCGCACCGAACTGATGAAAGGAAAGTTCGCGCCGGCGCAGGCTTTCCTGAAGCAGTTCAACGACGTCCGCACGATCCAAGGCATTCCGTACGTCTACGAGAATCGGCGTGAAGCACCGAAAGGTGCGTTCGACGCGTCGCCGCAGCTCCAGGATCGCAAGAAGAACCCGCGTTTCTCGCGCAAGATCGACGACGGCATCGTGGTCTCGAGTCTGGGTTTGCAGACCGATTCGCAGGCGGCATTCGGGCCGATGTGGGTCGACGCCCTGCTGATCCTCGCCGGCGGCATCGTGCTGCTGGTGACGCTCGGCTACGCGATCGCGCGCAATCGCAAGAGCAGCGACCGAGTGCGCGGCGTGAACGCGATGATCATCCTGGGCGTCGCGGTCCTGCTCACGATCCTGATCGTCGTGACCAACGTGACGTCGACACGAAAGTCCGACGGGTTCGAGCGGCTCGGCTCGGTCGGAGTCCTGCGGCAGGATCTGCTCGAGGACTATTTGGCGTTGCGCACGCAATTCGCCAATGCCGGTGGCATCGATGCCGCGATCGTGACCGCCGAAGCCACTGCGTTGCGCGCGGAATTCGAGGCGTTGGCCGCTCGCCGATGACCCCGACGGATGCGCGCGAAGCGCCTCCGACGAGGCGCCGTTACTGCGCTCGGAGCGAGCGCTAGAGCGACGCGACGGGTCTTGCTTCCGGCTGCAAACAAGCGCGTTGTCACGCTTTCCGACCGGTGGTACAAGGACCGTTTTCACCCGAGCGCAACCACGCCATGGCCCGACTCATCCTCGAAAGCGGGAAAGAGCCGCAGGAGTACACGCTCGGCGATCTCACCCGTCTCGGTCGCGAGCCCGGCAACGAGATCGTCGTCAACGACGGAGGGGCTTCGCGTCGACACGCAGAAGTCGCACGCGACGGCGATGGCTTCGTACTGAAGGACTTGAAGTCCGCGAACGGCACGTATCGCAACGACGAACGTGTCGACACGGTTCGTCTCGCGGAAGGCGATCGCATCAAGATCGGCGCGGTCGTGTTGCGCTTCACGCTCGAATCGGAGAGCGCGAGCTCCGGCGCCGGCGGCGCTGGTGGCTCCGCGAAGGAAACGCGGTTCGCCCTGGTCTTCACCGGCGGCGAACGCGCCGGCGACAAGCTCGTGATCAAGGAAGGTCGGACGACGTTCGGTCGCAAGCCCGGCAACACCGTCACGGTGAAGGACCCGAAAGTCTCGGGCGTCCACTGCGAGATCGTGTTCGAGGACGGGCATCCGACCCTGCGCGATCTGGGCTCGACCAACGGAACGTACCTCGAGGGCAAGAAGGTCGAAGAAGTGCCCCTGTCGCACGGGGACCGCGTGCTCGTCGGTGATCTCGACTTCGTGTTCACGGACACGACGCGCCCGCTGCCCGACGCACTGGCGAAGGGGCCCTCGGTCGCGGCCGCGCAAACGCTGGTCGACGTGCCGCAAGTCAAGGTCGTGAAGGCGGTGTCGGGATCGCGCAGCCCGCTCGCGGCGATCGGGCTCGTGTTGCTGCTCGGCGGGCTCGGCACTGCCGGGTTCTTCCTGTGGAAAATGCGCGGCGAGAGCGTCGGGGCCGAAGCGCCTCCGGCCAAGCCCACGAATCTCCTCGGGGGTCGTTGGTCGCTCGAGTCGAGTGACGGATCCGACGATCCGGGCAGTGCGTTCGACCTGGTCGCGGGCACCGAAGGGTTCCGCGAAGACGGCAGCACGGCGAAAAGCGGTCGCCAGTGCTTGTCGGCGTCGCCGGCCGGTTCCGAAGCCATCGCGGTCCTGCGCTCTCCGGTGCCGGTCGCCGCGGGGCGCGGCGTGCGTATCGGCGGCTTCCTGAAGGCGAGCGGTGGCGCCAGCGCGATCCTGTCCGCGGTGTTCACGAAGACGGACGACGCCGAGTACGTCATCCCGATGCGCATCGGTGCGACGTCGCAGAGCGATTGGCAGTCCGTATCCGCCGAGGTCACCGCGCCCACCGGCGCGACGCACCTCGCGATCGAACTGATCGCCGCGGGCAAAGAAGGCAAAGCGAGCTTCGACGATCTCGAGATCGAAGAGACGAGCTTCAACAAGGTCGCGACGATCACCCAGAGCGGCTTCGAGTTCGAAGCCGCCGGGCATGTGCTGTTCATGCGGCGCGGCGGTCAGGACCTGCTGCGCGTGATGCCGACCGTGTTCGTCGGCGAGTCCGGCGCGCGCCACGACGCGACGCGCTACCTCGCCGAAGCGGCGACCCGTGACGCGGGTCGCGTCCTGCTGTGGAATGGCGCCGCGAGCGAGTTCTCCCACGCATTCGAAGGCACACCGCCGACGCCATCCGTGCGCGCGGAGTGGAAGGCCCCTGGGGCCGGTGTCTCGGTCCGCATTCCGATCGTGCTCTCGCCGGCGATCGCCGAGGACGCCGTCCATGTGATGCGTGGTGGCACGCTCGAACCGTTCCGCGATTCGTTCAGCAGCGACGAGGCGACGGGAGTGGTCGTGGGTCGAGGCCCCAATCGCTTGAAGATCGCGATCGATCCGCCGTGTCGGATCAATGGAACGCGCGAAGGCGCTGTGTTCCGGTTGAACCTCGAGCCGACGCCGACCGCCGGGAAAGCGATGTTGCGCTTCCAAGTCGACTTCACCGAGGAGAAGGCTCAAGCGCAGAAGTTGCTCGCGGACGCGCGCGCGGCGGAACAGGGCAAGAAGCTCGGTTCTGCGCTGGCGACGCTCGAGACGATCGCGAACTCGTTCCCGTTCGACGAGGCGGTCCTCGCCGAAGCCGAGGAGCGCACGCAGGCGATCCTGAAGGCGCGTGAAGTCATCGAGAAGAAGGTCGC
The DNA here is from genome assembly GCA_052034255.1 of Planctomycetota bacterium. GTDB lineage: Bacteria > Planctomycetota > B15-G4 > B15-G4 > JADJEK01 > JADJEK01. The sequence goes on along the minus strand of JBPOIU010000063.1, from coordinate 35,617 downwards.
CGACGCCGTGTCGCGGGCACGCTTCCTCGCGAGCCCGTCGGCGTACGCCGTCGCGGAAGCCGAAGCCGAAGCCGCCGCCGCGGCGTTCGACGGCACTCCAGCGGCGAAGGGCTTCGCCGAGCAACGCGCGAACCTGGTGCAAGAGCGCGAGAAAGTGCAGCGCGGCTTCGCGGAGGCCGAAGCGAACTTGTTGTTCCAACAGATCGAGACCGCGCTGGCGCAAGATCCGCCGCAGAAGCTGAAAGCCAAAGCGATCGCGGACTATTTGGCGCAGCGCTACCCGTGGTCCGAGGCGGCATCCAAGGCTGCCGAGAAAGTGGGTCAGTGATGGGCCGGATCGCGATCGGTATCGACATCGGCTCCGAACGCATCCGCATCGTCGCGGGCGAAGCGAAGAAGGACGGATTCCACGTCCTTAAGATCGCGTCCGCTCCGGGTGTGAAGGACAAGGCGTCGGATCCTCAGGCCGTTGCCGCGGCCGCGCGTGAAGCGCTCGACGCGACCGGGCTGAAGGGTCAGGTCGCCGTCGGTCTCACGGGACGCGACGTCGTCGTGCGATACACGCAGGTGCCGCAAGTGCCCGACTGGCAGCTGCGCAACCTGATGAACTTCGAGATCCAGGAGTTGATCCAGCAGTCCGGCGATGCGCTGGCGGCGGACTACAACCTGATCCCGGTCGCTTCCGACGTCTCCAGCGACGACACCGTGCTGCTCGCACTCGCGAAGGAGACGCTGCTCGACGCGCAAGTCGACGCGATGAAGGGCGGCGGCGGCGACCTGGTGGCGTTCCAGCCCAATTCGATCGCGCTCTACAACGCGTACCGCCGCGCGGGAACCGAGGACGGCGTCACGCTGCTCGTCAACATCGGCGCGCGCAACACCGACATCGCGGTGACGAAGGACGGCGACCTGCTGTTCGCGCGCAACCTGTCGGGTGGCGGCGACTTGTTCGACGAGGCGTTGGTCGCCGCGTTCAACGTCAGTCGCGACAAGGCGCGCAGCCTGAAGGAACAGTTCGCCAACGTCTCGCCGTTCGACGTCGCAAAGCGCTCGGCGCAAGAGGACAAAGTCTCGCGCGCGCTCGCCGGCGCGACTGGTCAGATCCTGTCGATGGTGCAATCGTCGATCCTGTTCGCGCGCTCGCAGACGGGGCAGAACGAGCTGAAGCCGAGCCGCGTGTTGCTGTGCGGCGGCACGGCGCGGTTGCGCGGACTCGACAAGTACATCGAGTCGAACCTGAACGTGCCGGTCACGGCATTCGATCCGTTCGGGGCGATGGAAACTGCGGCGGTCGGCGCGGAACTCGACGAGGACGCACGCGCCGCGGCAGTCGTCGCGCTGGGCCTGGCGCTCGGCGCCACCGGCACCGACGTCTACTCGATCCAGATCCTGCCCGCCGCCGTCCGCAAGGCCCGGGAGTTCAAGGAGAAGACGGTCTGGATCGTCGCCGCCGCTGCGGTGCTCGTGCTGTGGCTCTGCGTCGATGCGTTCCTGTCGAAGCGGGACGCGGACGCGGCGACCGCGGACGAGCGTCAGTTCGCCGCCGAACTCGACAAACGCACCAAAGCCAAGAAGAACTACGACGAGGGCGTCGCGCTGCGGTCCGAGCAGGCGGCGCAGTTGTCCGAACTCGAGGCGTTCGTCGTCTCGGGGGTCGGCTTCGAGCGGGCGCTGACACTGCTGCAAAAGCACCTGCCGTTCGAGCTCTACGTGCGTTCGGTCGGACTCGATCGAATCGCGGACGCGACCCTCGGCATCACCGGGACGGAGACTCGGCCGGTGGTCGTCATCCGCGGCGAGGGGCGTGAAGGTGCGACCGGCGTGGAAGCGGTGTTCAACCGCTTCGTGCAGGCGATCGCCGCCGACCCGTTGCTGCCGCGAACGCCCGTGACCTCGACCCGGCCGGCGAGTCCGAAGTCGCCATTCGAGTGGACGGTCACGCTGAACTTCTCGAAGCCGAACGCGGACGGTGAACAGGCCGTCGCCGTCGACGCCCCGAAGGAGACCAAGTGATGGATCTGAACGACGCTTGGCAAAACCATCGCCGTTTCATCCTCGGCGTCGGCGCCGGGTTGCTCGTGCTCATCGTCGGCAAGGTCGTGATCGGCACCGTGTGGAATGCGGATGCGGCGGTGGGCGGGGCCACAGCGCGGCTGCAGAAACTCAACAAGGCCGACACCGTCCAGAAGAGCGAACTCAGCGCCGTGCTCGGCGCGACGACGAAGTATGGCGAGCGGCTCGGCGAGCTCACGGAGCGCATGCGCTTCAAGCCGGACGCGCGCTACCTGCTCGACAAGAACGACAAGACTCCCGACTTGCGCTTCACCGAGATCCGCTCGCAGGCCACCGAGGCGCTGGTCGACGTCGCGGCGCGCGGCAACATCCGCGTCGACGAGTCGCTCGGCCTACCGCCGTTCACGCCCGCCGGCCGCGAGGCGATCCAGCGTTACCTGCTCGGTCTGAACGTCGTCCAAGAGGTCGTCGAATCGGCGATCCTGGCCGACGTGCGGGCGGTCGATTCGATCGAGATCATCGACGCGCGCGGCAAGAAGACGAAGGACAAGCGCCAGCTCGCGGAGACGCTGACGGTCAAGTTCAAGATCAGTGGAACGCCGTCCGCACTGTCGGAGCTCGTGTCGCTGATCGTGCGCGACCAGGAACAGTTCTTGTCGATCGAGGATGCGAACATCGAGGTCGACAAGAAGAAAGCGAACGGGTTCGCCACCATGCAGTTGACGGTCTCGGCGTTGATCTTCGAAGCCGACGCGGATGAAGCGGGGTCGCGCGCATGAGTCTGAAGCGTGAGCAGATCCTATTCCTCGGCACGCTGGTGATCGCCGGCACGGCGCTCGCCATGCAAGCCACCGACGGCTACCAGTCGCGGCCCATTCCGAAGGGCAAGTCGGTCGACGTCGTTGCGGCGCCGAACGTGCCCGAGATCGTGTTCACGCGCTCCGAAGATGCGCGGCCCGATCCCTCCGGTCGCGACGTGTTCCAACCGCCGCGCGAGTGGACCGAGCTGCCGCCGCTGGTGCTGGATCCGCCGCCGCTGCCTGAGATCGTCGCTCTGGGTCCCTTGCCATTGCCGACGGCGGAGCCCGAGAAGTCGGCGGTCCATCGGCACGGCTCATTGCCGGCCGCACTGGCTGCTCCGGCCGACGAAGGAGCACCCGCCGATGAAGGACGTTTCGAGTCCGCGGGCGGCGGCACGGCCGGATCTGCGGCGGGCGCTGCCGCGAGCGGCGACGTCGCGAGCCTCGAGAAGGTGTACGACTGGGTGAAGCGCTCCGGTCAGTCACGGCTGTGGGGCTTGGTGTTGAACAAGGACCGCGTCGGCCTCCTCGACAAGACGGCCGAAGCGATCGAGTTCCAAGGCATCGACCCGAAGTCGGGCAAGCGCACGGTGAAGACGACGTTTGCGCGTGCCGATCTCGAAAACGGCGGCGTGTATCAGCAGGGTTTCGGCTTCGCCGACACGGTCGCGACGCGCGGCAAACTGTTGTGGCGCGAGACGAAGCCCGCGGTCAGCAACGTGAAGACGCAGCTGCAATCCGCGCGCACTTGCTTGACCTGGGTCGACGAGGATCGCGCCAGCGCCTTGGTCGCCGCGGAGCAGTTCGTGCGCTCGGCGCTGTCGTTCGACCCCGGGCTCGCCGAAGCGTACGAGTTGCTCGCGATGGTCCGCGAGTACGGTTACGACGAGGAAGGAGAGCTCGCCGTCCTCGACGAAGCCAAGGCGAAGGGCATCGAAACTTCGTACCTGATGATGCGACGCGGCGTGCGCTTGAGGCAGCTCGGCCTGAAGGCCGCCGCACACGACGTGTTGGTCGCCGCCACCGAGAAGAACCCCAACGATCACCTCGCGTGGACCGTGCTCGGACGGACCCTGCTCGACGATGGCGACGCAGCCGCTGCGGCAGCCGCATTCGATCGCGCGCTGCAATCCGGCAGCATCGGCGCGGCCGACAAGACGGCCGTGCTGGTCGACATGGCGCGCGCACACCTCGTGCGCGACGACAAGGCCGAGGCCGAGCGCGCCTTGAAGCGCGCGGAAGCGCTCGACGTAACGTCGGCGGAGTTGTCGATCGTGAAGGGCGCGCTCGCGCTGGCGATGGGGAAGCCCCAGGATGCGATCGAGCCGTTGCGCACGGCGCTGTCGCTCGATCCGAATTCCGCCGAGGCTGTCTACAACCTCGCCGTGGCGCTCGCCGTCACACCGACGCCCGAAGCCGTCGCCGAGTCGCGCAGCCGCTACCTCGAAGCGGCCGACCTCGCACCGCTGTCGGCTTCGTCGCCGACGTGTGGTATCGGCATCCTCGACGAAGCCCTCGGTGACGACGAGCGCGCGGCGGACGCATTCGCCCGTGCGCTCGAAATGGACCCGAATGACCCGTTCGCGCTCTATCGCGCCGGTCGCAACGCGCGCCGTCGCGGGGACCTCGAACAGGCGACGACGTGGCTCATGCGCTCGCTGAAGGAACACGGTCGATACACCGACGTGTTGAACGAGCTCGGCTACGCGATGCTGTTGGTCGATCGGCCGGAAACCGCGGAGGAGTACTTCTCCGAGTCGCTGAAGCGGGAACCGGTCAACGCGGAGATCCAGACCATGCTCGGCATGTCGCTCGTGCGCCAGCAGCGCGCGGCCGACGCGCGTGTCGCGTTCGAGCGCGCGGGCAATGATCGACCGTCCGCGTTGGCGGGCGCCGCGTGGTGCCTTTACCGGACCGGTGAAGCCGACGTCGCGCTGCAGCGGTTCGCCGAGGCGCGCGCCGCCGCGGCGGACGAGACGAACCCCTTCTCCGTGTATGCGGATCGCTATCAGAAGTCGATCAGCGACCACATGGCGAAGGAACAGTGGGTCGACGTGTTCGATCGCACCCAGATCAAGAACGGTTGGGACCTGCGTGAGTCGTTCGGACCCGCTTTGAAGCCGCCCGCGAGCGGTCGCGTGGCGATCGAGGGCGTGCAGCGTGCGGGCGACTCCGATCGGTGGACCGAACTGCGTCGCTACGCCGAAGGCAAGACGCTGGTCCAGTTCGACGGCGAGCTGACGAGCGGCCCGAAGAACGAAGGCGCCATCGGCCTCGCCCTGTATCTCGAGCGTCCGTCGGGCGCTGGAGGCCAGGAACTCGAGCCCGGCGCGCTGATCGCGGTCGCCCGGTTCGCGGACGGCTCCGTGCGGTTGCTGACGCAGGACAGCGTGAAACAGGTCCTGAAGAATTGGGAGACGATCCCTGGGGTCAAGATCGCCGCGCAAACACCCGCTCGATTCACGATCGAGTTCGTGAACCGCGACAAGGGCGTGTTCAACGTGAAGCTGGACGAGCGGACGATCGCCACGGACGTCGAAGTGCCGGGATTGAAGAAGCCGGGCACGAAGCCGTTCCAGCTGTCGATGTTCGCCACGGCGAAAGAGCGCCAGAGCGTCGATGCCAGCACGGGTTACGCTCGGGTCGTCCGTTACCGCAACAACTGATCCGATTCGAGCGGGGTCGAACTCGCGTTGCTGCCGCCGGGTGAACCGGCGCCGTCGTCGTAAAGCCCCAGTTACAACCAGGTTGTCGGTCCGATAGAGTCTGTCGCATGCGTTGCACTACCCGTCGCGCGTTCACGTTGATCGAGATCTTGGTCGTATTGGCGATCCTGGCTGGCCTGCTCGCGATGGTCGCGGTCAAGGTCTCCGAGTTCGGCAAGCGCGGGCAGGAGACGAAGACGTCGGCGCAGATCGAGTCGCTGAAGGTCATGCTCGAGCAGTACCGCAACACGATGGGGGACTACCCGCCGTGCGAACTGGCGAGCCTCGGCGTGAAGGCGAAGAACAAGACCAACGAGGGCTGCGAGGCCCTCGTGCTGGCGTTTTTCGACAAGCGCTACGACGGCTCGAACAAGCCGAACCAGGCCGACCTGCGCAACCTCGAGGACGACACCGCGGACGTCAACATCACGACGTTCGGCAACAACGCGCTGCAAGAGGTCGTCGATGCGTGGGAGAACCCCATCGTCTACATCCGGCGCGATGCGTACGAGCGCGAACACGAGTACGACTTCACCGATGCGCAGACCTTCGAGGTCGTGACGGTCCAGGTGAAAGCCGAGAAAGACCCCAACACCGCGAGCTATTGGGCGATGGACAGCTACCAGCTGCGATCGGCCGGTGCGGACGGGAAGTTCGACACCGACGACGACATCTGCTCCTACCGTTGACCCGCCCCTGAGTGAGGGACCACTGTGCATCGAGCGCTGGGACGGAAACATGACGGTCGGCGCGCTCGGCGCGGGTTCACGCTGCTCGAACTCTTGACGGTGCTCGCACTGCTGTCGGTGCTGATGGGCATCGGCGTCGGCGCGTTTCGCAAGTTGAACCCCGGCCGCGCGATGGCGGTCGCGCAAGTGAAGGACGCACTCCGCTCCGCGCGCCTGTTCGCTCTCGAGCAGAGCGTGACGTCGCGCGTCACGTTGGACGCGGAGCAGAACGTCATCGCGGCGTCGGGGATCGTCGCGGTCGGCGATTGGCATTTCGAGACCGAGGACGGACGCGGATGGCCGGTGAACGCGCGGCTCGACGGCGGCGCGTCCGTGCAGCCCGGCGGCGCGATCGGGAACTGCGTGGTGTTTCCACCCACGGATCCGGGAACCGTGCGGCTCGGTCGCGGACCGGCGTTCGATTTCGTCACCGGGTTGCGCATCGAACTGTTCATCCGTGTCGGCAAGGAAGCGAGCGGACGCATCGTCTCGAAAGGTGAAGCATTCGTGCTCGCGATCGGGCCGGGGCGCGCGCTGAAGGGCAGCGTCATGGTGTCCGGCCGCACCTCGGGCGAGACACCGGAGCCGCTCGTCCTCGACTCGAAAGAACCCCTCCCGGTCGATCGCTGGGTGCGCGTCGGGCTGACGCACGACGGCCGTTCGATGAAGCTGTGGCAAAACGGCGTCGAGGTCGCGTCGATCGACGACCAAGAACGGCGCAAACCGGTGCCGGAGACGGACGCGGAGATCCTGGTCGGGTCGGTGCGGCCCGCGTTCGTCGGCGCCATCGACGAACTGAAGATCGGGACGTACGTGACGCAGCAGGCCCCGCCATTGCCGGAAGGCGTGCGTTTCGCCGCGGCAGGTGACGTCTGGTTCGATGCGCGTGGGCGCCTCGATTCGAGGTTCCACACCAAACCAGTGACGATCCAGTTGATCTACGACGAGGAATCGCGCACGCGCGAGGTCACGGTGAGCCTGCTCGGAGAGATCCAATGACACCGGCCCGAACCCATGAGCGTGCGATCGCGTTGATCGCGGTCATCTTGGTGCTGGTGTCCCTGGCCGTGATCGCAACGCCGTTCGCGCTGTCGATGCGCAACCAGGACCGCGCGGCGGCGCTGCTCGCGTACAACAACCGCGCTGTGGAAGGTGTGCGATCGACCGCTCGCGTCGCTGCCGAACAACTCGCGCAATCCGATCCGTCGATCGATCCGACGCCGCATTGGGACGGCCCCGATGAACTCACGGTGCGACTCGACCTGAAGGCGTATTCGAAGAACGTCAACGATCCGACCGGCAGCATCTGGTCGGCGCGCGCCGACGATGCTCAGGGCAAGATCGACGTCAACCACTGCTCACCGTTCTTGCTCGGCAATCGCATCGGAGCCGCGTTCGTCGCGAGCCCGATCGAGGCCGACGAGGCGAACGAGCTGCGCGTGAGCTCCGGCGACGGTCTGCCCGACGCCGGCATCGTGTGGGTCGAGGGCGAACTCGTCGCGTACAAGTCGAAGACCGGTTCGACGCTGAGCGGCCTGACGCGCGGATTCGACACGACGGTGCTGCAAAGCCGCGTGCCGACGGCGCACGGCATGGGTGCGCCGGTGGTGCCGTACCGCGTGATCCTCGCCATCGTGTATCCGTGGAAGAGCGTGCAGGACGGGTTCACGGGTTTCGCGAACGTGCTGGCGCTGAAGGACATCGCGCGGCTCGGCGAAGACGTGTTCACGACCGCGGAGCTCGAGTCGCTCGAGAACGATCTGACGACGTTCGCCGCGCTTCCGGGCGGTGGGCCGTTCATCGGCGGCGCGCGCGCGATGTTCGCGTTCGGTCCGAACGACGAAACTCCGGAGATCTACGTCAACGGCGGCCGCAATCTGGGGCCGGGCACGGTCGTGCGTATCCGCGACACGCGGGATCCGAAGAAGCAGGAGTGGAACCTGGTCGTCGCGGCCGAGGAGTCGGGGCGCGACCAAGTCCGCATCACGCTGCAAGAACCGGTGCGCAACGACTACGCCGCGGACGACGCCGTGGTGTCCGGGCTCGCGCGCGCTCCCGTGAACGTCAACGCGTGCTCGCGCGAAGTCCTGATCGCGCTGCTGGAAGGCCTGCGGCTCGCCGGATCGGAAACCCGGATCGACTCGATGAAAGCCGAGACGGTCGCCGATCGCATCCTGAAGGCGCGACCGATCGCGGCGGATCGAGGCCTCGACGAGCTGCTCGGCGAAATGGAAAAGAGCGGGGCCCTCACCGAACAGGACCGCCAGGCGATCCTGATCAACGCGTTGAACGCCTCGGACACGAGCCTCGCGGTCTCGACGGCGCCATTCGCCTATCGCAGCTACGGCATCTTCGAGATCGCGTCGGCCGTCAGCGAGAACTACCGCGCCGGCCGCGAAGCGACGCGCATGTTCGCGCTCGACGTGGTCGAGGCTCGGCCGTCAGGCGCACAGACGACGTTGTGGTCGTCGCAGATGGACTTCGACGAAGCGATTCGCCTGTCCCGCGAGGGCAAGTTCTGGTGGACGTTCCCGCGCAATACGCTCGGGTTCGATCGGTTCAACCAGCCGCCGTTGCCGGTGATTCCGTACTCGAAGCGGCAGCGCTATCCGCTGCGCGAAGACGAGGAATCCGAGGACGAGCCATTCGCGCGCCTCGCGCCGGTGCGCATCGACAATCGGCGGGACGCCACGGCGTTGGCCGGAGACCGCGCGATCCATTTCGACGAGTTCGTCGGGGATCGCACGCGATTCGACGCCGACCACGCCGATGGGTGGCGTGTCGACAAGCTCGGTGCGCTGTCGTTCCCCGTCGACGACGAACTCGTGAACTTGCTGAACGACCGCGACTGGGTGCAGCCGTTCGAGTTCGAAATGGTCTGGACACCCGGCGAGGGAGCCGGCGGCGCCGAAACCTATCTGTTCGACACGGGTGAGACCGAGATCTCGAACCGCATCTTCGCGTACGTGTCCGGCGGCAAGCTGTACTTCCGTGTCGCCGATGCGACCGTCCCGGATCTCCCGGACCTCGGGACCGGCACGGTCGGCGGCGCGCCCGCCGCGGAGTCGCCGACGCAAATGGCCGAGATCCGGCTCGACTTCGCCGAGGAAGGACTGCCCCTCGAAGAAGAGGTCCCGTATCACCTGAAGTTCTACGCGCGCGGGACGAAGCCCTCCGACATGGCGTTGTTCGTCGACGGCGTGCCGCGCGGCCGGCGTGCGTTCCAGACCCGCCTGAAGCAGGACCTCGACGCACCGACGACGCCGGGGGCGTTGTCGAACGTCGCTGGATACACGCCGGGCCAGAACGTCACGATCAAAGTGGAGGACGCTCGAGCGTTCCCGTCCTACGGCGTGCTGCGCATCGGTCGTGAGTTGATCGAGTACACGAGTCGGACCGACGACAGTTTCATGGTCAGTAGCACGACGAGCGGCGCGGGCTTCGGCGGCCGCCTGCGACGCGATTCGCGCGCCGAGAAGCACTACGAGAGCGAAGCGGTCGAGCTCTATGGCTACGCCGCGGTCTTGCTGTCGCGCATCATCCCGAAGGGTGATCAGCCGCTCGGTTCCGAGATCGGTTCGCTCGGCATCGCGATGGTGGATCCGAAGTCGAACGCCATCTCGAAGCCGATCAATCTCCAACTCGAGAACGTCCCACAGGGCGCACCGCCGTCGATCCAGATCGCGGAGGGCATGGACGAGACCGTCACCGAGATCCCGCTCGCGCCGGTCGTCAAACCCAAGCCGAACGGCAGTTCGGCCGGCGGTTCACCGCTCGAGGGCGTCTTCCAGAAACAAGGCGGTTTCGCGCTGATCGTCTCCGCGGCGGGCCCGCCGCCGAGCAACGGCGGCAATTCGCAGATCCAGCTCGGACCCGGCATCGAGATCGATATCGGGTACTCGCGCGCCGGCAAGACGCCGAAGGGCGCCATCATCGGACTCGGCGAAGTCATCCGTTACAGCGCATTCGACGGGACGCGATTGACCGGAGTGCAACGCGCTCCAGCCGCGTTGAACGGCACGAAGTGGTCGCCGCAGTCGAACTTGAAATCGACCGGCACCTCGAGCGAAGTCGACCAGATGGCGACGACGCCACACGTCCACGTGTACCGCTGGATGCTGATGCCGCCGAACGCGTCGGGACACGACCCGTATCAGCCGATTTTCGTCGTCCCGATCAGCATCGGCGCCGGCGGCAACGTCGATCTCGCGAAGGACGACAAGTTCGCCGTACCCGAGAAGATGGACACGGCCGGCGGCAACAAGCCGATCGTCGTCGGCGGCAACCAAGGCGCGTTGACGCCCGGGACGCGGCCGGAGCTGGTCCAGATCGGCCTCTCCGGTTCGGGCGCCGGCAAGACCGAGTGGGTCCGCTACGACACGATCGGCGACGGTTATTTCGTCCGCGACAACCCGATTCGATTGCGACGTGTGATCGAGATCCTCGGTCGGTACATGACCGAGAAGTACACGGCGAAGTCGGGCAACGTGCCGAAGGGCGAGGATCTGGCGCGTGCGCTGAACTACGAAGAGATCAGCGCGACGGAGAACGACAAGGAGAAGATCGCCACCGCCGCCAATCTGCCCGCGACGCTGCTGAACGACGGCGTGCTCGCGTTCCGCGGCGTGCTCGGCACCAAGGCGCAGGAGCATGCGCAGAACGAGCGCATCATCCCGGTGTTCCGCACGCACCGTCGGAACGAGGTCTACACCGGGCGGCCGGGAGCGCGCGACTTCGTCACGTCGATCGACCCGAAGTCCGGGGCGCGTGAGCAACATCGCGTCAATTGGGCGTACTGCGACGACGACGTCGAAGGCTGGTTCGGCAGCGCGTGCCATGTGGCGTTCGAAGAGGGCACGTCGGGCACGTTCGAGTCGAACTTCTATCAGATGTTCAGTGAGGTCGATCCGTCGAGCGCGGACGCGGCCATCAACGCGCTGTCCAACTTGAACATCGAATCGCGCGACGTCACGCGCATCCTGAAGTTCCCGTCGGGCGAACTACCGACGCAAGTGGGCGAGCAGATCTACTTCGGAGCGGACTTCCAGGGTTCGCCCTCGCCCGCGCCGGCGACGATCGACGAACTCGAATTCTTCAGTCCGCAGACGCCCGCGGCGGAGCTGCCCCGGCATCCCCGGTTCATCCTGTCGCGCGACGACGGGCTCGAGAAGAACAAGCTCTACCTCGAGCGTGACGAGCTCCGTTACAACCTGTGGTCGCGCGGCGGCGCGGCCGTGGAAGCCATCGACCCGACGGCGAATCTCCCGCAGGACGGCTTCGTCATTCTGGTCGACGACGAACTCATCGCGATTCGTCAGGTCGACCTGATCAACGACGAAGAGGCCGAGCTCACGGTCGCCGAGAATGGGCGGGGCTGGCTTGGCACGCCGATCCAGTATCACCCCGAAGGCTGTTCGGTTCGCGAGATGACGTTCCTGCGCGTGTCGCGTCTCGATCGCAACATGACGGAACAAAGCGACCGCATCGAGATCGCCGATCCCGTCGATTTCCCGATGCGGGGCACCGTGCTGATCGGCAAGGAGCTGATCGGGTACTCGCGGATCGAAGGCAATCGACTGATCATGGCGTCCTGGCGCGATCCCGACACCAAGGCCGAGAGCGGCCTGTTGCGCGGACGCTTCGGCACCACGCCCAATTCGCATCAGCAGGATGGCTTGGTCTACGTGTTCCCGGCGCGGTACGAAGACCGCTGGCATCCGCGCGCGGATGATCCGGAACTCGGCTACCTCGGATTGCGGGTGCAAGGTCGCGGCGCGTTCTTCCGCGAGGTCACGTGGGAATCGACGGGAGGCTCGAAGCTCGCCGATCTCGTGGTGCAGGCGCGAGTCGGTGGCCGGGGGTCGTTCACCGACGATCCCGCGACGTCGAAGGACGTGTTCCAGTTCGATACGCCGGCCACACAGGACGCGCGGAATCTCCTCTTGCGTCAAGGCGACGAACTCGAGCTCCGCGTGTTCACCCGATTCCACGACGGCGCGTACGACACCAGCGTGCTCGATCCGGATCCGCCTCGGCTGCGCGGCGGCAACAACGACTGGAAGAAAGCTCCGCGCTTGACCGCGGTCGGTGTCGAGTGGATCGCCGGACCGGCGGGAATTCGTCACGAGGAGTGGCGATGACGCCCGACGCCATCTGTTCAAGACCCAGCTCATCGATGGGATCCGTTTCGCCCGCACGGCGCCGACGGCGCGCCCGGGGCTTCACGCTGATCGAATTGCTGGCTGCGATCGCACTGTTCGGCATCTTGGCGGCGATGCTGTTCCAGATGGTCAAGAACGGTCTGGATCTGTGGAAGACGGGCGAAACCCGCAAGGAGTCGATCGAGAAGACGACCGCGCTGATCGATCAGATCGCCGCGGACCTCTCCATGCTGGTTTCGGAACAGCAACCGGGCGCGGTCGACGCGCCGGTGCGGTTGGTCGCCGACTACGGGTTGTTCGACCTCGACGGCGACAAGACCGAAGAGGCCTACGTCCAGCGCTTGCGCTTCGTGCGCGCATGTCCGGAAGAGCGCTTCGATGCGCGCCTGCGCGCGGCCGGCGAAACCGCGGGCGCGGCCGGCAGCTCGGACGATCTGACGGTCGGGGGTGGGGCAGGTGCGCGCGCTCCGGGCGGGTTGGCCGAAATCGCCTATACGACGATTCGACTGCCGGCGCAAAAAGGCACGGACGCGGCGCCGATGTCGTTGGTGCGCACGTTCCGCACTCCAATCGCCGGCAGCGACTCGGTGTTCGCGGCAGGTGCGTTCGACTCCGCCAAGCGCGTGCTGCAAGACGGCACCGTGATGGCCGAGAACGTCCTGTTCCTTGGTTTCGAGTTCTGGTCGCGCGATACGCGTTCCTGGGACGACGTCGCCAATTCGGCCGAGGGTCCGTTGACGACGTGGGATTCGACGCGCGCGGTGCTGCTCGACAAGACCGGAGCGAATCGCTTCCTGTTGGCGAAGGACAAGTCGTCACTGGCGCGCTCGGATGACGACGTCGTTCCGCGCTTCATCCGCGTGACGTTGGTCCTCGAGCAGGACTCCGACGAAGTCCGCAACCTCGCTCTGATCGGCGATCTCCCCCCGAGCGCGAAGGCGATGCGCGTGGGCGACGTACGTCCGTTCGAGACCGGGGTGCGGGCGCACAAGTTCGTGAAGATCGACTCGGAGTGGATCGCGTACACGGACGTCGTCGCCGGCGAAGTGCGCATCCTGCGTGGGCAGCGTGGCACGGCCGCGGTGCAGCATGCGGAGGGCGCGCGGATCCACTTCGGCGAGACGATCGAGCGGACGATCGAGATCCCGGTCTACCGCGAGGATTGGAACGACGAATGACCCGCGTTGAACGTGGCTTCACGTTGCTCGAAGTCCTGGTCGCGATGATGGTCTTCCTGGTCGGCATCGTCGGGATCCTCGGTCTGTTCACCGCGGCGCTCGGCATGCACCGGGACGCCACCCGTCGCGCGCGCACGGCGATCGCTTCGGCGGAAGTGCAGGCGTTGATCCGCGCCGAACTGGACTCGATCGTCGATCCGAATGCCGAATTGAAGCCGCTCGTCAAAGTGCCGATCCCGGGCGAGCGCAACTTGTTCTATTCGGTCACGTTCTCCGTGGATCCCGCGCGCGGTGTCACCGGAGGAGTCGTGGCCGACGTCCACGTGTTCGCGATGGACGCCGGACGCGAACGGGGAGATTCGTTTACGTTGTATCTGCGCCCTCGAGCCACGCCCGAGGCGCTGATTCGCAAAGCCAAGAAAGACCGCTCGTCGGTGGCGCCCGCGTCGTCGGGCGGCTCCAAATGAGCGCCGGGAGTTCGCCATGAACGTCATGCTGCCGATCGTGTTCGCATCGTTTTCGATCGTCGTTTGGGTCGCGCCGGAAGAGAAGCCGATCACGCTGCACCTCGCCGACGGAACGCCGGTTTCGGGCGTGATCCTCGACAACGGGTTCGACGAAGCGACCGGAGTCACGCTGCGGCGCGACGACAACGGTGGCCTGCTGCGCCTGCGCTGGGATCAGGTGCTCGGGAAGGACGTCGAGCGCGTCAAGCGCGCGTTCGGCTTCGCGGGCGACGAAGCTCCCGTGGTTCAACTCGATGCGCTGAAGGTCACGACCACGACGGGTGAGATCGTCGGGATCGACGCCGGTCGCGAAGGCGACGCGGTGTTGATCCGGCGCAAGAACGAGATCACGCGCGTGCCGCAGGCGTCGATCCGCAACATCGAAACGGTCGTGGTCGACGCGCTCGACGTCGAAGACCCGACCGTGCTCTACGAGCGCAGGTTGGCCAAGATCGACCAGAGCAAGGCGATCGACTGGTACAACCTCGCGCTGACCGCCGAAGGCCTGATGCTCTACGAGCAGGCGAAGCACTGTCACGACACCGTGCTCGACATCGATCCGGAGTTCCCGAAGCGTGACTTGATCCGGGAACGCAAGACGCTGCTCGACGTCAAGATGGGCGAGCGCGAGCAGACCGAAGCGCTGATGCGCGTGCGTTCATTGAAGGCGCACAAGCGGTTCCCGGAAGCCGCGACGCTCGCGCAGGAGTTCATCACCAAGTGGCCGTCGTCGCGGCAGCTCGCTCAGGCGCAGCGCGAACTGAAGGACATCGCCGCGCGGCAGAAGGAAGCGATGCTCGCGGGCTTGCGCACGAACTTCTTCAGCATCCTCGAGAAGCAAGTGCTGCACCCGTACGCGTACGACCGCAAGCGCAGCCTCGGCGAATCGATGACGTATGCGCAGGAAGAGGCGTTCGACGCCACGATCGAGCGCCTGTCGAAATATCTGAAGATCGATCCCGACGCCACGCTCGCGCTGTGGCAGGAGCGCGGCTCCGAGGGCTCCCCGAATACCGCCTCCTATGGCGGGGGCACGTTCATCCTCGGCGAGGACGCGAAGAAGGGGTACGACAAGAAGGCGATCGCCGCGGCCAAGGAGGCCAAGGAGAAGGAAGCGAAGGAAGCGGAGGAAGGGAAGAAGAAGAACGGCGAGAAGTCGCTCGAGGACAAGATCAACGAGAAGTTGAAGGAGAAGGCGAAGGCCCGCGAGGCGCGTAACGCGAAGCGCAAGCAAGCCGCGGACGTGATCGCGGACGTGCCGCCGACTCAGGAACAGTGGTGGGAAGCCGCCAGCACGGACGAGCGCTTGTCGTTCCTGGTTGCGTTCTTCGCGGAGAAGTCCGGCAAGGTCAACGTGCAGTCGCTCGATCAGCGCTTGTGCTCGACGTGCGCGGGCAACGGCTCGATCGAGATGTACCACACGCAGTCCGGCCCGAACGGCGAGTCCGACGAGGCCGTACCGTGTCCGCGGTGCAAGACGCTCGGTTTCGATCGGCTCGTCAAGTTCAAGTGAACGCGCTCACCGCGTTGCTCCTCGCCTGCGTGGCGAGCGCCGTCGCGGTCGCGCAAGACGACGCGAATCGCCTGGGTGCGGAGCGCCTGCGTTCCTGGAGCGACGCCGATCCGGTGCATCAACGCGGGCTCGCGACTGTCGCCGGTGTCGAGATCGACGCCGACGACGTGCTGGCGAAGCTGTTCTCCACCAACACCGAGCTGGTGTACGCCGCGCTCGAATCCACGGTGCGGGCACAAGTGCTCCAGCTCGAAGCGGAGCGGCTCGGCGTGTTCGTCGACGTGGCGTCGCTCGAGCTCGAAGTCGGGCGCGTGTTGAAAGCGCAACAGGATCGCTTCGCCTTCGAAGCCGGTCCCGAACAGGACTTCGAGCGGTACATCGCCGAGCGCTATCGCATCACGCCCGAGGCGTATCGCAGCGTGATCCGCCGCGAAGTCCTCGAGCAGATGATGCTGGTGCGGACCGTCCGCCTGGCGAGTCGGCAGTCCGAACGCATGGTCTGTCGCGTGATCGTCGTCAAGGAGCGCGAGAAGGCCGAAGAACTCGCGGCGAAGCTGAACGAGGGCGCCAATTTCGCGCGGCTCGCCGAGCAGAACTCGATCGATCGATCGGCGACCCGCGGGGGGCTGCTGGCGCCGATCGCGCGGTCGACCAGCGAGCCGTTGCTGGTGGGTGCCGCAGCGGTGGAGGCGGGCAAGCTGGCTCCGATCGAGGCTCTCACGAACGACGGACTGACGGTGTACCGACTGCTGAAAATCGACAGCCTATTACCGGCGGATACCAGGGCTTACGCGGACCAGCGCGCCGAACTCGAGACCGAGTTGGAAGAACGGCCGGTCGAAGCCATCGAGCTCTCCGATTGGGACCGCGCGGTGCGCGCGCGGTATCCGATCGAGGTGAAGCTCGCCAAACCCTGAACTTCCATGGCGCACGCGCAGGAACGCCAGCCGCCAGTTGCGGCGGCTCGGTCCCCCTGATACTGTCGCCCGATTGCCGACAAACGGCGCAACCGATGATCGGAAGCTGCGTTCGGTCGAAACGATGGCTCGAAAGAAGCGCGACTCGAAGACGGATGACGCGGTCCTCGCCGACAGTGGCGAGGCGGTGGCCGGCGCGTCGACACCCGACGCCGTCGAGGCGGTAGCGGCCGCGGCCGATGCCGGCGACGACCCACTCCTCGAATCGACGGCGGCGGAAGACGGCGACGGCGCGGATGACCTGCGCGAAGCGGATCCCGCGAGCGCAAGTTCCGACGCGGACGCGGAGCACGCCGACTCTGTCCCTGGGGAAGGCCTCGAATCCCCGCCGGCGGAGGTGGTCTCCGAGCTCGAAGACGAGCAACTCGACCGCGTCGTCGAAGCGCTGTTGTTCTCCGTCGCGGAACCGTTGACGGCGCAGCGCATCGGCGAAGCCGCCGGGTCGTCGCCGCGCCGCGTGAAGTCGGCGGTCGATCGCCTCCGACGCGATTACGCGCTGACGAACCGCGCGTTCGGCATCCTGGAGATCGCCGGCGGGTTCCGGCTGTACAGCAAGCCGGAGTTCGCCGACTACGTGGCGCGCCTCGACAAGGTGCGCGCGCCCGAACGCCTTTCTCCCGCCGCTCTCGAAACACTCGCGATCGTGGCCTATCGGCAACCGATCGTGCGCGCCGACATCGATGCGATCCGCGGAGTGAACTCCTCCGCCCTGTTGAAGACGCTGATGGAGCGCAAGCTCATCCGCGCCGTGGGCCGCTCCGAGCGGCCCGGCCGGCCGCTCGAATACGGCACCACGAAGCGGTTCCTGGACCACTTCGGATTGGGATCCGTGAAGGACCTGCCGCGAGTCGAAGACTTGAAGACCCCCTGACGAGGCACGCGATGGCTCTGCGTTACTTCCGCAAGAACAAGAAGATGACCAAGTGGATCTACATCGGTCTCACTGTGGTCGTGATGTTGACGTTCTCGGTGACGGGGTCGATCTACGACTTCCTCAGCGGCGGCGGCGACGATTTCGTCGGCTCGTTCACGACGCCGATGGGCAACGAGGTCGTCGTCCGACGTCCGGAGTGGGCGCGCTGGAACCAGCGCGTCAGCGGCTTCAACCAGCGCGGTCGCGTCACCGACGACGCCGTCTGGGAGATGCTGATGATGGACGCGGTCGCCCGTGAGAACGGCGTGAACCCGTCGGACGGCATGGTGCGTTCGTTCGGCCAGCGTGGACTCGGGCTCGATCTCGCCGATCCCGCGCAGCTGAAGGCCGCGCGCGCCGCGACGGGTCTTCCGGAGAAAGAGATCGTCGAGTTCGTTCGGTCGGCGCTCCGGATCGCGCTGTACGAGGACTTGGTCAACGGCGGCGGCAAGCGCGTGCTCTCCGAGCAGGTCTACGACCGCTTCAAGAGCGATCACGAGCTGTTCACGGTCGACTACGTGTCGGTCGCGGACGCGGCGCAGACCGCGGCCCTGGACAAGAACGCGGTCTCCCAGGCCGATCTGAAGACGTTCCTCGATTCCGAGATGCCGGCGCTGCGGCGCGAGAACGAGTTCTCGACACCGTTGAAGTTCGTCGTCGATGCGGCGCTGCTCGCGGTCAAGGACGCGAAGGTCGAAGATCTGGCTGCGAAGCTCACCGACCCGCGTCAGCGTGAAGTCACCGACACGGAGATCGAGGAGTTCTACGACGACAACGAGGACCGCTTTCAGCGTCCCGTCGCCAAGGCCGAGCCGCCGAAAGAGGGCGAGGTCAAGGAAGGCGAGACGAAGCCCGCCGACTCCGGCACGGACGACGAGGACGAAGACGAGGAGACGGAGACGATCCCGCTCGTCGAGGTGAAGGACCAGATCAAGACCGAGATCCTCATCGAGCGCGTGATCAACGCGGCCGCGACGGCGTATCGCGACGCCTTGCGCGTGGAGCGTGAAGCAGCGGCCAAGAAGGCCCTCGACGAGGCGATGAACAAGCAAGATCCGGCCGATCCGAACAAGCCGGCGGATCCCGCCAAGACCGAGCCCGAGGCGCCGAAGGTCGACCAGCTCGAGAAGGTCGCGAAGGACTTCGGTCTCGAGCTCGTGACGTATGCCGATCCGGTCGAACTCGACGCGCTCGGCAAGTTGGATCGCATTGGCGGCGGCGAAGAGGAAGGCAGCGACCTCGAACCGTTCGTCCGTGGTCTCGCCAACGGCGACATCACGACCCGCGCGCCGTCCTCGAAGGTGCCGTATGGCTTCATCCTGCGGGTCAAGGATCGCATCCAACCGCAGGTGAAGCCGATCGAGGAGATCGAAGCGAAGCTGCGCGACGTCTGGCTCGAAGAGAAGTCCAAGAAGGCCGCCGAGGCAGCCGCCAAGGCGCTCGACGATGCCCTGGTCGCGAAGGCGCGTGAGCTGGTGAAGGACGACATCGCGAAGCGCGAGCAGGAGGCCAAGGACGCCGCCGCGAAGCGCATCGAATCCGAAGCCGTCACCGACGAAGCGCGCAAGACCGCGATCACCGACGAGGAACTCGCCAAGGTGAAGCCGGCGATCGACGACTTGATCTCGACCAAGAAGGGCGCCGTGTTCGACGAGGTCGTGAAAGCCGCGGGCTTGACGGTCACCTCCGTGCCCGAGTTCCGCAAGTCGTATCGAACGACGATGTTCTATTCCGACGACGAAGCGTCGGTCGAGAAGTTCGTCCAAGGTCACGCTCCGCTGTTCAACCAGGTCGCGGGCGGAGTCCTCGGCCCGGTACGCGACGACATGAACAAGGGCTACGTGTTCATGATCGTCCGCAACAAGCGTGAGCCGCCGTACGAGATGATGCGTCCCGGTGATCGCGCGCTCGCCGAACAGCAGCTGTCGAGCGATCCGTTCGGGCGGCAGGTGAGTGGCGTCGACTTCTCGTTCGCCGCGATCGCGCAGCGCTTCAATCTGCAGCGTCCGAAGGCGGAGAACGACGCGCCGCCGAAGCCCTGAACGACACCGAACCCGGTGTTCGCGCCGACGCCCGCGAGTGTTCCTCGCGGGCGTTCGCATTGCAGGCTCCGCGCGATTCGCTCAATCGACCGGGTCGTAACCGCCGGAGCTGAACGGATGGCAACGCAGGATGCGGCCGATTCCGCTCCACAGACCGCGCACGACGCCGCGGCGCTCCAACGCTTCACGCATGTACTGCGAGCAGGTCGGGCTGAACTTGCACGTCGAGCCCTTCAGCGGCGACACCGCGAGCTGATAGAAGCGGATCATTCCGACCAGGAGCGCCACGCAGAACGCGGAGAGCGCGCGCAGCGGCTTCATGGGCGAGGGCGGGATTCCGGCGCGGGTCGTTTCGCGGCCGTGGCCGTGGCCTTCGCGGCCAGGCGCAGGAACTCGCGCGCGACTCCGTCCAGGTCCGCGGGTAACTCGGAGCGCGGCACGACGACGTAGTCGTAGTTCGGGTCGAGCTCTGCACGATGCAGGCGGAACGCCTCGCGCAACAACCGCTTCGCACGATTGCGCCGCGGTGAATCGCCGTACTTTCGCCCGACCGAGATGCCGATGCGCGCGATGCGCGCATCGTTGCGGGCGACCAGCACGAGCATCGCGTTGGACGCCGCGCGTGTTCCTTGCGCGAAGACGTCGTCGAACGAATCGTGGCCGCGCACGCGGTCACGTTTGACGAACGTGCGTCGCGATGGGTTGTCGTCGTCGTTCTCGGTCATTTCGAATCGATCGGTTCGGGCGTCGTGGGCGGAGTCGTGACGGCGGGGATCGGTGCTGGGGCAGGCCTCTTGCCCTTACCGCTCTTCAGTTCGTCGATGCGGCGCATCGCCGAGGTGATCGCGTCGCCGTGACGCGTGAAATCGGTCGCCACCGCGGCCGCGCGCAGGAAGCGCTCGTAGTCGGCGATCGCGGCCTCCGTGGCGCCGAGTTCGTCGTACGCGCGCGCCCGATTCGACCAGTCGGCGGGGCTCATCGCGCCGGCGGATTCGACCTGCGCGTAGACCGAAACGACTTCCTCCCAGCGCTTCGACTTCGCGGCCACGGTCGCGAGCAGAGTCAGCGCGGACAACTGCTGGCTCTTCAGGGCCTCGATTTCACGGTCGTAGAGCGCGCGACGCTCAGGGGGCAGCGTGTCCTTCGACATCGACTCGTTGCGCACCCGGATGCTGCCTGCGATCGAGGCCGTCAACGCGCGGAGTACGGCGGCGGATTCGTCGTAACGCGATTGGATCGCGAGCAGGTTCGCCAACGTCGATTGCGCCGTCAGGTCGTCCTTGCTGCGCGGATTGGCCAGAACGGCACGCAGTTCCTCTTCGGCGCCGGAGTACGCCGCGTCGCGCGCTTCGGAGTACGCCGCGATGCGCTGCTCCTTCTCGTCGACTGCAAGTCCTTCGTCCGAGCCCGTCTTGCGGACGGCTTCCTCGAGCACGCGGCCGTACTGGAAACGGGCGGTCCCGAGTCCGAGATGGTTGCGGAAGTCGAACTCGTCTTCCTGATCGACGCTGCGCTCGAACACGCGGATCGATTCCTCGATCTGCTTGCTCTGGCCTTGCTGCAGCAACGCGAAGCCGAGGACTTGATGCAGCGAGACGTCCTCGGGGTCGAGCTCGAGGCCCTTGCGGCACTGGTCCTCGGCGCGCGCGAAGCGTCCTTCTTCGAGGAAACGCTTGCTGTTGTATTTGAAGCTGTCGAGCCGCGCCTGGTCCTCCGGCGTCAAGCTGTTGCAGCCGAGTAGGCCGGACAGGCCGAGCGCGCAAAGCGGAACGAGCACGCGGCGCGTCGCCGGAAGCTGGAATCGGAACATCGCGGACGTCTCCCGTGGGCCATGCAGGACGGTCTCGAGCGGTCGTCGACGGGTCGCAACGAGTGCGTCGCGTTCGAGCTCGCTCGCAACGGTGGTGGGGCTGCCACGCCCATCGCGTGCCGTACTAAGGCCGAAGGGCGGGATAGTAACAGGGCTCCAGGTGCGGCGCCTCGCCCCGAACGCCGCGGCGCGGATCGGGACACCGATGGAGGGGGCTTCCCGTGCTTCCCATCGACTGCCGCGAACGGCGAGCGCGCGCTTCAGTTGCCGTCGTCCAGTGATTGCGCCGAAGTCGCGAGCACCGCCTTGAGGCGCGCGGCATCGACATCGAGGCGCAGGGACTTCGACCGCTCGACCGTGACCGCTCCGGGGCGCGCACCTTTCGGCTTGCGCACGTACTTGCGTGGCGTCCACAGCACTTCGCAGCGGGCCACACCGCGCCGCTTCGAATAGTGGGCCGCGAGCAGCGCGGCGTCGATCAGGTCCTCCGGCGACGCGGACTTGCCCTTGTCGACGCGCAGGACGACGTGCGAGCCAGGTTCGTGCGCGAGGTGCAGCCAGACGTCGTTGCCGCGCGCGATGCGCATTGTCAGGCGATCGTTGTCGCGGTCGGTACGACCGACCAGGATCTCCGCTCCGCTGCGCGCCTTGAACCGCCGGAGGCCGGCATAGGGGTCCTTCGCCGCTTCACGTTTCGCGCGCGGCGTCTGGTTCGCGGGCGCAGGCGCCCGTTCGGGCCCAACCGCGAACGCGTCCAACTCGGCGGCGTGCGCCAGATCGATGGCATCGACCGCGGCGATGGTCCGGGCCAAGGTCGCGACGACTGGCTCGAGCTGCACGATGCGCGCGGCCGCGCTCTCCGCCTTGCGTTCGAGTTTGCGCGCACGCGCGTACCAGGCCTCGAGGTTGTCGCGCGGCTCGAGCTTGGGATCGAGCGCGAGCGTCGCTCGACCACCGCCGAACAGGTCGTCGACGTCGATGGAGGTTTGGCCGCGCTTCAACGCGTGGAACTGCGCGGCGAGGCAATCCGCGAGTTGTCGCGTGCGAGCAGCTTCCTGCCCTTCTGCGAGGTCGGATCGCGCATGGGCGAGTCCCTTTGCTTCGCGCGCGTGGCGGTCGCGAATCGTTGCGAGTACGAGCTGCTTGCGCGCCAGGAACGCGGCTTCCGCGTCCTCGGGCTCCAGCCAAGCGGCGACCGCCGCGGACAGCGGGAAGCGGTCCGCGAATGCGGAACTCGGTGCCGGAGGTGGGTCCTCCGCGACGACGACGGCGCGTGACGTCCCGAGCGCCGGCGGATCGACGTAGGGCTGGCCCGCGGCGATCGTCCGGGCGCCACGACGCGTGTGTTCGGCGGCGATGATGCGTCGTTCGGCATCGAGCAGCACGAGGTTCGGCGTCGCGCCGAACAGTTCCGCGACCAACGTGTACGTGCGCTCGTCGCGCTTGAACGTGGCGCGAACGATGCGGTCACCGGTCGCCACGGCGACCGACTCCAGGCGTGCGTCGCCCAGGCGGCCGTGCAGCACGCGCGTGAACGCGCTCGGGTCGGACTTGCGCGTCGGTGGCGCGTCGGATGCGACGAGCTGCACGCGGCCGCGTTTCGCCGCCGCGAGGAACAGCACGCGCAACGCCGTGCGCGGGTCGTCGGCGGGAGACATGCCGAAAACACGGCCGCCGGAGGGACGATCCGCGATCCAGCGGACGAGCATCCCTTCGGCGGCCTTGGCCTCGGCGACGAGTCGTTGCAACAGGTCGGCGCCGAGCGTCATCGGTCGAGTCTCGAAGCTCGGCCACGGCGACGCGCTCGTCGACGAGTCGCCGCCGTTGCCGATGCGCGCATCACTTCAGTTCGTCGGCGTCGTAGATCCAGCCCGCGCCGATCAGGTCGTACTTGACCAGTTCGCCCGGTTGGAAGAACAGCGCGAGTTCCTTCTCCGCAGCCGCCGGCGAATCGGAGCCGTGGATCAAGTTGAACGAATCGGAGATGCCGTAGTCGCCGCGGATCGTGCCGGGCTCGGCCTTCGAGCCGAAGGTCGCGCCCATCATCTTGCGGCAGATCGCGATCGCGTTCTTGCCTTCGAGCGCGAGGACCAGCACCGGGCTCTTCGCCATGAAGGACACGAGTCCTTCGTAGAACGGCTTGCCCTTGTGGTCGGCGTAGTGGTTCTCGAGCGTGGCCCGCGGGATCTGCGTGAACTTGGCGCCGACGATCTTCAGACCCTTGGTCTCGAAACGGCCGAGGATCGCGCCGGCGAGCTGGCGCTGGATCGCATCGGGCTTGAGGATGATGAGGGTGCGCTCCACGGGATGTTCTCCGGTCGCTGAAAAAGACGAGCAGTATAGTGCTCGCGCGGTCCGGACTTGAAGAGCGGTTTGCAGGTCCGCGAGCGCCGTGTTCTCGCGAGGAGGTCCTCCCATGCGACGATTCGCCTCCGTGCTCGGCTGCTGCGCGCTGCTGCTTCCCGCGGCTTGCCGCCTGCAACGCAAGCAGGATCTTCGCGATCAGGAGAAGCTGCTCGTCCTGCGGGACAACACCGAAGCGGCGCGGGCAACGCTGCTGGAGGAGATCGAGCGCGAACGCAGCCATTTGCGGGCGATCGACGACGAGATCGGTCGCTTGCGCGGCGAGGAAGAGGTCTTGGCGCTCGAGTTGGCCGCCGAGCGCGAAACGCACGCGTCACTCAAGCGCTCGGTGGATGAAGCCAAAGCGGTCCGGGTCGCGCTGGAGTCCGAGCTGAAGGCGGAACAGGACTTGAAGGTCGCGACCGAAGCGGCCATTGCGGCCGCGAAGACACCTGCGGACAAGGCGGCGCTGGAAGCACGTCTCGCCGCGTTGACCGCCGAGGTCAAACGGATCGAAGAGCTGTTGGCGAAGGCGCCCTGACCCGCGGCGGACTCATTCGCGGCTCAACTCGATCCCGTCCAGCAATTGCTGCAGCATGCGATCGGCCACGGCCGCGTCGGTTGCGGGCCCGTTCCAGCGCAGCGTGAACAACACGCCTTCGCGCTTCAGGTACAGCGTGGTCTCGCACGGGCCGCCGCGCGCCGTTTCGCGCCGCGCGCGCAGCGTTCGCGGCGATTCGAGGAGGACCTCGACGAGGCCCGATTGCGCCGAGCGACCGAGGCGTCGCATGCGCTCCGTGAATGCCACGTCGTCGGCCGCCGCGAAGGTCTCGAGCTCCTGGCTCGCGTCGAGCACGCGGATCGCATCGATGCGCACGTCGGGGCCGGCGACGCCGTTTGGCGTGACGTGCAGCGTGAATACCGCGTTGGTCGCGACCGGCAGCATGCGGTAGCTCGCCGCGACGTCGATCGAGAAGCCGACGTCCGCGCGCTCGAATCGACCGCACTCGGTCGCGGAGCCGAAGCGCTCGCGCGCGAGTCGGGCCGCCAACCCTTCGTGTTCGTCCTGCGTCACGGTCATCGAGTCGAGCAGTCGTTCGAACTCGCGACGCCGCGCTCCGAAATCCTGCGCATCGGTGCGCAGATCGAATGCGAGCAGCAGCGTGCGGTCGAGCAACACGTACGTGCGGAGCAGCCGCCGCGGGCGGGTTCCGGCGTCCGCGTTCTTCCCGGCCAGTCCGCAGCCCGCGCCGTCGTAACGAGCTTCCGCCCGGCGCGCGGGCAAGCCGGCGACGGTACACGGTTCGATCGCCTCGATCTTTCCGAGCGGCGTGCGGTTCAAGAACGCATCCAGATCGGTCTCGAGCGCGCGCGCGAGGTCGATCGGCAGGCACTCGTTGACGAGCATCACGTCGAGTTCGGTCGACAGTCCGTCGCGCCGGAGTCGGAGGTGCTCGATGCACGGCCCCGAGGGCGGCGCGGGAACGGCCATCCAGCCGTCGGGAATGGTCAATGACAGCGCTCCGCCGGCGCCGTGATACGAAGCACCGCGCAATCGATCGAGCGCGGCGACGTCGAGTTCTTCCATGCCGACGATCGTCATCGCGCCAGCCGCATCGGCGCGCATGTGGAACACCACGTCGATGGTCTCGCCCGGGCCGCGCGCGGGATCGGCGCGTTGGAACGAGCGACGCACGAACAGCGAGACGATCGGTCCCTCCACGTGCGTGCCGAGGACCTGCGTCTCGCACCGACTCTCGGCGAGGTCCTCGTGCAATTGACGGAACGTCGCTTCGAGCTCGGCGACGCCGACCTGCCCGAACAGCTCGCAACCGAAGTCGCCGGCGATGGGTCCCATCATCCCCGCGATGTCGCCCTGCGCCCAGGCCGGGTCGAACGCGCGCACGGTCGCGATCGCCGCGTCGACGTCGGGTGACGCCGACGCGCCGGGAACTTGCAGCGGCGCGAACGCCCATGCGAGGTGGAGCAACGCGTGGATCAACGTCCGTCTCCCGTTGCCGCGTTCCGGCGCACCTTGCGCAGCGCACGCAGGAATCCGGCTCCGGGCTGCGTCGGCGCCCGGTCAAGCGCGATCACCGTGGGCGCGAACGAGCCGATCCCGGCCGGTGACTGCGCGTTCATGACTTGCACGACGTGGACGTCGCCACCGAAGCGAGCGAGCGCGCGGTCGACGTCGACGACAGCGATGGGAGGAGTCCCCGCCGGTCGCGACGGGATCCCGAACGCGAGCCACGCGCCGACGCCCAGCAATGCGAGCGCCGCGATCGACGCCGCGATCCGCGACCAGCGCGGCGCGTTGCGCACGATGCCGGCATGGCGCAGTCGTGCGAGCACACCGTCGACGAAACCACGCGGCGGGGCTGGCACGAGCCATTGCGCCAGCATGCGATCCGAAGCGTGGTCGTTCGCCCAGATCTCGGAGCACTGCGCACATTGTGCGACGTGCGAGCGCAGCGCGGTGACTTGCGGATCGACGCGCTCGTCGCGCAACGCGGCCTCGAGCTCTTGGCGCTTGCGTGCGCACACGGAACGCTGCGCGCCATCGATGACGATCGCCGAAACGAAGCGGTCGGCGGCCTGCGCGCTCGGCTGCGGCACGGTCCACGCCGCGAGCCAGTCCTGTTGCTCGCGGGCTCGCGCGAGAACCTCGCTGCATCGCGGACAGAGCATCGCGTGCGTCTCGAGAGCCAGGAGTTCCTTGGCCTCGAGGTCGCGGGGGAATGCCGCACGCAGCGCGGCGCTCGTTCGCGAGCACTCCGCGTCGGCCGGGAGGGTGGGATCCATGCGGTTTTCCGTCATCGTCGGACCTCGCCGTTCATACCCGTAGCCGTCGCAGGCGTTGGCGCAAAGCTTCGCGCGCGCGATGCAGGCGGGATTTCACGGTGCCTTCGGAACATTCCATGACGTGCGCGATCTCGCGGTAGTCGAGGTCCTGGTACTCGCGCAAGATGAACGCGATGCGCTGATCTTCGGGGAGCTCGTCGACCGCACTGCGCACGATGCGATCGATCTCGGCAGCCGACAACAACTCGCTCGGTTCCGCCGCGGGGCTTTCGATCGGGCGGGGCGACGATTCGTGCTCCGACCCGGCCACGGCTTCCGTGTCGATCGAGACCGCGTTCAGCCGGCGCTTCTTCAGCAAGTCGAAGCAGTGGTTCTTCACGTAGGCGTAGACCCACGTCGTGAACTTGACGCCGCGGTGCGGGTCGTAGCGGTCGAGCGTGCGGAACACCTTCAGGAAGATCTCTTGCGTGACGTCCTCGACGTCGTTCGCCAGACGTCCGCCGATCAGGCGATGCACCGTCTGGAAGACGGGCGCCTGCAGCTGCTCGACGATCGCGCGCACGGCGAGTTCGTCGCCGGCGCGGGCGCGTTCGAGGATCGATCCCGGTACGTCGAGCATCGGTTCCAGGGGTGAAGGTCGTTTCGCGCGGCGTCCACCGCGGCGCTTGCCGCGATACGCCGCCGCGACGTCGGTCCACGGGATCGAGTCTCCGACGGACCGACCCGGAACTTGTCATAAGGAAGGGGAGGGCTTCGGTTCCCGGGAGATTGCGAGCGATCCCCGAATGTGGCATAGGGTCGCACGATGCGTTCCTTGGGCCCCGCGACGGCTTGTCCGGTTGAAACGGCGGCGGAGCCCCGTATGCTTCCGGCCCTTTCTTGCACCAGACGTGCGAACGGACGAGTGCAAGGGCAGCGAGTGCGTGTGGTCGACGATGACTCCGGGACTGGGAAGGACGATCGGCGTCCGCCCCGTAACACCTTGGCCGAGGCGTATCGCGTTCTCGACCTGGGTCTCCGGATGACGTTGTCGGTCGCGGCATTCGCCGCGGGTGGCTTCTTCTTGGATCGCAAGCTCGAGCTTGGCTTTCCGGTCGGAACGCTCGTGGGATTCGCTCTCGGATTCGTCGCCGGGTTCTGGGCGTTGATGCGGGGTCTTGACCGACCGCGCGCGAACCAAGACCGCGGTGACGGAAACGGCGCGAACGGATCCGGCCGATGACGACGCAGCGCGAACGCTCCACGTTCGGCCCATCGATCGCCGGATCGACGGTCGTGGCGCTGATCGCGGCTCTGGGCCTCGCGGCCTGGATCGACGGCGCGCGCGGAGTCATCGCGGGTGGTGCGGGTGCGCTGGTGGCGTTGCTCGTTCAGGGCGTCGCCGCGTGGCTCGTACTGCGACGCTGGCGTGACAGTGACGCGGCCTTCCTCGGGGCGTTCGCTGGCGCGATGGCGATCCGCGTCGGCGGGGGCACGCTGCTGGTGTTGCTGGTGCTCGCGAGTCGCGGACTCGCGCCGTTGCCGTTCCTCGCGGCGTTCGGCGTGGTCTACGTGGTGCTCGAAGTGGTTGCGGACGTGCTGTACGTCCGCATGGAACGGCAGAAGTCGAACAAGGACGCTCGATGCTGACCGCCCTGACCGTGCTGACGACGCACCTGGCGCTGACCGCGAGCGAAGCTCCGGCCGCGCAGCCGGACGGCAAGCTCAGCGCGACCGAGATCTACTCGCAGTTGTTCGGCCACCTCACGCCGCACACCTACTTCTCGGTGCCGCTGTTCGGCCTGACGTGGAACTTCACGAACCACACTGCCGTCATGCTGCTCGCGGGCGCGATCCTCGTCGCGCTGTTCTATCTGGGCCACGGCATCCGCAACTTGCGCGACGGTTCCGCTCCGCGCGGCCGCATGCCGAACCTGCTCGAATCGCTGGTCGGCTTCATCGTCGACGAGATGATCTATCCGACGATGGGCAAGGAAGTGGGGCGCAAGTTCGCTCCGCTGTTCCTGACGCAGTTCTTCTTCATCTGGGTCGTGAACCTGCTCGGCAACTCGCCGCTGCCGTCGTTCATGGCCGGTGCGCCGACGTCGAACCTCGCCGTCACCGCGGCGCTCGCGACGACCACGTTGCTCGTGATGATCGCCGCGGGTGCGAAGGCCTCGGGCGTGATCGGGATGTGGAAGGCGCTGGTGCCGCACGGCCTGCCGCCGGGCATCCGCGAAGTCCTGTTCGTGGTCGAGCTCGTCGGGTTCTTCATCAAGCCCATCGCGTTGACCATCCGTTTGTTCGCCAACATCTTCGGCGGACACCTGGTCGTGCTGTCGATGTTCGGCCTCATCTACTACTTCCAGAGCGTGCCGATCTTCGGCGCGGTGCTGCCGATGTCGATCTTCGTCGGCATCCTCGAACTCCTGGTGGCGTTCCTCCAGGCGTTCATCTTCACGTTCCTCTCGATCATGTTCGTTCAGGCTTCGGTGCATCCGGAGCACTGATCCGGTTCTCGTTCGATGTCTTGCGCTCCAGTCAGGCGCGCGTTCAGCAAGGAGATGTTCATGCTTCAGGAAACGACTCAGGCGGCGATGGACCTCATGCCCGTCGGTGCGGGTATCGGCGCGGGCCTCGCGGTCATCGGTGGTGCGCTCGGCATCGGCAAGCTCGCGGCTTCGGCCTGCGAAGGCACGGCTCGTCAGCCCGAAGCGGGCGGCGCGATCCGCACCAACATGCTGATCACGGCCGGCATGATCGAAGGCGCGACGCTGTTCGCGATCGTTCTCTGCCTGCTGCTCAAGTTCATCAAGTGACCGTCCGTCGCGTCCTGTTCGCGTTCATCTGACTGACGGAGTTCGGCCATGGATTTCTTGGTCCCGGCGCTGGCGTCCGGAGGGAGTCTGAACCCTCTCGACTTCGATCCCAGCGCGTTCATGCTGACGCTGATCGTGTTCTTGATCCTGTTCGGACTCCTGCTGAAGTTCGGCTGGAATCCGATCCTCGACGCGCTCGACGCGCGCGAGAAGCGGATCTCCGACGCGATCTCGTCGGCCGAGAACGCCAAGCGCGAGGCGGAGCGTCTGCTCGCCGAGCACAAGAAGTCCGTGGCCGACACCGAACGCCTGGTCGCCGCTCGCCTCGAGGAGGGGCGCAAGATGGTGCAGAAGCAGGCGGACGATCTGATGGCGCGGGCTCAGGCCGACGCGGCCGCGGAACGCGATCGCGTCCGCAAGGAGATCGAGGGCGAGAAGGTCAAGGCCTTGTCGGAGCTGCGCTCCGAGGCGGTGCGGTTGTCGCGTCTGGTCGCCGAGAAGTCGCTCGGCCGTCAGATCGACGATGCGGATCACCGTCGGCTCGCGAACGACGTCCTGGCCTCGTTGAAGTGAGTTGAAGATGGTCGTCGGTCTCGCAACGGTTCGCTACGTGAAAGCCCTGTTCGCCCTGGCGAAGAGCCGGGGTGAGCAAGACGTGCTCGGCCAAGAAGTCGCGCGTCTTGGAACGCTGTTCCAAACGTCGCCCGAATTGGTCCAGCTCGTTCGCAATCCGAAGGTCGCGGTCGACGCGAAGAAGCGCGTCTTGCGCTCTGCGCTGCTCGACCAGACCTCGGCGACCCTGCGTGATTTCGTCGAGTATTGCCTCGATCACCGCCGCTTCGACGTGGTCCTCGAGACCGCGGAGGAGTTCGCGCGCATCGATCGGGAAGATCGCGGCATCGTCGTGGCGAACGTCGACAGCGCGCAAGCGCTCGACGACGCGACCCGGGGCGCGCTCGTCGCGCGACTGCAAGAGACGACGGGCAAGTCGATCGTGTTGAAGGAATCCGTGGTGCCGGGGCTGATCGGTGGCATCGCCATCCAGATCGGTTCGCGGCGGTGGGACGGCAGCGTGAAGCGCCGTCTCGACGACCTGGAGAAGCATCTCCAGGCCGCTCGCATGGCCTGAAGGTTCGAACGTTCGGAGGATTGGATGGACCTGCGTCCGTCGGAAGTGTCGTCGATCATCGAGCGCGAGCTGCAGAACTACCGCAGCGAGCTCAAGGCCGAAGGCGTCGGAACCGT
This sequence comes from Planctomycetota bacterium, assembly GCA_052034255.1. Lineage (GTDB taxonomy): Bacteria > Planctomycetota > B15-G4 > B15-G4 > JADJEK01 > JADJEK01. The sequence continues at coordinate 5,080 of JBPOIU010000063.1, read as the reverse complement.
GCTCCAAGTGGGCGACGGTGTCGCGCGCGTCCACGGTCTCGACGACTGCATGGTGTCGGAGATCCTCGAGTTCCAAAACGGCGTGTTCGGCATGGCGTTGAACCTCGAACAGGACAACGTCGGCGCGATCCTCTTCGGCGAGGACCGCCTCGTGAAGGAAGGCGACGCCGTCAAGACCACCGGCCGCATCATGTCGGTTCCGGTCGGAGACGCGTTGCTCGGCCGCGTGGTGAACGCGCTCGGTCAGCCGCAGGACGGCAAGGGTCCGATCGCCGCGTCGGGTTGGCGTCCGGTCGAAGGGCCGTCGCCGAGCGTCGCGGAACGCAAGGGTGTCCACGAGCCGCTCCAGACCGGCATCAAGGCCATCGATGGCATGATCCCGATCGGCCGCGGTCAGCGCGAGCTGATCATCGGCGACCGCCAGACCGGCAAGACCGCCATCGCGGTCGACGCAATCATCAATCAGCGCGGCGGCGACGTGATCTGCATCTACGTCGCGATCGGCCAGAAGCTGTCGACGGTGAAGTCCATCTACGGCGCGCTGCAGAAGGCGGGCGCGATGGACTACACGATCATCGTCCAGGCGCCGGCGTCGGACCAAGCGTCGATGCAGTTCCTCGCCCCGTTCTCCGGCGCCGCGATCGGCGAGGAGTTCCGCGACAACGGCAAGCACGTCCTCATCATCTACGACGACTTGTACAAGCACGCGCTCGCGTGGCGTCAGGTCTCGTTGCTGCTACGTCGTCCGCCGGGACGTGAAGCGTTCCCGGGCGACATCTTCAACCTCCACTCGCGCCTCCTCGAGCGCGCGGCGAAGCTCGCGGACAACGCGCCGGAGCTGAATCCGCGGTTCAAGAAGGGCGGCGGCTCGATGACGGCGCTGCCGATCGTCGAAACGCAGGAAGGTGACGTCTCGGCGTACATCCCGACCAACGTGATCTCGATCACCGACGGTCAGATCTACCTCGAAACCGACTTGTTCAACGCAGGCGTCCGCCCGGCCGTCAACGTCGGTCTGTCGGTCTCCCGCGTCGGTGGCTCGGCGCAGACGAAGGCGATGAAGCACAAGCGCGTCGCCGGCTCGTTGCGCCTCGACCTCGCGCAGTACCGCGCGCTGCAGGCCTTCGCGCAGTTCGGGTCGGACCTCGACAAGGCCACGCAGGCGCAGTTGAACCGCGGTGAACGTCTGGTCGAACTGCTGAAGCAGGGCCAGTTCGCTCCGCTGCCGTTCGAGGAGCAGGTGCTCAGCATCTTCTCGGGTACGTCGGGCAAGCTCGACGACGTGCCGGCCGCGCGGGTGTCGGAGTTCGACGAGAAGTTCCTCGCGTACATGCGCGCGCAACGCGCCGACATCCTCAAGGAGATCCGTGAGACGCGTGCGTTCTCGGACGAGCTGATCAAGCGCGCCGAGGCCGCGATCGACGACTTCAAGAAGACGTTCCTGGCGGCGGGCTGATCGTCCATGGCCAAGGGCATCAAGGAACTCCGCCGCCGCATCCGAGGCGTCAAGAACATCGCGCAGATCACGCGCGCGATGGAGATGGTGGCGTCGACGAAGCTGAAGCGCCTGCAAGAGCGCGCCGAGGGCAGCAAGCCCTACGGCGAGGCGCTGCGGACGCTCGTCGGTCGGCTTGCCGGCAAGGTCGAGTCCGAGCAGTTCCCGCTGCTGCAAAAGAACACGAGCGCGGCGATCGGCGTGCTGATCGTGACCGGCGACAAGGGGCTGTGCGGTGCGTACCACAGCAACCTGTTCAAGGCCGTCACCGCGCTGATCCAGCAGCATCCCGGCGCGCCGATCAAGCTGTTCGTGTTCGGCGGCAAGGGCCGCATCTTCTTCCGCGGTCGCAACCCGGGCATCGAGGTCGCGTACCCGGACGTGGTCGAGAAGATCCCGTTCGTGTCCGTGCGCGACGCGGTGCGCGGGCTCGTGAAGCGTTTCCTGAACGGTGAGATCGGCAGCCTGAAGCTGGTGTCGACCCGCTTCTTGTCGGCGGCACAGCAGAAGCCGGAAGTGCGCGACCTGTTGCCGATCGACCCGAGCTTGCTGCTCGGCGACCCCGTCGCCGCGAAGAACTTCGATCCGATCCTCGAGCCGTCGACCGAGACGATCTTCGAACGCCTGTTGCCGAAGTACCTGGAAATGCAGGTTTACGGCGCGGTGCTCGAAGCGCTGGCTTCGGAGTTCGCGATGCGCCGCATCGCGATGAAGGCGGCGACGGACGCCGCGAACGACATGATTTCGTCGCTGACGCGCCAGTACAACCGCGCGCGCCAGGAGACGATCACGAAGGAACTGCTGGAAATCGTCGGAGGCGCCGAAGCGTTGAAGGGCTGATCGTCTCGTCAGAGGCGGCGGTCCGGTTTCGGTCGCGAATTCGATTCAAAGGAGCACGAGGTGGCACAGGGCAACGTTCTCGAAGTCGTCGGTCCCGTCGTCGACATCAAGTTCCCGGCGGGCAGCCTGCCGGCGATCTACAACGCCCTCAAGATCGAGGATCAGGGCAAGAAGATCGACCTGACCGTCGAGGTCGCCCAGCACCTCGGTGACGACGTCGCGCGCTGCATCGCGCTGGCGACGACCGATGGTCTCGTGCGCGGCATGAGCGTGCGCGACCTCGGCGCTCCGATCTCGGTGCCGGTCGGCAAGGCCACGCTGGGCCGCCTGATCAACGTGCTGGGCGAAGCGATCGACGGCAAGGGCGGGATCGCGAGCGACAAGCTCATGCCGATCCACCGCGCCGCGCCGACGTTCGAATCGCAGCAGGCGATCTCGGAAGTGTTCGAAACGGGCATCAAGGTCATCGACCTGCTGTGCCCGTTCGCTCGCGGCGGCAAGGTCGGTCTGTTCGGCGGCGCAGGCGTCGGCAAGACGGTCTTGATCCAGGAGCTGATCCGCAACGTCGCCGAAGTCCTGAAGGGCTTCTCGGCGTTCGCCGGTGTCGGCGAGCGCACGCGCGAGGGCAACGACCTCTACGTCGAAATGTCCGAGTCGGGCGTCCTCAACAACACGGTCCTCGTGTTCGGACAGATGAACGAGCCGCCGGGATCGCGCCTCCGCGTCGCGTTGACGGCTCTGACGATCTGCGAGTACTTCCGCGACGAGATGAAGCAGGACGTGTTGTTGTTCGTCGACAACATCTTCCGCTTCGTCCAGGCCGGCTCGGAAGTGTCCGCTCTGCTCGGCCGCATGCCGTCGGCCGTCGGTTACCAGCCGACGATGGCGTCGGAAATGGGCGCCCTGCAGGAGCGCATCACGTCGACGACCAAGGGGTCGATCACGTCGATGCAGGCCATCTACGTCCCGGCCGACGACTACACCGACCCGGCGCCGGTCGCGACCTTCGCGCACTTGGACGCGACCATCGCGCTCGAGCGCTCGCTGGCGGAACTCGGCATCTTCCCGGCCGTCGATCCGCTGCGTTCGACGTCGCGCGCCCTCGACCCGCAGGTCGTCGGCGAAGAGCACTACCGCGTCGCCCGCGAAGTGCAGCGCATCCTCCAGCGCTACCAAGAGCTGAAGGACATCATCGCCATCCTCGGTCTCGAGGAGCTCTCGGACGACGACAAGCGCGTGGTCGCGCGCGCCCGCCGTCTGCAGAAATACCTCGCGCAGCCGTTCTTCGTCGCCGAAGTCTTCACGGGCACGCCGGGCAAGTTCGTCAAGGTCGCCGACACGGTCCGCAGCTTCGCGGAGATCGTGGACGGCAAGCACGACGACCTGCCCGAGGACGCGTTCTACATGCTCGGCGCCATCGAAGAGGTCATCGAGAAGGCCGCGAAGATCAAGGCGCAGGGCTGATCCCTCCGCGGGGGCGCGCGAGCGCCCCCGCCACGCACCGGACCCGGTGCCCTGAAGACGCGCAAGCTCAAGATCCTCACGCCGGAAGGCCCCGTCTACGAAGGCGCGGTGCGGACCGTCGTCGCTCCCGCGACGAAGGGGAGCATGGGCGTCCTGCCGGGCCACGCGCCGCTCGTCTCGTCGCTCGAGACGGGCGTCGTGCGCGCGGACGACGAGGCGGGTGCGACGCACTTCTTCATGGTCAGCGGCGGCTTCGTCGAGGTCGCGAACGACGAGGTCCGCATCCTCGCCGACGTCGGCGAAGAGGACGCGGCGATCGACCTGTCGCGCGCGAAAGAGGCCGCGGAGCGCGCGAAGCGCCGCATGCGCGAGCGCAAGGAGCCGGATTTCGATCTGGCCCGCGCCGAGGCCGCCCTCGCCCGCGCCGTGACGCGCCTGCGGATCGGCGAGCTCAAAGGCCGCCGGGGCGTCGGACCGACCTCGGTCGGCTGAACTTCCGGCCGCGCCAACGCCGCGGCCCGCGCGGCGTAGAACGGTCGGAGCGGGAGCCTGTCCGCCGCGCGTCCGCGCCGCGGGGTCCCGTATGAGCATCGTGAAAGCCGCCAGCGTCGCCGCGCTCCTTCTGTGCGCGGGCTGCGCTTCGAATCCGTTCCTAGAGAACTACCGCGGCGCGCGGTTCCCCGAGACGCCCTACGCGACGATCGCGGCGGAGCCGCCGGCGGGCGCGCGGGAGATCGGGACCTCGGAGTTCCTTTCCGCTTCCGGCGTCTCCGCGTCCGACGCCGCCGAGGCCGCGCGGGAGGTCGGAGCCGACTTCGCGACGTGGGACGCGCAGTTCGACGGCTCGACGCGGCACGTCGACTATCGGCCCGTCACGGTTCCCGTCGTCGGATCGACGCTCGTCTACTACGACGACTGCGGTCGCGGACGGTACGGGTACGCGTCCGGCGTCGGTTTCGCGACCGCCTACGAGCCCTACGAGTACGCCGTGAACTGGTACCGGTACCGCGCGCGGTTCTACCGGTCTTGGTCGCTGGATCCGTACCCGGCCGCCGCGCCCGCACGCTAGTGTGCCCCGCCCTTAGTTCCGACGCATTAGGCTCGGCCGCACGTCCCTGACGGCCGTCGCCGTCGCGCCCTGCCGCTAAGGATGCCCCGTTCCGGACCGCCTCTATGAGAAGGCCGACCGACGCAAGATCGACCCGCCGAGTGCCCGCTTTTTTTCGATCGGTCCGCAGCCCGCCGTGCTTCTATCCGCACTCTGATCGCGACTTACGTCGC
>JBPOIU010000171.1:0-22951 GCA_052034255.1 Planctomycetota bacterium | reverse complement strand
CGCCGCGCGGCCGGTCGGCGCGCAGCGCGCCGTCGGTCTCCGGGTCTCGGTGATCGGTCACCGGTCACCGATCGTCACTCTCGCCCTCGACCCCAAATCACCGCGTCTCACCCTCGGTCGCACCCCTCCCTCGGTTCTCCCTCCTCACGCAGCGACCCTCCGTCATCGACTCGTTCGAGTCGAACCCTTCGAACGCTAGGCTCCCCCGCTTGCTCGATTCTCAAATCACTGGAGGAAGAATCATGACGTGGTCGACTCGTTCCCTCATCCCGTCGTTGTTGTTGATTCCCGCCGTGTTCGGCTGCGCTCGCGACACCAGCGTGGCTGTCCAGCAGCAGGCTCCGCCCGACGCGCAGGCGATGGAGTTGCCGCCGGGTTGGACCGAGGCGGACATGAAGGCGATGATGGACGCCGCGACGCCGGGTCCGATGCAGGCCGAGCTCGCTCAGCGCGTCGGGACTTGGAAGGGCACCACGAACTCGTGGATGGCTCCGGGTGCGCCTGCGACCGTCTCGGAGTGCTCGATGGTCGCGTCCACGTTGCTGGACGGTCACTACCTGAAGACCGAGTACAGCGGCGACATCCCCGGGATGGGTCCGTTCAGCGGCCTCGGGATCACGGGCTACGACAACGGTGCGCAGCGTTTCGTCTCCACTTGGATGGACACGATGAGCACGGGGATGATGCACGGCACCGGCACGCGCTCGGCGGACGGGAAGACGATCACTTGGGCGTTCTCGTACTACTGCCCGGTGCGCAAGGGCATGGCGGCGATGCGCGAAGTCGAGACGATGGTCGACCCGAACACGATGACGCTCGAGATGTACGGCTCCGATCCGAAGAGCGGCGTCGAGTTCAAGATGATGCAGCTCGAAGTGAAGCGCGTGCGCTGACGCACACATTGCCGTGACGCACGCACGGAGGCCGGCCCGCGATCGCGCGGCGCCGGCCTCCGGCATGTCGGGGCTTGATGTCGCCTCGCCATCCCGTGAGACTCGCTCCGTGGGAATCGCGGATCGCGCATCACGCCTGGGGAGTGTCTCCATGACCGAAGCACCACCACTCACACCGAGCGCACGGACCGTCGAGGATCCGCAACTGCAACGCATCCGCTCATTGTCCGCCGGGTGGTTCGCGTACGGCTGCCTTCTCCTTTGGTTCGACTACGAACTCCCCGCGCCGCTCGAGTTCGACGTGTTCTCCGATGAACTCGGTTACGCGCTCTTCGCCTTCGCGGCGTGGCGACTGAGGAACGACGGAGTCGCGTTCGTCGCGGCGGCGTGCTGCAGCGCCGTCGGTGGTCTCCTCGGAGTTCTGTCGATGTTCGGCGCCGAGGCGGATGCGCTCGACTGGGCCCAAAGTTGCGCACCACCTTTGACGGTGGGACTCGCTGCACTGGGTAGCTCACGCATCGCGGCGATCCATGAAGCGTGGGCACTCGAGCGCCGACTGCGCGACGCGGGTGTCGTGGTGCTCGCGATGGCCGGAGCCCTTCTGCTGGGGCCTCGCATCGCCTGGGTTCCGGGTTGGATCTTCCTTGTGCTGATCGTCGGGAATCTCGCCGCGTTCGTCACCTGTGCCGTGACGTTCGCCCAACTCTCAGGGCGGCTCGCGCAGAAGCTCTCCAAGCGGCCGAGCCGAACGGCCCCTGGCGGAATGAGCGACGTGACGGATGGAGAGCACGGGATCGCTCGAACGACGGGAAGCGACTTGCCCTCGTGAATCCACCGCGATCACTCGGCACGTCGGCACACGCGGCCGGCGTCGTCGTGCTCGCCGTCCTCGCCTTCCTCGCTCCGCTGTACGGCGACGACGCGGCTCCGCGCCGGAGCGGGTGAGGCACCCGCGTGCGCTGCGCGCCGAAGCGAACCCAGACTTCAATCGATCTGCGGCAGCACGGCGACTCCGCCCGTGCCGAACGTGTTGCCGGTGAACGTCGCGACGCCCGCGTTCGCGAGGTCGATGCGGTTCTTCAACACGACGTTGCCCGAGACGGTCGCGGCTCCCGCGATGCCGACCTCGATGCCCTCCGCGCCGTTGTTCGTGACCTTGTTGCCCGACACGAACACTCCCGACGCGTTGTCGATGACGATGCCGTCGATCGTGTTGCCGGAGATCGAGTTGCCGACGACCTGCGCTCCGTTGGCTTCGACGACGAGTCCATCGCCGCCGCAGTCCTGGATCGTGTTGGCGGTGAACGTGGACCCGGGTCCGAGCAGGAACACGCCGATTTCGTGGCCCGCGCGGCGGACGACGTTCTTCGCGACGATCGCGTTCATCGATGGGCCCGGACAGAACAAGGCGAAGCGCGCGCCGTCCTGAACGACGTTGGATTCGACGATGGACCCCGCACCGCTGACGCTGATGCCGAACGCCCCGTGCGCGCAGTTCTTGACGACGTTCTTGCGCAGCGTCGCCGCGTTCGCGACCGATTGGATGCCGTGCGTCTGCGCTCCGATGATCGAGTTCTTCTCGACCAGGTACGAACCCGATCCCTGGAGGTCGATCGCCGGCTGGCCGTAGATGCCGCTCAGCTTGTTGTTGCGGACGGTTCCGGATCCATCGATCGAGATGCCGCCGGCCTCGCATTGCGCGAACGAACAGTTCTCCACGAGCACCGACGAACCGAGGATGCTGAGCGCGGGTCCGAGCGTGCCGACGTCGGCGAACTTCGACTTGCGCACGACGATGGCGTTCCCCGCGGATTCGACGCCGCGTCCGCAGCGCGTGAACGTGCAGGATTCGACCAACGCCTGCGTGCCCGCGTACGCGGCCACGCCGCAGTCCCGGAACACGCATTTGCGGATCGTCGGCCGATCGAACGACGCGTCGAGCGCGACGTCGCGGCAGTCCACGAACGTCACACCTTCGACGACGCCGTCGTTCCCGAACATGCCGATGCCGATGCCGTTACCGAACCCGAGCGCCGACTCGTCCGCGTGACGGATCGTCAAGTTCTTCACCGTGATCCGGTCGGCGGCGATCTTGAAGAACAGCCCGATCGGCGCTCCCGTGACCGCATCGCGCGGCTCGCAGACGACGCCCTTCGATCCGACGAAGCGCAGATCGTCGAGCCCCGGGGGAACCACGACGAGCTCGCGATAGACGCCGGGCTTGATCAGGATCGTGTCGCCCACGCTCGCGATCGCCACGGCGCCACTGATCGAATTCAACGCCCCCGTCGGTGAGACGACGTGCGTGGCCGCGGTCGCGCACGCACCGAATCCGCACAGGGACAACAGCATCGAGATCGAGCGCTTCATCGTTTCCTCCAGGGTTCGTCGAACCTTGGTTTACCACGAAGGACTGATCCGGCCAGTCCGTCGAGGCGCCGCCGCGCACCCCACCTCGGCACGAGTTACCCCCGCCAGATTTTCCGTGTCGCTCGCCGCGATCGAGCGCGTGGACGTCTGCGGAGGTCGCCCATGTCCATCCGCAGACTTTCGCTCCCGCTCCTGGTCTCGACCTGCGCCATCGCCGCAACTGCCGATGCCGCAGTCATCAAAGTCACGAAGGCCGGCCCGCTGACGACGATCCAAGCCGGTGTGAACGCAGCGTCCCCGGGCGACGTGGTGCAAGTCGCCGCCGGGACGTACGCCGAAACGGTCACCATCGACGCGAACCGCGCGGGCATCACGCTGACCGCGAAGGGCAAGGTCGTCCTCGACGCTCTCGGCCCACAGGGAGTCGGTCAAGGCCCAGCGATCACCGTCGATGCGCCGGTCGTGCGGATCAAGGGCCTGCGGATCCAGAACGCCGTCAGCACGATGAACGCCGACGGCATCGGCATCCTGGCCTCGGCCAACGGCGTCCGCATCGAGAAGTGCTCCGTGATGACCTGCGAGGTCGCCGGCATGAGCCTCACCGCCCCCGACGCTCTGGTGTCGAAGTGCGCGTTCACGTCGATGCTCTCCGCGCTGCTGCTGGATGGCGCCGATGGAGCCCGCATCGAACGATGCTCGATGCGAGGGGTTCCCTCCGCGGTCCGCGTGATTTCCGGCATCGCAGTCACGGTCGATCGACTCGACGTCCGCTCCAGCGACCAACCGGTCCACGTCGACGGCGCGAACGCAGCCGCGTTCGTGCTGCGCGACTCGAAGTTCACCGGCGTCTCCGACGAGTGCGTGATCGTGGACTCACCCAACGCCTTCCTCGAACGCAATCGATTTCGCGCGGTCGGCGCCGGCATCGTGGTGTCCGGCGACAGCGCCGTGATCCGCGACAACGTCATGGAGTTCGTGTCGAGCTTCGGCTTCGGCATCGCGATCTCGAACGGATCGGGATCGACGGTCGAGGGCAACGTGCTTCGGGACTGCGCGACCGGAGCGATCGATCTCGACTCGTCGAGCTCATCCGCGACGCTGCGCGACAACGTGGTGATCCGCGCCGGCGACGACGGCTTCGTGGCCTACGGCGTAGACGGCACGAATCACATCCTCGAAGACGAGCGCGTGTTCGCGAGCGGTGGCGATGCGTTTCGCGTCGCGGGCACGGATCACGAACTCTTCGACTGCATCGCACGCGATTCCGCGATCGATGGATTCGACGTCGGCAGCACGGCGACGTTCGTGTCGCTCGACCGCTGCGACGCGCGCCGTTGCGCGGGCGAGGGGCTGGAGAACTCCGGCTCGTTGACCAACTTCAACGAATGCACGGCATTCGACAATCGCATCGATTTCGTCAACGACGGAACGTTCGTCGTCACCGCCGTCACGTTCGCGACCGGCGGCGCGCAGGTCGCGCCCCAAATCGACTGAGCGCTTTCCGGAGTCCATCCATGAACGCATTCCCGAAGTTCCTCGTGTGCGCGCTCGCGACCATCGTTGCGGCTGAGCTCGAAGCGAAGGTCGTCACGGTCTCGAAGAACGGTGCTCTGAACACGATCCAGGCCGGCATCGACGCTGCCGCCGCGGGCGACACGGTGCGGGTCTTGCCCGGCGTGTACGCCGGCATCGCCAACGTGCCGCCGAACAAACCCGGTCTCGTGCTGGCCGCCAAAGGCAAGGTCGTCGTCGACGCGCGCTCCTCCACCGGCCTCGGCCTGGGCGCGGGAATCAACGTCGACGCCGCGGACTGCATCGTGAAGGGTTTCACGGTCCAGAACCCGGCGCAGTTCGCATCGTCGAGCGGCGACGGCTTCCTCATCACCGGAGCCCGCACCCGCGTCCAGAACTGTCGTGTGATCCACGCGCAGCAGGACGGCTTCGACGTCCGTGCCGACGACGTCCTGATCACGAAGTGCACCGCGCTGGCCGGGGACCACGGAATCCGCATCAGCGGCGGATCACGCGTTCGCGCGTTCAAGTGCACTTTGCAGCAGCAGAGCGTCGCGGCGGTCAAACTCGACGACGCACCGGATGTCGTGTTGGACGGTCTCGTGATCCTCGATCAGCGTCGCGACGGCATCCGGACGTTCGACCCCGTCGATGGCGTCACCGTGACGCGCTGCGTGCTCCGCGTCAGTGAGGACGCGATCCAGATCACCGGCGCCGATGCCGTCGTGACCTCGAACAAGATCCTGCTTGCGGAGAGCGGGATCACCGTCATTGGCGCACTCGCCCTCGTCGCGAAGAATCGATCCGAGTCCATCGTCGGCGGTGGGCGCAGCGCCATCACGATCAGCGGCGCCGGCGGCTTGGTCGAGAAGAACGTCTGTCGCAACTCCAACGCGAACGCGGTGCATGTGCTCGGGGGCGGCAACGGCATCACGCTGCGGGACAACGTGGCCGTGCAGTGCGGAATCGCGTCGCAGGCATGCTTTCGCACCGAGGGCACCGGAACGACGATCGAGCGCTGTCGCGCGATCGAGGGCTTCGGCGCCGGGTTCTCGATCGCGGACTCCGACACGCTGGCGACCGATTGCGTCGCGCTGCGCTGCGCGCGCGACGGATTCAACGTCAGCCTCTTCACGACGAACGCGACCCTCGAACGCTGCGTGGCCACGCAATGCGGAGGCGAAGGCTTCGACAACCGCGCCAATGGCACCACGTTGAAGAAGTGCATCGCGAAGCAGAACCGCCTCGATCTTGCGAACGAGGGCACGCTGACGCTGAATGCGACGACGTTCACGACCGGCGGGTTGCTGACACCGTCGGAAATCGACTGATCGAACTCAAGCGCTCGCCGGACGCGCCCGCACCAGCGCCGAGGCGATCAGCAAGCACGCGCCGCCGAGGGCTTCGAGGCACTCTTCCATCTGCGACGAATACGCGAGCTTGTACTTCTTGTCCGACGTCAGCGCTCGACCGACGTGCTTGAACACGTTGCGATCGAGCACCTGCGAGCCCGCGTAGCAGACGAATCCGGTCAGGAACAACGACAGCACGAGACGACGACCGGCGAGCGGCGCCATCTTCGGCGCGTACTTCCATGCGAGCCACGCCAGCGTCAATCCGCCACCGACCAGCACGATGCTGGCTCCGGAGAAGTGGATCTCGCGGCAGAACAACACCGTGCCGAGAGCCCCGAGCCAACCGTGGATCCACGAGCGCGACACGGCGCAGCGGATCCACGCGATCACGGCCAACGACGCCAGGATCGTCGGGTGGACGATTTCCATCATTCCCTTGCAGGTCGGTTCGTCGTTCCAGCCGAAGGCGTCCTGCGCCGCCAACGTGCGGAACGTCAGCACTCCGAGCACCGGGATCAGCAAGAACCCCATGGCGTAGTTGCGTCGGAACCAATCCCAGATCCGCGCGATCGTCGATCGCGCGCGGGAACTCGAGGGCTCGGGACTCGACGACGGCGGGCGCGCGAGTTGGGCTTGCGGCATGGTGGGAAGATGTAAGGCCCCGAACACGGGGATTCAATGCGGCAGGCAGGTCCGAGGCCGTGAAGAGAGGTCGCCGGCCGCCGCGTGTCGGTCAACGCAACGAAGCGACCTCGTAGGCGACGAACCGCGCCTCGGGGAAACCGAGCCCGAGCACGATCTTCGAACCGACGAGTACGGGCGGCGCGAGTGCCGCGATGCCGTCGAGAGTCGATCGGCGCAACAACGAGCCGTCCGCGGCCGCAAACACGCTCAGCGTCGCGCAATGGCGGAGTTCGCTCGATCCTGGCGATCCGATCGTCTCCGCACGGGATGCGAGGAACACGACGTCGTCGAGCACGACCAAACCCGCGTCGAACCCAGACGGCACGTGATGCGTCCACAGCGGCAGGCCAGACTCGATCGAGCGCGCCCACACGCCGCTCGAGCCGACGCCGTACAGCACGTCACCGACGACTTGCGCGGCATCGAACCAATCGCGTTCTCGCGACCACGACTCGACTCCCGTGATCGCGTCGTATCGCCGGAGCTCGCACCGTTCCGCCGATCGATCGTTCACCGATACGAACAATGTGTCGCCGCTGGCGGCGAACTTCACCCACGCATCCCCGATCGGATGCGTCCAGCGCTGCGCGCCCGTCTTCGCGTCGATCGCGAACAGTCGTCGATCCGACGTGGCGAACACGATCACCGGCCCGCACCGGAACAACTCGCTGCGCAGCGCGCCGCGATGCGCCTGGTCGCGTCGCAGCGTTCCGTCGCGCACACTGCGCCACTCGAGCGTCGTCCAATCGTCCGTCCGTAACGCCGCGACGACGATTTCGTCGTCGGCCCACGCAGGCGCGCGCACGACGCGCGCGTCCGTCACCCATTGCTTGGACCCGTCGTCGCCGCGCAACGCCGAAGTCTGAGGCGCGCTCGGTGATGGGTCCTTCGAGACACCGCACGCCGCAACGACGTCGTTCGACACAGCGAGATGGTGGACCTTGAGTGCCGTGTCCGTCATCCACAGCGGTGTCCCATGGGTCGCGTCGAGTCGCACGACGCGGGACGAGTCCGCGACCACGACGTCCATGCCGATCGCGCACGCGGACGCATCGATGGACTGGCCCTCGAAGGTCCACGCCGGGTCGGGCAGCTCGCCGAGCCGCGGAACGTCCGGCGTGGAAGGCGCAATGCATGAGGCCAGCGCGACGACCGACACGGGAAGGAACGAGGTGCGCATACATTCTCCGGACGCCGAAGGCGGACTCGAACTTCGCGGGTCGCGGCAGCGTAGAGATCCGCGGACGTTCGCGCAGGCGTCCGGGTGATCGAACTCGGTCTCCTCCGTCCCTCGGAATCGATGCTGCGGCCTCTTTCCCGCGCACCCGTCGGAAGGCGCCCTGACGAGAGAGGTCCGCCGCGGGCCGAACCGTCGAACGCGACGCGGGAACGTCCCCACACAATCGTCCGCGCGGATCGCGGCATGCGCAGTGCACGCCTTGCCCTCCGAGTCCAGTTCACGGAGGCCCCCCCATGCACATGCACTTTCTGCGCGCCCTCATCACTCTCGTGTTCGTCGGCTCGGTCGCGACGCATGCGGACGCGGCCACCATCGTCGTCAAGAAGGGAACGATGCTGTCGTCGATCCAAAGCGGCGTCGACCTCGCCGCCTCCGGCGACCTCGTGCGCGTGATGCCGGGTGTCTACGAAGAGTCGATCGTCGTGCCGGGATTCAAGTCGGGCATCCGCATCGAGGCCAAGGGCAAAGTGGTCGTCGACGTGCGTTCGGCCAGCGGCGGCCCCATCGGCGCGGGCTTCACGATCTACGCGCCGGACGCGCGCCTGCGGGGATTCACCGTGCGGCACGCATTCATGGCCGGCGGCATGACGACCGGGAACGGCATCTTCGGTCTCGCCTCCGGCATCGAGATCTCGCGCTGCACGGTGCTGAACTCCGGCGAACACGGGATCCGCGTGGACGGATCGGCCGCGACGATCGATCGTTGTGTGGTCCGCAAGAGCCTGGCGACCGCCATCGTCGTGAACGGCAACGTGCCGAACATCACGCGCTGCGTGGTGGATGGCGCCGCGTTGGGCATCACGGTCTTCGGCACCGGACCGGTGATCACGAACAACGTCGTGCGCCTGATCCGCTCCGAGGTCGGCATCGGCGTCAGCGGATCGAGCGCGCGGATCCACAAGAACGTCGTCGAGGACGCGCACGGCGCGCTCGTGTTCTGCTCCGGGGACGACGCGCGCATCACGCAGAACAAGCTCGCGAACTCGCTCTCCAACCCCGGCATCGAGGTCGGAGGCACCGACGTCGTGGTGCAAGGCAACGTCGTGCGCAACACGTGGGGCGCGGGCATCCACGTCGCCGGCAACGGCGCGCAGGTCCTCGACAACGACGTGCGCGACTCGCACGTGGTCGATCCCGGCATCATCCTCAACGTGGCGAACCAGGGCGTGGTGTCCGGCAATCGCGTGCGCGACGCGTTGTCGAGCGGATTGGTCTACGTCGGCAACGAGGCGACGATCCGCAAGAACCGCATCGAGCGTTGCGGCACCGTGTCCGGCTTCGGGCCGGCGCTCGTCGTCATCGCCCCAGGCTCGGAGATCAGCGGGAACACCGTGCTCGACTCGCGGCACGACGGCATCAACGTCGGCGGGAATGACGTGATCCTGACGAAGAACGTCGTCCGGCGTTCGATCCTCGACGGCTTCGACCTACTCGGTCATTCGATGCTGATCACCGCGAACTCCGCGATCGACAACCAGGGCGAAGGATTCGAGCTGAACGCGTTGGCCGGGACGTTTCGCAAGAACGTCGCCAAGGGCAATCGCATCGACGTCGCGGTCACCGCGCCGCTCAACGTCTTCGAAGCGAACACGTTCACGAGCGGAGGCCCGATCACCGTGCCGGAGATCAACTGATGGCGAGCCGATCGGGACGAGATCTCGACTGGCCGATCCACCGGATCGGGTCTACACCTGATCTGGACGTACTTCGGGACTCGGCGCGTTGCGCGCCGGATCGGAACGCGGCGCATCGCGCCGCAGGAAGGCAGCGGTCATGCCGACGTTCGACGATGTCGTGAAGCGCGTGCGCATCGAACTCGACGACGCGAAGGACAAGCTCGAGGTTTGGCGCGAGACAGCAAGAGTCAAAGGCAGCCTCGCGAAGCTCGAGGTCAAGCAAGCGATCGATCGCGTCTACGCGGCGGCCGTGACCGTCGAGAACAAGATCGACGACGCCGAGAAGGACGCCGGCCGCACATGGGACCAGATGAAGCACGGCGTCGAGCACGCGTGGCAAGAGTTGAAGCACGCGGTCACGGAAGCGCGCAAACACTTCCCGTGACCGCGTGAATCGACGTCAACGACGTGGTGCGAGCATGCGCAGCGCACCAAGTCCCGGCTGACAGAAGCACGGCGAGCGCAATTCCACGTCCGCGTCGGCGAACGCCGCGCGGTGACGGCGGAGCGCGTCCTCCGCCGCGGCGGAATCGCCCGTGCCGGCCAGCGCTTGACTCAATCCGAACAGCGCCCACCCGTTTTCCGGGAACCGCTCGAGATCCTGGCGAAACACGGTCGCCGCTTCGTCGTGGAGTCCAGCCTCGAGCAACGCCGCGCCCAGCGGGTGGCGCGCCGGCATCATCCAATCGGGCGGCTCCATGTAGAGCAACGTGTCCTCGGTCCGGACGGCGGCACGCAGCAGCGCGAGCCCCGCCTCACGATCGCCGCGGCGGAACGCGAGCTCACCGGCCAGCAAGTCGCGCGCGATGCGCAGCACCACGCGCGCCTCGTTGATGCCGATGATGCGCGCATCGAGCTTCCCCGCGATGTCCTCGAGCGCCGCGAGTTCGGCCGCCGCTTCGTCGGTCCGCCCGAGCGCCGTCAGCGCGACGCCGCGCGCGTAATGCAGCGTGCCGTTCGAGAACTGCAGATGTTCGGCGAAGCGCGGCAGCGCGAGGATGCGATCCCACTTGCCGAACCGCACCAGCACGTGGACTTCGATCGGAGCGAACCCGTCCGCGATCGCGCCCATCTGCTCCACGAACTCGGCCGGCATGTCGTCGAGCATCTTCCGCGCCGCCGCATGCGCGTGCGCGAAGTTGCCCTCCATCATCGACGTGAACGCCAGGAAGTGCGGGTTGTGCGCCATGTAAACGCGATAGAAGCCCGCCTTCGGCGTCGCCGCCCCGAGTCGCGCATCAGCGGCCATCGCGACGCGGTTCGCTGCGCTCGCCGCCGCGAAATCGCCGAGTCGAATGTCGATGTGCGCCGGCATGTGCAGCAAGTGCCCCGCATCCGGCGTCAGCGTCCGCAGACGATCCGCGGCTGCCTTCGCGTGGCCCGGAGTCGGTCCCGCCTCCATCGCGTGGATGTAGAGGTGGTTCAGGCCCGGGTGGTTCGGGAAGCGCGCCAAGTCGCGCTCGAGGATGCCCACGAACTCGGCGGTATTGCCTTTTTGAGAACCGTCGGCGCCCCAGTAGTCCCACGGCTGCAAGTCCATCAGCGCCTCGGCGGTGAGTGCGCCGACGTCCTGGTCGTCCGGGAAGCGCGCGAGCACCTGGCGCATCGCATCCGCGTACGCGCGATCGAGCGGCGGTCTAGGGGCGTCGGCATCGGCGCCATAGCGCGCCGCGAGCGCTTCGATCAACGCGCGATCGACCGGCGACGCATGCTCGATCCGCGCGCGCGCGGCTTGCACCGCGGCATAGGCGGCTAGCGCGCGCTCACGCGGGACCTCGGACCGGTTGACGTGCGGACCATGCGCGAGCGCGATGCCCCAGTACGGCAACGGATGTTCGGGCTCGAGGTGCGCCGCGGCTTCGAAGCGGCGCACGGCCTCGTCATGGTTGAACGCATACGTCAGCGTCAGCCCCTCGTCGAAGCGGCGCTGCGCCTCCGCCGACGCGAACCCGCCCGGACGAGTCCACGGCCCTACGTCGAGCGCGACCAAGCCGTCCCCGTCGGCTCGTGCGCCCGTCCACGACGCGCACCCGCCGTGCATGGACAGCAGGGCGATCCCGATCACGAACGACGAGCCGACGAACCACGGATTCACACGCTGCATGCGTTTCATGGAGCACCCTCTTCGATTCAATGCGTTCGATTCAATGCGAAGGACGCGGAGTCCAGGCGCTCATTCCCCGGCCGGCCGACACGCGAAACCCGAAATCTTGCAAGTGTTCGCACGGCGGCAGGCGCTGTGCGCTGCCGTCACACCGCGACTTCGATCGCTTCCGGATGACTCAAGAACTTCGTCATGGCTTCGGTCGCACCGTACGCGCCCGTACGACCGAATGCGATCAGTGCTCCCGGCTCGAGTTCCGGCAGCAGGACGTCGCCCAGGCGATCGAGACTCGTGCACAGCGGTCCGGCCAACGTCGTCGGGGTGGCGCCGCCCTCGACACCGACGGCCCGCACCGGAAACGGCTGACCCACGAGCAGCGGCCGCAGCAGGTGATTCACGCCGGCCTCGAGGATCGTGAAGCGTGTGCCGCGCGACCGCTTCGTCCGCACCACGCGCGTCAGGTACACGCCGCAGCGCGCGGCGAGATAGCGCCCGGGTTCGACGATGACGCGCCCTTGGAACCAGTCGTTCTCGGCGAGCAGTCGCTCGAGATGGCGCCCGACCGCACCGACGTCGAGTTCCGCCACGTCGTCGGCGTACGCGACGCCGAGGCCTCCGCCGAGGTCGATCTGCTCGAGATCGAAATGGAACTCCTTCACCATGCGGCGCGCCAACGCGAACACGGCGGCGTGATTCGCCGCTAGCCGATCGGCGTCGAGCTCGTTCGACGCGGCGAACACATGCAGACCCGCGATCCGAACGCGCCGCATCCGCGCGACGCGCTGCGCGAGATCCGGCAGATCCTCTTCGTCGACGCCGAACGCCGACGGACCATTGCCGCCCAGGATCCGCGTGCTCTCGGCGATCGCGGCCAATGGATGCACGCGCAGGTTCACCGCGATCCGCGACGGCGCGAGTCGTTCGACGCGTTCGAGATCTTCGAAGCCCTCGGCCTGGATGCGCGCGCGCAGGTCGAGCGCGTGCTGCAACTCCGCCGTCCGCTTGCCCGGACCGGTGAAGAACAGGCGCCCGGACGCGAGCGATTCGACCCGCCGCAACTCACCCGACGACGCGCAATCGAATGACGCGCCGAGGTCCGCGAACGTGCGCAGCAGCGCCTCGTGCGGGTTCGCCTTCACCGCGTACGCGATCGTCACGCGCGCCGGCAACGCCGAACGCAAGCGCGCGTAGTCCGCGCGCGCCGTCGCCAGGTCGTAGACGAAGCACGGCGTGCCGTGTCGATCGGCGAGCTCGGTCAGGCGCGCGGCGTCCCACGCGAACGGGATCAATCACGTCTCCAGTACGGCGCCAGACGGCGTACGCCCTCGTCGATCTGCTCCGGCTTCGCCGCGAACGACAACCGCGCGAAGCGCCGCCCGCCCTCGCCGAACGCGAGTCCCGGGATCAGCACGACCTTGCCCTCGTCGCGCAAACGCAGGCAGAACGCGAACGGGTCGGCGTGTGCGGCGGTGGGCAATTCGATCCAGTAGTAGAACGAACCGTCCGGCGCCAAGGCTTCACGCCCGAGTTCGCGCCGCATCGCGATGCGCAGCGCGTCGAAGCGCCGCGCGATCTCCGCCCGCGATTGCGCCAGCACGCGCTCCGCGTCGTCGAGCAACGCCTTCGCCGCGAGCTGCGACGGCCGCGCGGCAGCGGTCGTCGCGTATGCGTGGACGACCTTCGCCGGCGCCAACGCTTCGACCGGACCCACGGCCCAACCCACGCGCAGGCCCGGCGCGGCGAAGCCCTTGCTGACCGACGCGATGACGACCGCGTCCTTCGCGACATCGCGCACCGACGCCGCGCGCCGTTCGAGGTAGAGATCGCGATAGACCTCGTCGGACACGAGCAGCACGCCGCGCGCACGACAGGCGTCGGCGATCGCGCGCAACGCATCGAGACCGCCGGCCGCTCCGGTCGGATTCGACGGCACGTTCAACAGCGCGAGCTTCGCGCGCGGAGCCGCGTTCAACGCGCGCACGAACGCGTCGGCGTCGAGCCGGAACCGGTCGGTCGTCGACAAGCCGTAGCGCACGATTTCGGCGCCCACCAACTGGGCGATCGCGGGATACGCGACGAAGCCAGGGTCCGGCAACAGCACCTGATCGCCCGGATCGAGCCACGCCTGCATCATCACGAACAGCGCTTCTTGCGAGCCGTTCGTGACCAGCACTTCGTCCGTGGTCACGCCGGTGAACGCGCCGATCGAAGCCCGCAATTCGGGCAACCCGACGTTCAGGCCGTACCCACACACGCCGCGCGTCTCGGCCAGCGCGCGCCGCGCCGGCTCGGGCAGTTCCCAGGTCGGCTCGCCGAGACCGAGCGGAATCGCGTCGGCGGGAGCCCCGTCGGAGATGCGGCGGATCGCGGACGGCTGCAGGGAGGCGACGGTGGACGCGGGCTTCATCGCAGGGCTTCCTCCAGGGCGACGGCGGCCGCCGTCTTCGCATCGCGGTATTTCACGATCAACGGAGTCGACAACCCGAGTCCGCGATCGTGCGCATAGCGTCCGGGCGCGGCGCGAACGCCGGGCACCACGACGGCGCCAGCGGGGACTTCGCCCTTCCAGACGCGCTCGTGGACGAGGTCGTGGATCGGCGTCGACGCGGTCAACACCACGCCCGACGCGAGCACGGCGCGCGCACGCACGTGCACGCCTTCGAACACGCCGACGAGGCCGCCGACGAACGCTTCGTCCTCGACGACGACGGGGCGCGCGCCGGCGGGCTCCAGCACGCCGCCGATCTGCGCGCCCGCCGACAGGTGGACGCGCTTGCCGACCTGCGCGCACGAGCCGACCAGCGCGTGCGAATCGACCAACGTCCCGTCGTCGACGTAGGCGCCGACGTTCACGTACGCCGGCGGCATCACGATCACCCCGCGCGCGAGGAATGCGCCGCGCCGCACCGACGTCCCACCGGGCACGACGCGCACGCCGTCGTCCGGCGTGAACGTGCGCGGGGGATACGCGCTCTTGTCGACGAACTCGGCGCCGAAGCGCATCGCCACGACGCTAGACGCGCGGAAGCCCGCGAGGATGCCGGTCTTGACCCAGGTGTTGACGCGGACGACGTCACCGACGAGTTCCGCCGCGCGCACACTGCCGTGCTCGAGCGCGTCGAGCAGCTCCGCGTGCGCGCTGGCGAAGGCCGCGTCGGCGACGATCGCGTCGAGCGGTCGATCGAAGAACGTGGGCAGATCCACTGCCGCCATCAGAAGTCTCCGGCGAGCGCCATGCGCGCGTGTTCGAGCGCGTCCTTCATCTTCTTCGCGGTATCGGCTTCCGCGCCGGTCAGCGGCAGACGCACATGGTCCTCGGCCAGGCCGACGATCTTCAATCCCGCCTTCAACGGGATCGGATTGCTCTCGACGAACAGTGCGTCCATCAGCGGCAACAGCCCACGGTGCAAGCGCTGCGCGCGCACCAGGTCGCCCGTACGCGCCGCGTCGACGAGCGCCTTCGTCTGCTGCGGCAGCAGGTTGCCGAGCACGGACACGAGGCCGCAGGCACCCACCGCGATCGACGCCAACGCCAGATGATCGTCGCCGGCCAGCAGGCTCTTGCCCGCGGGCAACGTGCGTCCGATCTCGCCGATCTGCACCAAGTTGCCGGACGACTCCTTCACCGCGACGACCTCGCGCAGTTCGAACAACTGCATCAGCGTCTTCGGCAGCAGGTTCGAGCCCGTGCGCCCCGGCACGTTGTAGGCGATCAACGGCAGTCCCGGCGCGGCCTCGGTGATGGCGGCGAAGTGGGCGACGAGCCCGCGCGGCATCGGCTTGTTGTAGTACGGCGTGACGACCAACGCGCCATGGGCACCGAGCTCGAGTGCGCGCCGCGTCAACGCACACGCCTTCGCGGTCGCGTTGTGGCCGGTGCCGACGCAGACCTGCTTGCCGCCGGCTTCTTCGATGCACGCCTTGATGATCGCGTCGCGCTCCGCGTCCTCGATCGTCGCGGCCTCGCCGGTCGAACCGAGCGGCACGAGCACGTCGGCGCCGGTCGCGACATGGCGCACGAGTTTGCGGAACGCCGGCAGATCGACCTTTCCCGCCGCATCGAACGGGGTCGCGAGCGCTACGAACAGTCCGCTCCAATCGAGCGTCTTTGCCGTCTTCATGGTCCTTCCCTCCTACTTGCCTGCCGCGAACAGTGGATCGAGTCGTTCCGCGGCGACGTCCGCCATCGTGAACACTCCCGACCGCCCTCGAATCCAACGAGCCGCATCGAGCGCTCCGCGCGCGTACGGCGACAGGTCGCGCGCCGCGTGCGTCAGCGTGATCGCTTCGCCGGGCGTGTCGACCGTGATGTCGTGACTGGACGCCGTGTGCCCGCCGCGCAGCACGGACACGCAGAGTTCGTCCTGCGCCAGCGCGCGTTCGGCCGGCGCCAGCGTCCAACGCGTTTTCTTCGGGCACTGCTCGAGCAGTGCCTGCGCGAAGATCTTCGCCGTGCCCGACGGCGCGTCCTTCTTGCGTGCGTGGTGATGCTCGGCGATGAACACGTCCGCCGCCGGATCGAGCATCGCGTAGCGCCCCATCAAGCCGACCAGCCGCGTGAGGAACGCGATCGTCAGCGAGAAGTTGGGAGCGACCAGTACTCCGATGCGCGAGCCGACGCGCCGTTCGAGTTCCGGCATCGACCAACCGGTCGTCCCGATCACGAGCGGTGTCCGCCGCGCCAACGCGAACCCCAGATGCTGGTCGAGCGCGGCGCCGATCGACACGTCGACCAACACGTCGACCGCCGGAGCATCGAACGTCGCGAGCTCCGTGCGACCGATCTGCCACGCGATCGCGTCGCCCGCGACCTGACGCAACGCGCTGCCCAAACGACCGCGACCGAACACGCCGAGCTTCATGCGTCCCCCTCGTCCTCGATCAGTCCGCGATGCAGGCGCGACAGCGCGTGCGGAACCACGTCCTTGCGCACCACGACGCTCAGGTTGATCTCGTTCGCGCCGAGCGAGATCATCTCGACCTCGATGTCGCCGAGCGTCGTGAACACGCGCGCCGGCAAACCGGGCTGCGCTTTCAAACGTTCGCCGATCACCGACACGATCGCGCGCTCGCGCGCAACTTCCACGGTCGCGATCGGCGCGAGCTCGGCGAGCAGCTGCTCGAGCGGCGCGTCGGCGTCGATCGACAGCGACACCGACACTTCGGCGGTCGCGACCAAATCGACGCTGACACCGAGTCGCCCGAAGATCTCGAACAGGCGCGCGAGATAGCCGCTCTGCTCGAGCATGCGCGAGCTGGTCACCGTCAGCACGGTGATTGGCCCACGCGCGGCGAGCGCGGTGACGATGCGACCCGACGAACCGTCGGCCGTGATCGTCGTGAAGCGGCCGTCCGGGCGGAACGTGTGGCGCACCGTGACCGGGATCGACGCTTCGACGGCGGGCTGGATCGTCGCGGGATGCAAGACCTTCGCGCCGAACGCGGCGAGTTCGGCCGCCTCCGCGAACCCGAGTCGTGCGATCGGCCGCGCAGCTGGGACTTGCCGCGGGTCGCACGTCATCACGCCCTCGACGTCGGTCCAGATCTGGACCTCGTCGACTCCGAGGGCCGCACCGAACAACGCCGCGGAATAATCCGAACCGCCGCGACCGAGCGTCGTCGTGAGGCCGTCCTCGGTCGCGCCGATGTAGCCCTGCGTGACGACCGGCCGACCTGGGCCGATGCGGGGCGCGAGATGCGCCTGGACGCGTTCCTTGAACTGCGCGAGGTTCGGGCGCGCTTGGCCGAAGCGTCGGTCGGTGAGCAGCGCGTCGCGCGCGTCGAACCACGTCGCGTCCTGACCACGCGCGCGCAGCAGCGCCGCGAACAACCGGGTCGACAGCATCTCGCCGGTGCCGGCGATCGCATCCAGCGAGCGCGGCGACAACTCGCGCAGCATCGCCACGCCGCGCAACAGCACGTCGAGCGCATCGAAGTGCTGCGTGAGCGCAGCGTCGAGCTCGGTCGGCAACCCGCCGTCGAACAGCCGCCGCGCCGAGTCCTCGTGCCGCGCGCGCAGTTGCGCCGCGTGGGCGAGAGCCTGATCGAGATCCCCGCGTTCCGCCGCCCGCGCCGCCGCGAACAGGCCATCGGTGGTCTTGCCCATCGCCGACAGCACCACCAACGCGCCGCGCGCCGCGGCCGCCTCGACGAGGCTCGCGACTTGCTTCATGCATTCCGCGTCGGCGACCGACGAGCCGCCGAACTTCATCACCAAGGTCACGACACGTACCCCTTCCGCACCAACAACTCGGCGTTCAGCACCGCGCCGCCGGCCGCGCCGCGCTCGGCGTTGTGCCCGAGCGCGATGAACTTGATCCCGAGCATGGCGCAGCTCCGCACGCGCCCGATGTGCACGCTCATGCCGTCGTCGCACTCGACGTCGAGCCGCGGCTGCGGCCGATCGTTCGCGTCGTGGACGCGCACCAGCGTCGCCGGCATCGAGGGCAACGCGAGCTCCGCGAACGGCGAGCGAAACGCGCGCAGGACTTCGAGCACGGCCGCGGGCGAGGGCTGGCCGCGCAGCTTCACGGCGACCGCTTCGGTGTGGCCGTCGACGACCGGCACGCGCGTGCATTGCGCGGACACCACGAACGGCGAGGCGTCGATGCGCGGCCGCTCAACGCGCACGAGTGCGCCGAGGATCTTGGGCGCCTCTTCTTCCACCTTCTCTTCTTCGCCGCCGATGAACGGCACCACGTTCGCCGTGGCGTCGAGACTCGCGACGCCGGGCCAACCGGCGCCGGACAGCGCCTGCAGCGAAGTCATCGACACTGCTTCGAGGCCGAACGCGTCGTGCAGCGGCTTCAGCGCGAGCACCAGCACGGTGGTCGTGCAGTTCGGGTTGCAGACGATCGCGCCGCGCCGCGCGTTCGCGTGCTGCGCTGCGACCAGCTCGATGTGATCGGCGTTCAACTCGGGCACGAGCAGCGGCACGGTCGCGTCCATGCGGAACGCCGACGCGTTCGAGCACACGTACGCTCCGCGCGCCGCGAGAGCCGGTTCGACGTCGCGCGCGACGCTCGCGTCGAGCGCCGAGATCACGAGCGGTTCGTCGATCCGCGCGGGGTCACACGCGACCACGGGACGATCGCCCATGCCGGCGTACGCGGCGCCGGGCAGACGCCATGCGCAGGCGTCCGCGTACCGCTTGCCCGCGCTGCGCTCGGACGCGGCGAGCGTCGTCGGCTCGAACCAAGGATGGCGCGCCAAACGGCGCACCAGCCGCTGGCCCACGACGCCGGTGGCGCCGAGGACCGCGACGGGAATCTTGCGGTTCACTTGTGCTTGGCTCCGCGGAATTGCGTCACGAGGCGGGCATTCAAGTCGATGCCGGCCGACAGATCGGCGGCGTCGATGTGCTCGTCGAGCGTGTGGGCGACGTGGATCGAGCCGGGCCCGGCCAACGCGATCGCGCCGCCATCGACGAGCGCGGACAGCCGGGGCAGATCGGAACCGAACGTCAGCGGCACCGAGCGGAAGCCCTCGATCGGCGGGAAGCGCCGCGGTTCATCGCGCGAGAGGACTTCGATGCGGCCGTGCTCGGGGGTCGCGTGTTCGATCGTTTCCAGCAGCGTCGAACCGGGCACCGGTCGGGCCAACACCAACGCTTCGGCGTGCGCGGGCACCACGTTGTGCGCTTCGCCCGCGTGCACGACTCCGACGTTGACGACTTCTTCGCCGAGTTCGGGATCGCGCGCGAGCGGAGCTCGCCGCACGACGTCGAGCCAGTCGACCAGCGGCCACAGCGCGGAGCGACCGAGCTCGGGAGTTCCGGAATGCGCGGCGCGGCCCGCGCACGACAACTTCAACGCGACGAACCCGCGCTGACCGGCGCCGAGCGCGTTCTCCGTCGGCTCACCGTTGACGATGCCGACTAGATCGCCGAGGCGGTCCTTCAGTTGCAGTGCCGCTTTCGCGCCGGACGAGTCGGTCTCTTCGCGCACGACTCCGAGCCACGCGAGGTCGGTCACGCCACCTTGAAGCAACCTCCGGATCGCCGCCAGTTGCGCGACGACTTGGCCTTTCGCGTCGCACGC
This sequence comes from Planctomycetota bacterium, assembly GCA_052034255.1. Classification (GTDB taxonomy): domain Bacteria; phylum Planctomycetota; class B15-G4; order B15-G4; family JADJEK01; genus JADJEK01. Next base: position 3,078 of record JBPOIU010000171.1, on the reverse strand, counting down.
GCCGCGCGCGCGCAGGCGGTGGCCTTCGCGCATCGGCGGGAAGAACGGCGGGACCGTGTCCAGATGGGTCGTCAGCAGCACACGGGGGTTCGACCCGAAGCGGGCCAGCACGTTCGATCCGCCGGCGTCGACCGGTTGCACCAGCACGTCGGCACCGAGTTCGGAGAGCAGCTCCCGCAGAGGATCCAGCACCGCGTGCTCACGGCCGGACGTGCTGTCCACCGCGCACAAGCGCTCGAGCCAATCGAAGCACCACTCGATCTCGGAGATCACGACACTTCCCCGGACGGACGGGCGATGCCCGCGGTGATGCGCCGCGTGGGTCGGAGGGCTCCGTCCAGCGAGGCGATCACGGGGGGATCGCGAAACGGGGAAGCCTAGCGGTCGAGCTCGACATTGCCATCCCCGCGCCCGGCCGGTGCGACTCGGCTCCTACCCACGGTCCTCTGCTCAGCGTTCGTTTCCTGCTCTCCCTGCCCTGTTTCCACTGCTGACTGCTCTCCCTGCTCTCCCTGCTTCCACTGCTGACTGCTTTCCCTGCTCTCCCTGCTTCCACTGCTGACTGCACCCCTCGTCACCTGCCTCCCCCTTTCGTCCATCCCACGACGTCGAACGGGAGGCAGGTGTCCCGGGGTGCAGTCAGCAGTGGAAGCAGGGGAAGCAGGATTTCAGGAATGAAGGAATGAAGGAACGCAGCAGAGCAGGAACCCAGCTCCCCGCATTTCGCCCCCCTCACGCGCTTACGGAACCCTGGCGTGGATCGGTAGCCTCGCCCCGATGAACGCTTGGCTCCTGCTCGCTCTGCTTCTGCCCTCCGACACCTCCGCCGAAGCCCGCCTGCACTCCATTCGGGAGTACCTCCATCCGATCCGCGCGATCGAGCCCGCCGCCGCGGGTGTCGCTGACGACTTCGCCGACTTGATGCCACTGAAGGCGATGATCGGCGAGGCGCGCATCGTCGGACTCGGCGAAGGGACGCATGGCACGCGCGAGTTCACGACGTTGCGCCATCGCATCGCGCGCTTCCTCGCGACCGAGTGCGGCTTCGACGTGATCGCGATCGAAGGCAACTTCGCCGAGGGTGAGCGCCTGTTCGAACTCGTGCGTGGAGCACCCGGATCGTTGACCGATGCCACGCGTGACCTCGCGTTCTGGTGCTGGACCACGCGTGAGCTCGAAGCGGTGTTCGAGGATGCGCGAGGTCTGTCCGCGGCGACCCCGACGGCCACCCGCCTCGACGTCGTCGGCATCGACATGCAGCTGCCCAGGGCATCGATCGAGACGGTGCTCGCCGATCTCGAGCGCCGTGATCCGATCACCGAGCGGCGCGTGCGCGCGTCGTACGCGGCTGCCGAACAGTCGACGATTCGACACGGGACCGCCAGCGCCGAACTCCCGATCGAGGCCATGGGCGGCGCAACGCTGCAGATCACCGCGTGGCTACGCACCGAAGACGTCGGGGCGGGCGACGTGCAACTCTTCGCACGCGCGGACGGTCCGAGTGGCTTCCTCGCACGCAGCGTGATGGACGAGGAACTGCCGGGCGGGACGCGTGACTTCACGCGCGTCTCCGTGTTGCTCGGGCTGCCGGATCCGACGACGCGCGTGCAGTTCGGCGTGCTCGTGCGCGGCGAGCGCGGAACGGTCTGGATCGACGACGTGACCGTCCTGGCCGATGGTCGCGTCCTGCCGCTCGCGTTCGATGGTTCGTTCGAACTCGCCGCGCCCCCTGATGCGCCGCAACCACCGCAGCCGTCCGGTTCCGTGCCGCCCGCGGCGAGCACGAGCGCGTCGACCACCGACAGCGCGGTGAACCCCGCTGCGCCCGCGAGCGAACTCGCGCTGAAGCCCGCATTGGCCGGACGCACGCCGTCGGCGCGTCACGCGCTGGAACTCGACGCAACCGGAGGTCGCAGCGGCTCGCGCTGCATCCGTTTGTCGACCCTTTCCGACGCGAAAGTCACGAGCGCTGCAGAGGCGGCGAACGCCGCGAACGACGCGCTGGCGGCGATCGACGCACTCCTCGGCGCGACGCCGGACGACGCCGCGCGCCGCATGCGCCAACATGCGCGCGTCGTCGCACAAGGGTTCGCGTGGAACGCCGATCCGACGCGACTGTCGCGCGAAGTCGCGATGGCGGACAACCTCGCGTGGTGGCGCGAACGACTCGGGCCCGACACGAAGATCATCGTGTGGGCGCACAACGGACACATCGGTCGCGATGCCGGCGCACTCGGCGACGTGCTCGCGCAACGCTTCGGCAAGGACTACGTCGCATTCGCGACGGCGACGGGTCGCGGGCGCTATCGCGCCGAGGCTCCGCTCGGCATCGACGTGTTCGATCTGGCGACACCACCCCGCACGAGCGTCGAATCCACGCTGCTGCGCAGTGGATCGAGCGCGTGCGTGCTCGATCTGCGCCGCGCCGACGCGGATGCGCGCGCGACTTGGCTCGCCGACGATGTGCCGTTCCGCTTCATCGGCATCGAGGGCACCGACGACCAGTTCCAACCGACGCGGCTCACGCGCTCCTTCGACGGATTGTTGTGGATCGCCGAGACGAGTCCGACGACGCCGCTCGGTTGATCCGCTCGCACCAACCGTCCGTCACCGCCAGGCGTCGACCCAGAACGCGTCGCCGACTTCGTTCTTCACGAACGCGTAGTCGACTTCGCCCCACGCGCCGAGCCCCGAGTCCTTCGTGGCGAACACGCCGCCACCCGGCGAAGCCGCGTCGTCGCGGTAACCGACGAGCAAGCGACTATGGCTCGCCCCCGCCGCGACCGGGAACCCCGCCGCGAGCACGCGCTTCACGGCGACGAACTGCGCGTCGTCGAGACCTTTCGAGTCCGCCTGCCACGGCCGGATCCACACGACGTGGACTCGCGATGCGAGCTCCGCGCGTTCCGCGTCGGCCGCCGCCAGCGCCTCGGCCGAGGGCCGAGCCGCTCCATCGAACGCCGTCGCGTACGGCCATGCGGCTTCGGCGCACAGCCCGTAGGCCTCGTACCCGGCCAATGCGTAGTGGAAGAAGTCGCCGTCGTCCGTTCGCCCGGTGGCCGCGTTCCCGGCCCAGTT
>JBPOIU010000186.1:0-12543 GCA_052034255.1 Planctomycetota bacterium | reverse complement strand
CGCCGCGCGGCCGGTCGGCGCGCAGCGCGCCGTCGGTCTCCGGGTCTCGGTGATCGGTCACCGGTCACCGATCGTCACTCTCGCCCTCGACCCCAAATCACCGCGTCTCACCCTCGGTCGCACCCCTTCGGTCCCCGGGTCTCGGTCATCGGTGATCGGTCACCGCTCTCGCCTTCGATTCGATCGTCCATTACGCAATGACACGGCTCGTCATCGAGTCCCCTCATTCCGAGCGACATCGCGGGCTTCCTTCCCTCCGCTCATCGCATCACGGGCCCTTCACCTCGACGCCGTCGTGAACTCGACGACTACCGGCGCGAGCGGTGTACCGTCGACCGACTGGAACGATTGGAACGAACCACCGTTCAAACCGTAGCGGTAGGTGCGACCCGGCTCGAGCTTCACCGGCAACGTGACGACGCGACGGGATGCGTCCCACGTCGGCGGTCCCGACGTCGGCGGGAAGTCCGACTTCACGCCGACGAGGACGAACGAGAAGCCGTTCGCCATCTTCCGATCGAAGGTCACACGGATCGCGGTCGTCGTGGCATCGACGTCGGTCGCACCGTTCGCCGGCTCGATCGACACGACGCGCGGCGCCGTCGCCTCGACCTGCTTCACGTGCTCGGCCTGCTCGACGAACCACGCGGCGATGCGCGGCGCGAACGCGTCGAGGTCGGAGTACGTCGCGCGATCGGCCTCGTACTCCTCGAGCAACGCCGCGAAGTCCGCCGTCCACGTGAACCCTCGCCGCGCGTTGTCCGCCGCGTCGGCACGAGCCGCGTCCGCACCTTGGTGTTCGGCGACGTAGCGATTCACGCAGGCCCGCACGAGCGACTCGTAGAGCATGATCCGCCACGACGGATACGCCTGCATCTCCATCGCGCGCTGCTGAGTCTTGAACAGCTTGCGGCCCGCGGCCTCGAACGCATCCGCGTGTCGATCGATGACCGGGTTCGCGAAGTTGTGCGTGAATTCATGGACGACCGTCGGCACGTGCTCGGGGCCGAAGTTGCCGATGCCGTCGTCGTCCCAGCTCCAGATGCCCATCACGGGCGAGAGCAGGAGACGGCCATCGGGGAACTCGACGCCGCAGCCGTAGTTGTTCGGCCCGTTCAGCAGCGACGGCACAACGGTGAACGTCGCTCCCTCCGCTTTGGCGCCGAAGTACGCCGTGACCCACTCCTCGATCGCCGCGTCGGCCAAACGTTGCTCGAGTCGCTCCGCGGTCCGCGCGTACCGATCCGCCTGCGAGGCGAAGAACTCCTCGAAGCGCGTGTCGACGACGAACGCCCGCAAATGGCCGAGGTACTCGGTCGCGACCGGCTCGGTCCAGCGCGCGTCGAGACGTGCCGGCCGCGGCTCCAGAGGAAGCAGCGGAACGAGCGTCGAGACGTCATCGCAATGGATCGCGAGGTCCGGCACCGCGTTGTACGTGATGCCGTGCTCCGCCCGCAGCCGCCGCGCGTAGGCGACCGCCGGATGGTCGCGGTATGCGTCGAACCAATCCTCGACCGCGTCCGCATAGGGCGACTCGGCGCGATCCGAGTTGAACTGCGGGTCGCCCGCGAGTCTCGCGACGATGCAAAACAGCTCGACACGAGCGTCGACGCTCACGTGGATCGACGGGCGCGCCGCCGCGGGATCACCGGCCAACACACACAACAGCACGGACACGAGCATGCGCGGTCCTCCGTCGTTCGGGCCAAGGGTATCGACGTCGCGCGCGAACGGACATCCCAGTGTGCGATGGGCTCCGTATGCTCCCGCGCAATCCCCTTCGCGGAGCCCCTCGATGCATCGCGCATCCCTCGTCGTTTGCGTGACCTCGTTCCTGGCGTCGATCGGCGTCGCGCAGGACGCACCACCCACCGTGACGTCACCCGAGGCGCACCTCGGTCGCCCCGTCGGCCGCGACTTCGAGTTGGCGGACTGGACCGAAGTCTCGAGCTACTACACGAAACTCGCGAGCGAGTCGCCGCGCGTCGTCACCGACACCGTCGGCAAGACGACCGAAGGCCGCGACTTCCTGGTCTGCGCGATCTCGTCCGAGGAGAACATCCAGAAGCTGCCGCTGCTGAAAGCGCTGGCGCGCCGCATCGCCGATCCGCGCGGCCTGACCGCTCCCGAACGGGAGAACCTGTTGCGCACGGCGAAGCCGTTCTTGTTCCTGTCGCTGGCGATGCACTCGAACGAGACCGCCGCGCCGCAGTTCGGCATGGAGCTCGCCCACCGCCTCGCGACGTCCGACGCCGAACCGTTCAAGAGCGCCCGCGACTCGATGGTCACGGTGATCCTGCCCTGCACGAACCCCGACGGTCTCGATTCGATCGTGTCCTGGTATCGCAAGACCGTCGGCACCCCGCTCGAAGCGAGCGGCATGCTTGAGCTGTATCAGCGCTACGCCGGCCACGACAACAACCGCGACTGGTTCATGCTGAACCTCGAAGAGACGCGGATCGTGACGCGCCTGCTCTACACCGAGTGGTTCCCGCAGGTGTATTGGGACGTCCATCAACAAGGCCAGAACGGCGAACGCATGTTCGTGCCGCCGTTCCGTGATCCGCTGGGTCCGAACCTCGACCCCGGCGTGATGGCCGCGATCGATTCGCTGTGCTCGCGCGCCGTCCACGACATGACGCGCGGCGGCATCCGCGGCGTCGCCACCGGCGTGACCTTCGACATGTGGTGGAACGGTGGCAACCGCAACGTGCCCGTCCGCCACAACATGATCGGCCTGCTGACCGAAGCCGCCTCCGTCGACCTCGCGTCGCCCGTATTCCTGCGTCCGTCCGAATTGCGCATGCCGGGCGGCGGCGACTACGCGCCCGCGCACCGCTTCCTCGATCCGTGGCCCGGCGGTTGGTGGCGGATCCGCGACATCATCGACTACGAGCACGCGTTCGCCAATTCGCTGCTGTCGAGCATCGCGCGTGAACCGCGCCTCTGGCTCGAGAGCGTGCTCGGCGCCGCGGAGCGCGCATCGACGTTGAACGTCGACGAAGCGCCGATCGCGTGGATCCTGCCGTCCACTCAACCCGATCCGGGGGCGACGGCGCGGCTCGTCGACAACTTGATCGCATCCGGCGTCGAACTGTCGGTCGCGCAAGCCGAGTTCGCCGCGGACGGACGCACGTGGCCCGCGGGCTCGATCGTGATTCGCGCCGATCAGCCGTACTCGACACACGTACGCGATCTGTTCGAGGTCCAGCGCTACCCCGAAGGCGACGCGCCGTACGACGTCGCGGGCTGGACGCTGCCGTTGCTGATGGGCGTCGATCGCGTCGAAGTCGTCCGCGCGCACGACGCAAAGCTCGTCCCGGCGAAGACGACCACGGAAGCGCTGGCTGGTTTCGCGCGCCAGGACCCGTCGACGACGCTGAACCTCGGTGACAGCGATCACTGGCGCGCGTTGTTCGGAGCACTGACGAAAGGTCAGGGGGTGAAGGTCGACGTCGACGCCGACGGGCGCTGGTCCGCGCCGACGAATGGCGCGAAGACGCAGATCGTGACGCTGCCGCGGATCGGCCTGTACGCGCCGTGGTCGACCAGCATGGACGAAGGCTGGATGCGCTACGTGTTCGACACGTTCGGCGTGCCGTACGTGCGCGTGCGTAACGAGCAGATCCGCGCCGGCCGCTTGCACGAGTTCATCGACGTCCTCGTGTTGCCCGACGTGTCGGCGCGCGAGCTCGATCGCGGCCGCGCGAAGGGCTCGATCCACGAGCCCTACGCCGAAGGGCTCGCCCCCGAAGGAGCGCACGCGATCGCCGAGTTCGTGCGGCGCGGCGGCACGTTGGTGACGATGGACGGTTCCGCGCGCTGGGCGATCGACTTGTTCCAGTTGCCGCTCGAGGACGTCGCGCGCGGCAAGGACGCCGCCGAGTTCGCGTGCCCCGGCAGCGTGCTCGCGACAACGCCGGTCGACGACCGCAGTTTCTTCACTGCGGGTTTGCAACCGACGGTCGCCGCGTTCTTCGCCGGATCGTCGGCGTTCGCCCTGAAGAAGACCGATGGCAAGGACAAGGACGTGAACGACGACGCGCGCATCGACACGCTGCTGCGCTTCGCGAAATCGAACCTGCTGCTGTCCGGCTGGATCAAGAAGCCCGAGACGATCGCCGGACAGGCAGCGTGGATGCGCGCGAAGGTCGGCGCCGGACGAGTGCACCTGTTCGCGTTCCGGCCGCATTACCGCGGCTGGTCACAGGGCACCTACAACCTGCTGTTCCGCGCGATCCTGGACGGCCGCGCGCGCTCACAGTGACGCGCTCGCGCGCGCGTTCGCGACGACGGACTCGATGACGTCCAACGCGCACCCTTCGCCGCGCTCGCGAGCGAGTTCGGAGCGCAGTCGTTGCGCCCGCTCGCGGACGCGGTGATCTTCGACCAGCGGCCGCAGTGCCGACACCATCGATTCGACGCGCACGCGGGAGCGCGGCAACGTCCCCCCGACACCGAGGGCGTGGACGCGCACGCCGTTGTTGAACTGGTCGTGCGCGAACGGCACGACGAGCGTCGGCACGCCGGCGCGCAAGCCCTGCGCCGTCGAACCGATGCCGCCATGCACGACGACGGCGGCGGCGCGCGGGAACACGGTGGAGTACGGCGCGTACCCGAACGCCGCGACCTCGCCCGGCAGGTCCTTCGGCGCGTTCTCGTTCGGTCCGACGAGCAACAGGCCGCGCCGCCCCATGCGCTCGCACGCGCGCGCGGCGACCTCGTAGAAATCGCCGGCGTTGAACACGGCCGTCGAGCCGAGCGCGAACACGATCGGCGGCGTACCCGCGGCGAGGAAGCGCTCGACGTCGCTCGGCGCGGCCGCATCCGCGCGCGCATCGTGGAACACGAAGCCGGTGATGCAGGAGCGCACGGGATCGTCGCCATGCGGCGGCCGAAACGCGGGCGACCACAGCCCGAGCGTCGCGGCCGCGACCTCGGCATCGCGCTCCCACGGGCTGCGCTCGTGCGGCAGGCCGAGTCGTCGTCGGATCGCGTTCAGTCGCCCGTCGACGCGACCGCGCAGTAGGCGCCACATCGGCGGCCCCAGCACGCGCGCGAACCAAGCGTTGACGCGGCCGGGTCCGGTCTGCATCGCGGGAATCGGATCGCGCTTCGAGAACCACACGAGCGGCGCGAGATCGATGCCGACGTACGGCACCGCGCGCTGCTGCGCGACCCAACGCGCGCCGAACGCGATGCGATGCGCGACGACGACGTCGGGACGGAACGCGTCCGTTGCGGCGCGCAGGTCGGCGATGCAGCGCGGCGTCTCGTCCAAGATCATCTGCATGACGCGATCGCCCGAACGCATGCCATGCATCAGCTTGCGTTCGCGGATGATCGCGCCGAGCTCGCGGACTTCGCCGAGCGGCGCGAACTCCAGCCCTACGCCGGTCACGTGCGCGGCGAACCACGCCGGGCCAACCACTTGCACCGCATGACCGCGCTGGCGTGCTTCGAGCCCGAGCGCGATGAACGGGTTGACGTCACCGAAGCTGCCGATCGTCACGAATTGAATGCGCATCCGCGGACTCGTCGGGAGCATCGGAATGGTTGGTAGCGTAGCCGCGCTCATGGGTTCGCAGCGCTCCGCGGAGCCGAAGGAATCGAATGTCGACCTCGTCGTTCGCTCTGGCATGCATCGCCTTGGTCACGGCACCGCCGTGCGCGGTCGCGGGACTCGAGGAACTCGGACCGGACATTCGAGCGCTGGCGCAGCCGCTGCTCGACGGCGGGCACGTCCCGGGCATGGCGATCGGCATCTTGAAGGGCGGCGAGCGCATCACGCTCGGCGTCGGTCGGGTGCGACTCGACGCCGAGGGCGTGCCGACTTCCGACACGCTGTACGAGATCGGTTCGATCTCGAAGGTCTTCACCGCGACTCTGCTCGCCGACGCGCATCTGCGCGGCCTGTTGTCGATCGACGACCCACTGGCGAAGTTCGTGCCCGAGGATTCCGACGCGCCCGAGTTCGACGGCGTCGGCATCACGCTCACGCAGTTGTCGACGCATCGCTCCGCGTTGCCGCGCATGCCGCCGAACTGGCTGCCCCCCGACCTCGGCGACCCCTTCAAGGGCTACGACCGCGCGCGCCTGTTCCTCGACCTCGAGAACATCGTGCTGACGCGCGCGCCGGGCGCGGAGTACGAGTACTCGAACCTCGCGGTTGGCTTGCTCGGGCAGATCGTCGTCGACGTCACGCACTCGGGGAACTACGCCTCGTTGCTCTCCGAGCGCATCACGTCACCGCTTCGCATGCATGACACGACGCTCGATCTCTCCGCCGACCAACGCGCGCGGTTCGCGCCGCCGTACACCGTCGATCTGCGCCCCGATCACGACTGGTCGTTCGACGCGCTCGCGGGTGCGGGAGCGATCCGCTCGACCGTCGACGACATGCTGACGTTCGCGGAAGCGGACCTCGCGGCGGAGAAGGACACGACGAACGATCCCGTTCGCAAAGCACTGGCGTTCACGCACGCGAAGCGCGCGGAGCTGCCGGGCGTGCCCGAGGGCGGCGTCGCGCTGGGTTGGCATCTCCGCGGCGACGGCGCGCGTTGGCACAACGGTCAGACGGGCGGCTACCACGCGTTCTTCGGCGTTGCGCCAAAACACGATCTCGCGGTGATCGTGCTCGCGAACGCGGCGTCCTCGATCGTCGACGCGTTCGCGATCGGCGTGGTGAAACTCGCGGCCGGCGAGAAGGTCGATCCGCTGCCGATCCCACCGCCGGTCGACGTCGATCGCGCGACGCTCGCGAGCTACGTCGGCAGGTATCGATTGAACCCGGTGAATTGGATCGCGGTCACGCTGGAGGACGACGCGCTCTTCGTCCAACTCACGGGCCAACCGGCGTTCCGCGTCTATCCCGAGAGCGACGCGAAGTTCCGTTACCGCGTGGTCGACGCAGTCATCACGTTCGAACTCGACGACGAAGATCGCGTCGCCGCGCTCGTGCTGCACCAGAACGGACAGGACATGCGCGCGCCGCGCGAGTGACGCGGCGCGCGCCACGTTCACATCTGCCAGTTGATCAGCGGTAGCCACCGCGCCCACGACGGATTGGTCGGGATGTGGTTCAGCAGGCCGAGTTGGAAGCCGAAGCCGTCGATCGACTCGGCGTGATTGAACGCGCCAAAGGTCACGCCGGTCTGCGCCTTCTCGATGCGCGTGCACAGGCTGATGCCGAGCCCGCTGAACCGTTGCGCGTTCAGGTGACCGAGCGCCGCGACCACGCCGTGCATGTTCCCGGCGCGCGCGAGCAGGCCGGTCACCGCGATCCCCGCGATCGTGCCGGAATCCACGTCCTTCGCTTTCGCACCGCGCGCGACCGCGTCGTCGATCTGCTTCGAGATCTCGTCGGCGTCGACTTCGTCACCGCGCTCGACGGACTTCTTGAGGTTTTCCTGCATCTTCGCGACGGCTTCGTCGAGTTCCGTCGAATGGCCGCCGGCCTTCAGCGAGCCGAGCGCGAACGACAGGCCGTGCAGCGTGCGGCCGGCGCCGACGGTGCCCAATGCCGCATTCACGCCGATCGCGTCGCGGCCCGCGCCGGACACGAGTCCCGCGAACGTCACGCCGACGACGTCTTGTCCCGCACCCGAGACGAGTCCCGCCGCCGTGATGCCACGGCTCGAACCACCGCAACCCGCGACCATGCCCGCCGCCGTGACGCCGCTGGTCGAACCACCGCAACCGCCGACGAGTCCGGCGAGCGTCACACCGCAGAGGTCGCCACCAGCGCCGTTCACCAGCAGCGCACCGTGGACGCCACGCATGTCGCCGCCACTGCCGTTGACGATTCCGGCGAGATGCACGCCGGTCATCGTGCTGCCGGCGCCGTTCACGATCAGCGCACCGCCGATGCCCGAGAGCTCCTTTCCGGCGCCGTTCAGGACACCGGCGACGTGGATGCCCTTCATCTCGTTCTCGGGCGCGTTGACGCCGAGAGTCACGAACGCGCCGCGCAGATTCTCCGCGATGTTCGACAACAGACCGATGCCGATGCCGTTGACGTCACCGGTCGCGTCGCCGCCAGCCGCGGCCCACAGCGTCGCGTTGACGCCGTTGATCGTGCCGAGGTCCTCGTCGGACCAATTGATGCGGATGCCGTTCCAATCCTTGCTGTTGCCCAGGCAAAGTCCCGTGTTCGCGAAGCCGATCGGCACGTGTCCGTGCCAGGCCTCGGGCTTCGGTGCGGGCGCTTCCTCGGCGGGAGCTTTGGCCTCGCCGGTTTGCGCGGGGGGCGCCGCCGGGGCTTCCTGGCCATTCCACGCGCCCGGCCGCGTCGCCGAGCAACCACAGACCGCGAGCACCGACAGCAGCGCGAACGAACGCATATGCATCTCTCCGTTGGGAGTTCCTGGAGTCTTCGAACGACCTTGCTCGGGAGCGCGCGACGGTGATGCGCGGCGCGCTCCCGAGCGAGAGGACTTCACATCTGCCAATTCACGAGCGGCAGCCACCGCGCCCACGACGGATTGGTCTCGACGTGGTTGATGAGTCCGATCTGGAAGCCCAATCCTTCGAGCGCTTTCGCGCTGTTGAACAGACCGAGCGTCCAACCGCGCTGAACGACGTCGATGTCGTTGCAGGCTGACAGCGACAGGCCGTTCTGGTGCTGCGCATGCGTGTGGAGCAATGCCGCGCACACGCACGAGATGTTGTCCGCTTCCGCGATGCCGAGCGTCAGCGCGATGCCACGGATCGTGCCGCCGGGACCGCTGCAGGAGTCGAACGCGTCGCCGACCGCGCTCGCCGACGCCGACAGGATGTTCATGTCGGGGCCGTCACCCGGTTGGTCCTTGACCTGCTCCGAGCAACCTGCGGCGATGCCGAGGCCGGCCAGTGTGATGCCGGTGATCTCGTCCTGCGCGGCCACGCGATAGCCGGCGAGCGACACACCGGTCACGTCGCCACCGGACGTGACGCCGAGCAACGACGCGTTCGCGCCGGTTGCGTCACCCTTCGCCGACATGCCGAGACCACCGATGTTCAGGCCCACCGCGTCGCCGCGCGCAGCCACTCCGAGTAGACCCGCCGTGGCGCCGGTCGCGTCGCCGCCGGCCGCCGCACCGAGCAAACCGAGGTTGATGCCGGTGAGGTCTTCGCCCGCGAGGTTGCCGACGCCGGCGAGATGGACACCGGTCAGGTCGTGGCTCGCGGTGTTCGTCAGCAGCGCGCCGCCGATGCAACTCACGTCGCCTTCGGACGTGTTGGCGACCGCGGCGAGGTGGATGCCGGTCAGGCGCTTCTCCGCGGAGTTCGTGTACAGCGCGGCCGCGACGCCGTTGATGTCGGCGGCCTTGTTTCCGAGCAGACCGATCATCACGCCGTCGAGGTCGCCCTTCGGGCTCGCGTCGGGCGGACAGATCGACACGTTGACGCCGTTGACGTCGCCGAGATCGGAATCGTGGAAGTTCATCCGCAGACCGTTCCAGTCCTGCGGGTTACCGAGCGCGATCCCGTTGCCGTCGTGACCGAGCGCGACGTGACGATGACCGGCGCTCTTGTCGTCGACGGCGAACACGCAGCCGGAACACAGGAGCAGCACGGGGAGCATGGCAATACGCATCGAGAGGATCCTCCGATGGAGTCGTGGAATCGAGTTGGACGGAAACGAGCGGGGTGACGCGACCGGTCGCGAGACGGCGACGACGGTGCGCACGCGACCGGAGTCGCGCACGAGAAGCCCGGAACACACGCGCAAACTCGGATGGCTCAAGGCCATCGGTCTCCTCGCCCACGCCGCGCGCCAGACTAGGAAGGGATCTGCGAACTCGTGCGAGGATTTCGGCAGGATGGGAGACTCTTCCCAGACCCACTCGAAACCACCCCCGATCTCCGCTCGGAGCGCACCGCCTCATGCCCGAAGTCCCGTCTGCTTGGAACGACGTCCGCGCGCTGACCTTCGATTGCTACGGCACCCTGGTCGACTGGGAGTCCGGCATCGCGAGTGGCTTGGGCGCGTTGCTCGAGAGCCACGGTCGCACCATTCCCCGTGCGCACGTGCTCGAGCGGTTCGCGGAGGTCGAGAACACGATCCAAGCGGCCGCCCCGACGCTGGCGTACCCGCGCATCCTCGAGCGCGTGGCCAACGTCGTGACCGCGAGCTTCGGCGTCGTCATCCGCCCGCGGGAGGCGCGGGACTTCGGCGGCGGTGTCGGTGATTGGCCCCCGTTCCCGGACTCGCACGAGGCGCTGGTTCGGTTGGCGCGGCGCTTCCGGCTGGTCGTGATCTCCAACGTCGATCGCGCGTCGTTCGCGCGCACGCGCGAGAAGCTCGGCGTCACGTTCGACGCCGTGATCACCGCCGAAGACACCGGATTCTGGAAGCCGGACCCGCGGATGTTCGAAGCCGCGTTCGAGCGCTTGCGGGAACTGGGGATCGCGCGCGAGCACACGATGCACGTCGCGCAGAGCCTGTTCCACGACCACGTTCCGGCCCAGCGCTTCGGGTTGCGCACGGCGTTCGTCGATCGCTACGGCGCCAACGGCGGCGCGACGCCGCCGCCCGGCGCGAACGTGACGCCGACGTTGACGGTGAAGTCATTGGCCGAATTGGCGGACCGGCTCGGTTGCGAGTGAAAAACCGAATGCACCTGTAACGCCGCGGCTCGTTGGCGGAAGACACGCCATGGGCCACGACGTGCTCGTCCGACCATTCCTCCGCTACCGCGATCACGGGGACGCCGCGGCGCTCGCGTCGGTGTTCGACGCGGTCGCGCCCGATCTGCTGCGGCTCGCGCTGCATTGGACGCGGCGCTTGCCCGACGCGGAGGACGCGGTCGCGGAGACGTTCCTCACCGCGATGACGAACGCCGCACGCTTCGACGCGACGCGGCCGCTCGCGCCTTGGCTCGTCGGCATCCTCGCGCACCAGGCGCGCCGCATCCGCGACGCGCGAAGCCGGATGCCCACCATCGATGCTCCGGTCGACACGCCGATCGAGCCCTCCCCGCTCGAGACCTGCGCGCTCCGGGAATGGACGGAGCTCACGCGCGAAGCCGTCGCCCGCCTCGCGCCGCGCGATCGCGTCGTGCTCGAACCGATCCTGTTCGGGAATGCATCGATCGGAGACGTCGCGCGCCGGCTCGACGCACAGGCTGGTTCGATCCGCGTGCGCTTGCATCGCGGCCTCGCCCGCTTGCGTCGACTGTTGCCCGCGCGATCGGCGGCGCTCGGCCTCGCACCCGGCGTGGCGCACGTGCGCGACACGGTGCTGCGCGAGGCGCTCACGCGCGGGCTGCTCTCCCCCACTGCCACTGCCGCTTGGAGTTCGGGCGCCGGAGTGAGTTCCGGTGCCGGAGGTTGGTTCATGGCGCATGCGATGCAATGGACGGTGGCGATCGCCGTCGTCGTCGGCTGCGGGATCGCGCAGTGGTTGCGAACGGCGGAGACGCCGCGGGAGATCGCGCAACCCGCGACGGCGCGCGCGCCCGACGCACCCGCGATCGACTCTCTCGAGCCGGTGGACAGGGCTTCCCTCTCCGCGGCGGCCGGAGCCGTGCCGGACCGTGCGGAGCTGCCGAACGACGCCGCACTCGACGTCGGCGGCGTTCGCACGATGGGTCGCGTGCGGGCGGCGGACGACGGCGCGCCGATCGAAGGCGCCGTCGTGATCCTCGATCTCGGAGACGCGCGCGAAACGACGCGAAGTGACGCCGACGGACGGTTCACGCTCACGTCGAGCGCATGGCACGCGGCGGCCACCGTGTGCGCGCGGGCGGACGGATTCGCCGACGCTGTGCGCGCGGTGAACGACGATCCATCGTTGCCCGTCGAGCTCGAGCTGCAGCGCGCCACGCTGGTGCGGGGGCGAGTCGTGGGACGTGACGGAGCACTCGAAGCGTACGCGCGCGTCGAATTGCTGACCGACTCGCGTCACACGTGCGACCGTCCGCGGGCTCAGGCGGACGCGCGCGGCGCGTTCACGCTCGATCGCGTCGACGCCCGACTCACGCCGATGGCGCGCGCGATCAGCGCGGACGCAGAGCGCACCGGGTTCGCGATCGTCACCGCGGAGATCGCCGCAGGGCAACCGTTCACGATCGTCGTCGATCGCGGCGCGGACCTGCTCGTGCGCGTGGTCGACGCGGAGCGCGGCACTCCGATCGCGGGAGCGAGCGTCGTTTGCGGCACGCACGATCTGATCGACCCGCCGCCGCCACGCAAGATCGCGTTGGATGCGCTGTCCTACGGCGCCGCGCGGACGACGAATGCCGACGGCATCGCGCGCTTCGAACGCGTACCTCTCCTCGGCGTTCAACTCATCGCGCTCGCGCCGGGACATGCCTTGAACGGCACGTTCGTGGTCCAGCGGCGCGCCGAAGGAGAGGTCGAGCTCGAACTCGCGCTCGCACGCGAGGGCGTGCTCGAAGGCGTGGTCGTCGATGCGGACGACGCTCCCGTCCCCGGCGCGCGCGTCGACGTGAAGTGGGCTCCGCTCGAACTCCGCAGCACGCAGTGGACGACGTTGCTGCGTGGCCACGCGGCATTGCCGTCCGAGTTCTCCTTCGCCACGAGCTGTGACGCGCGCGG
>JBPOIU010000247.1:0-15991 GCA_052034255.1 Planctomycetota bacterium | reverse complement strand
GGTCGAACGAGGGGGCCTGGGGGCGTCGCCCCCAGCCGAGGCCTACGGAGGCGGAGCCTCCGTATCTAGCGGAGCCTCCTCCCCCATGCCTCCGCGTTCGCGTCGTCCATCAACTTCGCGGGGGTCGGCGCCAGCAAGGCGCCCGCTTCGGCGTCCACGAGCATCACCAACCCGGTCACTGAGTTCTCGACCGGCACGCGTCCGTCCGCGATCGGCTTGCCGATCCGCAGCTCGAGCGGCTCGCCGGGCTCGGCCACGTGGCGCACGATCGCGACCGGTGCCGCGAGCTCCGCGGCCACGTCCGCCTTGGCGACGATCGCCACGTAAGGCGCCCGCGACGCGTACGTCGCATACGTCGACGCCGCCGCTTGCGACACGACCGTCGCCCCGCGCGGATCCACGACGATCCACTCGAACGGACTCACGCCGCGGCGCATCTCCTCGTCGGTGATCTTCTTCTCGCGCACCGTCAGTTGGTAGCGCATGCCAGGCCCCACGACCTCGAGCAGTTTCCACTGCCGGCCTTCACCCGGCCACCCTTCGGGCACCAGCGCCACGTCCGCGAGCGGCGGCGCCGCGCTGCCCACCGGCCTGCGCACGGTGCTCGCGAGATCCTCGTCGAGTTGGAACACGACATCCGAGCCGACGCGCCGCGCGTAGCAGCCCGCGGGTTCCGCAAAGCTGTCGCCGAGCTCGATCGCCACCAGCGGCGCGCCGTCCGCGTCGAACAGCTCGAGTCGCGTCGGCGCGTTGAACCCGAGCGTCGCCGCCACCTCGGCGTCCTGCGTGCGGATCACGCCTTCGACGCTGCGCGCGGAATCGAACACGGCCTTCACGGCCGACGCTTTCGCGATCGCGTCGCTCGCGGCCGGGACGCGCCAGAACGCGTCCCGCAGCGCGTAGGCGAAGCGCATGCCGCCGGGCTCGACGATCGCGAAGCGCGTGTCGACCACTCGCGCGCGCTCGTCCGCGTCGAGCAAGCGCCCGACACGCCCCGCCGTCGCGTGACGCGTTCCCTCGGCGTCGTCGAGCCGGCGATCGAGCTGAAACAGCCCCACGCACGCGAGCGCCACCAACGCATGCGACACGAGACCTTTCATGCGGTCCTCCGGCGCAGCGCCAGCCACCGCACGCCACCGAGCAACACGCCGACGACGGGCAGGAAACCGAGCGCGAACACGCGGTACCGATTGCGTTCGCGTTCGGGCGGCGCCGCGAAGGCCTGCGCGACGTGACGCTTCGTGATCCGCTTCGTGAAGTCGGGACCGAGCGCGAGATCGACGGCCAAGTTCTCGAGCAACTGGTCCGCACGGAAGCGATCGGACAGCTCGAGCAGCCATTCGTCCTTCCACAGCTCGGAGCAGCCGGCCAGCACGATGCGGCCCGTTCCGCGTTCCGCCGTGGGCTCGGGTTCGGGATGGCTCGGAACCTCGCTCGGTTTCGGCTGTCCGTCCGGTCCGAGCTCGATCGGCGGGAACACGAACGCCCGCTTCGGCCACGGGAACGTACCGCGCAGATCGACGACCAGCGGCAACTGCGGCCGGATCGCGAGCTCCTTGCCGTCCTTGTCGTGCGGCGGATCCACGAGCAGCGAACGCTCGAGCCAGCCGCCTTCCCACAGGAAGCTCCACGACCGATCGGACGTGGCCAGCAGTGTGCGCGCGGTGAGCCCGACGTCCGCGAGACGGTCGGCATCGAGCGCGACGAAGCTCGGGAACAGGAATGGCAGCTCGCCGAGCCCGGCCGTTACCGCATCCGCAACGTCCCGCGGCGGCAAGACGCGCACGTTGAATGGCGCCGCGAGGTCGATCGCGCGGAACTCGCGCCGTGCCGAGGCGTGGACCTGGGCCTCGAACGGCACGTGCGTGTGCTGGGCGTCGAACAGCACTTCGCGCACGAGCTTCACGCCGAACTCCGGGAACCAGAACTGATCGACGTCGGGCGATTGCGGCTGCGGCCAGAACACGAACTCGAAATCGGCGCCGCGGTACTGCCGCGCCTGCATGACGAAATGCTGCGCGGCGACCAGCGCGGATCCGCCGCGGTACACGTGACGCGCCAACGCGGTCATCATCGCTTCGGCCGGACGCCGCGGCTGCAGCCACAGGATCGCGGCCACGTCTTGCGGCAACGTCGGTTGCTGCGGATTCACGTGGACGACGTCGAAGTCGAGTCCGCGCAACACCGCACGCGCGGTCTGGTAGACGTCGACGCCCTTCGGCGGGATCAAACCGCGCGACTGGAAGTACTGGTGCGCTTCGGCGCCGGACAGGCGCGGCACGTCCGAAGCGACCGCGAGCGTCACGTTCTTGCCGGTCTCGAGCCGCCACAGCGCGAACGCGAGGCGGAACTCGAGGCTCTCGAACGCGCGCGGCGTCGCGAACTCGAGCAACTGGCGCGCACCGCGCGCGTCGAGCCGCAACGTCGCGTAGACGTTGCGCACCGTCGTCGCTTCTTCATGCGTGCTGGTCGCACGGCGCGGCACGATGCCGTCGCGCTCGAGGTCCTTGCGCGCATCCGCCGACAACGCGTCGGGGTGCACGACGTCGAGCTCGAGTTCGGCGCCCGCCGCGCGGAAGCGATCGAGCGCGCCGCGCAAGCGACCGATCGGCTCCTTCATCTCGGGCGGCAACAGCGCGTCCGACGACACGTACCAGGTCGCAGAAATGGCGCCCTTGCCCACCGCGCGCTGCGCCAGCGCGACGGTCGAGGGCTCGAGCCGCAGCGTCCGCGCGCGACTCACGTCGACCGCATCGAGCAGCCGGGCCGCGACGAACGTGAAGACGGCGGCGGCCGCGCACACGACCGCGACGCGAACTGCCAAGCCGCTGGAGCGCGCCGAACGCGCGACGACGGCCGTCGTTCCGCGTCGCACGCGCGCGAGCCAGACCAACAGCGGAACGAACCCGATGCAAAACGTGCGCCAACCGGCGCGCGCGAAGGCCGACTGCTCCGGCAACGTCTGCGCGCTGTCGAGGGGCAGGCGCGCGTACAGCAGACGCTCCTGCGTCGTCATCGACTCGCAGACGATCTGGACGAGACGCTGATGCGCGCGTTGCTCGGCGTCGAGGAACTCGTCGCAAAACGGCGTCGCCGCGCCGGCGAGCACGAGGAAGCCGCGCCACGCATCCGTCGGCTCGACACGCATCATCAACGGTTGCTTCGCCAACGGGACGCCGCGCGCGGGATCGAGCGCGTCGCGGCCGATGAAGCGATCACGGACGTCGCACGCCCACGTCGCATCCGACGTCGTGATCAACGGCTGCGCGATCCAACCGAGTTCGGCCAGACGTTCGGCGTTCTGCGTGAACGTCGTCGGCGTCGCGAACTCGATTTGGCCGCCGAGATCCGCGCTCATCGACTTGAAGTCGAAGTTCGGCGCGATCGCGAGCACGCGATACGGCTCGCCCGCACTCTCGTCGCCGGCGCCGACGTTGCGGGCGTCGAGGACCAAGCTCTTCGCCGCGTTCAAGCCGAAGCCTTGCGCCAGCGCGTCGACGCCGAAGTTCGTGTCCTCCAGCTCGAGCACCGTGCCCGACGGCGCCGACCGATCGGACGTCACGCGATGGCGCCAGCGCGAGCCCGCGATCCAAACGCTGCGCCCGCGCTCGATGAAGCGCCGCAGACGCGCGATCGTCGGCGCGTCGATCGCGGTCGGTTCCATCCACACCAGAGCGTCGCAGCCCTCGAGCTTCAGGTCGAGATCGGACGCCAGATCGACCAGTTCACCGCGCTCGGCGATCCTGGCCCGCAACTTCGCGTACCCGATTTTGGGCGCGATCAGCCCGAAGCGCGGCACGCGCGGGCGTTCCAGTCCATCGAGCTGCGCCAGCACGAGACGCGCGAGTTGGCGCACGTGCTCGGCGCGGATGCCGTTCGCGACGGCCGGGGCGGACGTGCCGCGCGCGACGGTCAGCGTCGACCAGATCTCCTGCTCCGTGACCGCGTCCTTGGTGACGCTGCGCACGCGCGTCGGCGCCACCTTGCGCCGCGCGGCGAACCGCACGAGGTCGTCGTCCTCCGTCGGATCGACGATTTGGTAGTCGAACCGCTGCGGGTTCACCGCGCGCATCGCTTCGAGCACGTCGGCGACGTCGGCTTCCAGCGAGCGCAACCGCGACGGCATCCGCTCGCTGGCCGTGACGAAGTACTGCACGAAGACGCGTTCGTTCAAGGCGGCGAGACGCGCGACGACGTCGGCATCGAGGTGCGTGCGCCGCACGCGCCCCACTTCCACGCGCGCCGACGTCGGCCGCGAGGCGACTCGCGTCGCCAACGCGGCGCAGACGACCCCGAGCACGACCGTGAACAGCAGCGGGATCCGCAGCTTCATGCGCGGGCGCGCTCCAGCGCGCGCGTCGTCGACCACAGGAATGCGGCGGAGAACGCGATCGCGTGGACGAACGCGCTCGCATGGAGTTCCCCGCGTGCGCTGGCTTCGAGATGCGGGAGCAGCGCGATCGCGTCCTTCAGCAGCGTGCCGACCGCCGCCGTCGGCGCGAGTCCGTCGAGCACCGCGACGACGGCGTCGTTGCCGAGCAGCACCAACACGACGCCGCAGACCGCCGTCACGACGAACGCGACGATTTGATCCGTGACGAGCGCGGACACGAACATGCCGAGCGCGATCAGCACGCTCGACGCGAGCACGATGCCGATCATGCCGCCGAACACGAGGCCGAGGTCGGGATCGCCGAGCGCGCACAGCATCACGACGATCGGTAGCGCGCCGAGCAGGAACATGCCGACCAGCAAGAAGGCCGCGACGAACTTGCCGAGGACGACCTGCGCGGGAACGACCGGCAGCGTCAGCAGCAGCTCGAGCGTGCGCGTCTTGCGCTCTTCGGCGAACAGGCGCATCGTCACGGCCGCGAGGAAGAACGGCAACAGCAACGGCACGACGCGGAAGTACGCGTCCATGCCGACCACGCCGTTCAGGAAGAACTCGTTCATGAAGATCGCGTTCACGAGCACCACGAACGCGCAGGTCGTGACCGCCGCGATGCGCGCATCGAGGTAGGCCCCGGCTTCCCGGCACGCGACCACCCACGCGCCGCCCGCGAACGAGGGCTCGGTCGCTCGTCCCGACGTCGTACTCATCGAGCCTCCCCCGCCGCCGCGCGCTGCGTCTGCGCCCGCACCCGTTCGAGCACGACGTGCTCGACGCTCGTGTGGGCGTCCTTCGCTTCGCGCTCGAGCTGCGCGACCGGCGCATCCGCGATCATGCGCCCCTGGTGGATCACGAGCACGCGATCGCACAGCGCCTGCACCTCGCTGAGGATGTGGCTCGAGAACAGGATCGTGCGCCCGGTGCGCAGGCCGCGGATGAACTCGCGGAACGCGACGACCTGCAGCGGATCCAAGCCATGCGTCGGCTCGTCGAGCAGGATCACGTGCGGGTCATGGATCAACGCCGCCGCGAGCCCGATCCGCTGGCGAAAGCCCTTCGAACACTCGCCGACCCGCTTGCGCAGCACCGGCTCCAACGCGCAGTGTTCGACGACCCAGCGCGTGCGCTCGGCGCGGTGGTCACCGACCAAGCCGTGCATGTCCGCGATGAAGCGCAAGAAGCGATCGACGCGCATGCCGTCGTAGAGCGCGTTGTGCTCCGGCAGGTAGCCGATCGAGCGCCGCACCGCGGCAGCCTGGCGCACGGTGTCGAAGCCGGCCACCGTGATCGAGCCGGCGTCCGGCTCGAGCCACGTGCACAGCATCTTCAACAGAGTGCTCTTGCCCGCCCCGTTCGGCCCGAGGAAGCCGACGATGCTGCCGGGCTCGAGACTGAACGAGGCGTCGTCGACGGCGACGACGGAACCGTAACGCTTGGTGACTTCGTGGACGCGGATCATTGCGGGCGGGAGTTTAGGTGAGGGCGAGGGGATTTGCGTGTGGGGAGAGAGGCCCTCAACGGATGAAACGGACGCGAAGGGTTCAGCGACAGTCCCCGCGTCGGGGACTGTCCCCGTCATGCGATCGCGTTCCTTCCCGGGGAAGGACGCGAAGTGCGAGGAACTTGGGCCGCTTCGTTTTTCGTACCGCGAGCAGGGCTCGCGTCTTGGGTTGTCAGCGACTCCGAAGCAGGCGGAGGTCTTGGAGATCGGACACGCCGTTGATCTCGTCGATCGTGATCTGGGTCTTCACTGGTTCGAAGCCCTCGAGGTTCAGCTCGACCTCCCAGGTACCCGACATGCCGGCTGCTTCGATGCTGCAACGACCGCCCTGCAGCATGCGCTTGCCTTCGATCGTTCGGTCGCCTTGCCGGGCGACGAAACTCAGCGTGATGTGCTCGATCGGCGAGCCGTCCTCGTCGCGCAAGAGCAGGCGCAGTCCCGTCGGCTCGACGACGACGAGATGCTCTCCATAATCCGGGTCGAGTTCGCCTGCCTCGACCGCGACCGTGTTGCCGCCCCGCCTGGCTTGGATCGTCACGCGGTGCGGATCGGAATGGCACACGTAGACCGTGCACCGCCCCTCGGCTTTCAGGCTGCCGACCGTGGCGCCATCGATTTGGACCTCGCCGGTTTCGATCGGCGCGCCGTCGCCGTCGACGACGCGCACGGACAGCGGGATCGTGCCGCGCCTCACGATCAACTCGCCGACTTGGACGACCGCGTCCGCGCTCGGCACGGCGACGACGCGCGTCGGCTCGGGAGCGAGGCAGCGGCGCTCCACGGTCAACGCGTAGCGACCGCGGCGAACTCCGTACACGCGGAACGTGCCGTCTTGCTTCGTGTGCGCGCGCAGCTCCGCCGCAGCCTCGTCGAGCGCTCGCGCGACGACGATCAGATCGCGCTCCGTCGCGTGGTGTTCGTCGCGGACTCGCCCCACGAGTTGGCCGACCGGCGCTCCGAGTCGCACGATGGGCCGACGGAGGAGAGCTCCGCTGGCGTCCGCGATCCGCACGGCGTCCCCCGGCTGGAATCCCGGGTGCGTCGCCGCCAGGTCGATCGTCATGCCCTTCGCGTACCGCAACGCCGGGATCGAACTTTGCCCGGTCGGCCCCGTCGCGTCGGACCACGGGTGTTCGCGCGTGCGCGCGACATCGGTGATCCGCAGCACGATCGAGGCCCCGACGACCGGCGTCCCGGTCGCGTCGACGACCAGCGGCTCGATTGGGCCGATCGCGTCGACCTCGAACGGCACGACGAACGCGTCGTCTCCCGCGAGAATGTCGACGGTCGTGGACCCCACCTCCAGGCCATCGAGGTGCGCACTGAACTTCGTCGAACCGAGCGTGAGCTGGAGAGGGCTCAAGCGCCCGGGGTCGAAACTCATGACAGTCCCACCGGCCAATCCGGGCGTCGGCGTCGTCACCGAGAAGCCGACGCCCGCCGTCACATCACTCCCATCGATGCGCGAGCGAGCCTGCAGCTCGACCCGTCGCCGCGGCAGCTCGGGTTCGAGCGACCGATTGCGGCTGCCCGCGAGCAGACCGGTGAGCAACAGCGATTCGCCCTCGCCGGGCGCTTCGCGCCGAGTTGGCGAGGTGGGTTCGGGGAGGGATGGCGTGGTCGGGAGAGCAGGCGCGGGGTCCGCGACGGCCGGGACTTCGGGCGCGACGCTGACGCGATCCCCGTCCAGCATGCAAAACAGCACGGCGATGCCGGCGGCGAGCAGGATCAGCGTGAGCGTGAGGAGGCGCATGGGGGCGTCAGGCTCCGGCAGGTGCAGAACGCCATGGGAAGCTCATTTCATTCGGCGCCCGAATGCTTCGATGCGACGTTCGAGGTCGGGGGCTGGTGTGTACACGACGGCATTTCCTACCTCCTCGAATTCGAGGAAGCCCAACTCCGTGAGGTCTTTGAGATCGGTGCGCGCCGTCTGTCGCGTGACCTGGTGGCTGGTCGCGTGGGAGACCACCGTGTACTCCGCCTCGGGGTCACCGAGTGCGTGGCCGAGCAACGCGAGTTGGCGGTGATTGAAGTTCTGGGTCCGCTTCAGCAGCTGCCGCGTTGCCTTGATGACGTCGACCTTCCCTTGCACGTACTCGTGAAGCTCGCGGATCGCACGCTGGAGAACATGGAGCTGGTACAGCACGAAGTACGTGGCGTCGTTTTCATCGGTCTCAGCGTACAAGTACGCCAAGCTGTATTTGGCCGGCGCCTTTCGCAAGAAGTGCGAGATGGAGAGGAACTCGGCGAGCCAGTAGCCCGAGTTCAGCATCGACCAGTAGAAGAGTGCGCGCGCGGTGCGGCCGTTGCCGTCGACGAACGGGTGATCGAAGCCGATCCAGAAATGAAGGAGCACCGCGCGAACGATCGGGTGAAGGAAGTACTCCGGAGTCTTCCCGTTCGCGAAATCGCAAAGCCGATCCATGCGTGAGGGGAGCTCACTGAAGGTCGGCGGAACGTGGAGCACGAGATCGTCGTCTCGGGAGTACACCTTGATGCTGTCGTCTCGTCGGAAGCGCCCCGCGTCGCGTGGATCGTCCAGGGTCGCGTCGGTGACCCGTCGGTGAAGTTCGAGGACGAGGTCGCGTGTCAGCGGCAACTTCGCGATCTCGCCCACGTACCGGATCGCGGCGAAGTTGTTGAAGATCATCCGCTCGCCATCGTCTCGTGGCTTCCGACCGGATCGCAGCATGTCCGCGGCGACGTGGCGCGTCGTGGACGCGCCCTCGAGTTGGCTGGACGTGATGGCCTCTTCGATCAAAGCGCTCACGACGAACCGATCGCGGGTTCCGGGGTTGGTCAACTGCTCCGGGATCGACACGCGACCACTGAGGTCGCGATCGAGTTCGGAAAGCTGCCGCTGCATCGGGTCAGGCGTCGCGATCGCGAAGGGAACCTGGTTTTTGTCGAGCAGCGGGAGGGGTTTGCGCAGCGGGATGCGGGCGAGCTTGATCGCGTCCCACCACGATTCGTGAGTGACGCCGTTTGGCGGCGGTCGACGCAACAACTTGTCCCAGTGGATGTACCGATCGCCCACGGTGGCGGAGTAAAGGCCACTCTCCATGACCGCCCGCATGCCCGACGGGCTCCCTAGAATCCGCTCGAGGAGTCGGGTGGTGTCCGGCGGTGTCCTCGGCATCTTCATGGGTCGAACGCCCTCCGGTTCCTTACGCGGGTCGGGTGGCGAGCTTACCTGCTAATTCTGCTCGGATTAGCAGGGATTCTGCCGACGCTCCGTCGAGCGGATTCGGGCGACTTGGGTCGGGCGCGTCGAGCGCACACTCCTGCGAAGGGCTCGACCTCGGCTCGCTTCAGAACGGCCGAAGTTGCTCCGCCACGCTGCGCGTCCGGTCCGTGACTTCGGTGCCAGTGTGGAGCGTGGTCTTCCTCTCGATGAGCATGACGTGGCACTCGTGCTCCGCGATCGGGTTGTGGCGCACGCCCTTCGGAACGACGAAGGCATCTCCTTCCCGAAGCACGACGGTCTTGTCTTCCATCTCGATCGTCAGCGATCCAAAGAGGACGTAGAAAAGCTCGTCCTCGTCGTCGTGGCGATGCCATGCGAGCGTGCCGTGGACCTTGGCGACTTTCACATACGAATCGTCGAGCTCGGCAATGACGCGAGGCGACCAGAGCTCAGTGAGGCCGGCGGCGATTTGTTTTGGGGAGATGGCTTCGGGCATGGCGGGGACCCTTGGGGGCGGGGGTGAAGAGACTACTTCGCCGCGGGTTTGCGCAACGCCTCGCTTTTCCTGCGACTGCTGCGTTTGCCTAGCTGTAGAGCTCACCTGAAGCGCCCGACGGCGAAATCGGCTGGCGAACGTCAGTGAAGCGAAGGGTCAGATCGCACTTCCCGTTTCGATGAGGGTGGCCGCAGCAGTGCGCAGCGCGTGATCACAGAGTGCAAGGCGACTGGGCTCCGCGGTGTCTTCCCGTTCGCTCACCCAGTAGACAAATGGATCGAGGCGATGGTCATCCTTCGGCAGCGCGAGTTGGCATTCACGCCAGATCAGCTTGCCTGCGTCGTACGGCGCGAGCTCATCACTGAGCATCTGCGTGGCGTACTGAACGGCCAATGCGATGAGCGCGTCGGGCGACGGACGTTCGATGGGCGGGGTCATTCGTGCACCGTGAGGCCTAACGACTGAGTTGAGCGGCGCGCGTGCCGCGGACTGCGATTGGCACTCCATCTTCGGGCTTCGGATCCTACGCTTTGTCAGGCGCCTTGCTGGCAGGGACGATTGAAAGGCGCAGCTCATGGCGAGACAGATCGATCACCAGCTCCCCTATCGCGGCACCCGCGCGTCGTCGACCGAGCATTCGTCACAGCTCGAGTTCGCACGTCGCGAATCCGCCCGGTCGAACGCAGAGCTCGCGTTGTTGTCCCGACTCCTCAAACGGCACGGAGCTGTTCCGAAACACTGCGCGTTCGGTCCGTGACTTCGGTGCCGGTGTGGAGCGTGGTCTTCCGCTCGATGAGCATGACGTGGCACTCGTGTTCCGCGATCGGGTTGTGGCGGACGCCCTTCGGCACGACGAAGGCATCTCCTTCCCGAAGCACGACGGTCTTGTCTTCCATCTCGATCGTCAGCGATCCAAAGAGGACGTAGAAAAGCTCGTCCTCGTCGTCGTGGCTATGCCGAGCGAGCGTGCCGTGGACCTTGGCGACTTTGACGTACGAATCGTCGAGCTCGGCAATGACGCGAGGTGACCAGAGCTCGGTGAGGCCGGCGGCGATCTGTTTCGGTGAGACGACTTCGGGCATGGCGGGGACCTTTGAGGGCGGGGGTGCGAGGCGGATTCGCGCGGGATTCGAGATCGATGCACTACTCGTGTGGGCGATTCGATTGTCTAACGCCTGAGTTCACCCGATCACGGAAGCGGGCGAACCCGCTCTACCGAGTCGGGTGCGACGTAAGTTTCGATCCCGCGATGGCACCCACTGGATGAACTCTCACGCACGCACTCGCCGAGTGCATTGCGTCAAACTCGCGCAGAGCGGCCATGAACCCCTGATGCGGAATCAATCCCTGCGTTACGACGTGATGGAAGTACTCGCCGTGTCGACCTCTGCCGGGTACCAGATCGCGAGCACCGCTCGACTTTGCACAGGCGTACGCGACTCCCGCTGTTATATGCACATATATCTACCGTGGCACCCTAAGCTAGCCCGTGGTGCAGCTTCGTTGTTAAGCGACAGGCGGAGCGGGGGTGGGTCATTGTACGCTCCGCAAAGTCTAACCTATCGGCTCTCCGCGGCGACGACCAATGTGGGCGAAGCGTATGCTGGCGTTGTCCGCTGCCACCGTTCAGTTGGCCGACCGGCGACTCGAATGATTCGGTGCTATCTTGCGGCACCTGGGCGATGAGTGCCTGGATGGCGGTGAGGCTAATCACGGCTCACTCCGATATGTATCGACGAGTCGTGGTCCATTTGGGCCATTCTCATCCAACATCCGCTTCACGAAACCCTTCGGCTCTCCTCGCTCAAGGACGTAAGCGCCCGAAAGACGCAGCGCTGGATAGTGCGCGCTGTCGCCCCCCGCGCTCAATACTCGCTTCTCACCGAAGACGGCCCAGCACAGAGTGACTTGTTCGCGCCGCTGCAGCTCCTGCAGAGCGTCCGCGCGAAGGAGTAGCGCGCTGGGCCCGGTAGCACTCGCCGTTGGGTCCTGCGCCACCAGCTGACCTCTTGTTGTATTGAAATCTGCACCGCGACCCGTCCAGTGAAGGCCGAGCTTCGTCATCAGCTCCTCGGCGGGCAGTCGAAGCGTGTAGCTATTATCCACCGAACAGTCATAGCCGCCGAGCTCCTTGCGATACTCGACGGCAACTTGCCGAATCCGCACCGGACAACCTTGCCTTGGCTGCGTCCAGCCGTCATCCCCATAGTACGCCTTCTGGAAAAAGCGAGATGCCGGACCCCACCCATGCTCACCGAGAAACACTCCGGTGACGGAAGGCGGGTCCGGCATCCAGCGCCCCATGAAGTCGACCGTCTCAGCCCACTTTAGAAAAGCACCCGCGTCCGACATGCGAATTAGGTAGGCGTTGGCGATGTACCAGAGCTCACCCCGCGCAACGTCGGTTGGGCGCTTATCTGGTGGCGTTTCCTCCCTCCAGTGGAAGTAGCCGTGCCCGTTCAACCACCGCGATCCATCGTCAGCGTCTATACAGACGAGCAGGTCCTCAACCCTCGGCAGATCATCGACCTTAGCAGCCCACTCCTTTGGGCACGCTCCACGTCCCCACGCGGCGAAACGAGCCGCCCCCCACCAAGCGGGCGCGTGCCCGTCCCATGAAGTACCGCCCGGAATCGCACGCATCGTGCATGAGGGATCAATGTCGCGCAGGCTCTCCTGCCACGGCCCTTGGTAGTCCTGGTCGTAGGCGTCGCAGAACTCTTCCCTAAATTGGAAGTGATCGGAGAGGAACGCCATCATCTCGTAGTAGGCGATCCACTGGTACTTCTTGCCAATGCGTTCGGGCTTGGACGCCTCGCGTCCTTCGTGGCGCACGACGACCTGATCGAAGTGCCCGAATCGAGCGACCGTCCAGCCAAGATCGA
This sequence comes from Planctomycetota bacterium, assembly GCA_052034255.1. GTDB lineage: Bacteria > Planctomycetota > B15-G4 > B15-G4 > JADJEK01 > JADJEK01. The sequence goes on along the minus strand of JBPOIU010000247.1, from coordinate 3,532 downwards.
AGACGCGCTTAAAGATGTAGCGCTGCACTGAACCCAGATCAAAACGTGGCGCTCGACCAGTTCCGAGTGTCCTGTTCGCGTCCTCACAGATCTCCTTCAAGCGTGCCGCATGCTGAGGAGAAAGTGCCGCTTCAAGCGCCTTCACAGCGTTTTCCCTGAGCTCTCTGCTCTTGGTCAGTTCCGTAGGGCAATCCTTCTTAAGGTCCGACTCAAGCGCCTCGCGGTCGAGATGGCTGCTACCGTGAGCACGCCAGTCGTTGCTATCATTACGATCTCGCTGAGCTAGCCACTCCCGAACGAACGCAGAGAGCGCCTCGGCATGCGCGCCATCGGCCTGCTCGAACCCCAGCCACGCTGCTCGTTCATCATCGGAGAACTGGGCGATGAGCTCGCTTCGTTGCTGATCAGGACTCAGCGGTGGCACCCACGCCGGTTCATCGAGGCGACGCGAGAGCCACCCGCTCGAGCCTGAAGAAAAGTTGGTGCCGATCACATACCTGGCAAAGTCGCCGGAGCCCATCACGGACGCGCCAATGGTGTCGCGATTCCATTCCACATCCCGACTGTCGGGGGACCTCTTTGACCGAGCGGGCAACAGAGACTTCACGTCTTCTTCTGACGGAATGGTTGGCCACGTACTCTTGTAGGGTGGTCGAATGAGCATAGCGTCGAGCTTAATCGTCAAACCGAGATGAAGAGCGCGCTCCACCACGCCTCGCGCGTAGTCGCGCAGGAGAATGTGCGCCGGCGGACTCCCAGATTCGAATATGTGACCATACACGGTTGCGGCGAGGCGACCGACAGACTCGGCATCAGGGCTACGCATCGCGACTCCATATGCGACGGCGTATATGCGCTCGGTGACGTACAAATCATCGACATCCGCAAAGCGGTCGACCAATCGGACCATGCCTTCGAGTCGGCCCGTGTACAGGTTGACAAGCGCCTTTGTCGCGCGGTCACGTAGAAAGCGATGAGATGTCGTTAACATCCAGGCGAGCGTGATGCCACAGAGGTCGACCGCGTCGTCGGGAATGACAGCCGTACTACCAACGGCCCATGCCCAGTCCACAACTCGATCTACCGCGCCGCGACCTCCCCACGCGCAGTACAGGTAGGTGCTCCACCACACGTCACGATCTGCCATACGGGCTTTGCGGAGTCGGCGATCCAAGTAGGTCGCGTTAAGTGGGTGCTCCGGAATGGTCGCGACGGTGAGTAAAACCTCCAGCGTCTCTTCCAGGTCATGATTGGTCCGGCACAGGTGGTTGAGTATCTTCCGAGTGGCGACGGAAAATGCCGCGTTGCTCCGCCAGATAAGGCTCTGGCGAAATGCGTGGCCGAGTCCGCAACTCGCCGCTAGCCGTGGGGCAAACATCAGCATCTCGGAATTAGCTCGTTCGGCGACCTGAATGAACAGGGCCTCAAGCAGCCCGGGCGAGATGTACTTATCTGCAATGACAGCAGCAAGGACGCCATCAGCGGAGAACGCGGCGGCCCAGTCGGGCGGCGTCGGCACTCTGTCGAGGTGAGCCTTCGCAATTAGGTGATCGGCAAGCCGCTCGTACGAAACGTAGACGACCTCGTGACGAGTCGTGTCCTCGCGAAGGAAGGAATCTTCAGCAAGAACGCCTTCGACGACTAGCCCTCGTGAAAGCGAACGTTCGAAATCTCTGTTCGGAAGAAGCGCGTCAATGACCTGTGCTGCCCGTTCACGCTGCAGCCAACGCTCGTTAGCGTTTACCAGCGCTGCTCCAAACGCATCAACGGCGCGGCGCACAAGCGGCGTTCGACCATCGTAGCCGAGTCGTTCGGCCAGTCGGGCGTTGACCGCGTCGAGATAGAGATTGAACACGGCCGAAATCCCATGAATGCCGCGCGGCAAACGCCGGTGTCCCTGTTCGCTCAAGCCTCGACAAAGCGTCTTCAGGAAAAGCGGATTCTGGAACTCGGGCGCGAGAAGTGGAGTCGATGGAAGCTCTAAGCCATAGTGGATAAAAAATGTCTTCGTGGCATCGTACTCGTGCTCGCGGAAACCGTGATGCGTCACAAGTAGCGCTCTGTCGCGCACCTCCATTGGAATAATAAAGTCCTCGTACGAGCTGCGCACCGACAGAACGAGACCAAGCCACGGAGACCGCTCGACCTGGGCCAAGAATGCCGCCAAATGGGTCGGCCAAACCGTGCGTCCCGTCCCCTCATTGATTGCGTCGATAGCGATCAGCGCCCGCTCGCCGCACGCCTGCGCTGCTGCTTCTAGTGCCCCGACAAACTCTTCGGCAGAGAGATGGGCGAGATCAAGGTGCTGCAACACCTGGGACCACGGCGTATCGTTGCTCACGAACCGTTGACCCATCAGGAGGACAGTCGGCTGATGCGCCTCGATGCGGCGCTTCACCACATCGCAGAGGAGATGCGTCTTGCCCGTGCCCGCGATCCCACGCAAGATGAGTGTGCTTCTTGCGGCCAACTCGTCGGCGCGACGCAATGCTTCGGACACTCTGCGCAATTCGCTCGCCAGGGTTTCCAGGGTGTAACCGCGCTGTCGGAACGGGTTCGGCCGATATCGCGCGTGGCCGGCCTCGTCCTTGGACAGCTGTGCGTCATGTTCCTCTGCACGCTTCTTGAGTTGCGCGGCCAGCTCTAGCACTGGTGCGTTGGTCGCGTTGATCCCTTCGATCATGCTCGTGAAGGGCAGCGGTCCGGCAGCGACCTGCGAAATCGAACTGAGCGCGTTCAGTACCGACTGAACGGAATCAGAAAGGGTCTTTGTAAGGGCCGCAGCCTCGGCGTCGGCGATTGAGTGCTCCGAGTAACGGACGCTCTGAATGGCGTCTCTGATTGGTACGGCCAATGCCTTAATGCGGTTAAAAAAGTTCTGCGTTCTCCCGAAAGCATCGATGTCTTCGGCAATCGGAAGTTCGACATGTATTTCGGGTGTGTACCGCACCCCGGCCGCCTGGATGGCCTCGTCGAGGCGCGCGGAAAACCACGCTCCGTCGAAGCCGCGCTTGTCAAACCAGAAGCGAACCCGCCCAGCATTTTCAGTTCGCGCAAGGCGTTCCAGCAACTCGCTGCTGCCCCACCATATGAACTCGATGTTTCGATTCTCTTTCTGCGCCCACCCGTGCCACTTCGTGAGATGCTCGTCCCATTGATCCTTCGCCGACTTCCTCAGCGTGCCTGTCCTCTTCGCGACAATTCGCGCGTCGGCTAGGTCTAGTGGAACGCAGACGTAGTAGCGACGGAGTTGAGGATGCTTCTCGACGGCTGTCTTGACGGACTCGTCCAGCTGCTTCCACTGCGGCTCCGCGATGGTATCGAAATATTTCGACTGCCAGCCCCACTCCGTCCCATCGGCGAGGACCGCGTAGCACTCGACACCCGCATCCGGTGTGCCCTTTCGAGGCTCTTCAGGAATCTGTGTGGGTACGGAATGAGGGACAAGCGGGCGGGCTCCGCCCTCACGCCCCCGCACTATGGGTGAGGGGCGCGAGGGCGGAGCCGCTGTTGGATGCGTGTAGGCTCGCCC
>JBPOIU010000135.1:0-15025 GCA_052034255.1 Planctomycetota bacterium | reverse complement strand
CAGCCCTCGGGCCAGCCCTCGGGCCATTAAGCCTCGACACCGTCTGAACTTGGGGAGGTGCCCCCGGATGGCGCCTTGGGCGGCGATCCGGGGCCAGTCGTTTTCGGGGTGCGAAGCGCGGGGCGGCGGGCCGCCGCCGGAAAGTTCGCTTGATGCTCCCTAGGTACGGCCGTAGAGTTCGGCCGGGGTTCACGTATGAGCGGACGCCCAGTGCGGGTGTTCTTCGAACGAGTCGGTGACGCTCGGTTCTTGTCCCATCTCGACTTCCTGCGGGTCGTCGAGCGGGCCATCCGGCGAAGCGGACTCGTCGTGGACTACACCGAAGGCTTCAACCCTCGGATCCGGATCACACTGCCGCAGGCCTTGCCCGTGGCAGTTGCATGCAGGGGTGATTGCTTCGGAATCCGCGTCGCGATCGAGACTTCCATCGATGCGATCGCACGGAGTTTCGAAGGGGTCTTTCCCCCGGCAATCCGCGTTCTGCGGGTCGAAGAGGGGCCGCCGCCGCGCTCGATCGAGCCGGTTTGGCTTCAGCTTCGGATCAACGACGGACACGCCGCGGCGATTGCCGTAGCGGCGGTGCTCCGTGCGGACGAAGACGTGCGCTACGCACGCAACTTCGCGCACGACGGCGCCGTGTACATCGAATTGGCACGATCGGACGTGGGGGGAACCCCGCTGAAGATCAAGGAATGCATGGAGCATGTCGCCGGAGTGCTGGCGGGACTCGGGGTCACCACGGGTCTCGGTGAGCTGACGCGGGTCTGCGGCGCGGAAGCCGTGGAGTACGAACACGCGTTGGCAGGCATCGGCGTCGCTCCTCCCCTCAACTGAGTCCTCGATCGCGGAGGTGCGACCCATGATGAGCGCGCGCAGCACGGAGCAATCGTGCGCCCACGCCCCGGTTGCACCCGCGGCAGGGCTCTCACGAACCCGGAGCCCCTATGTCCCGGAAGATGTTGATCAACGCCAGCGAGCCGGAGGAGATCCGCGTCTCGGTGGTCGAAGGCAGCATTCTTGAAGAGTTCTACGTCGAGCGGCAGTCGGTCAACACCTGCCTCGGCAACATCTACAAGGGCCGCGTCACCAACATCGAGCCGTCGATCGGCGCGGCCTTCATCGAGTTCGGCGGTCCGCGACACGGCTTCCTGCACGTCTCCGACGTGATGGAAGGTTCGGTGTTCGACCGCTGCGCAGCGGGCGAAGACCGACCCGACGAGCCCGACGACGACACCGATGACGACGTCGGCGGGGAGTTCTCCGGCGGCGTCACCGACGTCGGAGAGATCGACGCCGGCGATACCGATCTCGATGCCGAAGTCGCCGCCGACGAAAGCGCGGAGGCGGAGACCGAAGTCGCGACCGCGGAGGCGCCGGCGGACGGAGCCCACGACGACGACGGCGACGAACACGGTGACGACGACGGCGGGCACGCTCCGTCGACGAGCGCCGCACATGCGCAGACAGCGCATCATGGCGCGGGACATCACGGTCATCCCGATCACGGCCATGCGCACGGACCGCACGGCGAGGAAGCGCCGCGCGAGAAGAAGAGCCGCCGCGACCGCCAGATCGCCGACCTGCTGAAGAAGGGCCAGGAGATCATCGTCCAGGTCACGAAGGACGGGATCGGTACCAAGGGCCCGACGCTGACGACGTATCTGTCGTTGCCGGGCCGCTACTTGGTGCTGATGCCGGGCCTCGACAAGAAGGGCGTCAGCCGCAAGATCGAGGACGCGAAAGAACGCGATCGCCTGAAGAAGGTGCTCGAGCAACTCGATACGCGGAAGGGCCTCGGCTTCATCGTGCGCACGGCCGGCGTCGGACAGACCCGCGCCGCGCTGCAGAAGGACTATCGCTACCTGACGCGGCTGTGGGATCGCGTCTGCGAGAACTGGAACAAAGGTCGGGCGCCGAGCCAGCTCTACGTCGAGAGCGACCTCGTCATCCGTTCGATCCGCGACATCTACACGCCCGAGATGGGCGACATCATCATCGACGAGGACACGGTCGCGCGCCGCGCGCGCGAGTTCCTCGCGATGGTCATGCCGAAGGCCGTCGAGCGCGTGAAGCTCTATGACGGCGAGCGTCCGCTGTTCCACGCGTACGGCGTGGAGGACGAGATCGCGCGCCTGTTCTTGCACAAGGTCGATCTGCCGTCGGGCGGCTCGCTCGTCATCGAGCAGACCGAAGCGCTGGTCGCGATCGACGTCAACTCAGGTCGTTTCCGGACCGAGGACGACTTGGAGGAAACGGCCTACAAGATCAACTGTGAGGCCGCGGAAGCGGTTGCGCGCCAGTTGCGTTTGCGCGACCTCGGCGGCGTGATCGTGGTCGACTTCATCGACATGCGCAGCGAGAAGCGCCGGCGCGCCGTCGAGAAGGCGTTCCGCGACGCACTGAAGACCGACCGCGCGCGCATCAAGGTCGCCCGCATGTCGCCGTTCGGCGTGATCGAGATGACGCGCCAGCGCGTGCGCCCGAGCTTGCGTCACTCGATCTTCCTGCGCTGCCCGAACTGCCGCGGTGCCGGCTACATCGCGACCAACGAGACGCTCGAACTGAACTTGGTGCGCAACCTGAAGTTGCATCTGGCACGCCGGATCACCGGGGTCGAGGTCTTCCTGAACCAGGAGAACCTCGAGTACCTGTTGAACGAGAAGCGCCACCAACTGGCCGACCTCGAGCGGATCACCGGGAAGCCGATCAAGATCAAGCTCGAGCAGGAGTTGCGGAACGACGAGTTCCGCATCGTGCCGACCGGGCAGATGCGGGTCTGACCGACCGCGGATCCACGGGGGTGGCAGGCTCCATCGAGTCCGCCCCCCGACGTCGATTCCGCGGATGGGCGGTTCAGCCGCCGGCCGCCGCGGTGTGCAGCAGCTCGAAACCTTGTCCGTCCCATGGCTTGATCGGCGGCGAACGCCCCGATATCCTGCCCGGCTCGTTTGCGCGGGCGAAGCCGTGCGAACGCCCATGCGCTCCAGAGGAGATCCATCGTGGTCGCGATCATTCGAGACGGCGGTCATCAATACCGCGTCGACAAGGGCGATCGCCTGAAGGTGCAGAAGAAGCTCGGTGAACCGGGCTCGAAGATCACCTTCGGCGAGGTTCTGTTCCTGAACGGCAAGATCGGCAGCCCGACCATCAAGGGCGCGGCGGTCGAGGCCGTGATCGAGGTGCAAGACAAGGCGCCGAAGATCCACATCGTGAAGTACAAGCGCCGCAAGAACTATCGGCGCAAGACCGGGCACCGCCAGCCGTTCACGCAGGTGCGCATCACCGACATCGTCGGCTGAGGAGATCGCGACATGGCACATAAAAAGGGTCAGGGTTCATCCCGCAACGGTCGCGATTCGAATCCGCAGATGCGCGGCCTCAAGGCGTACGCGGGCGAGGTCGTTTCGGCCGGCTCGATCATCGTGCGTCAGGTCGGCTCGCGCTATCTGGCCGGCCGCAACGCGAAGTTCGGCAAGGACTGGACGATCTTCGCGCTCGAGGACGGCATCGTCCGTTTCCAGCGCGGCGACAAGGTCCGCGTGCATATCGATCCGCTGCCGGCGACGCCGGACGCGGGCTGATCGCGAACGATCGACGTTCGCTCGGACGGCGGGGCGCGCTGCGCCCCGTTTCCGTTGCACGGGACCGCATGCGCGAGTCCCGGCAATCGACGAACGAACGCGGTCGGCGCGACGAGGAGCTGCATGGTCTTTCGTGACGAGCTTCGGATCCGGCTGAAGGCGGGCGATGGCGGCAATGGCTGCACCTCCTTCCATCGGGAGAAGTACGTCCCGAAAGGCGGGCCGGACGGCGGCGATGGCGGCAAGGGCGGTGACATCGTCTTCGAAGCCGATCAGCGTCTGCTGTCGCTCGAGTCGATCGGCGCGAAGCGCGTGTTCGCGGCGCGGAACGGTGAACCGGGCGGCGGCTCGAAATGCCACGGCCGCGATGGCGCCGATCTCGTGCTGATGGTGCCCGTCGGCACGCTGATCCGCGACGCCGAGCGTGGCCACGTCCTCAAAGACCTCGACCGTCACGGCGCGCGCGTGGTGTTGCTCGCGGGTGGGAAGGGTGGACGCGGCAACCCACATTTCGCGAGCGCCGTGAATCGCACGCCGCGGCGAAGCGAGCCGGGTCGCCCGGGCGAAGAGCGCACGGTGCTGCTCGAACTCCGCACGATCGCGGACGTCGGCCTGCTCGGCTTCCCGAACGCGGGCAAGTCGACGCTGCTCGCCAAGCTGACGCATGCGAAGCCGGAGATCGCTCCGTACCCGTTCACGACGCTGACGCCGAATCTCGGCATCCTCGAGATCGACTACGAGGCCTACGTCGTCGCCGACGTGCCCGGCATCATCGAAGGTGCGCACCAAGGCAAAGGTCTCGGAGTGCGCTTTCTGAAGCACGTCGAGCGTACGCGCGTGCTGCTGCACCTCGTCGACGCGTCGGTCGGCATCGAAGCGATGAAAGAAGCGTTCGCGACGGTGCGCGCCGAAGTCGCCGCGTACAGCGTGGAGCTGGCGGCGAAGCCGACGTTGACGGTCTTCACCAAGATGGAACTCGTCCCCGACGCGGCGGCTTTGAAGCGGGCCGCGAAGAAGCTCGACAAGACGGCGCTGTTCGTCTCGGCCCACACGGGACTCGGGCTCGACGACCTCAAGGCGAAACTCGTCGAAGCGATCGCCACCGCGCGCAAGTTCGCGGCCGGCTGATTCGAGCTCGCGCGGGGCGCCTCGCGTTCCGATGCGCCGAGCGGTCGACGATCGAAGTTGCTTCCTCAGGTTCGGGGGGACGACTGCCGATGACCAAAGCGGCGGATTCGCGCCGCGGAGGTTCCATGCTCACGTTGACCCAGTTGCTGCAGCGCACGGTGGAAGAGGGGGCGTCGGACCTCATCGTGAAGACCGGCAGCGTGTCGTCGCTGCGCGTGCGTGGGCACGTCGAGCCGATCGATGCCGAGACGCTCGGTGAAGACCAGGCGATGATCTACCTCGGCGAGATGTTCGACGAGCGCGAGATGCAGCGCTACATCAACGGTGACGAAGTCGACCTCGCGTACGAATTGGTCGGGCTCGGCCGTTTCCGCGTCAACGTCTTCCGCCAGCTCGGCAAACCGGCCATGGTGTTCCGCTACATCAAGAGCCACGTGCCGACGTTCAACGATCTTTCGCTGCCGGCGCCGCAGCTCGAGAAGCTCGCGCAAGCGCGCCGCGGCTTGATCCTCGCCACCGGAGTCGCGGGCTCGGGCAAGTCCACGACGCTGGCGTCGATGGTCGAGTGGATGAACCAGAACCTCGCGCGTCACATCGTGACGGTCGAAGACCCGGTCGAGTACATCTTCACCGAGAAGAACTGCATCATCACGCAGCGCGAGATCGGCCACGACTCGAAGACCTTCTCGTCGGCGCTGAAGTACTGCTTGCGTCAGGCGCCGGACGTGATCGTGCTCGGCGAAATGCGCGATCGCGAGACGATCGAGGCGGCGATCAACGCCGCCGAGTCCGGTCACTTGGTGCTGTCGACGCTGCACACGATCAACGCGGTCCAGACCGTCGAACGCATCCTGTCCTACTTCTCGCCGGAGCAGCAGGCGCTGATCCGGTTGCAGTTGTCGATGGTGCTGCAAGGCGTCATCTCGCTGCGCTTGATGAACACCATCGATCAGAAGGGCCGCATCCCGGCCGTCGAACTGCTGATGTCGACGCCGTCGGTCCGCGAGGTGTTGAAGGAAGGTCGCACGTGGGAGCTCCGAAAGGTGCTCGCGGAGGGTCAGTTCTTCGGGACCCAGACGTTCGACCAGTGCCTGGCGCGCCTGCATCGGGAAGGTCGCATCGACTACCACGATGCGCTTGCCACCGCGGACAACCCGGACGAGCTCAAGCTCGAGATCGCGGGCGTCACCCGCGGCGCGCGTCTGACCGATCTGAAGGTCTGACCGACCGCCCCGCGGCTCCCGCGCCGGTTCTTCGTCCAGCTCGTTGGTCGAGCCGACACCGCCGGATCGTCGCGATTTCGCCGGAAGTCGCGGCCTACCGCTGCGTTGCGGTTTCGCTGGCCGCAGCTCGCCACCCTTGAGTGGGCAGCGATCGACGGCTACCGTGCCGAATCCCCGCATCTCGCGGGTGGCCAACACGTTCCAGCGAGACCCCGCCGATGTTCGCACGCGTGAAAGTGCAGACCCTGCGCACGATGCTTTGGCTCGGCAATGCCGTGGTCATCCTCGCGATCGTCGGACTGCTCGCCGTGATCGTCATCAACTTCAAGAAGAAGAAGGGCGACTTCGCGCCGTTCGACACCAACCGGCTCAAGAAGGAGCTGCAGAAGGGGCCATCGATCGACGTCGACAAGGACGACGGCGGACGTGGTCAGTTCAACAAGTACACCAGTGTGTGGGACCTCAACATCACCGGCCGGGAAGAGGCGGTCGCGAAGGTCGACGACACTCCGAAGGACGTGGTCTCCGCGGTGCCCGCGATCGCGGAAGAACTCGGGATCGAGATGGTCGTCTCCGCGGCCGAGTCGACGCGACGCATGGTCGAACTCCGGTACAAGAAGCTCGAAGCCGCGCTTCCGACGCCGACCAGCGGTGCTCCGAACGCGCGCGGCGCCAGCGCACCCGTCAGCGGCCCGGGTGCGACCGCGGGAGCGACGGCGCCCAACGAACGCTCGGTCGCGAAGACCTCGTTCCGACTGCTGCGCGAAGGCGACGTCCTGCAGGACCCATACGACAAGGCGCCGTACAACGCGAAGGTCGTGCAGATCGCGTCGGACGAAGTGATCTTCTCGTGGGGCGGCAAGGAAGAAGCTCTGCCGGTGCCGAAGCTGACCGACGTTCCGATGTCGAAGCCGAAGGTCCAACCTTCGGTGCCGGGCTTGCCGAACGCGCGCACGGATGACGAAGCGACCGCGGACGAGACGCCGTCCGACGAGCCGCCGATCGATCCGACGGAGAGCCGGAAGATCGACGACAACACCTGGTTCATCGGCACCAAGGAACGCGATCGGATCAAGGCCGACTACGAGACGCTGTGGAGCGAAGTCACGTGGTCGCTCGAGCGGCACAAGGAAGACCGCCGCCAGTACCTGAAGGTCGCGAAGATCCCCGAGGGCAGCCTCGCGAAGGAACGTGGACTCGAAGAAGGCGACCTGCTGCGCGCGATCAACGGTCGCACGGTCGTGAACAAGAGCTCGGTGTTCCAGTACTTCGAGGAGAACCCGAACTACCGGACCTATCGCGTCGAACTCGAACGGCGCGGCAAGCGCTTCACGCGCATCTTCCAGGTCGCGGACTGACGAGGCGTACGGCGTGACCGCCGTCCTCGCGCTCGATCTCGGCAACACGTCGATCAAAGCCGCCCTCGTCGAACACGGTGCGGTGCGCGAACACGTCACGATCGCTCACGAACGCTGGGAGTCGGACGGTCCGTCGTGGTGGGCGCGGCTCGACTTCAAAGGGGCGGTCGGGGTCGCGTCCGTCTCGCCCGCGGCGACCGCGCGGGTGGTCGCGGTCCTCGGCCGCGATCGAGTCCGGCTGGCGCCGGTCGATTTTCGCGCCCCCATCGTCAATGCCTGCGATCCTCCCGAGAGTGTCGGACAGGATCGGCTCTTCCTCGCCGCCGCGGCGTTCGCGCGGACGCGGAGCGCCGTCGTCGCCGTGAGCCTGGGCACCGCCATCACGGTGAACCACGTCGACGCGGGAGGAGTGTTCCGCGGTGGGGCGATCGCGCTCGGTGTGGGTGCCGCGTTGCGCGCGCTCGAGCGCGAAACCGGCTTGTTGCCCCTGGTCGACGTCACGCCGGGACAGCCCGTGCCCGCGGTCGGGCGGGAAACCCATGCGGCGATCCGCTCCGGTGTCGTCCGTGGCGCCGCCGGCCTCGTCGATCGCCTGATCGCCGACATCGGTGCTCCGGGCGCGCCCGTGATCGTGACGGGAGGCGATGCTCCGCTGCTCGTTCCTTTCCTCGCGACGCCGGTCCACGTCGAACTCGACCTGGCGTTGCTCGGGATCGCGCTCGGCCTCGAGCGAGCACTGGGAGGCGTGTCGTGAAACACGCGACGTGGCTCTTGTTGCCGCTGTTCGCGTGCGATGCCCGCGACGACGGTTTTCGCCTGGTCGCGGTTTCGCCGGCCGCGGATCAGGTCTTGCGGCTCAACGAGCCGATCGTCTGGGAGTTCGATCGTCCTGTCGACCGTACGTCCGTGAACACCAACTCGATCCGCATCCACTCCAGCCGACCCGTACCGGGCGCATTTCGCGTGCGCGGTTCGCGCGTCGAGTTCCTGCCGACGCCGAGTGATGGCACGAGCAGCGGCGGCTGGCCAGCCGGCGAAACGGTGACGATCGCCGTGGCGGGGTTCCCGGCGCGAGACGGACTGTGGTCATCGGATCGTGAGGCGTTGGCTGAATCGAGTTCGACGCGGTGGACGGTCACCGCGGCTCAGGATCCCGCGGCCGCCTACGTCGACGTCGAGCCCGCGCAGCCGTTGACGCTACGCGGCGCCGATGGCGCGCGCACGATTGCGGTCCGCGAAGACGGATTCGTGCGGCTCGAGTTCTCGGAACCCCTGCAGCCCGAGTCCGTCGTCGAAACGTCGTTCCCGCTCGAGTTCGACGACGCCGCGCGCACGCGCGCGCCGCTCGAGCTGCGCTTCGCCCAAACGGCGACCGGAGCCACGGTCGACCTGCGCCCGCGCAGCGGCTTCGCGCCACGCTCCGCTCGCTTCGTGCTGGAACTCGGCGCGCTCGGTGTCCGCGATCTGCGCGGCGTTCCGTGTCGAGCGAGCGCGACCTGGACGTTGGTCGCGACCGCGGACGCGCCCGCACTCGCGCGGGTCGATGCGGCCTCAGGAGAGACGCCATGACGTCACTGGCGTTCTTCCTGGTGACCGCGTTCGCGCTCGGCGCGACCATCGGCTCGTTCCTGAACGTCGTGATCTACCGCGTGCCGCGCGGGTTGTCGGTCGCGCATCCGAAGCGCTCGTTCTGCCCGCAGTGCCGGCGCCAGATCCCGTGGAACGAGAACTTGCCGATTCTCTCGTACGTAATTCAGAACGGGCGTTGTCGCGGATGCGGCAAGAACATCCCGTGGACTTACGTGATGGTGGAGGCGGTGACCGCGTTGGCGTTCGCGGCGTTGACCGCGTGGGCGCTCGACGCGGGCGGGCGGCTTCCGGTCGATCGAGCATTACCGTTGCTCGCGCAGCTGGTGCTGGCGGCGTTGCTCGTCGCGATCACGGTCATCGACTTCAAGCACGCGCTGATCCCCGATCCGCTGACCGTCCCGTGGATCCCCGGTTTCATCGCTCTGGTCGCGGTCGCGCCGGACGTGCTGCATGGCCATCGACTCGACGCGTTCGTCCATGGTGGGGGCGTCGCGGTGCCCGCCGCCGTGTTCGCTGGCCTGTTCTTCGGCGTGTTCCCGGCGCTCGTCGTCGATTGGTGGACGCACGATCGCAGCGGCGACGACGTCGATCCGGATGGGCCGAACGCGTTGCCGACCGAGGACGAGGAGTTCTCGCTGGTCGAGGAGATGAAGTTCCTCGCGTGGCCCGTGCTCGTGCCCGCGACCCTCGGCGCCGTGCTGTTCGCCGTCGTCGTCGGTCGCGGCATGCTTCCGGTCACGGCGTCGTCTTCCACCGGGAGCGCGCTGGCGTCCGCCGCCGGCGCCGGATTCGGGCTGTTCCTCGTGTTCGCCGTGCGCTTCGTGTTCAGCGCGTTGTTCCGGCGCGAAGCGATGGGTCTCGGCGACGCGAAGTTCCTGGCGCTCGCCGGAGCCGTGTTCGGCGCCGAGGGTGCGCTGCTCGTGTTCCTGCTCGCGAGCGTCCTCGGTGCGCTGCCGGCGTTCTTCACGCTGTTCCGGCGGATGCCGATCGCGACGTTCGTGCTGCTCGGTACGGCGGCTTTGATGTGGGTCGCACCGTTGCCGTTGGCGCGCGCCGTCGGCTCGGAGGTCGTGGCGCTGGCATTGATCGTCCCGCTGCCGTTGATCGCGCTGTTCTGGTTCCTGCGGCGATTGCGTTCGAGCGAGCAACCTCTGGCAGCCATGCCGTTCGGACCGTTCTTGGCGGTCGCCACGCTCGTGCTCCTGCTGTTCCGCGACGAGCTCGCGCGCGTCTACCCGTTGCACTTCTTGCTGCGCTGAACCGTCCGAGTCGCTTCCGCTGCGGCAAAGCGCGCTCGCGCCGGCTTCCTTCCCATCCTCGAAGCCGTGGGCTAACCTGCGAACCTCTTGCTGCGCCAGAGCCACCACTGCGCCGCCCTGCTGCGCTCGTCGGAGGAAGAAATGGCGAAGTACGCTTCGGTCGATCTCAAGAATGTCGCATTCGTCGGGGCCGCGAGCAGCGGGAAGACGACGCTGATCGAGGCCCTGCTGCATCGAGCCGGCGCGATCGCACGACGCGGAAGCGTCGCGGACGGCTCGTCGTTCGTCGATTACGACTCCGACGAAAAAGAGAAGAAGCACACGCTCTTCCAAAAGGTCTTCCACTTCCAGCACCACAAGCACGAGATCAACGTGCTGGACACGCCGGGGTACCCGGACTTTCTCGGCGAGTCGATCGCCGCGATGAACGCGGTCGAGACCGTGTTCATCTGCGTCGACGCGCACGCCGGAGTGCAGTTCCACACGCGCAAGCTGTGGCAGGAAGCCGTCGACGCCGGACGCGGCCGCGTGATCCTCGTCAATCGCATCGATCACGACGATCACGTCGACCTCGACGCGGTGCTCGACCAAATCCGCGAAGCGTTCGGCAGCCAATGCGTGCCCGCGTTCCTGCCGGTCGGGCGCGGCTTGAAGACGACGGGCGTGGTCAACGTGATGGCGGGCTCGGCGGAGGCGCCGCCGGAACTGAAGGACGCCGCGCAAGCCGCGCACGAGCAATTCGTCGAAGCCGTGGTCGCGCTCGACACGAAAGCGATGGAGCACTACTTCGAGACCGGCGACGTGACGCTCGACGAGCTGCCGCCGCTGCTGAAGCAAGGAGTCGCGGACGGTGGCGTGACGCCGATCCTGTTCACGGCGGCGACGAAGAACATCGGCATCGACGCGATGCTCGACTTCCTCGCCGAGTTCTGCCCGTCCCCGATCCGCGGGCCCTACTTCAAGGCGTCGGCGGGCGTCGACGCGACCGCCGAGCTCATTCCGCTGAACCCGCGCGAGCACACGGGTTTCGCGGCGCGTGTGTTCAAGACGGTGGCCGATCCGTTCGTGGGTCGGCTCAGCTTCGTGCGTGTGCTGACCGGCGAGATCAAGCTCGACGACCACTACTTGAACCCGCGCGTCGGCAAGCCCGAGAAGATGCATCACATCTTCCGCCCGCAGGGCAAGACCACCGAGCAAGTCGACTTCGCACAGGCCGGCGACATCGTCGTGCTGTCGAAGATCGACAGCCTCGAGACCAACGACACGCTGTGCGCGGAGAAGCATCCGGTGCGCTTCCCCGACATGCGCATGCCGCATTCGATGGCGTCGCTTGCGGTCGTGCCGCGCAGTCGCAACGACGAACAGAAGCTGTCCACGGGGCTGAAGAAGCTCGCGACCGAGGATCCGACGTTCCACGTCGAGCGGGACGGTCAGACGGGTGAGCTCGTCGTGCGCGGTCGCTCGCAGCTGCACCTCGAAACGTGCCTGCATCGCCTGCAGACCCACTTCAAGGTCGACGTCGACACGCACGTCCCGAAGATCCCGCTGCGCGAAACGATCGTCGGCAAGGCCGAGGGCCACCATCGCCACAAGAAGCAGTCCGGCGGTCGCGGTCAGTTCGGCGAGGTCTACTTGCGCATCGCACCGAACGAGCGCGGCAAGGGCTTCCAGTTCGTCGACGACACGTACGGCGGCTCGATCCCGCGCCAGTTCCTTCCCGCGGTCGAGCGCGGTATCGCTGACCAAATGCACAAGGGCGTCGTCGCCGGTTACCCCGTCGTCGACGTCGTCGTGTCGGTCTACGACGGCAAGTCGCACGACGTCGATTCGGACGAAGCGTCGTTCAAGATCGCGGGTGCGCGCGCGTTCCGCGACGCATTCGAGAAGGCGAAGCCGGTCTTGCTCGAGCCGATCGTGAATCTCGAAGTCCTGATCCCGACGCGCTTCATGGGCGACGTGTCGAGCGATCTCAACGGACGACGCGGCCGCATCACCGGCATGGACACGATCGGCGAGACGCAGAGCATCAAGGCGCACGTGCCGCTGAAGGAAGTCCAGACGTACGCGCCGGATCTGCGCTCGATCTCGCAGGGCGAGGGCGTCTTCAACTACGAGCTGTCGCACTACGACGTGGTGCCGCACAAGCAGGCGGACGAATTGATGCATGCGCACAAGGCGACGCGGAAGGACGAGGAGGAGTAGGGGGGTGGAGTTGGTTTCGCATGGTCGAGCAGCGCTTCGCTGGATCGTGGTCCTCGCGTTGGCGCTCTCGGTGTCCAGGTGCGGTCAGGACACGCGGTCCGCGTTCACGGAGTGGCTCGACGGAGGATGGACCGCGGGTCCGTTCGTTGAGCCCGGAACTCGAGTGGCGCAGACGACGCCGACCCAGGCGGACCTTCGCGCCCTATGGAGCGATGCTGACAAGCCCGTCGGGGTCGACTCTCCTGCGGAAGTCACCGCAGGCGCGCCAGCCGCCTTGCTCGAGGCCTGCCCGGATCGCGAGATCGTGATCAACGATGTGACCGCGGGGCGGACCCCAGACGCGTGGCTGCTGTGTTCGCGAAGGCTCTCGGCGACCTGTACGTCGTTCGTCGTCGTCGGCCTCGAACGGACAGCGAGCGGTTCTTGGATCGTCGCGTGCGCGTTCATGGCCGGCATCACGTGACGACAGTGCGCTGAGTCGGGCTTCACCGAAGCCGGTTTGCGCGAGAATTGCGCGACAAAGGGAAGTCCAGACGTACGCGCCGGACCTGCGCTCGATCTCGCAGGGCGAGGGCACGTTCAACACCGAGCTGTCGCACTACGACGTCGTGCCGCACAAGCAGGCGGACGAATTGATGCACGCGCACAAGGCGACGCGGAAGGACGACGAGGAGTAGGGGTAACCGCGCGGCCTAGTCCGTCACCGCGGTGTGACCGAATCGGGCGAATGCGGCCTGCGGGCCGGGCATGCCGATTGCGTGGCTCGGGCGTTCGACATCCTGCGCGGACGCCGACTCCCGGAGCCTGCATGCGAAACCTCATCGCCGCGGTGGTCACAGTCGTCGTGTTTGCCGGTCCTGCCTTCGCGCAATCGACCGAGTGCGTCTCGATCGGTGCGAACGGCCTGCCTGCGCCGCAGGGCGGATTCGGTCGTGCGAGCATTTCGGGCGACGGGCGATATGTCGCGTTCGCGACGCCGGCTGCGCTCGACCCGAGCGACACGAACGGCGTCATGGACGTTTACGTGCGGGATCGCGTCGCGCAGTCCGTGACACGTGCGAGCGTCTCGACGCTCGGAGTGCAGGCCGACAAACTCTGCGCGGCGCCCGTTCTCTCCGCGGATGGACGCTTCGTCGCGTTCATGAGCGAGGCCTCGACGCTCCAGCCGGCGCCCTTCGTCCCCCTCGCTTACAGCGTTTTCGTGCGCGACCTTCAGGCTGGCACCACGGAGCTCGCCAGCGGGACCCCGTCCGGAAGTGCGGCGGGGAATTCGTGCTTCCCGGTGGCGTTCACGCCGAACGGCCGTTTCCTCCTGTTCAGCACGTCGTCGCAGTTCGTGGTCCCCAACGACACGACGAATTCCTACGACTTGTTCGTGCGCGATCGCTTGCTCGGAGTCACGGAGGGAATCTCGGTCGGCGTTGGCGGGCTCGGCGAGGGCAACGATTCCGATTGGGCTTCGATTTCCGATGACGGGCGCTATGTCGCGTACCGCGGATACAAGCCCGCAATGGAAGGCGGCCCGGCGCTGCTGCACGACCGTGGAACGAAGACCACGGTCGTCATGTCGGTCGGTCCGCAGGGGCCGTTCGACGTGAAGTTCGTTGCGCTGTCCGGCGACGGATCGACGCTCGCGTTCAGTACCACGGCCGACCTCCTGCCCTCGGACACGATCTCCGGCCAGTTCGATCTGTATGTCCGCGACCTCGCGACGAACCAGCTCGAACTCGTCGGTGTCGACACGGCGGGACTTTGCCACCCCGGCGAAAGCGTCATGCCGCGCCTGTCGTTCGACGGTCGATTCGTCGCGTTCCGCAGCACGGCACCTCTGGTCGCGAGCGACGCCGACCTCGAACGCGACGTGTACCTCCGCGATCGCGCAACGTCGAAGACGCTGCTCGCGTCGGTCGCGACGGACGGAACGAAGTCGAACGGCCGCTCCGAGGCCGGCTTCATGACGCGCGACGGTCGCACCATCGTGTTCGCGAACTACGGCTCCAATCTTGTTCCCGGCGACACCAACGCGACGTCGGACGTGTTCGTCCATGACTTCGCTTCTCCCGCGACCGTCGCGAGCTATGGCAGCGGATTCCCCGGAACGAACGGAGTGGTGCCGAGTCTTGTGTTGAGCGCGCCGCCGGTCCTCGGCACGACGCCGGTGCTCCGCATCGAGAACTCATCCGGTGCCGCGACCGTCGGCCTGTTGCTCCTCGGCGCAACGCCGCAGTCGGTGGTGACGTCGGCGCTCGGCACGCTGCTCGTGGTCCCGGCCGTGACCGTCGCGATTCCGATCGCCGCGAACGGCGCCTCCGTTCCAGGAAAGGTGCACGACGATCTCACGCTCGCCGGCCTCGCGATCTACGCGCAGGTCGTGGAGATCGATCCGGGAGCAGCAGCCGGCGTGTCGTTCACGCCGGGGCTCGAGATGCACCTCGGGTCGTGACGACCGGCGCACGCCAAGGTGAGCGCTTCGCGAAGCGCGCGCAACGAACCACTCCCGCTCGCGTCGCACTCCCTGGGAATCGGGACGTACCTGGAGGTCCAGGTGAGCCGTCGAGCGGGTACGCAGTCGCGCCTGCGACGGATCGAAGTCGTGCGAAGTTGCCCAAGACGTCAGCAAAGGTTGCCGTGGGCCCGGGCCCCCCCCCCGGCCCCCGCCAACCATTGAGAACCCGTGGGGTGGA
>JBPOIU010000079.1:0-23135 GCA_052034255.1 Planctomycetota bacterium | reverse complement strand
CGCGTCTTCCATGAGAAGTAACCCCACGTCAAGCCGCCTTGGCGGATTCTGTCGTAGTCGGAGCGAGTACCACCCGTCGCAGTCTTCCATCCGAACTCGCCGCCGGCGGTCGCCGTGACGGTTCATGTTGAGGTACTCGATCGGCGCTGCAATCTGTCCGCCGTCATCCTTGCGGTGACGCGACGCGCGCGCAGTCGCCGGACCGAGCGTTGGGTGTCCTCGTTCAGATCTCCGTTGAATCGCCTTGGCCGCGCTTTTCGCGTGACCTCGTGTTCGCTGTCGTCGACTCCGAGTGAGGCCCTCGTTCAGAGGGGCCTCACTCGGAGTCGTTCGCAATTCAGTTCGTCGACATGCTGTTGTTCGCTGCGGCCAGTCGAGCGTTGGTGATCCGCAGCGGCTCGTAGACCTCGCCGCTCTTCCACAGACTCAGCATCAGCACCGCGAGCCGCCGGGCCACGGCCACCACGGCTCGGCGTTTGGCTCGAGGCCCGCCGCGAGCCGCGATGGCCTCGCCGAAGCGCTTCAGGTCCGAGTCCTCACCAAAGGGCCCGAGGATGTAGTGCGCCGATTGCACGAGCAGTCTGCGCATCAAGTCGTCGCCGGCTTTGGTGATCGGCATCTGTGGATCGCGTTCGCCACTTTGCTGCTGCCCTTGCGCGAGTCCGAAGTACGCGCCCACCGATCGATTGCTCGAGAAGCGTCGAGGATCCTCGACCTTCAGCACGAAGGTAAGCCCGGTCAGGGTGCCGACGCCCTTGATCTGACTCACGACCTTGGTGGCTGCGTAGCGTTCACCGAGTTCCTCGATCTGATCGTCGAGTCGCTTGATCTGCGCACTGATCGTCGCCACCGCCACCAGCATCGGTGCGAGACTCGTGCGCAGCTCTTGCGGCACGTGCTCCTCGATGCGGCGATTGATCGCGTCGCTCGAGCAGATGGGCACATCGATCCCGAGTGACCCGAGCACTCCTCGCAGGCAACCGATCATTCGCGTCCGAGCCCGCACCAGCGTGTCGCGCTGCACGATGGTGATCCGATCGCGCTGGACTTGCTCGCCGTTGTGTTCGATGCGCTTGAGCATGCCAGGGCTCTGCGATCCGGCCAGCGCCAGGGCGCGCGCATCGTTGCGGTCGTTCTTGCGCCGCTGCTGCTTCTTGAAGATCTCCTTCAGCGTCCACGGCGTCACCACCCAGACGTCGAAGCCCATCTTCCGCAACAGTCGCGACACCCATGGCGATGGGCCGCCGACCTCCATGATCAGCCGGCAGCGCTCCAAGGGCTCGAATGCCTGCTGCCAGGACTCCGCCGTGCTGCTCACCTTGAACTCCCGCTCCACCTCGCCGTCGACCAACACGCACACGTGTGAAATCCGCTTCCCGAGATCCACACCGATCGACCGCGACGCCGGCTTGCAGATAATCTTCGCCATGGCTGGCCTCCTGTTTTTGAGCCTCGTGTCAATTCACGAGAGCTCGCCAAAGTCTGACCGATCTCTTCGGAGATCCCAGACGGAGGCCAGCCACTTCTCATCTCATCTGTCCCCGATGTGTCCCCCGACGACGACGAGCGGCGACGGGGACGGAGGCGGGTCTGTCCCCGATGTGTCCCCGTGCGCCTTGTTCCAGCCCGTGCATGGGGGCTGACCCCTTTTCGCCCTCCTCTTCATGGGCATGGCGCCGGCCAACGTGCCGCTCGGCTCCGGGTGCTCCCTCCTGACCGCGCCGTTGTTGCCGTCGATCGTCGAGATCCCGTTGTTCAGTGCGTTCGGTGGGCCTGGGCAGGGGGCGGCCGATCTGTACTACGTGCTCCCGGCTTCCGTGCCCCCCGTCGAGCTGACGCTCCAGGCCTTCGTTCTCGATGCTTCCTCGCCACTCGGCGCCTCGGCGACCAACGCCGTCACGATGCGATTGAAGTGACGACGGCATGAGCCGCTGGAGCGCGCTGATTCGCCACGTCGACGTTGGTCGGGCGACTTTGGCCCGGCCCGTGCTCTTGCGCCCTTGCCCTGCGGTTCGCCTCGAGCACCGTTCGGTGACGGGTAGCGTTTTCTGAACGCTCTCGCGTCACCGATCCGGAACTTCACGCGCGAATCGTCGTCTGCCGTGCGATCCTGGAGGCGCCCATGATTCTTGCCACTCTTCTCTCCTCCGCGCTCCTCGCTCAGTCGGTCGATCTCCTGCCCGCGCGCGTCACGGAAGGCGCGACCGGGTTGATCGCCGACTTCGATGGGGATGGGTTGCTCGATCGGATCGCCACCAACTTCGAGAAGAACACCGTGACGCTGTTCCTCGGCGATGGGTTCGGTGGGTTCGTGCAGCGCAACACGCTCTCGTTCGCGACGGTGCCCATCGTCAGCGCTTCGATCGACGTCGACGGAGACGGGGCATTCGAGGCGATCGTCCAAACCTGCTGCGCGCCGGCGCAGATCATGCTGATCCGCGTCGGGCCGAGCGGTGTCGCGACGATGACCACGAACCCTCCGCTGCTGTATGCGCCCTATTTCCTGCAGCCCGGCGATTTCTCGGGCGATGGAGTCGTCGACCTCCTCGGAGTCGCGGCGAACGAGTACGTCGTCTTGGTCGGCGATGGACTCGGTGGGTTCACCGTCGGTGCGGTTTCCGCCAAGGATCCCAATGTCGAGTATCCGACGCACGTCGGTGATCTGGACGGCGATGGCGACCTCGACGCGGTGGGCGGGTGTTTCGAGAACTTGCCTCCGGGTGGCGTCGCACTCGCCGTGAACCTCGGCACCGGAGCCCTCACCGACACGATCCGACCCACGAGCCTCGTGGAACTCCATCACAAGCCGCGCGCTCTCGCGGACTTCGATCAGGATGGCCGACTCGACATCGTCGACGGATCGCTGCACTCGACGAACGAACAGCTCGTGCTCCTGCGCAACGTCTCTTCGTCGACCTCTGGACCGACGTTCTCCGAACTAGCGGCGATCTCGCCGGCGACGCTCGTTCCAGGCGCCTCCATTGGGCGCTTCGTCGACGCCGGAGTCTTCGACGTCGACCACGATGGTCGGCCCGAGTTCGCGACATCCGTGTGGTCCGACGTCGGGCATCGACTCGTGTTCCTGACGTCGGCCGCGACGCCGAGCGGATTCGGCGTCCTGGTGAGCCAGCCGAGCCTGGATCCGTTTCCCGGCACGCTCGCGGACTTCGACCAGGATGGCGCGGCCGACTTCATCGCCGATCGCGGCACCTTGCACGCGCTGG
The DNA here is from genome assembly GCA_052034255.1 of Planctomycetota bacterium. Lineage (GTDB taxonomy): Bacteria > Planctomycetota > B15-G4 > B15-G4 > JADJEK01 > JADJEK01. The sequence continues at coordinate 19,911 of JBPOIU010000079.1, read as the reverse complement.
TCAGCATGGACGTGTTGAACGTCGATCCGGATCTGACGTTCGACGCGGCCGCGGTGCCGAACTCGCCCGTGATCGCGCCGCTCGATCACGACCACGATGGCGATCTCGACCTCGTGATGGGGAGTGCGTCGGGGAATGCCCTGGCGCTGTGCACGAACACCTCGGGCGCATTCGGGAACGCGATGGGGTTCGCGCAACTGCCGTCCGCGAGCGCGCGGATCCTCACGGCCGACGCCGATGGCGACGGCGATATCGACGTGTTCGTGCGTTCTTGGTTCGACGTCACGCGGTTCGACGACGTCGGTGGCACGCTCGTCCGGCGCGCCTCGATCGCGGCCACGATGCAGCCCGGATTCGGGTTCCTCGCCGATCGCATGGTGCTCGGCGATCTCGACGCGGATGGCTTGCTCGACGCGGCGATCTGCGCGAACTCCGGCACCGGTGTGACGATCCTGCGCGGAACGCCGAGCGGTTTCGCGTTGGGCGCCACGTTGCCGTTGCCTCTCGCGTTCCGCGACGTCGCGATCGACGACGTGAACGGCGACGGTTGGCTCGACGTCGTCGCGACCAGCATGACGAAGCCGGCCGGAAGCGCGTTCGTCAGCGTGTTCCTCGGCGCCCCCGGCGGCTCGCTCGCGCTCGCGAGTTCGACCGCGCTCGGGATCGCCGCGACAGGGCTCGCGCTCGGGGATTTCGACGACGACGGCCTCATCGATGCCGCGGTCGCCTCGCCGCACACGCACGCGATCCAAGTCCTGCGCGGTCACGGATCGAGCTTCAGCCTGCGCGACACGCTGCAGTTCACGCAATCGTGGGGGGACCGGCCGCGACTGCACGCGGTCGACGTCGACGACGACGGTTGGCTCGATCTCGTCGCGTTCACGATCACGCAGGAAGTCTTCGCGGTGTTCTCGGGGCGCCACGACGGCTCGTTCACACCGCGCGGGACGTTCGCGTGCATGGGCTCGGACTTCGTCGTGATGGACGTCGATGCCGATGGTCGCCTCGACGTGGTCAGCGCGGGGGATGGCGTCGAGCTCGCGATCTCACGCGCGCAGGACGGCGCCGCGGGAATCGAGATCTACGGCGCCGGCAAGCCAGGCACGCACGGAGAGCCCACGTTGGGAGTGCTCGGCGCACCGATCCTCGGCGCGCCGTTCGGACTCCGCATCGAGTCGGGCCTTCCGGCAGCGGCGCCAGTGCTCTTCGTCGGATCCCAACGCGCCGCGCTGCCGTTCGACGGCGGCACGCTGAACGTGTTGCCGCAACTGACACTCGTGCTTCCGCCGTTCGACGCCGCGGGTCGCGTCGAGTTGCCGCTGAGCTTGCCGCCCGTACCCGCGTTCGCGGGCATCGTGCTCGACGCGCAGGCCATCTTCGTCGATCCGGGCGCGGGCGGGTTCTTGCAGACGGCACAGACGAAGGGTCTCGAGCTGCGATTCGGGACGTGAGTGGATCGGCGACCTGGGACCTCGCCGTCAACGTTCGCGTGCGCGGATGTCGTCCAGAGCGCGTTGCGCCACCTCGCGCAGGCTCAATGCGCCGCCGCTGAGATCGCGCTTCACGAATTGCTCCAAGGCTCCGCGCGCGGCTGCGCCACCCATCTTCCCGAGTGCGCGAGCCGCGTGGACTTGCACCCAGCTCGAGTCGCGATCGAGCGCGTCGATCAACGCGGGCTCCGCTTTCGAGTCGCCGAAGAAGCCGAGTCCGCTGGCCGCGGCGCCCGCGATCTCCGCGTCGGAGTCGCGAAGTGCCGCGAGCAACGGATCGAGCGCGCGTTCGTCCCCCGAATTGCCAAGTGCGAACAGCGTCGCCACGCGATGCTCGGGATACCGCGCGAAGCCGTCGAGCAGTTCGGGGACGCACGCGGGATCGGGACGCAGGAATGCCAGCCACGCGGCCCACGCGTAATCGCCGTCGCGAAGAGCGCTCGCGAGGCGCTCGGGCCGCAATTCCGCCTCGACCTCACGCACGAACGCGCGGTGGGCCGCGCCGCCCGGCGGTTCGTCGGCGAGGTAGTGCAAGACGTCGCTCGCGTGCGGCCGACTGTGGCCTCGCCACAGCGCGACCGCGGCCGCGAGACGTTGCTCCGCGCGAGCGTCCTTCCGCGTGAGTTCGGCATAGCGGGCGTCTTCGTCACCATCCGAGGACGCCGCGCACGAGAACCGCAACGCAGCAGGAACGTTCGCCGAGTACTTCCACGCGTCCCCGTCGCTGGACGCGAGCAGCGTCGACCGCACGAGGACGAAACCCGCCGCGACGCAAACCGCGGCGCGAACGGCGCATGGGACGTGAGATGGCCGCATCGTAGGCTCCACGCAATCGCGGTCGAACCTCGACCGAGAATCGTCGCCATTCAAGCGAGTGGTGTGCCATGCGGAGCGGACATTGCGAACGCGAGAGCCGCACCGCGCCCCGCGGAGCGCAGCGCGGCTCGATCTCGAGTCCTCGGCCTCACGGCGTCGTCGCGCGCACTCCGTTCGTCGCCGCGAAGTTCGCTGGCGCGCCGGCGTCCGCGATCCACGCTTGGAAGGTGATGTCGACGCCCGCGGGCAGACCCGCCGGCATCGTCGTCGCGAGCTGCCAATCCCCGTTCGCGTCGGTGACGAGGCCCGTGATCACGACGTCGGGCGACGGAATCCACGTGCCGCCGAACGCGGGCAGGTCGATCTCCGACGCTCCGAGGACGAGCGCCGCGATCGCATTCGGCGCCGCGTCCGTGATCGTCAGTGCGAGCGGCTGACCCGCGACCATCGAGCCCGCGCCGTAGAACAGCGGAATGCCGTTCGCGCCGGCCAAGCCGCGACCGAGGTCGTGCCACGGTCCCTCCGCCGCGTCGACGAAGCGCGCGGTGGCCAAGCCGCCGACGACGAACAAACTGTCGTCGTGCTGCGACAGCGCGAAGCCGCTCGCGGAGCCTCCGCTCGCCGTCTGCGTCCAGGCCGACGTGCCGTTGCTGTTGACCTTGCAGATCGCCATCGCGAACAACGTCCCGGCCGCGAGGTATGCGTCGTTGGACTCGTCGAGCTGCAACTGCGCGTGCAGCAACAGCGCGAACGACGGGCCATCGGCGTCGAGGTTCGACCACACCAGGTTGCCGGCTTGGTCGATCTTGATGAACGCGGCACCGCCCTGGTTCTGGTTCGGGAAGCCGCACGCGACCGCGCGGTCGTCGGTGCCGACCTCGATGCGTAACGCCGAGAGGCCGTAGACCTGGTCGAACAGGATCGAGCCGGTCGGCGACAGCTTCTTGATGCGCGTGCCGCCGTTCAGCACGAAGTCGCCGTGAACCACGTACGAGTTGCCTTGCGAATCGCCGGCGACGTCACCGACCGTGAGACTCTGGACACCGCCTAGGCTCCAGATGGGATTGCCGTTCAAGTCGATCTTCGCGTAGCCGTTGACGCTGCCGAAGATCCCGCGGCCCGCGATCACGAGCGCGTGGTCCGGCGTGAACTTGATGTTGATCGGCGCGCCGATGCCGACCGCGTCGAAGTACGACCACACCAACGCGCCCGCGGGCGTGAAGCGTTGGACGCGCGTGACGTAGCCGGGCGGACCGCTGCCGAGGCCGAGCACGTAGATGTCGTCGTCGGGTCCGATGACGCACTTCTTGGTGCCGCCGTCCGCACCGTTCGCGATCACGTTGCGCCACAGCACGTCGCCGTCCTTCGAGACCTTCATGACGATGCTGCCGAACGTCACCGGGTTCGAGAACCCCGACATCAGGGTCCCGCACACGATCGCGTTGCCCTCGCTGTCGGTCGCGATCCACTGCGCGCGTTCCCATTGCGTCGACACGGTTTGGTCCTGACTCGCTTGCCACAGCAGGTTGCCGTTCACGTCGCGCTTCGTGACGACCATCTCGGCGCCGAGCTGCTGCTCGTAGTCGACCGTGAACACGTTGTTCGCCGAGTCGACGGCGATCGAGACCCCTCGCGTGGGTTCCGACCAAGCGGTCGAGACTTGAGCGTGCGCGGTGTGCATCGAGACGAGCGCGATCGTCGTCCACGCGACGGCGATGGCGGTGCGCGCGCGATTCATGGTGGACGGGGTGAGAGGGTTCATCGGGACACCTTTCGGACGGTTGCGGGTGAATGCGCGTCGAAGCAACGCTCGAACGCGCAGGGATCGAGCACGGGGTGCACGGCAACTCATGTTCCGTCGAGTGAGGCGACCACCGCTTGCGTCGAAGTCCGCAATCGGGAGCCTCGCGCGGCGCGATCCTCACCGCAGGTGGGTGAGCGGCCCCGCTCCTCGTGGGTCTCGAAGCGAGCTCGCGGCGTCCGCCCCGCGTCAGCGCGCCACACCGTCTCGACCATCGGCCAGGATCGAGATCGCCCCGTATGCTGCGGCGATGCTGCGCAAGAAGCTCGCGTTGATCGCCATGCCGCTCGTGCTCGCGCTCGTCGTCGATCGTGCCGTCGCCGTGTTCGCACTCGACGACGGCGTGTTCCGCGGCGAGCGCGTCGCTCCGTTCGATCCGCCGCTGTTCAACGAGTCGCAGCGCGAATCGCTGCGGCGCTTCGAGGCGTGGCTCGCGGGACGCGGCGAGTTGGTCGGCGCGATGCGACACGATCCCGAGCTCGGTTGGGCTCCGCCGCGATCGGGCGGCGAAGGCGAGTTCCGCTACGACGAGCGCGGCGCGCGCGTGTCGCCCGTGGCCGCGGACCCGACGGGTCGGCGCGTCTTCGTGTTCGGCGACTCGTTCGTGCATGGCGACGAGGTCGCGGCGGCCGACACGTTTCCCGCTCGGCTCGCGCGGACCACGGGCTGGGTCGTGTCGAACTTCGGCGTGTCGGGCTACGGCCTCGATCAGGCCTTGCTGCGCGCGCGGCGCGTCCTCGCCGAGCACGCGGCCGACGATGTTTGGCTTTGCTTCGTGCCCGCGACGGCGCTGCGCGTCGTCAATCTCTACGGGCCGGTCCTGCGCCACGACGACGCCACGATCTCGTTCAAGCCGCGGTTCGTACTCGGCGACGCGGGCTCGCTGCGGCTGATCGCGAACCCCGCTGCGGATCCGACCGTCGTGCCGCGCTTGCTCGGCGACGCCGAGGTGTTCGAGGAGGCGGTGGGGCGGTACGAGACGTTCGTCGCGCGTTGGCCGCAGGCTTACGCGAAGCTCGGCTCGCATTGGTCGCATGCGTTCGCGACCGGACGGATCCTGTGGACGCGCCTCGAGCGCGGGGAGCGTTTCCCCGACGAGTGGCTCGACGATCCCGAATCCGAACCGAGCCGAGTGCTCCTCGAGCTGATCACGACGTGCTCGGCCGAGGTCACCGCGCGAGGTGCGCGATTCCGGCTGGTGGTGCTGCCGGACGGGCGCTCGCTGCGGCGGCGCGAGGCTCGGAATGGACACGCGTATTGGGACGGCCTCGTCGCGAGCGTGCGTGAGCGCGGCATCGACGTCATCGATCTGACCGAGCCGCTGCTGGCCGCAGGACTGCAGCAAACTCCGGAGTTCTGGGCTCCGCTCGGGCACTACACGGCGAGAACGGCCGACCTCGCCGCGGAAGCTGCCGCGACACCGCGCTGAACGTCGTGACGGACTCCCGAATCCGGACGGACTCGTCTTGGAGCGAGAACGCCACGCCGCCAAACGACCCGGCGTAGGGACTTGCGTGCTTGGCACGGCTCGTGCCTTTGCGCGGCCGTCCTCTCCTTCTCTTCTCGATCCGGAGTTCCTCGATGCGCTCGTTCGTTTCGTTCGTCGCTGGCATGGCCCTGTTCGCGTCGTCCTCGTTCGCGCAAGAAGTGACCTTCGACGGCAAAGTCGAAGACGGTGAAAACGTCTGCTACTACTGCCCGGGCTTCGACTTCGTGCTCGACAACACGCACGTGAGTCTGGTCAGCCCGACGATCGCGTTGCTGCCGCTCGTGGGCCAGTACGTGCACGGGACCGGCATGTGGAACGGTTCGACGACGGCGCCGAAGATCACGGTCACCGCGATCCAAGTCGTCGCGCAGTCGTTCAGCATCGGTGGCAACGGCTCGATCGGCGGCGAGATGCAGTTCACGGTCAACGCGGTGCCCGGATCGTCGGCGATCGCGTTGCTCGCGTTCAAGGACGGGTTCGTGCCGTTCGGGTCGTGGGGCACGTTGTTCCTCGCGCCGAGCCAGATGATCGTGCTCGGTCAGGGCACGACCGATGGCGGCGGCGAGTTCTCGATCGACATCGACATCCCGGATCAACCCGCGTTGATCGGCCTGCAGGTGTTCGGCCAAGGCGCCGTCGTGCCGCCGGGTGGATTGCTGCACCTGACGAACTCGGACCTCAAGATCCTCGACTGATCGTCGCGAACCTCTCCAAAGGTCGACACGACGAGCCGCCGCCGGCGCCGCAACGCGTCGGCGGCGGCTCGTCGTGTCATCGAGGTCAAGTCGCGACGGGACCACCGCCGAAGAAGGACCCGGGGCCGTCGAAACGCCCGCTGGGCGACCGACCGAGGAGGCGTTCGTGCGATCGAAGAGTGTGGTGTTCCCGCCGACGGACGCCCCGCTCCGTTCCATTCGAGGCCTGCGCGCGACGTTGGTCCTCGGAGTCGCCTGCGTCGTGGCGGCGCTGGTGCTGCCGGCGCTGCGGCACGGGGCGGCCGCGGAGAATGCCGAAGCGCTGCGCCGATTCCGCGGCGAGGCCAGCCTTCTCGACGAACGCCTGACGATGTCTGCGCGCTTGTGCGCCGCCACCTGCGCAATGCAATGGGAAGTGCGCTACCGCGTCGCCGAGGCCGAGCTCACGCACGTGCTGCAGGAATCCGACGCGACGCTCGAGCGCCTACTGGGCGATCGAGCGGCGGAGGCGCGCGCCGAGCTCGCCAAGCTCAGCACGACCAATGACGCATTGGTCGCGCTCGAGAACGAGTGCTTCGAACTCGCGCGGGCCGGGGACTGCGTTGCCGCGGGCGAACGAGTGCTGTCGGCGCACTACGACGCCTTGAAGTCCGAGTACGCGGCTGCGCTCGACCGCTCGAGTCGCGCGATCGACGCCCGCGTGGAAGCGGTCGTCGATGCCGACGGGACGCTCGCGCTCACGTCGGCCGCTCTCGGTGTCACCGGAGCGATCGTCATGATCGTGGCGATGCTGCGCGTCGCTCGCGAACTCGCGCGCCGCAACGCGGAGCTCGCGCACAGCGAGCGCCGCATTCGCGCGCTGACGGATTCCATGCCCGGCGTCGCGTACCGCTGTCGCTACGACTTGCGGCGCACGTTGGTGATGGCGTCGAATCGGATCCACGAATTCGTCGGCGAGGAACACTCCGCCGCTCACGGGCCCGCCATTCTCGGCCTGATGGATCTCGTCCAGCCCGAGGACCGGACCGTGGTCACGGCGGAGATCGCCGCCGCCGTTCGAGCAAGACGCCCATTCGAGGTCGAATACCGCGTTCGTCGAAACGACGGCCAGGTGCGCCACGTGTGGGAACGCGGAGTGCCCGTGTTCGAGTCGGAGGGGGACGACGAGGTCGTTTACCTCGACGGGATGTTCCTCGACGCGAGTGCGCAGTGGTTGCTGCAACAAGAACTCGCGCACGCGCGGGACGCGGCCGAAGCGGGGGCGCGCGCGAAAGCGGCATTCCTAGCGAACATGAGCCACGAGATCCGCACGCCGATGAACGCCGTGATCGGCTTGTCGGGGTTGCTGCTCGACACCACGCTCGACGACGAGCAGCGCGAGATCGCCGGCACGATCCAGCGCAGCGCCGACGCATTGCTCGTACTGATCAGCGACATCCTCGACTTCTCGAAGATCGAGGCCGGCAAGCTCGAGCTCGAGGCCGCCGATTTCGAACTCGAGCCACTGATCGGCGACATCGCCGCGATGCTCGGCCAGCGCGCGGCGGAAAAGGGCATCGAACTGACGAACGACCTCGACGAACGCCTGCCCGGCCGTCTCGTCGGCGACGCGGGTCGCATCCGCCAGGTACTGGTGAACTTGGTCAGCAACGCGGTGAAGTTCACCGCGGCGGGGGCGGTGGTCGTGCGCGTGTCGTCGCTCGAACGCTCGAGCGACGACATCCACCTCCGCTTCGAAGTCCAGGATCAAGGCATCGGGATCCCGGCGGATCGCATACCGAAGCTGTTCCAGCCATTCGCCCAGGCCGACGCGTCGACCAGTCGGCAGTTCGGCGGCACCGGCCTCGGGCTCGCGATCTGCCGCCAGCTCGTCGAGCTGATGGGTGGACGCATCGGCTGTACGAGCGCGGTCGGATTGGGGTCGTGCTTCTGGTTCGAACTGCGCTTGCCGATTCCCGCGGCCGAACACGTCGTCGCCGAGCCGACGCAAGCGCTGCTCGGACGACGCGTTCTCGTCGTCGACGACAACGACTTGAACGGCGACATCGTCGCGCGGCAGCTCGCGTCACGGGCCGCGACGGTCGAATTGCTGCGCAATCCGCTCGACGCGCTCGAACGCGTCGCGAACGCGACCAACGAGCCGCGGTTCGACGTCGCGTTGCTCGACTACTGCATGCCCGAGATGGACGGAGTCGAGTTGGCGCGACGACTGCGCGCCATGGTCCCGTCGTTGCCTCTGGTGTTGTTGACGTCTGCGGCGTCGCGCGGTGACGCGGAGCGATTTCGTCAAGCCGGGTTCTCGTCGTGGTTGTCGAAGCCGGCCCGCGCGGATCGCATCGAGGCCGCGTTGCTGTCGGCGATGACCGGCGAGCGCGCATCGACTGCGATCGCCGCGCCAGCGAACGCGACGGCGCCCGCGCAGACGGCGGCGCCGATGTGGATCCTGGTCGCCGACGACAATCCCGTGAACCTCCGCGTCGCGCAGAAGATGCTCGAGCGGCTCGGCCACTCGGTGAACTTCGTGGCCAACGGAATCGAAGCGCTGGCGGCGTTGCGTCGCCAGCACTACGACGCGGTGCTGATGGACTGCCAGATGCCGGAGATGGACGGATTCGACGCGACCCGTGAGATCCGCGCGGGAGAAGCCGGTCGACCCGACGTTTGGATCATCGCGGTCACCGCGAACGCAATGGCGGGAGACCGGGATCGGTGCGTCGCCGTCGGAATGAACGACTACTTGCCGAAGCCATTCAAGCTGGGCGAACTCTCCGCGGTCCTCGCGCGCGTCCGCGCACCCGCGGCGGCCGTTGGTGAACCGGGCTCGCCGACTTGACGCGCGTCGGACCGGCGCGGACGAAACAGTCCGGATGCGGGACCTGGATCGCGGACCTGCGTTCGGTGTAGGCTCCGGCCGCTGGCTCGGGACAGGGCACCCCGATCGCACGAGAACGCTGCATGAACTCCGCTCGCGTCGGAATCGCCGCGGCCGCTTTGGCCGTCGTCGGCGGGATCGCCTTCTATCTGTTCAGCGCCGGTGAGGACGTCGAGACCATCGACGTGCCGCAGCGTTCGACCGTCGAGCGGAAGTCCGACGCGGCCGACACGCAAACGGCGCCACCCTCGGCGCCCGACGTCGCGCGCGCCGAGGTCGCCGAGGACGCGAGGCTCGACGACGGCCCACCGGCCGAATACGTCGCGGCGCTCGGCGCGATCACCGGACGCGTGGTCGAGACCGACGGAACGCCGGTCCCGGACATGAAAGTCGAACTCCTCGGCGCGGCGCTGCCGGACATCCTGATCCCGGTCGACACCTGGTTCCAACAGGAGCCGATCGAGTTCAAGGATCTGAAGGCGACGACGCGCACCGACGACGCCGGACGGTTCGCGTTCACGAAGCTCGAACCGGACTCCGTGCTGTTCCTCGGCTGCGACCTCGAAGGTCCGCGCGCGAAGATCCAGTTCGTCGATCGCACGCCGAATCCGGGCGAGACGGTCGATCTCGGCGACGTGCGGCTCGAGCCGTACGTGACGTTCACCGGACGCGTGGTCGACGAGCGCGGCGATCCCGTCGCGTTCGCACGCGTGCGCGCGACGAATCTGCCGCCGATCATCTTCAACTTCGGCGCGCAGTGGATCGGTCCAGGGTTCGCCGCCGCGTTCAAGCAACCGCCCGGTGACCAGTGGCGCGTGCTGCAGTGGGGTTGGCTGTCGCAGCTGATGTCGCGCTTGCCGATCCCACAGACCGAAGCCGCGGCCGACGGCACCTTCCGCCTCGAAGGCGTGCCGCTCGGGTCGGTGAGCCTCGTCGTCGATCGTCCGCACTTCGTGCCGTTGGTCCACGGTCCGGTGCCGGCCAATGCGCAAACCCCGGAGCGCGACGTCGGTCGGCTGACGCTGGACGACGGCGAGAGCCTCGAAGGCGTCGTGCTCGGCCAGGACGGCAAGCCGCTCGCGGGCGCTCGCATCTTCGCGGGGCCGCAATTCGAGATCTTCCCGGCCGCGGTGATGATGCCGCTCGCGACGTCGAACGCCGACGGCACGTTCGTCGCCGATGGCTTGTCCGATGCGAACCACGTGATCGCCGCGCAGCACCCCAACGGCGGCGATTGGGTGGTGTTGTCGGACCAAGTGCCGGGCGCCGACGAGCCCGAGTTGAAGTTCGGCGCGACCGAGTCGTTGACCGTCACGGCGCGCAACGAGGCCGGCGAGATCATCACCAAGCCGAACCTCGTGATCCAACCGCTGTCCGAGGTTCCGCTGCATCCGTTGCTGACGCCGCCGATCCCGCTCGGGCCACGCCTGCGTTATCTCGAAGACGGAACCGCGGCGGTGTCGGGTTTGCAGCCCGGGCGCTACTCGATCCTGGTGCGCGCCGCGGGCTACGCGGTCGGCAAGGACAGCGCCGACCTCAGTAAGGGCAAAGCGCACGTCGACGTGACGCTCGAGCCCGAGTACACGGCCTCCATCACGGTGCTCGCCGCGGGGACGAAGGCGCCGATCGCCTGGGCCGCGGCGGGCGCATTCGACACGAAGAACGCGCAGCGCGAACTGCGCCGCGTGCCGCTGGTCGTGCGCAAGTCCGACGACGCAGGCCAAATCGTGCTGCCCGGACTGAAGGCGGGCGACTACAAGGTCCGCGTCTCGCATCCGGCCTACGCGAACGTCGATCTCGATCTCACGGTCCCCGGCGAACCTCTCGTCGCGTCGTTGACGAAGGGCGGCACGTTGGTCGGACGCGTGCACATGGCCGGCGATCCGCCGGACAAGGCGCGCTTCATCGGCATGGGCTTGCCGCGCGAAGGCGAGCTGCCGACGTTCTCCGTGACCGACGGCAACGGCGACTTCACGATCACGCACCTCGCTCCGGGCAATTACGAGATGGTCGTGCTGAAGCGCTTCGCCGACCAAGGGATGAGCGAGTTCATGCAAGGCATGGAGTCGATGATCCCGGAGCGCTTCGTCAGCGTGACGATCAAGGAAGGCGAGACGACGAAGGTCGACGTCGACCTGCTGAACAACGCGCCCGACGGGCCGGCCGGCTCGCTGCGCGGTCGCGTGTCGATCGATGGCCAGCTCGCGCAGAACGCCTCGGTCACGGCGATGCCCGAAGGCGACTGGCGTTCGATGCGCACGATCTCCACCAACCAGTACGGGGTCTACGACTTCGGCAAGGTGAAGGCGGGCAAGGTGCGCGTGTCGATCCGCAAGAGCGGAATGCGCAGCATGATGATGATGGGCGGCGGTGGCGAACTCGCGACCCAGTCGATCGACGTTCCCGCGAACGAGATCGTGGAACTGAACTTCGACGTCCGGACCGGGCGCTTGCGCGGCACGGTGCGGTCCGCGCAGGACGGCGCGCCGCTGCTCGCCGCGGAAGTCCGCCTGCAACCGCAGGAGGCCGCGCCGCAGGGTGGCAACGCGGCGCCGCGCGCCGAGGAGCCGCGACGAGGCCCGCGCGGCAACTCGCTGCGCGTGGTGACCGAGCGCGACGGCTCGTTCGTGTTCGAAGCCGTGCCCGAAGGCACCTACACGTTGACCGCACGCCGCGAGGGCTATGCGGCCGCGACCGTGAAGGACGTCGTCGTTCCGTACGGCGGCGAGCCGAATCCGGTCGACGTGCGCCTCGTGACCGGTGTGTCGGTGAAGGGCCGCGTCGAGTTGCCGTCGGGCGCCGCGACGCCGCAGTTCATGTTCCTCGAGTTCCGTTCGAAAGACGACAGCGCCCGACGCTCGGGCGGCCGCGTCGACACCACGACGATGGAGTTCCGCGTCGACAACTTGTTCCCGGGCGCCTACGAGGTGCGCTTCTTCGGCCGCGACATGAACCTCGAGCCGACCACGCTCGACGTTCCGGTGACCGGCATGCTCAGCGCAGTGCTTCGCCCAAACCCACGCTGAAGCGGAACGCGACCGAATCCCGTTTCTTGCGGTCGCGACCCATGCGGCTCGGAGGATCGCCCGCTACCCTGCCCGCATCGCCGTGACCGGGAGGGCACCCGTGGATCACGCGCAATGGGGTGTGGCATGGGCTCGCTTCGGCTGCCTGTCGTCCTGGGTGGGCTGGCGCTCGTCGTCGGCATCCTTGGTTTCGTGTTCTTCCAGAGCGGTGGTGATGCTCCGCCGGAGATCGACCTGCCGACCGCCACGCCGAAGGCGCCGGTCGCGCCGGTCGTCGACGACGTGCCTGCGCCGACGACGCCGCAATTGGAACGCACGGTAGCCGTCGCCGAGACGACGCCGGCGACGCCCGAGGTCGACGCGGAGTACGCGGCCGGACTCTCGGGTCTGACGGGGCGAATCGTCGAACTCGATGGGACACCCGTCGCGAAGATCGAGGTCGAGCTCCTCGGCGTCGGGATGGAAGAGATCTTCGGCGATGCATCGCGGTTCTTCACGGACAGCGGCAATCCGATCCCGTTGACGCGCGGTTCGGTCAAGACCGGAGACGACGGCCGCTTCCTCTTCGAGCGTCAGAATCCCGAGCAGTTCACGGGTCTCGCGATCGACATCGGTGGGCCACGCGCAACGGTACGGTTCGTCGATACGTCGCTGTCCGCTGGAGCGCTCGTCGACATCGGTGACGTCGTGCTGCAGCCGTATTCGACGTTCGTCGGCAAGTTGGTCGACGACGACGGTCAGCCGGTCGCCGGAGCGCGCATCCGCGCGACGAATCTGCCGGCGATCATCTTCCCGTTCGGCGCCGCCGATCTCGAACCGGACGGCGGTGTCGTGTTTCCGGCGCCGCGCTCGCGTGGCCGCGGCGGCGAAGGCGAAGCGTTCCTGCCGATCGAGTTCCCGAGCACCGCACGGCTCGCGTTCGATCGCCTGCCGATCCCGGAAACCGAGACGGGTGACGACGGCGCCTTCGAACTCGCTGGAGTCCCGCCGGGCCTGATTTCGGTGCTCGCGAACAAGCGCGGCCTCGTGACCCTCGTCCACGGTCCCGTGCCGAGCGGAAGCGTCGGCGGGAAGCGCGACCTCGGAACGTTGCGCATGATGGCCGGCGATGCGCTGGTCGGTCGCGTCGTCGACGGCTCGGGCGCGCCCGTCGCGGGCTGCGACGTCTTCGTCGGGCGCGAGTTCGCGATGGGTGAGCGCGGGGCGATCCTCCGCCGATTCGCGCGGACGGGAGACGACGGCGGCTTCCGCGCCGAAGGACTCGCGGACGCCCCGCACTTCGTCTGCGTCCGCAAGCCGGGCGACATCGATTGGTTCGTCCTGTCGAACCAGCAGCCGGGGATCGACGAGCCGCTGCTGAAGCTCGCGCCGGCCTACGACCTGATCGTGAACGTGGTCGACGACAAGGGAGCCACGATCCCGAAGCCGCAAATCGTCGTCACCGAAGACGACGACATGCTCGAAGCCGCGATCGTCCTCCCGCCGATGCGCGTCGACGCGAAGCTGGAGCACCTCGACGACGGCCGCGTGCGCATCCGAGCCCTCGGATCGGAGCGCTACTGCGTCGCGGCGCGGGCGGACGGATTCACGGTCGGTACCGTCGACGCCGACGTGTCGGGCGGCCCGGCCGAAGTCTCGATCCCGTTGAAGCCCGCGCGTCGCATCGACGTGGCGGTCGTCTCGGCGGCGAAGCAGACGCCGATCGCGCAAGCGAGCGTCGCGTTGTTGCCGCCGCGGTTCAACGACGCGGCGTTCCTCGCGCTCGCGGCGAGTCGCACTGGCAAGGACGGGCGCGCCGCGCTGCGGCAGGCGCCCGCGGGCGAAGTGATGATCCGCGTGACCCATCCGAAGTACGCGGCGCAGATCGCGCGCTTGGCCGAGACCGAGTCGAGCACGACGGTCGCGATGATCGAGGGCGGCACGGTGCTCGGCCACGTCCATCAAGGTGGTCGACCGATCGACCAGCCGCGCATGGTCGTGCTGACGAAGAACGGGCGCGACGACGTCGTGATACCGCGCTTCGTGACGACGGATTTCGAGGGCAAGTTCAAGCTCACGCACGTGACGCCGGGCGAATGGGAAGCCAACGTCATGCCGCGCTTCGCGCATGATCAGGGCATCGAATCCGTCGTCCAGCGCATGTTCGAGTTCGGACGACCCGAGCGCGATGTCGACTTCGTGGTCGCGGACGGCGTCGAGACGCCGCTCGAGATCGACTTGCTCGGTTCGTTCGGCGACGGACCGAAGGGCCAGCTGCGCGGCCTCGTGACGTTGAATGGCCAACCCGCGGTGGGTGCCACGGTCGGCGTGCGCGCCGCCGGGGAGTGGGGTCAACAGCGCACGGTGAAGACGGATGCGGCGGGCCGATTCGACGTCGGCATGGTGCCGGCGACGGACATGACGCTGACGATCACGCCGAGCGGCGTCTCGGGCGTGAACTCGTGGAACGGCGGCTTCCACGTCCGCGTGGTCCAAGTGCCGGAAGGTGGCATCGTCGACGAGACGATCCGACTGGAGACCGGGGCGATCGCCGGTCGCGTGCTCTCCGAGTCCGGCGAACCCGTCACCGGAGCCAACGTCGTCATCCAGACCAGCGGATTCGAACAGGTCCTGTACGGCCGTGCGTTCGAAGTCGTCGACGGCAAGCAAACGGCGACGTCGAACGCCGGCAAGTCCGCGACGCGGCTCGAAACCTCGGCCGACATGCTCGGCGAGTTCAGCTTCGATCCCGCTCCGATCGGCGAGTTCGAGATCGAAGTCGAGGCCGGCGGATACCTCAAGACATCGAGTCGAGGCGCCATCGCGCCGGGCTCGACGTCGCGGGTCGAGATTCGCATGAAGAAAGCCGTGACGGTTTCCGGCCGCGTCGTGCTGCCGAGCGGAATTCCATCCTCGAGCGGGGTGTGGATGAACTTCACGCGGACGCTTCCCGACAACGGCGATTCCGTCGGCGTGTACGTCGAAGACGGCTCGACGTTCTCCTCGACGCAACTCGGGCCGGGCACCTACCACGTCACGCTGCAATGCAACGTGCAAGTGAACGACGAATGGAAGTGGTACGAGTTCCAGGAGCTCGAAGTCACCGTGCCCGCCGGCGGCATCGACAACCTGGTGCTGAACGCTGTTCTCGTGAAGGAACACACGTTCGGCCAGGACGGCTGAGCGTCCTCTTCGGAGAGTCCCGGACTTCCCTGGAACTCGACGCGGGACCGAGGCGTTGTCCGGCCGCGCGCGGGGTCGTACCCTGTGCGCATCGCGAGTGGGCACCGCGGTCGAGTCGGAAACGAGTGATTCGATGCGGCGCCTTCCTTGGGTGCTCGCGGCGCTGGTGGTTGCCGCGGGCGTCGTGTTGTTCGTCCTGTCGCGCAGCGAGCCGACCGAGTCCGTCGACGTCGCGCTGGGACCGACGGTGCGCGAATCGGCGGCAATACCGGCCCCGGCCGTCGTCGCACCCGTCGAGCCCATCGCACGCAACAGTGTCACGGAGTCCGCAACGGTCGGTGGCGTGCCGGCGTCGTATCGAGACGCGCTCGGCGCGTTGATCGGCCGCATCGTCGAGCACGACGGCGCGCCGAAGGCCGACATCAAGGTCGACCTCATCGGCTGCAATCCGCTCGAGCTGTTCCCGGCGCAGGACGTCTCGCGATTCTCCGACGACGTGCCCGCGCTGAACGTCGAAGCCGGTTCCACGCGGACGGACGCCGAAGGCCGTTTCCGACTCGAAGCGGTCGATCCGCGCGGCTTCTACTTGCTCGCCGTCGATCGTGCGGGACCGCGCGCGACGGCGACTCCCGTGTTGGCTCTGCCGCAGGCCGGCGAGACGGTCGACCTCGGGGACATTCGCCTCGGTGCGTTCTGCACCCTGCGAGGCGTGATCGTCGACGAGAGCGGCGAGCCGGTGGCCGACGCGCGCGTGCGCGCTTCGGGCGACGTCGGCGAAGCGTTCCCATTCGGTCTCGCGAAGTTGCGCAACGGCTGTGCGATCACGGGCCAATTGCCGCCCGAGGCAGCCTCGGCGTTCCCTGGGCTCGACGGCTGGCCGGTGCTCGACGTGCCGAACATCGTGATGCGCCTGTGGGAACTCATCCCGATCCCGGAGACGCGCACCGCAAAGGACGGCACGTTCGTGTTGGAAGGCGTCGCGATCGGCCGCGTGTGGATCGCCGTCGACCAACCGGGATACGTGCAGCTCGTACGCGGCCCGATCCCGACCGCGACCGGCGGCGAGAAGGACATCGGCAAGCAACGGCTCGCGCGCGGCGACGAGTTGCCGATCGCCGTCATCGACGGCGCAGATGAACCCGTCGTCGGCGCCGAAGTGTTGGTCGCCGAGCTGCTGCCGATCTATCCGGCGGGGCTCGCGGTTCCCGTCGGCGAAACGGATGCGAGCGGACGCATCGTGGCCACCGGTTTGACGCAAGGCCGCCACGTCGTCGCCGTGCGCCCGAAGGACGCGACGCGGTGGATCGTGTCCGAAGTCGTCTACCCAGGCGTCGACGAGCCAGTGATCCGCATCGAGAAGACGTTCGCGCTGCGCGCCCGTGTCCTCGCGAAGGACGGCACGCAACCGAAGGGCGCCAAGCTCGCGGTGATCCCCGAATCCCCACTCGCCGAGGTGCCGTTCCTCGACGCGAAAGTTCGGTTGGCGGGACGCACGACCAAGCTCGACGACGGACGGATCGAAGTTCGCGGCTTGTCTCCGGGCGGCTACCACGTGCTGGCCGTGGCGGATGGCCTCGCGGTCGGCAAGACGACGGTGCGCATCGAGGACGAACGCGAAGACGTCGAACTCGTGCTCGAGCCCGAATACTCCGCGACGATCCGTGTCGTCGCCGAACGCGGCAACGTGCCGATCGAATACGCGCTGGCGTCGGTGACGACGCCGAACGAAGAGAAGATGTTGGAGCTGTTCCAGCCGCCGGTGACGACGCGACGCACTGATGTGAACGGCGTCGCGTTCTTGCCGCATTTGGCCGAGGGCAAGCAACGCGTCCGCGTGTTCCACCCGTTCTATGCGATCGAAGAGTTCGAGATGGTGGTGCCTGGACCGCCGATCGAGGTGCGGCTGAAGGCGGGCGGCACGCTGCGCGGGCACGTCACGCAGAACGGCGAACCGATCACGAAATCGCACGTCGTCATCGCGTTTCCCGCCAGCGACGACGCGACGATCCTGCCGCGCCTGACCCTGACCGATGACCGCGGCGATTTCACGATCACCCATCTCGAAGCGGGACCGCACAAAGTGGTCGCGACCGAGAAACCGCTCGAGGGCATGGGCGGGCAAGGCATGGGCGGTCCGATGTTCGGCATGAAGACGACGGCCCGCACGAAGCCCGCGGACGAGGGCGAGGGCGGGGGCGTCCGCGTCAACATCGGCGGCGACGAGGGCTTCGACTCGGGGCCGCCCGAGGTCGAGGTCCTGATCCGCGAAGGCGAGGAGACGTGGGTCGATCTCGACACGAAGCGCGCCGCGTACTCGGGCAAGACCGCGCGGGTCACTGGCGTGGTGCTCGTGAACGGCGTACCGCGCGGCGACATGATCGTCGAAGGCAAGGGCACGCGCGGCGGTGGGGATCAGGCGCGCACGGACGCGCAGGGGCGTTTCGATCTCGGGGCCGTGCCAGCGGGCGAGGCGACGATCACCGCGCGCTCGTCGCAGCAAGCGTCGGGCGCGTTCGCGGTGCTCGCGGTGCAGCTGACGCAAGGCGAGACGCGTGAGGTGCAGCTCGTGATCGAAACGGGCTCGTTGACCGGGCGCGTGCGCGCGGCCAGCAACGGCTCACCGGTCGCGTTCGCGAGTCTCTCGCTGTTGGGCGACGATGCGACGATTCCGGCGGCGACCGAGCAGGATGGCTCGTTCGCGTTCGAGGACGTGCCGCAAGGCGACTATCTGCTGCGCGTCCAACATGCGGGATTCGCGACCGCTGAAGTCCAACCAGTGCATGTTCCCGGGCGCGGCGCCGCCACGCCGCTCGCGATCGACATGCTGTCGGCAGTCACCGTTTCCGGCACCGTCGAACTGCCGAGTGGCGTGACCGCGCCCTATCTGTTCGTGCGCCTCGCGAAGAAAGGTCGCAAGGACGACGACGCCGCGGTGGGCCTCGGTTCGTTCGCGTTCGTCGAGCCGACGTCGCGCGCGTTCGAGATCGCCGACGTGGCACCGGGCGAATACGACGCATACGTCTACGGAGCGAGCGCGGACCTCGCGCCCGTCGACGTCGACGTGCCGGTGACCGGACTGCATGGGCTTTCGCTGCGCCCGGCCGTGAAGTAGCGCCGAGCCGGCGACGACGCAAAGCGGCACGCGCCGCGCGCGGATCGGCTGCGGCGACGGCCGGGCGGACTTTCGGTTCGGGCTGGTAAGCTCGCGGCCCCGCTTCGGCTTCGTTCGGCGCACCATGGAAGACGCGTTCCGAGTCCTCGAGCAGACGAGTCGCACGTTCTTCGTGCCGATCCAGCGGCTCCCCGATCCGCTGCGTTTGGCCGTCGCGTCGGCGTATCTCTGCATGCGCGCGATCGACGAGATCGAGGACCATCCGCGACTGCAGCCGCACGTGAAAGGCCGACTGTTGGCCGAGGTCAGCCTGCACCTGCAAGGCGCGGCCAGCGAAGGCACGCTCGAGTCGTTCTCCGCGACGTTCGGCGAGCATGCGGCCGAATTGCCCGAGGTCACGACGCGCCTGCATGAATGGGCGTTGCTCGCACCGCCGACGATCCAGGCTCGCGTGTGGGACGCGATTGCGTCGATGGCCGACCGCATGGGGTACTGGGCCGAGGTCGGGTTCGACGTGCGCTCCGAGCAGGATCTCGATCGCTACACCTACGGCGTCGCCGGCGCCGTCGGGATCCTGCTCTGCGACTTGTGGGCCTGGCACGACGGCACCACCACGCACCGCGGCGACGCGATCGGATTCGGGCGTGGACTTCAGGCGGTCAACATCGCGCGCAACCGCGCCGACGACTTCGCGCACGGAGTCGACTTCTACCCACGCGGATGGACCGACACGCAGATGCGGGCGTACGCACGCCGGCACCTGACGATCGCGGATCGCTACACGGCGGCTTTGCCGAAGGGGCCGATCCGCGAGTTCTGCGCGATTCCGCTCGCGCTCGCTTGGGCTACCGTCGCTGCGCTCGAACAGGGGCGGGAGAAGCTCACGCGCGGTGAAGTGAATGACGTAGTCGCCAAGGCGTTGCACTCATGAGGGCGCGGGAGTGAACGGGAATGAACGGGAATGAACGGGAGCGCGCGGGAATGAACGGGAGTGAACGGGAGTGAACGGGAATGCGCGGGAATGCGCGGGAGCGCGCGGGAATGAACGGGAGTGAACGGGAGCGCGCGGGAATGAACGGGAGTGCGCGGGAGTGAACGGGAATGAACGGGAATGCGCGGGAGTGCGCGGGAATGAACGGGAGTGCGCGGGCGTGAACGGGAATTCACGGGAGCGCGCGGGAGTGAACGGGGTTGCCGGTTGCGGTTACTTCGCGGGTGGTTGGTCGACGTAGCGCGGGAACACGCCCTCGGGCTTGTTCAGAGCTTGGCCCGGACGCATCGCGTGCTCCGGTTCGAGACGCGTGAAGTCGCGCGCGTCGGGTGCGATCGCGAGTTGATCGAGCATTCTCGCGCCCGCGTCTGGCATGAACGGTTGCGCCAGGATCGCGAGGTGGCGCACGACTTCCGCCAGTACGTACAAGACGGTGAGTCCGCGCGCGGGATCCGTC
>JBPOIU010000153.1:0-27386 GCA_052034255.1 Planctomycetota bacterium | reverse complement strand
GGTCGAACGAGGGGGTCGCAGGGGGCCTTCGGCCCCCTGCCTCCGCAGAAGGCGGAGCGGCCTTCGGCCGGTCAGTTGGACTCCCGAACGGGCGTCACTTCGTCCCCCGCCAATCCCCGTGCAACCCCTTCCCCAACCACTGCCCGCCATCGATGACGAGCACCTCGCCGGTCAACGACGGCGACGCGCGTGACGCCAGGTAGATCACGCTCTCGGCGACTTCTTCCACGCTCGCGAACGCACCGCTCGGGATCGTCCCGAGCAGCGCTTTGCGCGCGTCGTCGTCGGGCCACAGGTTTTGTGCGGCGCCGTCGCTGTGGAACGGCCCCGGCGCCACCGCGTTGACGCGGATCCGCAACTGCGACCATTCCACGGCCAGCGTCCGCGTCAGCGCGACCACACCGGCCTTCGCCGCGGCCGAGTGCACGACGCCCGGCATCCCGGTCCACGCATACGTCGCCGCGATGTTCACGATCGAGCCACCGCCGCGCTTCGCCATCACGCGCCCGGCGGACTGGCACCCGTAGAACGTGCCCGACAACGCGATGTCGATCACGGCGCGCCACGCCTTCGACTTCAACCGCAGCGACGGCGCGATGAAGTTGCCCGCCGCGTTGTTGATCATCACGTCGAGCCCACCGTGTCGCTCCGCGACCCCGCGCACGGCCTCGTCGACGCGATCGGGCTCACGCACGTCGAGCACGATCGACTCCACGCGCCCGCGCCCGAGCGTCTCCGCTTCGGCGAGGATCCGCTCGTGGTGCTCGCGCGACCGACTCGCGACCACGACGACTCTTGCCCCGAGTTCGAGCAACTGCCGACTCACCTCGAACCCGAGTCCGGTTCCGCCGCCGGTCACGAACGCCACTTGGCCCTCGAACAAGTCGTTCCGGAACGATCGCACGAACTCTCCGATCCGCCGCGCACCCCCTGCCGATCGAAAGGCCTGGGTTGCGGCTCGTGTGGGTCCGCCTCTATCCTGCGTCCGCGCTCGAAGTCGCGGTAGATCCGAGCGGGCGATTAGCTCAACGGCTAGAGCACCACCCTTACAAGGTGGCTGTTGAAGGTTCGAATCCTTCATCGCCCACCACTTCGACGAACGAGCGCCGCCGATCGCACGCACTGGGCGGATCCGCACGCTCCTGGCGCTCCGAAGCCGCCCGGCGCACGGGAAATCGAGCGCTCTCGCGCGGAACGGGGTTCGCTGGAGAGCGGCAGCGGCGACCGCCCGAACCGACGACCGCACGCTCGCTCCGGAGTCCTCGATGGCCATCTCGCGTCGCGCTTTGATCCTCTTGCTGGGCCTGAGCCCGCTCGTCCCCGGGTGCGACGATTCCTCGCCGGAGTCCATCCGCGAGCGCCCGACGCTCGACGAGGATGCCATCGTTCGCATGATGGACGCCATGCGGGCACTGCGCGCGAAGGCGCTCGAAGTCCTTCCGGCGCGCGGGCCGGTCCTCGGCACGAACGCCGCCCAACAGCCTCATCTCGCCGGCGTCGGGCTCACCGGACTCGTCGGAGAGACCACCGCGTTGCCGATCATCGAGAAGTTCGGATTCGTGTCGATCACGGACTACGAGAGCACGGTCGCGTACACCCAACAGGCGCTCGCGCGCGTGTTGCTGGGGCCGGACGGTGGCGTCGGCGGCATGGGCAAAGCGAGCCGGCTGGAAGCCGAACTGCGCGACCTCAAGGACACCCTCGAAGTCATCGAGAGCGGCGGCACGCCGACCGATCCCGACGAACCCATGGACGCCGATCTGCTGCGACGTCGCATCGCCGAGGTCGAGGACCAGCTCGCGACGCAGGACCACGCGGTCGCCGCGATGAAGGCGCAGAACAAAGAGATCCCGCGCTCGACGATCGACGCCGTGAACAAGTACCGGGACGAGCTGACCAAGTTGTTTTCGGGGATGTGACTCGCCCTTCAGGACCCGCCGGAGCAACCCGCCCGGCGCGTTCCGCTTCCGGATCGAGCTGGTACAGTCCCACGCTTTCCTCACCGTGCGGACTTCGTCATGCGCTCTCACCCGATCGCCGTCTCTCTCCTCCTCGCCGCCTCCGTCGTCGGTTGCGATGGCAAGAACGCCAGCGCGCCCCAGGGTGCCTCCGGCTCCGCGATCGAATGGACGCACGACGCGCTGATCCAACCCGGCGAGAAGCACTTCGCGCACCTGCGGATGCTGACGAAAGGCGGCGAGAACGCCGAGGCGTATTGGTCGTTCGACGATCAACGCCTGTCGTTCCAGTCGACGTCGGACGGCTTCTCCTGCGACCAGATCTTCGTGATGAACCGCGACGGCAGCGGCAAGCGGCTGGTCAGCACGGGCAAGGGCGTCACGACCTGCGCCTACTTCCTGCCCGGTGACGAGCGCGTGCTGTTCGCGTCGACCCACCTCGGCGGCGACGCCTGTCCGCCGAAGCCGGACCGGTCGAAGGGCTACACCTGGGCGATCTACCCGAGCTACGACATCTTCACGGCCAAGGTCGACGGCACCGACCTCAAGCTCCTGACCGGCGCCCCCGGTTACGACGCCGAAGCCACGGTCTCGCCGGACGGCAAGCGCATCGTCTTCACGTCTGTCCGCGACGGCGACCTCGAGCTGTACACGATGAACATCGACGGCTCGGACGTGACGCGTCTGACGCACGAGAAGGGCTACGACGGCGGCGCGTTCTTCTCGCACGACAGCAAGAGGATCTGCTGGCGCGCGCACCATCCGACCGAGCCCGAGAAGATCAAGGACTACGAAGCGCTGCTCGCCGAAGGCCTCGTGCGCCCGACGATCATGGAACTGTGGGTCATGAACGTCGACGGCTCCGACAAGCGCCAGTTGACGAGCGCGGGCGGCGCCAACTTCTGCCCATACTTCACGCCGGACGACACGAAGCTGATCTTCTCGTCGAACCGCGGCGATCCGAAGGGTCGTGAGTTCGACCTCTACTTGATCGACATCGCGTCCAAGGAGATCGAGCGCGTGACGACCGCAGAGGTATTCGACGGCTTCCCGATGTTCACGCGCGACGGCAAGTACTTGGTGTTCGGCTCGAACCGCGGCGCTGCCACGATGGGCGACACCAACATCTTCCTGGCCGAGTGGAAGGACTGAATCGAGACGGCGCAGCAGCCGGTCTCATCAAGTAAAGCTCGCGCGTCTCACGGACCCGTGACCGTCACGTCGCCGGTGATCGCGGTGACCGTGACGGTCGCCGTGAACTCACCGCGCCGCAACGTCACGCTGCCGCCGGAACTCGGCCGGCCCGAGCGATCGAACGTCAGTGCCGTCGCGCCGTTGAACGACACGTCGATGAGCTTCGTGCCGATGCCCCCGCGCGCGAGCACGCGCGACCACGGCGCATCGGTGAGCGGATCCTCGATCACGGTCCCCGGTGGCGACTGCACTTCGTACTCGTGCGTCGTCGTCGAGAACACGATCCGGTGCTGCTGGTTCGACGCCAAGGCCCGCGTCTGCACGAACTCGAGATCCGCGGCGAGGATCCCCGCGTCGGCCGCGATGCGCTGATCGTCCAACGTCGAGGCGCCTGGAATCGCTGCCGCGGCGACGATGAGTCCGATCACGATGAAAATCATGACCTCGACCAGCGTGAACGCGCGGGCGTGGCGCGGCGTGATCACGTCCGTCGCTCCCCGAGTCGCGTGGGGATCTCGACCACGACCGTCGTGCCTTGATGCAGAGTCGAGTCGATGCGCAGCGTGCCGCCGTGCGCGACGACCACCTGATGCGCGAGCAGCAATCCGAAGCCAGCTCCATCGGCTTGACCGGTGAACTCCTCGTCGCGTTGCGCGAACGGCTGGAACAAGCGCGCGACCAGCTCCGGAGCCATGCCATCGCCGTGGTCGGAAACCTGGATGCGCACGCGGTCACCGTCGACCGCGCCGATGCGGGCGGTGACGACCGGAGTTTCCGTCGCGTCGAAACGCACGGCGTTGTCGAGCACGTGCAACAGCAACGTGCGCAATTGCAGCCTCGAGCCGCGCACTGTCGGCAACTTCGCCTCGACCTCGAGATCGAGGCGCGGACGCTTGTCCGGTCGGCGACCCATCACTTCCGCGAAGGCTTCGTGTGCCAACGCATCGAGCCGCACGTCCTGCTCGACGCGCGGGCCGCTCTTGAACTCGACGAACTGCAGGATGCCGTCCACCAACGCGCGCAGTTGTTCGGCGCTCGAACCGATGTCACGCAGCGCCTCCGCGCGCAGCGCGTCGTCCCCGGTTTCGGCCATCGGCAGCATGCCGAGGATGCACGTCAGCGGGGTCCTCAATTTGTGCGACGCCAGCGACAAGAAATCGCGCTGGGCTTCGGCTTCGCGGTGCTCGCGCGTGACGTCATGCAAGAACAGGACGTGCACCGGTTCCCCGTCGGCCCCGAACCGCGCGTCCAATGCCTTGCAGCGCAGCACGAGCGGGCGCCGCGGATCCGCGCTCTGCGCGAGGAACTCCTGCGCATCCGGCGCGCCACCGCGGATCGCCGCGCGCGGACGATCGAGCTCGAACGCGTCGAGTCGCGCCAACGCGTCGAAGCTCTCCGTACCCGGCGCCCCGAGGAAGCCGCGCGCTGCCGCATTCGCGAACTTCGCGTTCCAATGCGCGTCAGCGACGACGATGCCCTCCGCGCTCTCGCGCATGACGCCTTCGAGCATTTCGCGTTGCGCGCTCACGGCGCGGTAGTGCTGGAAGTTCGCGATCGCGACCGCCGTCACGCCGCACAGCGCACCGATCAACTTCGCGTCACCGGTCGCGAACGTCTCTTGCGGCGGCCGCGCCACGACCAGCACGCCGCGCGCCTTGCCGCCCGTTTCCAACGGCGACGACACGAGGTTGAACCGCGGCGCTTCCGCCGTCAGCACGGTCGCCGCGGCCTCGCCGTTGTGGAACATCGCCCGTCGCTTGTCGAGCAGCGCGCGCGGCCCGTGCGGCGCGATGTGCGCGGCGAGTCCTTCATGTTGCGCGACGCAGGTCAACGTTCCGTCCTGCTGCGCCAGGTACAAGGCGGCGCCGCTCGCGAGCAATGCATCGACCGAGCGTTCGACGAGGTAGCCCGTGATCTCCTCGAATGCGAACAGTCCGCCGAGGACGGCCACGGAACCGTAGACCATCGTCAGCGCTTCGTAGACCTCGACGAGATCGGTCGACAGCTTGTCGATCTGCGCTTTCAGTTCCATGGGCCCGGCCGAAGCGGGATGCGACGTCATGGGTCACTCCCCTGCTGGATCGTGCCGGCCAGGATGTTCCACGGCCCCGGAACGACGAAGCCCTCGATCGGCTGCGACTGGAACGACTGCGCGCTCTCGAACTTCGGATACCCCTCCAACGTCACCGACTGCGCGAGGAAACAGCCCTTCAACGTTCCGGCACCGGTGATGGTCAGCGCGTCCGAAGTCGCCACGACCCCTTCGAGGCGGGGCGAAAACACGTCGATCAAGTCGCCGTCGCCGTTCAGGTCGAGTGCGAGGCTCGATTCGCGCAAGTCGTCTTGCAGTTGCGCGGACAGCGGACCGTCGACGAGCAGCGTCGCCAAGGACGGGTCGAACGGCACGAAGTGACAGCCCTGGGCGATCTTCACGCTGTGCGCGTTCAGAATCGTCAACGAGCCATTGACGTAGACGTCGAGCAGATCGACCTGGCGACTGGCCGCGTCGAGCACGTACGCGCCGCGCGCATTCGTCGACCCATACGGGTTGCGATCCGGTCGCAACGCGACGCCGTTCAGCGTGATCTTCCCGTTCACGACCGGCGGATCGATCAGAGTCGCCGCGAGCGATTGATACGCCGCGAGCGGCAAGGTGGGACCGGCCAGCGCCTCCGGCACGAATTCGATCTGCCCCGCGGCGATCTGATTGGTGACGTTGCTGCCGCTGGTCGTCATCAACGCACCGAAGAAATCGACGACACCTTCGGCGGTCACGTTGCCATTCGCGCGCAGGTAGCCCTTCAGCGTCGCATCGTGCAGATGGATCGTGGACGCCGAGAACACGTTGAAGCCGAGCGCGGGATGCGCCGGCGCGATGAGGTCCGCCTGCGTCGCGAACGTCGCGTCCGACACCGTTCCGGTCGACGTCGCATGGACCTTCAACACGCCCGCGGCGTCGACGTCGAGCACGAACGTGGATTGCGCGAACTCGGGATCCGTGATGGTCCCACCGGGGTATCCCGCGTTCGCGCCGAGCCGGCTCCGCGCGTACTGCAGTCCCGACGACGCGACGCGCACCGCGTCCTGGATGCGCGCCAACGCGTAACTGCGCCGCACGCGCAGATCGGACACGATCATCAGGTGCATGCCCGCGATCGACGCCGTCGCCGACACGATCAGCGCGAGCACGAGGATCGAACCGGTCTTCCGTGAGCGCAGGGCGGGCATCGGCGTCACGGCGAGATCATTGATTGACGAACTGGACGTTGTTCTCGATCGGAACGCTGACGCGCAACGTCCGATCCCCGCCGCCTTCACCCTGGATCGCCAGATCGAGCGCGACGCCGGTCGGGATGTCGAGCGTCGTCGACGTGACCGTGTCGTTCGCGTCCAAGGCATCCGCGTCCTTCTCTTTCGTCAGCGTGAACGAGAACTTCGTCTGGCTGTTCGAGAGCAGGCTCGAGATCGGCGCGTACGAGGCACCCGACGTCGTCGAATACAGCAACCCGCCACCCCAATCGACGGGCGCGAGGTCGAGCGACAACTTGCGGAACTCGAAGTTCGCGGCGTTGCCCGCGCCGCGCCCGACGAAGTCCACGAAGTACGAGCCGGTGCCGGAGACACGCTTCAAGGGTGACAGGCGGATCGTCACGTCGCTCATCGTCGCCGGGATGTCGGCGTTGCGGACGTATGCCATGCCGACGGCGTTGGCGCGCTGCGGCGCACGCGTCACTGCATCGGCTTCGTACAGACGGACCAGCACGTCCGCGGACGCGGCCCGCGACATGCGAACGGTGATGCTCGACGGATAGCTTTGGTCCTGCGCGCCGGCCGGCACCTTGAAGAACAGCCCGACGTTGCTCGTCGCATTGATGCTGCGCGTTCCGACGGTTTCCGTCACGCCGAGGAGGCCACGAAGGACCGATTCACCCACCGCGAGCAGTTGGTATCCGGGCTTCACCGCGAAACTCGAGAACGACGCACCGACCGTGTCGGTCTTCACCGTGTCGACGTTGGTCACGGTCGCGACCCGGTGATTCGTCTGCTTGACCGCGAACGTCAGCGCCCGCGTGTTCGGAACCACCGCGACCGTGCCCGAGACGTCGGTACGCGTCAGCGGCGCTCCCGCGGTCCCGCTCCACTGCCATGTCACCGTTCCGCCGCCATGCGTCGTGAGTTCCAGCGTGTTGGCGTCGGGTGAACGCGCATCGATCGCGAACCGGACGTCCTTGTCGAACACGGCCATGGCCTGGTCGATCGACGACATCGAGCGGCCGTCTTCCTGGCGCTGCACGACCTCCGCGGGCATGTCCACGATCGCGGCCAAGCCGACCACGAGAATCCCCGTGATCGCGATGACCAGGATGAACTCGATCGCCGTGTACCCGGAGAATCGACGCGTCGCGCGCGCAAGTTGCGGAATCATGGATGCCTCCGATGCTTCGGTGTTCGACGGTTCCACCACGCACTCAATGGACGATCTTCGACATGTTGAAGATGGGCAGCATGATCGACATCGCGATGAAGCCGACGACGCAGCCCACGATCACGACCATCGCGGGCTCGAGCAGCGCGGTCGCGTCATGCACGGCAGCTTCGGCTTCGCCGTCGTAGAACTCGCCGACGCGCGCGAGGACGCTGTCGAGGATGCCTCCGGATTCCCCCATCGCGGTCATCTGGACCAGCGTCCCCGGGAACCACTCCTGGCTCGCCATGCCCTCGTGGATGCGGCCACCGTTCGCGACGCGCCCGCGCACGTACTCCCACGCGCCCGAGAGCTTCGCGTTCGCCGACAAGTCGCGCGCGAGCTCGAGCGCCGACAGCACCGGAACGCCGCTTTGCAGCAACACGCCGAGCGTGCGGACGGAGCGCGCCAGCGAGAACCGGCGCACGACGCCTCCCATCACCGGAAGCGCGAGCAGCATGCCGTCGACGAAGACCTTGCCGCGCGGACTGCGGACGAACACGACGATCGCGGCGATCACGGCGATGGCGGCGATGCCGATGTGGATCGCGTAGTGCGTCGTGAAGTCGCCGATCGCGAGCAACGCCTTCGTCGGCGCCGGGAGCTTGTCTTCCTTGCCGGCGTAGATCGCGCGGAACTTCGGCAGGATGAACGTGAACAGCGCCGCGATCGTGGCGACCGCGAGCACCATCATCACGACCGGATACGTCAGCGCGGACTTCAGCTTCTTCTTCATCTCGTAGTCGCGCTCGAGCATCTCGCAGACGCGGCGCAGCATGCCTTCGAGATCGCCGCAGGCCTCGCCGGCGCGGACGAGGTGGACCGTATAGGTCGGGAATACCTTCGGATGGCCGCCGAGCGCGAACGAGAGCTGCTGGCCGCCTTCGACCTTCGTCTGCAGTTCCTTCAGGACTTCCCGCAGACGCAGACGGTCGCACTGGCGCGCGATGCCATCCAGTGCGACGACCAGCGGCACGTTGGCGCTGACCATGACCGACAGTTGGGCGAAGAAGAACAGGACGTCGCGGTTGCGGATGCGGCCGGGTGCGGCGCGGACTTCGGTGCCGAGCTGGACTTCGCCTTGCGACTTCGACAGCAGCACCGAGCCTTCGCGGTGCTCGGCCAACCGCCGAACCTGCGCTTGCAATGACCGCCGGTCGCGCAAGGCGGGCCCGCGAGGGCCTGCCGCGCCCCGGGCCGATGCCGAGCGAGGCTCGTTCATACCGTCACCCTGAGGACCTCCTCGGCGGTCGTGATTCCTTCACGGACCTTGAGGACGCCGTCCTCGAACAGCGAACGCACCCCGATCTCGCGGGCCCTGCGTCGCAGCCTCGACAAGTCGGCTCCGCCGACGACGAGATCTCGTGTCTCGTCGTCGATCACGAACAGCTCGAACAGCCCGATGCGACCGGAGTACCCGGTTCCGCGGCAGCTCTCGCAGCCCGTCCCGACATGGAGTGCATCGACATCGAACCCCTTCTCCTTGAGCGTCTTGTGGGCCTGACCCATCGGGCAGTACGGCTGCCGGCAGTGCGAACAGATGCGGCGCACGAGGCGCTGGGCCAACACTCCTTGGAGCGAGGCGCCAAGCAGGTAGGGCTCGACTTCCATGTTCACCAGGCGCGTGACGGCCGACACGGCATCGTTCGTGTGCAGGGTCGACAGCACGAGGTGACCGGTCAGCGACGCCTGCACCGCCATCTGCGCGGTGTCCTTGTCGCGAATCTCACCGACCATGATCACGTCGGGGTCCTGGCGCAACAACGAGCGCAGGACCGTGGCGAACGTCATCCCGATCTTCTCGTTGGTCTGGACCTGGTTGATCCCGCGGATGTTGAACTCGACCGGGTTCTCGACCGTGCAGATGTTGATGCCGGGATCCTTGATGCGGCCGAGCATCGAATAGAGCGTGGTGCTCTTGCCCGAACCGGTCGGACCGGTCACCAGCATCATCCCGTGCGGTCGCTTGATCTGTGCGTCGATCGACTGCAGCAAGTCCTTGCTGACGCCGATCGCTTCCAGATCGAGCATCATCGCGTCCTTGTCGAGGATGCGGATGACGACCTTCTCGCCGTGATGGCAAGGCAACGTCGACACGCGGAGATCGACCGCGCGGCGCTGGAACGCGACGCGGATGCGGCCGTCCTGCGGCAGGCGGCGCTCGGAGATATCGAGATTCGCCATGACCTTGATGCGCGACACGACCGCGGCATGCAGGGTCTTCGGCGGCGTCAGCACGGTGCGGAGGATGCCGTCGACGCGATTGCGCACGACCAGCGTCTCGTCGTCGACTTCGATGTGGATGTCGGACGCGCCATCGGCGACGGCCTTGAACACCACGAAGTTCACGAGCCGCACCACCGGCGACAATCCCGACACTTCCTCGAGGTTGTCGACTTCGCCGGACGCCTCTTCGAGGACCTGCACGTCCTCTTCGGCGACGCTCTCGACGATGTCGTCGATGCCGAACGCGTCGCCCAGGTTCGCCTTCATGCGCACGGCTTCGAGGATGTTCGTCCCCGACGCCAGACAGGCTTGGACTTTCCCGCCGACCATCCGACGGATCTCGTCGAGCACGAAGATGTTCGTCGGATCCGCCATCGCGACCGTCGTCGTGTCCTCGACGCGGAACATCGGGCAGACCTGGTTCTTCTCCAGGAAGCGCTGCGGGAACGCGTCGAACAGCTGGTGGTCGACGAGGTAGCGCGTCAGCTTCACCGCCGGCAGCCCGTACTGCTGCGCCAGTACTTCGATCAGGTCGTACTCGTCGACCATCTCGAGGCGCACCAGCACTTCGCCGATGCGCTCACCCGGCTTGCGCGCCTGCTCGGCCAAGGCCTGATCGAGCTGCGCTTTCGTGATCTTGCCGGCCTGGACCAGCAGTTGGCCGAGAGGAGTCTGCGTGCCGACCGTCGTCTTCACGCGGCCCTCCCCCGCATGTGCTTCAGGGCGTCTTCGAGGGTCACGTAGTGTTCGATCGCGCGTTCGAGGCGCGTCACCCGCAAGGCCGTCGCGCAATCGCTCGAGAGCTGCGCGAGTGCGAACCGGGCGCCGCGACCGGTGGCCGCGCGCGTCATCGCCAGCATGGTCTCGAGCCCGACGCTGTCGAAGTACAGCGAGCGTGCGCAATTGAGCAGCAAGAAGCGCTCGCCGAGCTGCAGCTTCTCCTCGACCCACGTTTCGATCTCGTCGACGTGGTCGCGGTCGATCGGATGCGTGAGCTTCAGGACCCAGACCGGTCCGATCTTCTCTTCTTGGCTCCGCATCGCTCAGGTCTCCTCGGATCGTGGCTCGGGCGCGTGCTCGCGGTTCAGCCGCGACTCCACCGCGCGCAGCAACGTCTCGGCGTCGCCACCTTCTCCATCGGCCACCACGGCCTCGAGGCACAAGGGCTCGTCGGTGCGATGCGGTCCCGCCCGCAGGGTGTCGCCGACGCGATCCACGAGACGCGTGACGACTCGCCCCGCGGCGGCCGCGTCGAATCCCGGCAGCACCACGAGCAGAGTGGCCCCGCCGAAGCGACCGACCTCGGCCTGCTCCCCGGCTTCGAGCGCCACCAAGCGCGCCACGGCGGCCAACGTGCGGTCCCCGGCTTGGCGCCCGTAACTGAGATTGATCGCGCGCATCTGCGGCATCGCGATCAGCACGACCGCGACGCGACCGCGCGCGAGGCATCGCGACACGGTCTGCACCAGCGTCTCGACGGACGCCAATCCGGTCAGCGGATCCTTGACCTGCCGTTCGAGCTGCTGCTTCGACAGCCGAGCGTTCGCGATCGCCACACCGAGCACCGCGCCGACGACGTCGCAGCGCAACGCGGTCGAAGTTCCGACGCCGGTCGCGGCTTCGTGCACGACCAGCGCGCCGACCGTCAGCGCGCGGTCGAACACGGGAACGATCGCGTCCGCACCGATCGCGCGCAGAGCATCGCGGGCGCTCGCATGCGTCTCCGCGCGAACGGTCGCCCGCTGGCGCAACGCGAGGGTCAACGCCGCGTCCTGCGCCGCATCGGCGACCAGCCCGTCGTGGCTCCGGCCCGTCCACGCATTGCGCGAGCGATCGTGGCTCCACCACTCGACGCGTGCCGCGGACGACAGCTCGCGCACGAGCTCGCGAGCGGCCTCGATCGCGCGCTCTTCATGCAGGGTTTGCGCGATGCTCGCGAGCGCGCGCAGCGTGGCCTCGTCCGTCGCCTGCTCGGATCGCGGCGACGACGGCGGGGTCGATGGACGCGGCGGCATCGGCTCTTCGGCACGTGGTGCAACGACCTCGGCGCGGCGCGTCAGGCGCTTCTCGACGAAGCGCCCCACGAGCACCAGACCGACGGCCAGCCATGCGACGACGAGCAATTCCACGGTGTGCGTGCCCCGACGCGATCAGCGCGTGACCGTCGCGAGCGCCTGCTGCACCGCAGCGAGCAGTTCGCGCGGCGAGAACGGCTTCGTCATGAATCGGACGTCTTGCACCACCTGCGCGAACGCCGGATCCACGTCCTGCTCCATCGCGGTCAGGATGATCACCGGTGTGCGTGCGAACAGCGGCTGCTCGCGCAATTGACGCGCGACCTCGTACCCCGAGAAGTACGGCATCGTGACGTCGAGGATGAACGCCTCGGGCTCGGTCTCGAGCGCGAGACGCAGGGCCTCTTCCCCGTCGCCCGCGAGCACGACGTCGAGACCCGCATTCGTGAGCTTCAAGTTGACCGCATGGCGAATGCTCGAGTCGTCGTCCGCGACGAGGACGCGACGGGGACGTTCCGTACTCATGCTCCGATGCCCTCCAAACCGACCAACTTCGCTTCACCGCTGTCTTGACCGAAGCGCCCCGGCAATCGCAGCCGGAAGTCGCTGCCCTTGCCGACCTCGGACGTCACGCTGATGCCGCCGCCGTGCGCTTCCGCGACGAACTTCGCGAGCGGCAGCCCGAGCCCCGTCCCCGTGGCCTTCAAGCCGGCATGGTTCTCGACGCGCGTGAACTTCTGGAACACGAGGTCGAGCGCCTTCGCCGGAATGCCGACGCCCGTGTCCTTGACCGAGATCTCGACGTCCTTGCCGATCGGCTGCGCTTTCACACGGACCATGCCGCCTTCGGGCGTGTACTTGATCGCGTTCGAAACCAGGTTCATGCACGCCTGCTCGAGCATGTGGCGATCGCCGGTCACCGCGGGCAGGTACGGCGAGAGTTCGAACACGATCGTCTGCGAGCGCGCGGCGGCGAGCGGCAACACGGTGTCGCGCAAATGCTCGAGCACGTCGCCGATCGCGACCGGCTCGCGCATCATCTTCGTGACGCCGGCTTCGAGCCGGGCGAGGTTCAACAGGTTCTTCACCAGCGTCGCGAGGCGATCGGTCTCGTCCTTCACCTTCTGCAGATTCTGGTGCACCGCGTCCTCGCCGCGGATGTCGCCGTCGAGCAGCATCTCGAGGATCGCGCCCATCGACGTCAGCGGCGTCTTCAGCTCGTGGCTGACGCTCGACGCGAACTCGGACTTCATCTTGTTCAGTTCGACTTCGCGCGTCACGTCGCGCAGCACGACCGCGAGCGACGTCTCGGGTTCATCGGCAGCGCCGACTTCTTGGAACGCGATGCGTAGCACCCGCCGCGTCGCCTCGTCCTCGGCGACCAGATCCCGCGTCTTGCGGCTGTCCGCCGACGTCGTGCGCAGCGCGGCGACCAACGCCTCGCGCAACTGCGCGGCGCAGCGCAAGCCCTCGACCGTGTCCGGCAGCGCCGCGTCCGCCGCGAGCCCGAGGAAGCCCCGCACGGCCGCATTCGCCAGGATCGGCTTTCCGGACGCATCGAACACGAGGACGCCGTCGGCCAGTTCGGCAACCAATTGTTCGAGCAGACGGTGGTCGTGCTGGAGCGTGCGCAATTCCATGCGCACGCGCCGCGCTTGCGCACCGAGGGTCGACGCATCGCGCTGCACGCGCTCGGCGCGCTCGAGAGCCGCGGATGCGATCCGGGCGAGCGGACGCGGTAGGGTCGGCGGTTCGTGATCCTCCGCGGGTGCATCCGCGCTCCACGCGACGAAGCGCGCGATGGCCGCCGCTTGCTGTCGCGCATTGCGCCAGGACCAGACCAGCGCCACGCCAAGCGCCGCGCCGCCGACGAGTGCCGGCCAGGTGGCGTTGCCCACGAATGGTTCGAACGTCGCGAGCAGCAGAGCCGCCAGCGCGATCGTCAGCAGTCCGAACAGATGCACCAACCCGAAATTCACGGTTCCCCCTGCACACCCAGTTCCGCCAACGCCTTGCGACAGCGCAGGTCGAGCGGACTTCCCGGAGCGTGTTCACGCACACGCGCGGCTTCCGCGCGCGCGAGCGCCACGTCGCCGTTGGCGAGCGCCGCCGCGACCAACATGCCCCGCATCGCGACGCGATCCGGTTGCTCCGCGAGCGCCGACACGAGCGTCGCGACCGCGGCGTCCGGCCGCTGGCTCGAAAGCTGTGCGCGTGCGATCCCGAGCCAGGCCGCGCTCGCCGTCGGCACGAGCTTCGCCGCTGCGCGGAACGAGGCCTCCGCACCCTCGCAGTCGCCGCTGCGCAGCAGCGCCTCGCCGAGCGCGATCCGCACGTCCGCGTCCTCGGGCGCCTGTTGGGCCATGGCGCCATAGAGCTCCACGGCCGTCTTCACGTCTCCACGACGCAACGATGCGGCCGCCCGCGTCAGCCGATCGTCGATCGACGAGCCTTGCGGCAGCGGCCCACCCTCGAGCGCCGCGTCCTGCGCGAGGAAGCGCGTCAACCAGCGGTCGTCGGAGTCGAACGTCGCGGCCGACGTCAGCATCGACACCGCCGTGCGACGGTCGCCGGCGGCGAGCCAATGCGCAGCCGCGTCCTTCAGCACTTCGGGATCTTCGGAGTGGCGCACGTCGGCGTGGTCGAGCAGCGTGATCGCCGCGGCCGCTTCGCCGTCGAGCGCGCTCTGCGCCGCCTGCGCCAGTGCACCCTGGATCGAGCCATGGACCGCCGCGGATCGAAACGCCTGTCGAGCCGGACCGAAGCGCTTCTGCGCCGACAGCGCTTCGCCGCGCAACAACCAGGCCTCGACGCAGGTTTCGTCGCGCTCGAGCACCTGCAAACACGTGCGTTCGGCGTCCTTCGCCTCACCGGCGAGCAACTGCACGCGCGCCAGCACCAGCGCCGCATCCTGTCGATCACCTTGGATGCGCAGTGCCTCCCGTGCATTCGACGCGGCGTCGTCGAGGCGCCCGTCCTCCAACGCCTTGCGCGCGAGCTGTTCATGCATCGTGGCATTCGTGTCGCGCCAGGCCGGATCGTCGTGCGACGCGCTTTGGGACGAGTCTCCCGGAGCGACGCAACCGCCCGCGGTCGACAACAGCAGTACGGCAGTCAGCAAGTAGATGGAGCGCATCGTTCGTCTCCGCGCGTCAGCGCAGCCCGTTCAGCGCCTCGAGGGCGCGGACTTCGTCATTGGGGAGTTCGACCACGGCCAACGCGCGCCGACGCAACTTCGCCGCCCGGACGTCCGAAGGCACGTAGAACAGTGCGGCATCGGCGTAGTGCAGCGCGGACTCCGCGTCGCCTTCGGCCAGCGCGCGATCCGCGCAATCGATCCACCGCGTCGCGAGCTTGATGCGCGACAACGGCAGATGCGCGCGCAGGATCAGATCCCGGTTCGTCGCCATCGCGTCGCCGAGTTCGATCTCTTCGTGGTCGACGCGCTCGGGGTCGATGATGTGCGGCGTCAGCAGCACGATCACCTCGCGACGCGTGACCTTGTCGATCGTCTGGCGGAACAGCACGCCGAGGTACGGGATCGAGCCGAGGAACGGGATCTGCTTCGTGGTCTTCTCGACTTGGTCGCCGATGAGACCGCCGATCGCGATCGTGTACCCGTCCTTCACCATGATGTTGGTCGTGACTTCGGTCGTCGTTTCCGACGGCAGGCCGGATACCGGGTCGACCACGCCAGTGGAGTTCTCCGGGTGGATCTCCATGCGGACCGTGCCATCGCTCGCGATGAACGGGCGGAAGCGCAGCTGGGTCCCGATGTCGAGGAACTCGACCTCTTGGACCGTCGCGGTCTCGGTGGTCGTGCTGGTCTGGTAGCCGAGCTTGGCGCCGATGATGATCTCGGCGCGTTGACGGTCGACGACCAACAGACGCGGGTTCGCGAGCACCGTGGCGTCGGTCACGCGCTCGATCGCGTCGATGAACACCGCGACGCTGTCGGACACGAGGCCGAAGTGCAAACCATCGGTGTTCGTGTTGCTGGCGAAACCGGCGGAACCGAGGGCGCCGAAGCCATCCTCGATCGCTTCGCCGGAGACCGGCTTGGTCACGATGTCGTGGAAGTTCGACGTCGCGCCGGCATCAGTGAACTTGATGCCGGACAGCGTGTTGAAGTCGATGCCGAGCTGCGTCTCGTCCGTCAGCTTGACCTCGAGGATCGTGGCTTCGATACGCACCTGTCGCGGCTTGCGATCGAGTTGCGCCAGCACGGCGCGCACGTTCTCGACGACGCTGGCTTTGTCGCGCAGCACGATGACTTCACCGGCGGCGGGCGAGTTGCCACCGGCGTCATTGCCGTCCGACGACAGACCCTGCGTCGCGCGCGTCCCCGCGGTGAACACGCCGACCTCGGATTTGAGCGGCAGCACCATCTTCAACGCTTCGTCGGCCGGCACGTAGTCGAGCCAAATGACGGCCGTCTGCGTCGGGTCGTCGGTCTCTTGCGTCATCGCGTCGAGCTTGCGCACGACGTAGAACGAGCCGTCGCGCTCGAAGCCGTAGCCGTTGACTTCGAGCACCTTGCGCAGCGCGTCCTCGGCGGGCACGCGATAGAGGTTGACCGTGACCGTGCCCGACACGTCACTGCCCGCCACCACGTTCAGGTGGTGCTGCACGGCGAACATCTCGAGCACCTTCGCGAGCGGCACGCCGTCGAGGTTCAACGTGACGGTCTCGTCGCTCGCGGCGGGTGCGGCGGGTGCGGCGGTGTCGTCGACCGCCGCCTTCGCATCCCCGAAGAGCGCGGCGAGTGCGCAGGCCAGAGCGAGGCTTGGGCCGTTCATGACTTCTTCTCCTCGGTCGGAATGACCAGCGCGTACGTTCCGTGGGCGCCGCGGACGCGGGCCGTGCGATCCCCGATCTCGATGACCGTGAATGCGCCGACGCGATCGCCGACCCGCACCAAGTCGCCGTTCACGATGGCCATGCGGGTCGCTCCGAACATCGCGCTGCCGGTCAGGGACAGCTGTGCGGCGGCCGTCGCTTCGGCCTCCTTCAAGTTCGCGTCGGCGTCGCTCGCGGGTTCTGCCGGGGCGATCTCGACCTCGGGGACCGCTTTGGCGGCGCCGCGCCCGTCGGCGTGGACGAATGGGTCGTTCGCGACCGCGCCGGGATCTTGCGGGTCGGCGTAGCGCCGCAACAGCCGCGCTTCCTTCGATACGTGGATGAACGCCGCACGAATGGCTTCGGGATCGCGCAGCGCCGCTTCGCCGCCCTCGCTGGGAACGGCCGCGGCGCTCGGATTCGTCGAAGCGATCGATGCGCGTAGCCGCGGCCTCCACACGACCACGGCGACGAGGAGTCCGACGCCCAGCATGCCCGCCTTCACGGGACTCGCCTTCAGATCGGCGAGCATCCGGTCCTTCAGCGCCTTCACGTGCCACCTCCGGCCGTCGTGTCGATCGAGTACGCCGTCAGCTCGAGCTGGGCATCGACCACTCCGGAGCGGGTCGGCTCCGCGGCGACGTCGAGGCGAGTCACGCGCGTGTGTCGCGGCAACGACTCGACGTCGAAGATGAAGCGCAGCAGGTGTTCGTAGTCGCCGGCGACGCGCACCGTGATCGGATGCGCGATGATCGCGCCGCGCGGCAACGGCTGATCGGGGCGCACCATCGACGGTTTCAGGCCGCAGCGCATCGCGACGGCGTTGATCTCGTTCAGTCGCGCGGTGGCGTCGACCTGCGCCGGCACCAGCCGATCGAGGTCGGCGAGCGCTTGTTCGAAGTCCGCGAGGTAGGTCTGCAAGTCGTCGAGCCCGCGGACGAAGTCGTCGCCGCGCGCGATCGACAGGCGCGTCGTGTCACGCTCGCGTTCCAGCGCCGCGATGCGTTGCGCGATGGGCCGGACGCCCAACACTCCCCATGCGACGGCGCCGACGAGGATCGCGCAGAACACCAGCGCATCGGTCGTGCGCAGTTTCATGGCGCCTCCGGAATCGGCTCTTTGGCGGCGCCGGCGGCGCGCGCGACGATCGTGAACTGTTGGTGCGTGTCCCCGTCGGCGACGTTCTCGCACTTCTCGAGCAGCACGCGCGACAGGAGCTCGTCGTCCTGGAGGCTGCCGAGGAAGGCGTAGACCGTGGGTTGATCGGTCCCGAGGCCTTCGATCGCGATCGCGAACTCGGGCTTCACACCGGCCTCGTCACGCTGGATCACGACCTTGTTCAACGCGATGCCACGCGGGCACGCATTGACGATCGCGCGCAATTGCGCGCCGCCGCGCGCGCGCGCCAGCACGTCCTTCAGCACGAGCATCCGCTGCTCGAGCATCAACTTGTTCTGTTCGAGATGGTCGACCTCGGCGATGCGGGAGCGCGATCGTTCGAACTCCGCCCGCACCGCGGCGAGCTCGGTCGCCAGCGTGCGCTGCTTGTCCTTCAACGCCAGCGTGGCCGTACACAGACCGAGCGCGAGCATTCCTGCGAGCCCGAGCGCCGCCAGTCGCGTTCGGCGCCGCGCGCGATGATCGCGATAGTCCGGCGGCAAGAAATCGACGGTTCCGAAGTGGACGGCGTCCGGAGCTTCACGGAGCGCGAGCCCGAGCGCGACGCCGAACGCGAAGCCGTCGCGCGGCGCGCCGTCCTTCGCCAGCGCCGCGAACGCCGGAGCGAACGGATCCGCACGCGTGACTTTGGTCTCGAGCGCGGCGCCGAGCGCATCCGCGAGACCCGGCACTTGGGCGCCGATGCCGGTGACGAACAACTCGATGCCGTGCTGCGAACGGCGCGACGCCGCGTGGTAGCGCAGGCACGCCGACAGCTCCATCGCCAACGAGTCCAGCGGCAAGCGGGCCGCGGCGACGATGCCGGGCGCGAGTTCGGCTTCTTGCTCGATGTCACGTCCCGCGGCCAGGACTTCGTCGCGCGTCAGATCGAGCCGCTGCGCGGCAGCAGCGACGAATTGCGCCGCGCCGAGCGGCAGCGCTTTCATGAACAGCGTGCGACCACCGCCGCAGATCGTCAGCAGCGTCGCGTGTTCGGAGATGTGGATGACGCCGACGTGCTGTTCCGCGTCGCTGGAGCGCCGCCGGCGGCGCAGCATCGCCCGCGGCAGCGCGACGCCTTCGACGTCGACGGCGGCAGGTTCGAGACCGCAGCGCTCGACGAATGCCACCGTGTCGCGCACGGGCTGCAATGCCGCGGCGAGCAGCACGAGTTCGTGACGGCGTTCGCCACGGTCCATGACGTCGCCGACTTCGAGGAATTGGATCAGTGGAGCATCGCCGGGGAACGCGTCCTCGAGCTCGTACAGCAGCGCATCGCGCAGCGGGTCGGCGTCGAGGCTGTCGACTTTGACGTGCCGCTCGATCAGCAGGCTCTGCGGCAGGCCGATGATCGCGCGTTTGCCGCGGAAGCCGCGGTCGCCGAGCGCCTTCTTGATCGCGTCGACGTAAGCCGGATCCGCGAGCGGGTTCGTGGCCTCACCGTCCTTCGGCGGGGCCTGCGTTCCGGTGGTCGGCGCGCGCACCTCGGCGAAAGCAGCGACACGCACGTCCGGACCGTCGCTCTCCAACTGGAGCAGACGAGTCACGTCGTGCGCGACGTCGATGCCGATCGGGCTGCGCCTCTGCCAACTCACGAGTCACTCCAGA
Organism: Planctomycetota bacterium; assembly: GCA_052034255.1. Lineage (GTDB taxonomy): Bacteria > Planctomycetota > B15-G4 > B15-G4 > JADJEK01 > JADJEK01. The sequence goes on along the minus strand of JBPOIU010000153.1, from coordinate 7,923 downwards.
CCGCGCGGGCGCGCGATCACTTCGTTCTCTCCACGAGCGTCTCGAGCCTGCGGTCGATCGAACGCAGCACGCGGATCATCTCGGCGCGCTGTTCGGCGGGGTTCAGCCCCCCGTTCTCGGCCTTCTGTGCGGCGGCCGATTTGGGCTTCACCGCCGGCGGGTCCTGCGGCCTTGCGTTGGCGACGCGATCGACGCCGAGCCAACCGCTCGACGCCAGTGCGATCCCGATGAAGAACGCGCTCGCGAGCGCGAGCCCAGGCGTGTTGCGGCGGGAAGCGTCGTGCTCGTCCATCGTCCGACCTCGCTCGATCTCGATCATGGGTTCATTCGAGGGCCGCGCGTGCGCGCAGCCAGTACGCCTCCACGACGACGCGGTCCTTGCGCGACGCGGAGACCTTCACCCGCAACATGTCGGTGTCGTTCGCGGGTGCGAGCGTCACCGGATCGACTTCCTCCACCTCGACGACGACCTTCCAGGTGCCGTAGTCGGATTGCGTTCCGCGATCCTTGTTCAGCGGCGGGGAGAACGAGCCGCGGTAGAAGTCGTCGAGATCGTCGTACGTCGTGAGCGTTTCGCCGGGTTCGGGTCCGAACGTCGTGCCCCCCGGTTCACGGAACGGCAGCGGCGCGAGGATCTCCTCCATCGTCTTGACCAACGCGTCGCCGACGATCGCTTCGTCCGCGCCGGTGGTCAGCTCGTTGACGCTCTCGACCCAGTACGCGGTCGCGGTCGCCGCCAGCGCGAGGACGAGCGTCGCGAGCATGATCTCCACGAACGTGAAGATCCCGCGCTCGCGTGCGTGGCGCCCCGTCCTCGCACCTGTCGACACGGAAGCGTCCTGTCACATTCCGTAGATGGCCTTGCCGTCGCTCGTCGTCGCCGACGAGTCGCACTTCAGCTCGCCGGTCTGGGGCTTGTAGACCCAGCCGTGCGAGTCATCGCCCGACGTCGGCATCGCCGCGCCGTCCGCGATGATCTGGATCGTCGACAGGTTGTTGAACGGGTTCGCCGGGATGCCGGTCTTGAGGTACGGGCCGAACGGATACCCGGCCGTGCCGAGAGCCGCCGACGTGCCATCCTTCTTCGTGACCTTCGACAGTTGGTCGACGAACAGGGTGTCCGTTGGGGTGCCGCCACCGACCGGGTAACCCGGGAAGGTGTCGCTGTGCTGCACCTTGTAGAGGTCGACCGCGCTGCGGATCGCCGCGAGGTTCTGCTGCGCCGCCGACGACTTCGCGTCGTCCGTCGACGAGTTGAAGGCCGGCAGGACGATGCCCGCGAGGATGCCGAGGACGACGACCACGATCAGCAATTCGACGAGCGTGAAGCCCTTGCTGAGGAACGAACGATGACGCACTGGAAACCTCCGTGAGACAGGAGCGCGGGGCGACCGCACGCGCGACCGATTCCGCACTCGACGAGTGGGCAAAACCACTGGTCTCTTCCCTTCGACGCACGCCCGAGCGGAACTTGAGCCGAACGTGGCGCGAATTGGCCGTGCCCCCGCCCGCGGCAGGGCTTGCCGCGGGGCGGCTCGGTAGGATCCCGCCGATGCGAACCCGCGCCGTTCTGGTTTCGTCGTGCCTGGCCCTCGGATCGATCCTCGGGTGCGCGTCGACGCGCGCGGAACTGCCTTCGGCGTCCGGGCTCGCGACGCTGCGGCAAGGCGCCGCGCTCGCGCTCGACGGGGCGATGGCTCGTTCGATCGACGTCCGCGACTCGATCGCGGCCGTGGGTTGCGGGGACGACGGGTTGTTCCTCGTCGACGTCTCCGATCCGGATACCCCGACTCTGCTCGCGCACGTTCCGGGGCTCGATGCGTCCGCCGTCGCCTTCGGGACGGATGGCCTGGTGGTCGCGAGCGCGGCGCCGGCATTCGGTGGCTCGACTCGGCTCCAGATCGTCGACGTGCTGGACCCCCGGCAACCGATCGTCGGCGCGCCATTCGCCGCGACCTTCGATGCCGCGAGTCCGATCGGCACCGAGAGCGGGTCGATCGCGGTCGTGCGCCGGCGGGATGGCCCGCTGGTGACCGATGAGCATCGGCTCGAACTGGCCAGCGTCCGCGCGGTCGTCCAGGACGGCATCGACGACGCGGTTCTGTTGCGGCGCGGCTGGTTGTTCGTCCACGCGACGACCGCGCGCTGGCGAGGCGACGACTCGCATCGCATCGTGATCGCGGACGTCGATCGCGGCGAATCGCGCGACACCATTCCGCTGCAAGCGAGCGCGGCGGTCTCGGGGGCGCTCGGGCTCATCGGCGACGACTTGCTGTGCGCGGGGGCGGAGCAGGTCGACGTGATCCGCTCGGTCACGACCGCGGCGCGCCGTCACGGCGCACCCATCGACGTCGCCGGCGTGCGTCGCATCGCGGTCGACGGCGCGAGCGCGGCACTGCTCGCGGCCGCGGGAGCTCACGTCGTATTGGTCGAGCCTCAGGCCACCGGCGAGCCCGGTGTGTCGGCAGCGTTGGAGCTCGAGGTCGTCGGCCAAGACGTCGCGATGCGCGGTCGTGAGGTCTTCGTCGCCGCGGGCGCAGCGGGCTTGGTCGTCGTCCACGTCGAAGGCGGGTCGACGCCGTGATGCGAGCGCTGACGGTCCTGCTGGCGGTCGTCGCGATCGGATTGCGCACCGCGCCGTTCGCGTTCGTGTTGCGACAGGACGCCGGTTCGTCCGTGTCGCTGGCGTGGATGGGCGCGCTGTGGCTGTTCGCGGTGATCACGCCGTTCGCGCTGTTGCAGGCATGTGGAGCACGCGACGCGACCGAACGCGTGCTGGCGCTCGCGGTGTTCGCGTTCGATCCGCTGTCGATCGCCGCCGTCTACGGAGCGAGCGCGTTCCCGTGGACGTCGAGCGCGATCGCGCCCGGCCCCGACGCACTCATCGGTTCGACGCTGTGTTGCGCTGGCGCAGGCGTGGTCTGGACACTGTTCGCGACGAGCAAGACCCAACGTCGCGCTGGCGGCGCGCTGGCCCTGTTCGCCGGGGTGTGCGCGACGTGGTTCGCGCTGCGCTACCCGCCGACGCATGACGACGCGCTGTTCCTCGCGTGGACCGAGTTCGGCCCCCCGGCGTTGGCACGCGTGTACGCGGTCCTCCACCACGTCGGCTACGCAATCGTTCCGCTCGCATTGCTGCAGTGCGCGACGCCGGCGCGACGGCCGCTGCTACTGGCGCTGGCGTTCGCGCTGGTCGCCGTGGCTCTCGCGGACCGCTGGACATTCGCGCGCTTCGCGTCGCTCGCGGCGTTCGCCCCGGCCCTGACCAGCGCTGCCGTTCGCACGGTGATCGAACTGCGGCGCACTGCGACCGATGCACAGCGCGGTGCGTTGCGGGCGTTCGGACTCGTGTTGGTCGTGCTCGCGGTCGACGCGCCGGTGCTCGTGTCCGACGCACTGTCGAATGGACCACGCCTGCCACGACCCAGCGCGCCGAGCGGAAGCGCTGCGCCCCCGACCTACACGACGGCGCCGGAAGCGTTCACGTCCGCGGCCGCCAAGACCCAGCCACAGGAACTGCCGCGCGGCGCCGCGCTGGATGCCGTGCTCGCCCGTCCGTTCCGTGTGTTGCTTCCGGTCGTGAACGGGCATCCATGGCGCGGGGACCGCGAGCAGATGCGCGCCGTCGAGCGGATCACCGTGCCGGCCGCGGAGACGCGCGCGACGCGCTTCGATCTCTACCGCTTCGAAGTGCGGGAATACGTGCGCGCGGGAGCGCCCTGATCGGTCAGGCGCGACTGTCCCAGCAGACGTCGGGCCGACCCTTCTTGAAGTTCTCGAAGCGCGCGGCGACGAACAGCAAGTCCGACAGGCGATTGACGTAGGTGATCGTGAACCCGCCGATGGGTTCGCGGTGGCGCAGTTCGACCAACACGCGTTCGGCGCGGCGGCAGATCGTGCGCGCCAGATGCAGCATCGCGGCGCCGGGCGTTCCGCCGGGAAGGATGAAATTCTCGAGCGGCGCGAGCTGATCCGACATCGAGTCCATGTGGCGCTCGAGCGTGTCGATATGACGCTGCTCGATCTGCGGGATCTTGACCGACTCCTTGTCCTCCTCGGGATAACAGAGGTCCGAGCCGAGGTGGAACAGGTCGTTCTGGACCGGGCGTAGCGCGCGATCGAGTTCGGGGTCGAGGCCCGCCGCCAGCGCGCAGCCGATCGCGGCGTTCAGCTCGTCGACGGTTCCATAGGCCTCGATGCGCGGATGGTCCTTCGAGACGCGTCGGCCGGAGCCGAGGGCGGTATCGCCGGCGTCGCCGGTCCGGGTGTAGATACGGGTCAGCTTGGGCATGATCGATCCTCGGGCGAATGCGCCGAACGATAGCTCGCGGCGCGCGGTCGAGGATCGACGAAAGACGGGACGCCGCGTCGCCGTGCGCGCGCCGAAGTCCTCGATCCCGCGGTTGACCGGTGAATTCCTGCAGGTTAGGTTCACGACGACGTTCAGGGACGCGCCTTCTCACGAACGAGCACGCTCCACGTCGCTTCGCACGCCCGAATTCGCAGTGAGTTCCAGCGGCCATGGCCGATGGACAGCGGCGCATTGCCGCCACTCTCGTGTGGCGGCGCTCGGACTTCGGCACCTCACCTCGGTTTCGCACCCATGACGCAACGCCCGCTCGCATCGTCGCCGTGTCGCGCTGTCGTCGCCGCGGCCCTCCTCGGGTTCTTCGGATGCGCGGAGCACGCGCTCGCCAGCCTCACGCAGGACGTCGCCGCGACGCCCCCGCCCTCGGTGCTGGACCCCTCGACGTTCGCGCTGATCGGTTTGGGGTTGATCGGATTGGCGATCTTCCGCCGCCGCTCGCACGAGTCGGACGAGAGGTGAGGACGGGCGCCGGCGTCCGTATCGATTCGGGGGCCCCGCTCGAAGCACCAAATCGTCACGTGTGGACCATTGCATGATCGAGAAGGGGGGGGGTACAAGCGGGTTGGACGTCGCCTTGAGTTGGCGAAGTCGCTTTCACGCTTCGAACAAGGGGAAATCAACCATGATGAAATCGATCATCGTTCCAGCCGTGTCGGCACTCTCGTTCTTCGCACTGTCCACGGCCGCGCATCCAGTGACCATGACGAAAGCCTGCCTCCCGGTAACCACGTTCGACCCGTATACATGCACATGCGGATGTGCGTTTGCCATGTGCGGACTTCCCCCGAGCGTCCAAGGCGAGATCGCGATCTGCCTGACGACAGGATACGACTGCTCCGGCGACACGATTCTTCCCGGAACCTATACGACCAATGGTTCTGGCTGTCTGTTTTTCTATATACAAGGGCCGTGCGGCGTGACGTCACGTACGCTCTGCGCGACGTTTGGAAGCGAAGAGAACGGGATCATGGGGCATGCGTGCGCCGGCCCGGTCGGGTGTGGATGAGAGAACGTGAATCGTTCCGACGAATTCACGTCTTAAGCTCAACCACGTGTTGCGAGGCGTCGCCGCGGTCGCGAAGCCCCGCTTGTTGACCACAGCCGATTTCACGGATCAACGGCTTTGGACGATGCGAACCACTCCGTGAATGCGGCGACTGCCGTCGCCGAGCAGCGAGTAGAACCCCGATGCGCAGACCGATTCGCACCAATTTGCTGATCGGACTCATTGGCGCAGCAGTTCTTTTCCTGTTCCTGCTTCCGATGATGGAACGACTCGGTGGCCCTGATCGGTTGCCGAGCGCGGTACCCACGACTGGCAACAAGAACTTGGCCGCGCCCTCCGCAACCGGTGTCGCAGAACCGGCTGTCCGCGTGCCTACCGACGAAGCGGTGGTGCACGATTCCGATGCCGAGCGTCTCTCCGGATTTCGATGCATCGTGACTTCCGACGATGGCGGCGAACTCGTGGATGTAACCGGTTCTTTCAAGGGACCGTTCGGCGACGCTCCGGCGACGTCCGTTCAAGTCGACGCGCACCAGCTGAAACCCGACCGAGTCGAGTTCTTGTTCTCGGTATTTCCACCGACGTTTTCGTTCGTCGTCGAGTGTGGAGATCGCGTTCCAGCCCGGTTCTCGGCGACTGAATTCGGGAACCCAAGCCGAACGGCGGTCGGTGTGCTCGAACGCCGTCGCGAATGCACCCTGAGCGGGCGCGTCATCGACCCGACCGGACAGCCGATTGCACACGGCTTGGTCACGGCGCGAGCATTGGGATCGACGACCGGTTGGCGCTTCGGAAAGTCAGTCCCATTGGCGCAAGACGGCTCATTTGGATTCAGAGACGTTCCGAGCGGACGCCCGATCGTCATTTCTTTCGTCGGCACTCGATTCGTTCACGAGCCGGTTTCAATTCGCGCCCTTGAACCCGCCGAAGCACGCCACGACGTCATCCTGACTGCTACGGAGGCGACCACCGTCCGCTGCTTCGTCGTCGACTCCCGAACCAAGAGGCCGATTGCGGGCGCTTGGGTCTTCCAACGAGCTCGCCAGAGTGCGCGAGAATCGGACGTCTCTGCGGTGAGTACGATCTCGACCGTCGGGCCTCGGGAAACCGGAGACGACGGTGGAGCAGACGTCGTCGTGATCCGTGGGCAATCGACGCTCGTTGAGATCCGCTGCCCAGGCTACGTGACATTGGCCGCCGAGGCCTCGGATCATCTCGGTGCACTAACTTTTGAACTGGAGGCCCGCCGAACGATCGACATCGACTTCATCGAGTCGAGTCCCTGCGAGATCCCTGCGCCGGCAGTCACGAACGTCGCCCATCCGATCGCCGCGTCCGGCTTCTTCGCGCAGCCAGGAACTGCCCTGGCCTTCGTCCTTCGGTCGCCGGGGGTGCCGGACCGTGATCTTGATTTCGACTGGGTGATACCTCTGCGATCCGCTCGAGTCGAAGTTGGAACATTGGATCCGAGTGCCCACATTTCGATTCGGCTGGGAACACGTGAACTCGCGACCCGCAGTCTCTTCGGCGTCTCCCTCAACGATCGCTTGTCGATCCAACTGAACGAGGCGGAGTTCTGCGCCCGAGGGTCACTCCGGGCGCGCCTAGTACTCGACGACGGATCTCCCTACGTCGGAGTCGTATCGTTCCAGGGCAGGATGATCTCTGACGGCGGCGAATCGACGGAAGAGCGGTCGGGCGCGATCACCCTCACTCCCGCGACCGACGGAACGGTTGATTTCACCCGCTTGGCCGAGGCAGATTATGTTTTGTCCGTGCTTGCCTCGGATCAAGGTGTCGCGAACGTCGAGAGGGAGTTCCACGCGGTCGTGGTCGCGGGAACGACGACCCTGATCGACGACATCGAGCTCACTCGCGCGGGACGTGTCGAAGTCTTGATCCAGACTGACGACGACGCGGATGCATTGGCGTCCATCGCAATCCACGACGATCGCGACCGCCGCGTGATTCGCTCGACCGATGGCGCGGAACCCATTCGTTTGTCCACTGGAGTTCCGTGCGTTCTCTCCGACGTTCCTGTTGGTCTGATTCGAGTCGTGGCGCGCGCACCCGGTTATGCGACAGCCGCGGCGGAGGTGGCGGTCGTTCCAGAGGAACTCTCCGAAATTGGGATCCGACTTTCGCGCGGCGAGCGCTGCAGCATCCGCATCCTCGATTCGAACATCAAGCCGAGTAGTCATTGGTCGGTCCGCGCGGACTCAATCGACGTGGAACTCGAATCGGGCGTCCTTCGTGGTGTGGGCTCGGACGGAGTCCCGTCTCTCGAACTTCGGCTCGACGATGGCGCCTACGTTCTCGAGTTCGAAGGGCCGCATGGAGCCGCGATCTCGAAGCGCTTCACGGTCTCCGGTGCAACTGAGATCCTGATCGAGGGCTAGTCGGCTGGCTGCTGCAGACCGGTGAGTCGCTGCGATCGGCTTGGCCGCTCCCGGTCACAAGCTCTTTCCAGGCCACAGCAGTTCGGCGCTCCGGCGGCATCGACTACGTGCGAGAGTCGTCGCGGACAGCGACGACACACGCACGTAGT
>JBPOIU010000018.1:0-4220 GCA_052034255.1 Planctomycetota bacterium | reverse complement strand
GTCACATACTCACGAGAGTCGTACAGCGGATCGCCACAGCTGCGGCGGACGAGTGGGCCGCCGCTGCGAGAGCCGGTCACGACGTCCCTTGGCGACGGAGTGGTTTTGAACCGCCAGCGTGCGTCCTGAAACCGAGGAAGGGTCGCTCCGCGCCATAGCTCGGCTGAGGTGAGGCGCGTCCGCCGTTAGGACGCGATCGCGCAAGTCGTTGGGCCGTCATGGCGTAGCCCGAACGAAATTGCCGGCGGCAATCCTGTCCGGGTAGCCGGACGAAACTGCCGCCGGCAATCCTGTCCGGGTCTCGGTCACCGGGCACCCCTCTTCAGTTCTCGGGTCTCGGTGATCGGTACCCGAGAGCGCGCACCTCTTGCATCCCAACCAGACCTGTCGCGCTCTCCTGCCGGTCGTGCGGAGCACGATCGCGAGCTCATGCGAGCGAACACGGTCCGCGCCGCGCGGCCGGTCGGCGCGCAGCGCGCCGTCGGTCACCGGGTCTCGGTCACCGGTCACCGATCACCGCTCTCGCCCTCGATCCCAGGTCCACCACGTCTCGTCCTCGCTCGCACCCTTTCGGCTCTCGGGTCTCAGTGATCGGTCACCGGTCACCGGTTACCGGGTCTCGTCCTCGGGACTCGCGGCTGCGCTGCGGAACTCTCGATCCGCATTCCTCACGCGCCGATCGTCAACTCCAGTCCATTCGACATCGAAACTCCGAACGGCGCCGCTGCATCCGCGCACAGCGCTTGCATACGGATCTTCGCGCCGATCCACGTCGGGTCGTTCGGTAGCGTGAATGGGATGACGAGGTCGCCCTCGCCTGGCGCTTGCGGTGTGCCCGGCATCGGGACGAGCACGATCGCGAGCGGCGACACGAGCAGAGTGCCACCGAACGCCGGCGTCGACGGGTTTTGCGTACCCAGCGCGAGGATCGTCGCCGAGCCTCCGACGACGTTGCGCCACTCGAGCGCGAACGACTCGCCCGGACAGGGAGAGAAGATGCCGCACAGGCGCGGGACGAAGCCTCCCGCTCCCGCGAGCCCTTGGCCGTACGTCGTCGCGGTGCCCGTGCAGGACTTCCAATCCTCGGGCACTGAGACGCCGAGGACGTCGGACCAGCCGGGTCCTTTGAAGAGTTCGGTGGGCTTGCCCGTCGCGTCGATGCTCACGAGGTTGCCGAGTCGCGTCGTCGTGAGGAGATGGCCTCCTCGCGAGAGCTTGAGGTCGTTCGGGCGAATCATGATCGACAAGTCCTCGGCGAACACTTCCGCTTCGGCGGTGTCGACGCGGAATCGCACGATGTTGTTGCCGTCGTACATCGCGACGAACATGTTGCCCGAGCCGTCGATCGCGATGCCGCCCGGAGTCTTGATCAGCGGCGAATCGCTCCACAACGTGAGTTGGTTCGCGGGATCGATGCGCACGATCGTGTTGCCGGTGTTGTTCGAGACGTAGAGATTGCCGGCGAGATCGAAATCGAGCCCTGCAGGGCCGAACAGTAGGCCGTTCGACGAGATGTCGTCATGCAGGAGGGTCTGATTGCCCAAATCGTCGACGTGGACGACCGTGTTTTGATACTTGTCCGTTGCCAGGACGCCCCCGGTCGGATCGGCGATCAACGCGAGCGGCGCCGTGAGGTATCCGCCCGCCGTCAGCAGCGACGGAATGCCGAGCGGATCGATCCTCAAGATCGCGCCGAACAGATGGTCGGGGATGTAGAGATTCCCGCTCGCGTCGTGGAATCCATAGAACGGCGTGTTGAGCCCGGTCAGGAACGGCGTGGCCTGCAGCGTGATCGCGTCGACGCGGTGGATCGCGCCCTGCGACGGGACCGAAAGGAAGTAGTCCTGGTCGCCCGCCCCGGCAGCTCCGAGCCCGCTCGCCACCACGGACACGATCGCGAGGAATCGTCGCATCGGGGTTCTCCTGCGGGCGAAACGCCCGCGGGGTGCAACGACCGGCGGGCGGCGCGTGGGTCAGCGAACTCCGGCCGTCAAAGCAGTTCGGCGAGCAGGCAGCGCGCCGAGCCTCCGCCGGCCCGCTCGAACGCGTCGAGCGGCGCGTCGACGATGCGCCCACGGCGCTCGAGGGCTTCGCGCTGCGCTTTCGTGAACGCGACCGCCGCCGTCGACGACATGGCCCAAAGGGGTTCACCGCGGTCGCTTTGCAACGCGAGCACGTTGCCGCAATACGCGGTGACCTGCTCGCGCGTCAGGTGGAGGAGTTCGAGTCCCGCTTGGGTCAGCGCGTCGCGGACGGCGTCGCGTTCGGCGTCGGCGTGGATCGCCTCCGCGCACACCGCCGCCAGTCCGTGGCCGATGAACATCATTACATTCGTGTGGTAGTAGGGTTTGCCGCTCGCATCGGTCGCGGTGAACGCGATGAGCCTGAGGCCGAGCGTCGCGCACAATCCCTGCGCCAGCGCTTTCTCGGTACGCGGCGACAACGCGGCGAACGCAGCGCCGCTGGCCGGATCGATGCACAGGCTGCCCGTCCCTTCGAGGAACCGCCCGGCGCGTTCGTGCGCACTCAAATCGATGACTTCACCGTAACGCAGGCGCAAGCGCTCGATGAGGTCGGGCCGACGTTCGATGCGGCGGTTCTCCGCGAGCATGGGGTAGAGCACGAGCTTCCCCGGCGCATGGGTCGAGAACCAGTTGTTGCAAAACGGCGCGTCCGGCGCGGCCGCGTCGCCACGCGCGACGGTGACGACGACGCCGGCTTCGATCAGGCGATCGCGGAACCCGCGGTGCTGCAGCAATGCCCTGCGCGCGATGTCGGCATCGACGGGCGCACCTTGGAACGCGTTGGTCGCCGCGGTCTCGGCGTTCGCGTGGAAGGCGACCGGCTCGATCATCAGGACGTGGGATGCGGCGTTCGTCATCGCGGGGACTCGACGGGGCGAAAGAGCGGAGTTCATTTCGGAATGTAGCGTCGAGGTCGTCGGCAGGGCTCCGAGGCCGTGAATCAATCCCCCGCGAGCGGCGGAGCGAGCGAGAACGACGAGCGCGAGGACGATTGCCGAAGCGACTCGATGGAAAGAGTCGGTGTGGCAATCGGACGAAGCGATCGTCGTTCGCAGCCGTTCCGACGCCGCGGGGGATTGCTTCACGGCCTCATGGTGCGTGCGGACGTCTCGCTGCACGCGCAGGAGCGCCTCGCCGCGCCAGTGAGCCCACGCCGGATCCAACAGCGGCGGGGTCGCGCTCGTTCACGTAGGCTCCGCGGCTCGTCGTGGTCTTTGGTCCGAGGCGGCGGAGCTCGTGGTTTCGGCTCCGCTCTGGAGGTTTCGATGCGCGCACTTCGTTGGTTGCCGTGGGTCGTGGCGTTGGCGGTCGTTGACGCGCAAGCGCGCGAACTCGAGGTGCCGTGGGACAGCCCGCGCGCGGTCGTGACGCAGACGATCGGCATCACCGACGTGACGATCACGTACCACCGGCCGGCGCTCGCGGGGCGCGACGCGGCGATGCTGTACGCGGTGCCCGGCGCGTGGCGCTTCGGCGCAAACAACGCGACGACGATCCAGTTCGAGCACGACGTGACGATCGACGGCGAGCAGGTGCCGGCGGGGCGGTACGGGCTGTTCGCGCTGCCGGCCGAGGACGAGTGGACGTTGATCATCAGCAAGCAGGCCGATCTGTGGGGCTCGTTCGCGTATCAGCGCGGGCAGGACGTGCTGCGCTTCGACGTGAAGCCGTCGGCGGGGGACAGCGTCGAACGCCTGACGTTCGACGTCGTGCCGCAGTCGAACACGAGCGGACGGGTGACGTTCGCATGGGGGACGCTGCGCGTCGCGTTCGACGTCGAGGTCGCGACCGACGCGAACGTGGCGGCGGGGATCGAGGAGACGCTGCAGCGACTCGAGCCGGACGATTGGGACACGCGGCTCGTGATCGCGAAGTACTGGACGCAACGCGACGAGGAGTTGCAGCGCGCGGAAGCGTTGATCGACGAAGCGTTGGCGAAGTCGCGCAACTTCTGGACGCTCGAGTGGAAGGCGCGCTTGCTGGTGAAGCGCGGGGCCGGCGCGGAAGCAGTGCCGCTGATCGAAGCGGCGATCGAGGATTCGAAGGGGAAGACTCCGCGGGAGTACACGGCGGGCCTAGAGGCGTTGCTCGAGGCCGCGAGGCCGTGACGCCCGCTCGGGCGTCCTGCGAGGCAGGGGGCCGAAGGCCCCCTGCGACCCGTCCTACTGATCGGCCGAAGGCCGCTCCGCCTTCTGC
>JBPOIU010000221.1:0-7368 GCA_052034255.1 Planctomycetota bacterium | reverse complement strand
GATCACGAGCGTGCTCCCGTCGATCGCGATCGATGATGCGAAGTGCGCCCCGGCCATCGGAGTCGGCGACGCGAGGACTCCTGCGGGAATCCAAGCTCCGGCGACGCGCTGATAGACGTACGCGACTCCCGCCTGCGCATACCCGAGCGTCGGATGCGCCGCTACCGTATCTCCGACGACGACGGTGTCAGCGTCGATAGCCACAGCTGCGCCGAACCGAGTTCCCGAACCGATCTCCGGAAAGTGCGCGACCTGCGCCCAGACGCCATTGGTGCGCTCGTAGATCCAAGCATTGCGAATCTTCGAACCGCCGATCACGAGTCGGTCGCCGTCCAGTGCCAACCGATCCGCGAAGTACTCGGGCGAATTGTTGATCGTGGGCGACCCGACGATCCGCACTCCCGCGATCCAAGTTCCGTTCGGCTGGCGCACGTACTCCGCGGCGACACCGACGGTTTTCTGCGTCACGAACTCGCGCCCGGTCACGAACGCGCGGTCCCCGGAAACCGTGATCGCCTGCGGTGCGACGAAGTGGGTCGTCAGCACGTTGCCCTCGGCATACAGGCTGCCGACCGGAGCCACGAACGACTGCTGCAGCGGATCGACGCATTGCGCCGACGCCCGCCCGAACACATTTCCGACGAGGACGACCGACAGGACGACGAACGACGTGGAGCGCATGGGTTCCCCCGGCGGAAAAGACCGTCGGAGTGTAACCGTGCTGGTCTGCTACAACGCCCGCCCGATTTGGCCTCACCCGAGCATCCCGGGAGAGTCGCGACCTCGCTCTCCGGCGCGGGTTCGGCGACGCCCGGCGTTCCCGTCCCCGTTCGACTCCGCCCATGAGCCCGTCCCGAACTCCAATCCAACGTGACCTCGGTGCCGGCGTGGTCGCCGCGCTCGTGACGCTGTGCTTCAGCGCGTCGTTCGCCGCGATGATCTTCTCCGGGCCGCTCGCGCGCGACCTCGATCTCGGCATGGCGATGGCGCTGACGTCGGCCGCCGTCACCGTGGCGTTGGTCGCATGGCGCAGTCCGTTCGCGATCGCGATCGCGGGTCCCGATTCGCGCTCGGCCGCCGTGCAGAGCGCGATTGCGGCGACGCTCGCATCCCGATTCGCACCCGACGCCGACGACGCGATGCGGCGCACGACGTTGCTGCTCGCGCTCGCGGCATCGACGGTGTTTTCCGGATTCGCGCTGTACGCGTGCGGGCGCGCGCGCATCGGTCAGTGGATCCGCTACGTCCCGTATCCGGTCGTCGGCGGATTCCTCGCGTCTGCCGGCTTCGTACTCGGCATGGGTGGGTTGCGCGTCGCGACCGGACTACAACTGTCCGGCGACGACAGCGCCGCGATACTCCACGGCACCGCGGGGGCGCAGGCGCTGTGCGCACTGGCATTCGCCGGCGCGCTCGGATTCGCGATCGGCAGAACGCGCCACTTCCTCACCCTCCCGGTCGCGCTCGTCCTCGGCACGCTCGTGGTGCATGCGGCGTTGAGGATTGCGGGTTTCGATCTGGCGACCGCGCGCCATGCGTCGTGGCTGATCGACGTCGGCGAGCCCGCGCGGGCGTTCGCGGCGATCACGTCGATCGACGTCGTGCGCCTCGACGTCGACGTGCTGCGCTCGGTCGCGGGCGAGGCCGTCGTGCTCGCCGTCGTGACCGCTCTCGGCGTGCTCGTGACCGCCGCGGCGCTCGAGATCGCGTTGCGCGGCGATGCGGACCTCGATCGCGAATTGCGCGCGCACGGCATCGCGAACCTCGTCAGCGGAGCACTCGGCGGCCTCGTCGGCGCGAACTCCGCCGCGCGCACGTTGCTCGCGCGTGAGGCCGGCGCGACGTCGCGCGCCTGCGGCGCCGTTGCCGCGATCGCGTGCGCGCTCGTGTTGTGGATCGAACCCGGCGTGATCGGCGTGTTCGCGCGTCCGATCATGGGGGGCACGCTGCTCTACCTCGGTGGCGCGCTGCTCGTCGAATGGGTGGTGCGCGGTCGACGCAAGCTCGCCACGATCGACCATGTCATCGTCATCGCCATGGTCGTCGCGGTCGCAGCGTTCGGCTTCGTCCCTGCGCTCGTGCTCGGGATCCTCGCGAGCTGCGCGCTGTTCGCGTTCCGCTATGCGGCCATCTCGGCGGTGCGCCAGCGATTCACGAATGCGGAGCACACAAGCACCGAACAGCGCAACGCGCACGACCTGCGCCTTCTGGCGCAGCATGGGCGCGAGTCGTGGGTGGTGCGCCTGCGCGGGCATCTGTTCTTCGGCAGCGCCGTCGGGTTGTCACGTGAACTCCGCGGCGCGCTCGACGCGTCGGTGCGCGAGCCGCCGCGGCGTGTCGTCGTCGACTTCCACGCGGTGACTGGAATCGATTCGTCCGCGGCTCTCGCGGTGGCGCGTCTGCGGCAAGTCATGGCCACGCGCGGCATCGCGTTGTGGATCAGTGGCGCCTCGATCGAAGTCCAGAGCGTGTTGGCGCGCGAAGGAGCTCTCGGCGCCGACGGCATCGAAGTCCATCCGACGTTGGACGACGCGCTCCGGGCGTGCGAAGCGGCAACGCTGGACGCCGCACGCACGCGTCATGGCGGCGGCGCGTCGTTTTGCGAACACCTGGTGGCTGAACTCGGCACGGAGCCACTCGCGCGGAGATTCCTCGCCCGCAGCGAGGCCATCACGCTCGAGCCCGGCGGCGTGCTGTATCGCATCGGCGATCCCGCCGACTCGTTCTGCGTGCTCGAAGCCGGCTGCGTCGACGTCGTCGCGGGTCATCCCGACGGCAGCGGGCGCCGCCTGTGCTCGGTCGCGTCGCACACCACGCTGGGCGAGATGGGTGTGTTTCGCAATGCCGCGCGCGCTGCGTCGGTGGTCGCGACGCGGCCGACGATCGTGCGCCGGATCAGCGCGGCGGACTTCGAGCGCATGAAACGCGACGATCCGGAGCTCGCGTTCGCCATCGATCGCATGATCGTGCGAACGCTCGCCGAGCGCTTGCTGGCGAACGAGCGCACGGTCCACGCGTTGGAGCGTTAGCACGCTGTCGAAACCGCCTGCCGACCCGAGAAGGGCAGTCGCTTCCAACAGACTGTGCGCAGCCTCACGACGTCGGCGCGACGAAGCGCGTCAGGGATTCGGTCGCTCCACGCGACCGCGCCAAGCACCCGTCGCGACACCGCGCTCTTCGATGAAGGTCTTGAAGCGGTCGAGGTCGTCCTTCACGCGACGCTGCACGATGCCGAAGAAGTCGGCGGCTTGTTCCAGCGCGCCTTGGGGCTCGTAGCGCACTTGCACCGTCACGCGCGAACGATGGGGCGACAAGCGATGGAACGTCACGACTCCGGCGTTCGTCGCGCCTCCGCGGCTCGTCCACGCGATGCGGTCATCGGGGATCTGCTCGGTGATCTCCGCTTCCCATTCGACGTCCTTGCCAGCGACTTTCGCTTTCCAGCGCAGTCGCGTGTCGTCCAGTTGGACGACTTCCAGGACGCCCTCCATGAACTGCGGGAACTCCTCGAACTGTGTCCATTGGTTGTAGGCCGTTTCGGCAGGGACGTTCACGTCGATCGACTCGAGGATGTCGTGCATGGCTGATCTCCCTCGTCGTGGAGCGCGGTCGCTGCGGCCGCGCGTGTGGCCGCGCATGGGAATGGGCGTTCGCCACCTGCCGCGCAACGCTCATGCCGCGCGCCTCCGCGCATCCCGCAAGTGCGCAGGACGCGAGCGCGCGGGCGCAGATTGCAGAAAACGACCTCGCGTGCCGCCGCTCGGACACCGCCTGAGAGCGTCGTAAACCGCGCTCCAAGCGCATTCGCGGGCCGCCAAGTCGCGTTTGCGGCGCGCGGCACAGGCCGTGCTCAACGCTGCATGCCCCGAGCTCGCGCACCGCGACTCGCACTCCAAGACGCGTTCATCTCGAGGAGATTCCCATGCTGAAATCCACGATGTTCCACTTCGCCGTGGTCACCGTCAGCGTGTGTCCGTTCGCCTTCGGCGCCGATGATTCGAGAACACCCGCCGGGTACGTCCGCGCCTCCGACCTGATCGATGCGGACATCCAGGACGCGAAGGACGACGAGCACGCGAAGATCATCGACGTGTTGCTCGCGCCGACGCACGACCAGGTGCGGTACGCGATCGTGCGCTGCGAGGATCATGACGACGTCGACTATCTCGTGCCGATCGAGACGTTGAACTTCGCGACCGACGACGACGGGGACCTCGTGTTGCGAGCGCAGCGCGAGACGCTGACGCGCAACTCGACGCTCTCCCGTGAGCATTCGGCGAAGGACGAGACCGGTCCGCACGCCGACAAGCGACTCGCGCAAGACACCAAGCTGGCGCGCATGAAGGGCAGGGAATGCCGCGTCAGCGAAGTCCTGGGCAAGGACGTCACCGATGCTGCCGGCGAAACGCTCGGTTCGATCGAGGACTTCCTGATCAGCCGCACGACCGGAGCGATTCCGTTCGCGATCCTCGCGACCGGAGGCGTCCTCGGCATCGGCGAGACCGCGCACGTCGTTCCGCCGACCGCGATCCAGAGCACGGTGAACGACGATGGCGACCGCCGATTGACGCTTGCGACGACGAAGGAGCTGCTCGCGAACGCCCCGAAGTGCGACGAGAAGACCTGCCCCGACCCGAACAGCGAGGGCTTCGTCGCCCGCCTGAATGAACTGTTCGCGTCGCCGGCCTCAGCGCACGACGCGACGATCGTCCATGCCTCCACGATCGTGGGTGCGGACGTTCGCCTCGCGAATCGCGACGGGGACGTCGGCGAAGTCGAGGACGTCACGTTCGATCCGGTCGATGGCCGGCTGGCGTTCGTCGTCCTCGATCTCGACGACCTGCCGGATGCCGAGGACTGCAAGGTTGCCGTGCCGTGGCAAGCCGTTCGTTACGACGCGCAACAGGGCGAACTCACGGTTTCCGCCGACGCGCAGCGCCTTGTGGCCGAGGAGTGCCGCGTGAAGAACGGCGCAGCGGATTTGAACGACCCGGCCTTGTGCTCCCGCGTGACGAAGTGGTTCGGGTTCGAGTCGTCGCCGGTGACATCCGCCTCGAACACGACGACCGTCTGCGCCAACGACTTGCTCGATCGCGATGTGCGCGACACCACCGGCAAGGACGTCGGCGAGATCGAGGACGTCGCCGTTGAACCGAGCTCCGGTCAGTTGCGGTACGTCGCCGTGTTGCTCGATCGGGGCAACGACAAGCTCGTCGCCTTGAAGTGGAACGAACTGTCGGTGCCGAAGGAGAAGAACGAAGTCACTCTGCTCGTCGCCCCGCCTCAGCTCCGCTCGGATCGCAGCCTGCGAACCAACGGGCGCGATGGTGAACGCCGCGACGGTTGACGCGACTTCGACGAGGTGAGCTCGTCCCGATACGAGCTCATCCCCAGTGGAGCGGTCTTGCGCGATGCGCGGGACCGCTCCACGCTTGTTGCGATGCGGTCGTCGAGAACGCGTCTCGCAGGGTCAGGTTTGTCCGGTCCATTCGGGCTTCGCGACTTCCTTCCACCGTGCTCGGATCGCCGCCTCTTGCTCCGCGGAAAGAGCGCCCGCGCGCATCAGGTCCGCATTCTGCGCCCAGCGTTCCGGCTTCGTCGTGCCGACGATCAGCACGTCGACGCCCGGCTGCATCGCGGTGAAGCGCATCGCCACACCCGCAGGCCCATCGGCATCGGTGCGCTTGCGCGCGTCGCCGCTGGCGAAGTCGTACTTCAGCACCTGCAGTCGATTCCAGTACTCGACGTGGTAGCCGTCACTCGGATGTTCGTCGTAACGCCACGCCGCGTTCGCGATCGGACGCTTTGCGATGACGCCCATCTTCTTGTCGCGCGCGAGCGGCAGCGTCAGCTCGATGCATTCCTGATCCGCGAAGTTCACCGAGGTTTGAAGCGAGTCGAAGCGCCCGCTCTCGACAGCCCACCGCGCCGCGAGCGAGTCCCCGCTGTAGCCGATGTAGCGCGTCTTGCCGGCCTTTTTCGCCGCCTCGAGCGCGTCGATGCACTCGCCTTTCTTCAGTTCCTCGAGCGAGCACGAGTGGAGTTGGACCAAGTCCACCACGTCGGTCTTCAGTCGTTTCAGACTGCGCTCGATCGAACGCGTGAGTCCGTCCTTGCTCCAGTCCGCGCCGCGCCCAGCCTCGGTCCAGTGACCGCACTTCGTGAACAGGAAGAACTCCTTGCGCCGATGTCCGATCGCGTTCGCGATCTGGACTTCGGATTCCGCGTAGCACTCGGCGGTATCGACGACGTTCAGCCCGGCATCGAGCGCAGCATTCAGCAGCTTGTCGACGATCGCTTGCTCGACGCCGCCGTACCCGATCTCGGCGCCCCCGAACCCGAGCACGGTGACGTCCATGTCGGTCGAGCCGAACCGTCGCTTCTCGAGCGAGTTCGTGGCAACCGCGTCCTCGAATCCAAATGACGTGCGCCCGCAACTCAGTGCGGCAGCGATCGCGGACGAGACCTTCAAGAACGAACGCCGCGTCGAGGCTGTAGTCATCGATCGAACCTCCGAGTTGCGAGTGTGGGGCGCGGTGAAGACTACAAGGCGAGACCCCACGGCGAGCCGTGCGCGTGTGGGGATCGACCAGGTCGATCGAAGCCGAGTCCGTCAATCGCCACTCCAGTGCCCCGAAGGCGCGAGCCGCAATCCTCAGTAGTCGCGTAGCACGGATGCGGCGATCCGCGGGCAAGGGGGACAGATCGGGGACGGAGGCGCCTCCGTCCCCGTCATCTCGTGGGTACCGATGCCTTCCACCGAAGCGACGGAGCGCCGAAGGCGCGAGCCGCACTTCTCCCCGGTCTCAAAGCCGGCGCGCTCCAGCCCACTCCATCGCCAGATAGGTCCCCGGACCCGGCACGACAGCCGGCCCTGGCCCCCGGCCTCTCGCTCGTTCCGCACGGATGCGGCGATCCGCTGATACGTCTCGTGCAGGATCCCCGGAACAACCGCGTTCTTGAGGGGTGGGAACATCAGTTGGACGCGGCAGAAGCCGCCCCGTGCGTTCGAGAGGCCGGGGGCCAGGGCCGGCTGTCGTGCCGGGCCCGGGGACCGGTCGTGAAAGTCACCGCCGGCTTCAAGGGCGCGGGTGTTTCCAAAGAGGGGCCTCGCTCGTTTGTGAAGCCCCCCTTGAGAATCCCCCGCGCCCTTGAAGCCGGTGGTGGATCTGGCGACCGGTCCCCGGACCCGGCACGACCGCCGGCCCTGGCCCCCGGCCTCTCGAACGCACGGGGCGGCTTCTGCCGCGTCCAACTGGTGTTCCCACCCCTCAAGAACGCGGTTGAGCTGGGGTGCCTGCACGAGACGTATCAGCGGATCGCCGCATCCGTGCGGAACGAGCGAGAGGCCGGGGGCCAGGGCCGGCT
>JBPOIU010000035.1:0-11620 GCA_052034255.1 Planctomycetota bacterium | reverse complement strand
GCAGAAGGCGGAGCGGCCTTCGGCCGGCGAGTAGGACGGCCTTCGGCCGGCCAATGAGGTGCAGGGGCCTTCGGCCCCTGCCAGGGTGGATCGCCTGCGGCGATCCGGCCATGCGGCCCGAGCCACCGGGTGCTACACATGCGCCTCTTGTTCGGAGGATCCTCTCGCATGGACGTCATCTATCCGTTCGCCGGAGTCAGCGTCATCGCGCTCGTCGTCGCGATCCGCGCGCGATCCGGCGCCCGGCAACTCGAAGTGAAAGCGCGCGAACTCGAGTCGGCGACGAACCGCGCGGAGTCACGCGCGGTCGACGCCGAGCAGAAGGTCGCTCGCTTGGAACAGTTCGTTCGCATGCTCGCCGATGGCAAGCCCGTGACGGGCGCAATGATCGAGGAGGGTCGCTTGTTCGACGAGATCGATGCCGAGGAGTGCCGCGTTCTGGTCGAGGACAAGCAGGTGCTGACGCGCGGCGACACCCTTGTCGTCGACGTGCGCACGCAAGGCGAGGTCGAAGGCGGACACATCGCTGGTGCGCGCTGGATCCCGATCGATCAGCTCGAGGGCCGCTATCGCGAACTCCCGAAGGACAAGCGCTTGCTGGTCGTCTGCGCCGCGGGTGGCCGTTCGGCCGCGGCCTGCGACTTCCTCAGCGGCAAGGGCTACGAAAAGCTCGCGAACGTCGTCGGAGGCATGAGTTCCTACCGCGGCAAGACCGAGCGTGGCGTACCGAAGGCGGCCTCGTGACGCCCAAACGGTGAGCGCCGGCCGCATCACGCCGGAGCTCGCCTGCACCGCGAACGGCCGCGGTGGATCGCTCGGATCCACCGCGGCCGTTCGCCGTCGTCACCTCGCGCTCGCGCGCGCGGCGATCACTTCAGAACGATGACGTTCTTCCCGCACGAGAACACGAGGCCTTCGCCCGACTCGTTGCTCGCGACGACGCGCAAGAGCGGCGAGCGGACCCGCGAGATCTCGACGCCGTTCGCGGCGTTCAGCACCGCGATCTGGCCGTCCTCGCACTCGAACAGGTCGTGGCCGGACACCGTCGTCAAGAAACGCTTGGCGCCCGTGAACGTGTAGACGGTCTCACCGCTCGCCTTGTCGATTGCGACCACTGCGCCAGGAATCGGCTGGTAGACGCGCGTCGCCGCGACGGCCGGAGCCTGCGTCAGCGGTTGATCCGAGAACCACTTCCAGCTGACCGAACCGACCAAGCGGTTCAGCGCGTACAGCGCCCGGTCCTCGGACGCGACGAACAGCGTCTGGTCGTCGTTCGCGAGTTCAGCCGCATTCTTGCCCAGCGTGCGATACGACCACGCCATCGAGCCCGGAACGTCGGCCGTCGCCGGACGCGACTCGAGCGCGGTGATCGTGCCGTCCTGCGCCGCGACGTAGACCATCTGATCCGCGCCACTGCCGATCACGCGCGGCGACGCCGTCACCGGCCCGCCCACCGCGTAGAACCAACCCGGCCAACCGTCGTACAGCGACACGGTGCGCAGGCGGTACGAATCGCCCCACGACGACGTGTACAGCGTGTCGAGCGTCAATGCTCCACCGGCCGACGGCGTGAAGTCGAGGTCGCGATCGAGCAAGCGCGTGCCCGTCATCTTGTCGCAGACGGTCAAGTGCGCGCGCGACAGGAAGCCGACGCGGTCCTTGCCGACCAGCATCGAGCGCGTCGGCGCGCGGTCGAGGAACAACACCCAGCGATGCGTGCCGTTCGCCATGTCGATGGCGTGCACCGTGTTCGCGCTGTCGAGGACGTAGGCGGTGCCGTCGTGCACTTCGATCGAAGCGACCGAGGCGCCGGTTCGCTCATGGATGCGCACCGGCTCCCACGCGGTCCCGGTCAAGCTCGCGGCGGCCGCGATCGCCTCCGGGGTATTCGGGTCCGGGATCTCCACCGGGAACTTGCCCGCGGAGGAACAACCGGCGGCGGCGAACAGCAGCACAGCCGAGAACGCGAGCGAGGGACGCATCGTCATTGGAGACGAACTCCTTTGCGAGCAACGCGATCGCACGAGATGTCCGTCGGTCGTTCGACGGCGACTGGCCGTGACCAGCTCGTACGCTTGCGGAAAGCACTTGGCCTACAAGGAAATAAGTCGGCGGGATCTTACGGGGCAGCAACCCTCGGTCAAGATGTTCCAAAGGTCGATGTTGGCCGATGCCCGCCGAAGACTCGCCATTGCCGCGGAATTCGCGCTCCAGGACGCGCGCCGAGCCCCGCGGAACGCGGCCCTGTAGTCACACGGATGCCCCCGGTGACGCGCAGCCGGCGACGATTGCGTGCGTCTACTGCGCGCGCTCCATCGCCGAGCGGCGCTCGTCCGCGCATCGCGCACGCGCGAACCGCTTCGCTCGACTTCCGCACCTTCCTCGCGTCTCGCTCGCACGCCGCCGCGCGCTCTGGTAGATCAAGCCGCTTCGGAACGAGGACCATGACCGCACTCTCCGGCGTCGCGTCACTGTTGCAACGAAACCTCGACGCGGTCCGCGGTCGCATCGCCGCCGCCGCGCGGACGAGCGGTCGGCCAGCGGACGCCGTCCGGCTGGTCGCCGTCACCAAATCGGTCGGCCCCGAGATCGTGCGCGAACTCCTGCCGCTGATGGGAGCCGCCGACTTCGGCGAGAACCGCATCGCCGATGCCGAAGAACGCGCGGCCGCGGTCCCGAAGGGTCCCACGTGGCACCTGATCGGTCACCTGCAAGCGAACAAGGTGCGTCGCGCGTTGAACCTGTTCCCGTGGATCCACTCGGTCGACGACATCGATCTATTGACGCGCATCGACCGCATCGCGCACGAGGAAGGCGTCCGCCCGCGCATCCTGCTGCAGGTGAACGTCAGCGGTGAAGCGAGCAAGAGCGGCTGTTCACCGGAAGCCGTGCGACCGCTCGCGCGGGCGGCAGCAGCCGCACGTCACCTCGACGTGGTCGGACTCATGACGATGGCGCCGCTCGATCGCGAACCGGAAGCGTCACGCCCGTGGTTCCGCGGACTACGAGCGCTGCGCGACGAGCTCATCGCGACCGGCGACATGCCCGCGGGCTTCGTCGAACTTTCGATGGGCATGACGAACGATTTCGAGATCGCGGTCGAGGAAGGCGCCACGTTGGTGCGCGTCGGGCGCGCCCTGTTCTCAGGACTTGGAGATTCGAGTGCCGGTCCTCATCGTTGAAACCGGAAGCCAAAAGGGCCATTCCGTCACGCTCGACGAGGACGTGGTCTACACGCTCGGCCGCGACGAACGGGCCGAGGTCCGCATCGAGGACGAACTCGCGTCGCGCGCGCACTGCAAGATCCGCGGCAAGGAAGGACGCTTCTTCCTGAAGGACGCCGGATCGAAGAACGGCACGCTGGTGAACGGGACGTCGATCGGCGCGAATGCCGTCGAGTTGAAGAGCGGCGACAAGATCACGATCGGCACCACCGCGCTGACGTTCTTCTCGACGAAGGAAGCGGGCGGCGGGGTCGGCAAGACGCTCGGCGGATACAAGCTGCTGCAGCGCCTCGGGCGCGGCGGCATGGGCACCGTCTATCGCGCGCTGCAGTTGTCGCTGAACCGCGAAGTCGCGCTGAAGATCCTGTCGCCGGAGTTGTCGCGGGATCCCGCGTTCGTCGAACGCTTCCTGAAGGAGGCGCGCGCCGCGGGCCAGCTGAACCACCCGAACATCGTGCAGGTCTACGACGTCGCGCAGGACAGCGGGTTGCTGTTCTACGCGATGGAGTTCGTGCCGGGCGGCACGGTCGAGGACAAGCTGAACAAGGACGGCCCGTTGCCGTGGCAGGACGCGCTGAAGCTGCTGAACGACGCGGCACGCGGCCTCCAGTACGCGGAGCTGAAGAAGATCGTCCACCGCGACATCAAGCCCGACAACTTGATGCTGACGGAGATCGGGACGGTCAAGATCGCCGACCTCGGTCTCGCGCTCGCGCAACACGACGGCGCGGATGCACTCGGCATCGTCGGCACGCCGCACTTCATTTCGCCGGAGCAGGCGCGCGGTCAGACGCTCGACACGCGCTCCGACCTGTATTCGCTCGGCGCGACGTTCTTCCGCATCCTCACCGGCAAGACGATGTTCCATGGCGAAAGCGCCGAGGAGATCGTCAAGAAGCAGCTGCGCGAGCCCCCGCCCGACGTGCGCGCCGCGGCGCAAAACGTCCCGGAGAAGGTCGCAGCGATCTTCTCGCGGCTGGTCCAGAAAGAGCCGGGGCAGCGCTACCAGACCGCCGGTGAACTCGTCGACGCCATCCATGTCGCGACCGCCAAGAAGTCGAGTCGCGCGCTGGTCATCGTGTTGGCGCTGCTCGTCGTCGTCGGTGGCACCGTCGCCGGCATCCTGCTGAACCGCGAACCCGAGCAGATCGTCGTGGTGAACAACACGACCGACCAGAAGAAGGTCGATCAGCTCCAAACGGAAGCCGAGAAACGCGAGTTCGAGTTCAAGGCGATGACCGCGTACACCGAGTACACGGAGCGCGCGGGCACGCTCGATCGAGCAGCGAAGTTGACCGCGCTGAACGACATCGTCGGCGCGTTCTCGGGAACCGAAGCCGCGGGTAAGGCACAGAAGCTCGTCGAGCAGTTCGAAGCCGAAATCGCGGCCGAGACCGAAGCCGCGGCACGGACCAAGGCGAAGGTCGGCACCGCGATCGCGGCGCTCGAGTCCGCGGTGAACGGAGCGCTCGGCGAACGCAACTTCGTCGCGGCCGCCGCCGCGCTGACGCAGAGCGCGTCGCAGGAGGCCGACGTCGAGGCCGCGCCGGACTTCGTCGCCGCGAAGGAGCGACTGACGGCAACGGCCCTGGCGGCGTTCACGACGGCGACGCAACGTGTGCGCGACGACGTCGCCGCGGCGCTGCAAGCCGGGAAGTTCCAAGACGCGCACACTGCCCTCTCGAATGCGCGCACCGCGCTGCCCGACGCCGCGGCACTGGCGACGTTGCCGCAGACGCCACTGGCGGCCGCGCTCGTCGAACTCGACGCGACGCTGAGCGCCCTGACGCCGACGATCGCCGAAGCCGAGCAGGCGCAAGCGGCCGCGGCGTTGGCGCAGGACCTCGTGCGCGTGCAAAAGGAGTTCGACTGGGACGCGTGGTTCGCCGACCTCGCCGCGTTGCGCTTCGCCGAAGCGAACTCCGCGGCGACGACGCTCGTCGCGCGCATGCAGACGAACACCTATCGCGACTACGTCACGGCGATCCAAGCCGACGTCGCCCCGCTCACCGACGTGTTCGACGCGTTCCGCACGGCGCTGCAAGCTGGCGCGCTCACGCGCAAGGACATCACGCACCCCGAACGGGATCAGCTCGGCGAGGTGAAAGGCATCAGCGACGACGGCGAAGGCGTCACGCTGGTCGTGTCGAAGGCAGGCGGCTCCGCGAGCGGTGTGGTGCGCTTCCGCGCGTTCGCGACCCCACGGGCGTTCGCGGACTTGCTCGGTGATCGCGTCGCGGACCGACCCGCGGATCGACTCGCGATCGCGCGCGGCACGACGCTGATGGCCGCCGCGTGGTTCCGCGCGGGCGTCGCGCGCCTGCGCGCGCAACTGCAGTCGTACGACCCGTCGCAGGGTTGGACCGACGCGCAGAAGGCCGCTCTCGCCGACGTCGTGGTGCCGGTGATCGATCTCCACCACGGCATGCTGAAAACGCTGCTCGATGCCGCCGCTGCCGATGCGACGACCGCGGCGCAGACCCAGGCCGCGGTCGATCTATTGACCCGTGAGGCCGCCGCATACACCGCGATCGCCGACGCGTTGGCACCGTTCCTCGGTCGCGGCGGCAGTTTCGAGAACGCCGCAGCGGCGCTCGGCGAGTTCACGACCAAGTACCGCGACACCCGCTGCTTCCTGGCCGCCTATCCGCTGTTCGATGCCGGGCGCTGCGAACTCCCGCTCGTCGGGCCGTGACCGCATGCGCATCGCGGCGACGGCCGGAGGCGTCGAGTTCTTCGTGCGCGCCAAGCCGCGCTCCGCCCGCGATCGAGTGCATTCGGTCCAAGACGACACGCTGGTCGTCCAGACCACGGCTCCCCCTGTCGACGGCGAAGCGAATGAACGCATCGTCCGCATCGTCGCCGAGTTCTTCGACGTCGCGCGCTCACGGGTGACCATCGCGTCCGGCGAGACGTCGAAGCGGAAAAAGATCCAGGTCGACGGGATCGACATGGCGCGCGCGCGCGCGGCGATCGACGCGTTGGGGACCGCATGAGCACCACCGCCGCGCGCCTCGCCGTCTTCGTTTCGGGCGGCGGCCGCTCGCTCGAGAATCTCGTCGTCCGTGAACGCGACGGGAGGCTGCTCGCGCACGTCGCGCACGTCGTGTCGTCGTCGACGCGCGCGGGTGCCATCGCGCGCTGTGCTCGGCTCGGCGTGCCGTGTTCCGTCGTGCGCCGCCGCGACCACGCCGACGACGCGGCGTTCGCGGACGCGCTCTACGCGCTGCTCGCGCGCGAACGCATCGACGTCGTCGTGCTCGCGGGCTACCTCGCCCACTTCCCGCTGCGCGCGTCGTTCGAGCGCCGCGTGATCAACATCCATCCCGCGCTGCTGCCGTCGTTCGGCGGCAAGGGCTACTTCGGTCATCACGTGCACGAAGCGGTGCTGGCCGCGGGCGTGAAGATCTCGGGCTGCACCGTGCACTTCGTCGACGATCACTACGACCGCGGACCGATCATCGTGCAGCGCGCCGTGCCGGTACAAGACGACGACGATGCCGACGCGCTGGCCGCGCGCGTGTTCGACGCCGAGCTCGACGCTTTGCCCGAAGCGATCAATCTGCTCGTGACGCATCGACTCGACGTCGATGGCGCGCGCGTGCGCGTCCGGCCGCCCGCTCCGGAGTCCCGCTGATGCGTCTCGCGGCACTTCGGGCGCTCGGCGGATTGTGGATCTGCGCCTTCACCGGCTGCGCGACCGAACCCGTGGCGCCCCCGCCGCCGCCGACACAGCGCCTCGTTCTCGGTACCAGCGTCGAGGGCCGCCCGATCGACGCGATCCGCCTCGGCCCCGATCGCGATGGCGGCGTGTTGGTCATCGCGTCGATCCACGGCTCGGAGCCCGCGGGCACACCGCTGCTGCGTGAACTCGAGCGTGCGTTGGCGCTGCATCCCGAGCTATGGGCCGACGCGCCGATCACGCTCGTGCCCGTCGCGAATCCCGACGGCTATGCGCGAAGGGAGCGCGCC
Organism: Planctomycetota bacterium; assembly: GCA_052034255.1. Lineage (GTDB taxonomy): Bacteria > Planctomycetota > B15-G4 > B15-G4 > JADJEK01 > JADJEK01. The sequence goes on along the minus strand of JBPOIU010000035.1, from coordinate 4,424 downwards.
AATGCGCGCGGCGTCGACCTCAATCGCAATTTCCCCGCCGGGAACTTCGCGCACTCGGAGCGTCACGGCGCGCTGCCGCTGTCCGAACCCGAAGCACGCGCGCTCGAACGCTTCATCGTCGAGCGCCGGCCGAGCCGCATCGTGTCGTTGCATCAACCGCTCGCGTGCATCGATTGGGATGGGCCGGCCGACGACGTCGCCGCGGCCGCCGCGGCGTTGAACGCGCTGCCCGCGCGACGGCTCGGCGGCCGACCGGGATCGCTCGGTTCGTGGGCGGGCAATACGCTCGGCATCCCCGTGATCACGCTCGAGCTGCGCGCGGGCGACGAGCTCGAACCGTCGGGCGCGCTGTTCCTGCGCTACGGTGAGACCTTGCTGACCTTGCTCCGTCCCGCTCCCCCGACGGATTGACCGGCATGCACCGCTTTGCCGTGCTCGACGTGTTGACGCGCTACGCGCAGGCCTTCCCGCACGAACGCGACGTCGCGCGACGCATCGAGACGTTGGTCCGCGGCCACGACGACTGCCTGCTGCGTTCCTGCGTGCCCGGGCACGTGACGGCGTCGGCGTGGATCGTCGCGCCGGACCATCGACGATTCCTACTGACGCACCACCGCAAGCTGAACCGCTGGCTGCAGCTCGGGGGTCACGTCGACGGCGAAGCGCACGTCCATCGCGCGGCGTTGCGCGAAGCGCGCGAGGAATCGGGGATGCACGAGTTCACGTTCATCGGCGGCGATGCGCAGATCGACGCCGTGGCGCCGCTGCCACTCGATCTCGACGTCCACGTGATCCCGGCGCGCGGCGCGGAGCCCGAGCACGAGCACCACGACATCCGCTTCTTGCTGGTCGCCGCGCCGCATCAGGAGCTCGCGATCAGCGACGAGTCGAACGACTTGCGGTGGTTCGACGCCGCCGAGTTCGCGGCGATCGACAGCGACGCATCGGTCGCGCGGCTGCTGGCGAAAGCGAAACGGGTGCTCGACCGACTCGATCCCAGTTCATCTGGGATCCAACGCGGCGCGGCCCCGGACGTTTAGACTCCCCCGCCCATTCGTCGGCTCGCGCTCTCCTCCGTTCTCCACTCGAGGTTCCGCATGCTTCGTCGATTCGCCTGGCTCGCATCGATCGCCGTGTCGTCCATCACCGCCGCGGAGGTGCGCGCGCAGACCTCGGAGCCGATCGTGCTCCCGCGGGATCCGGCGCTGTCGCCCGATGGCAAAGTACTCGTGTTCTCCTGGGCCGGCGATTTGTGGTCCGCGCCGTCGACCGGTGGCGCGGCGACGCAACTGACGCGCGACCCCGCGGACGATTCGCGCCCCGCGTTCTCGCCGGACGGCAAGTGGATCGCGTTCAACAGTACGCGCGCCGGATCGGCGCAGGTGTTCGTGATGCCCGCGCAAGGCGGAGCGGCCGAGCAGCGCACGTTCCACAGCGAAGGCTCGACGCTCGACGGCTGGTATCCCGACGGCACGGCGTTCCTCACGCGTGGCAGTCGCGATCACGCGCATCGGCCCGCGGGACGCTTCTTGAAGCAGCCCGCGTTCCAACGCGGCGCCGAGCTCGTGTTGTTCGACGACTACGGCTCGGACGGCGACCTGTCGCACGACGGCGCGGCGCTGCTGTTCACGCGCGAGGACACCAGTTGGTTCCGCAAGGGCTACCACGGGTCGCAAGCGAGTCAGGTCTGGCGCTTCGACGTCGCGAGCGCGCGCTTCACGGAAGTGCTGCACGACGAGCTCGGGTTCCGCACCCCGTTGTGGAAGCCCGACGGCTCCGGCTTCTACTACGTCGGTCAGCAGGATGGCACGTTCGACCTCTGGGAATGCGATCGCGACGGCAATGCGCGCAAGCAACTGACGAAGTTCGACGACGACGCGGTGATGATGCCCTGCATCGCGCGCGATGGCTCGGTGATCGTGTTCCGCCAGTTGTTCGACTTCTGGCGCTACGAGCCCGGCAGCGGCAAGGCGCCGGAGAAGCTCACGCTGGTGAACGCTGGCGAGACCGTGGGTTCGAAGTGGCTGCGCCGGACGTTGGACGCGGCGACCGACGTCGCGTTCACCGAGGATGGACTCGAAATCGCGTTCGTCGCGGCCGGCGACGTGTACGTGATGGACACCGAGTTGAAGGAACCGAAGCGCGTCACCGCCACACCCGAACTCGAGAGCGACGTGATGTTCACGAAGGACGCGCAGGCGCTGCTGTTCGTCAGCGAACAAGGCGGGCAGAGCGACGTCTGGCGCGCCGAGCGCGAGAACGCGGACGCGTACTGGTGGCAGAACGATCGCTTCATCACCAAGCGAATCACCGAGGACACGACGTCGGAGCGCGGGCTACGGCTGTCTCCCGATGGCACGAAGGTCGCGTTGGTCCGCGGACGCGGCGATCTGTCGGTCATGGACGATCAAGGCCGCGACCTGCGTCGGATCGTGCCGTCGGCGGCGTTGGACGGGTTCGATTGGTCGCCGGACTCGAAGTGGATCGTCTACGCGTCCAGCGACGACGACTTCAACGACGACGTGTGGATCGTGCCGCTGGACGGCTCGCGCCCGCCGTTCAACGTGTCGGCGCATCCGGACAACGACGGTGATCCGTGCTGGTCGCCGGACGGCAAGGTCATCGCGTTCAACGGACGTCGCGATCTCGACGAGGTCGACGTCCACTACGTCTACCTCGCGCGCAAGGACTACGACGCGGACGACCGCGATCGCAAGCTCGACAAGGCGCTCGAGAAGATGAAGAAGGGACGCGAGGAAAAGAAGAAGGACGCGAAGCCGGAGGGCAAGGACGACGCCAAGGCGGAGCAAAAGGCCGACGCGAAGCCCGAAGCCAAGAAGGACGAGGGCGAGAAGAAGAAGGACGGCGAGGGCGACGCGCGCAAGGACGACAAGGACAAGGACAAGACGCCCGAGGTCGTGATCGACTTCGACGGACTGCAAGACCGCGTCGTTCGCGTCGGCATCCCGGATTCGTTCGACGGCAACTTGTTCTTCGTCGACGAAGCGAAGCTCGCGTTCGAAGCCACGATCGACGGCAAGCGCGGGCTGTACGCGATTTCGTTCCCGGACGACACGAAGCCGAAGTCGTTCTCCGCCGCCGGCTTCTCCGGCGGGCACTTCTCGAAGAAGACGAAGTCCGTGTACGGGCGCAAGGGTGGCACGCCGGCAACTCTCGACAAAGCGGGCTCGGCAACCGAGTACGCGTTCCGGACGCCGCACGAAGTGAAGACCCAGGATCGGTATCGCGCGGGCTTCGACGTGGCCTGGCGCCTGATGCGCGACAACTACTACGACGACCGCCTCGGCAATCGCAATTGGGACGCGGTGCGCCGCAAGTACGTCGACACCGCGGCGATCGCGAAAGACGGCTCGATGTTCGGCGAGGTCGTGTCGCTGATGCTCGGCGAGTTGAACGGGTCGCACCTCGGCTTCTCATCGATGGAAGGCGGTCGAGCCCCGACGGAAGCGTGGCGCGACGTGACCGCGCATCTCGGGTTGCGGTTCGATCCGCAGTGGAAGGGCCCGGGCCTGAAGGTGAAGGACGTCGTCCGGCGCGGGCCCACCGCCGACGTGAAGTCGCTCGTGTCCGCGGGCGAAGTCGTGTTGGCGATCGACGGAGTCACCGTCGATCCGTCGCTCGATCTGACGCTCGTGCTGAATGGGCCGATGGAGCGCGACATCAAGCTGCGCGTGCGCAACGACAAGAACGAAGAGCGCGACGTGATCGTGCGCCCGACGACGTTCGCCGCGGTGCGGCGGCAGCTCTACGAACAGTGGATCGACGACAACGAGAAGGTCGTCCACGAGGCGTCGGGTGGCAAGCTCGGGTACTTCCACATCGAAGGCATGGACTTCTCGAGCTTTTGGAAGTTCGAGCAGGCGCTGTACCGCGTGGGCGCGGGACGTGAGGGTTTGTTGATCGACGTCCGCGGCAACGGCGGCGGTTCCACGGCCGACCACTTGCTGACGGCGCTGACGCAGCCGGAACATGCGATTGCGGTCGGCCGCGGTGGCGGACCGGGATACCCGCAAGATCGGCGCGTCTACGCGTCGTGGAGCAAGCCGATCGTCGTGCTGTGCGATCAGAACAGCTTCAGCAATGCGGAGATCTTCACGCACGCGATCCAAGTGCTCCATCGCGGACGCGTCGTCGGCGTGCCGACGGCCGGCGGCGTGATCAGCACCGGCGCGGCGATGGTGATGGACCTCGGGTTGTTGCGCCAACCGTTCCGCGGGTGGTACCGGATCACCGATGGCCAGGACCAAGAGCTGAACGGCGCCGTGCCGGACTTCGTGTTGTGGAACTCGCCGGGCGAAGTCGCCGCCGGACGGGACGCACAGCTGCGCAAGGCGATCGAAGTCGGGCTGGAAGACGTGAAGGCCTGGGAGGCCCGGAGCCGGCCGGCGTTGAAGAAAGCAAGC